>JBAUID010000221.1:0-75152 GCA_049680625.1 Burkholderiaceae bacterium | reverse complement strand
CAGCCTGGGCGGCAGAATTACGCATCGTTACAACGCTTACCCGATACGAGAATACACTGCGCTGATCAAACCGTACCATTACATTTATAAATGGGCCAGGTGCGTTGTTCCGGCAGCGCTGGCATGGCCCGAAGTGATTTAAGCAGTTTTGTGGGTACAAGCAGCAACGCCAAGCCGCGGCGACTAATGTCCACCGACACTGATATAGGTCAGTTCAGTGGTCAGTTCAGTGCGTAATGTGAAATGCACACCTTGGGTGTGAGTTTGCGTGAGCTTATTTGCAGTTTGTTGGCGCCTTTTATTGGCACCTGCTTTCACCTTCATTCCAGCCATCTGCTTCGGGTTAGCTGCCTCCCTGGCTAAAAAGCTAATCTCCAGCCTTCCTCATTATGAATTTTGTGCTTTGCTTTGCCGCGGCTCTTGTGGCCAATGTGACTGATGCCTCATTCGGACAACCGCCAATCAGCAGGGCTGCGCCTGCGGCGTCCGACTATCTTACTTTCGACCGTCAGAATGAAGACTTTCGAGATCGCACCAACTTTCCCTCTGGTGTGTCGCTGGCTCCGCGACAGCCGGTTGGTTTGCAAGAAATACGCTGGCACCTCGCCCAACTCAGTCGCCACGAGCACGACCGCCTGCGTGTCGAGTTGCTCAGAGACACCCATCATCCAGTCAAGGTGGGGACGCTCGAGTCTCTTGGCCTGGGCAACGATCGTCTCACGGCTGCAGAACGCCAACTGCTGCGTGAACAACTCCGCACGCAGCGTCTTGCCGAGGAAGTGATGCAGGCCACGGCTGTCGATACGGCTGATCCGGTGTCCACGGGCGTAGACACCACAGACCGGCAGGTGGCACCACAGGTCCCGACAAGCCACTTTCAGTCAGAACCGATTCGATCGACACAGGTACAGAACACATCCGGCGCGTTACCTGACGCCATACGGCTGACCCCGGCCATGGTTGGGGCGCTGGCGCCGGCTGGTGACAACCCAGTTGGCAACCCAGTTGGCAACCCAGTTGGCAACTCAGTTGGCACGGCAAGGGGGAACTGAGTTGGCCACACGGCGGGCAATCCGGTTCGAGGCAAGACTACCAATCCGCCGACTATTCGCGGCGGTGATTCGGCCGTTTATGGCAACGGGTTACCGTGCCGTCAGCTGACGATTCCAGCCCGGGTTCGGCGGACTGTGTGCTCGCTATCTCATTGTCTGAGTCTGGCCTTGCCGTTGGGCTGAGCCGGTCGCAGCCAGGTTTGCTGATATCCCGGCAACCGACCTCATCGATAGAGCCTTCTTTAGCAGTTAATTCCGGGCACCGTATTGACACCCTGGTGCTCGACAGTGCCGACCGGCACAGCGAGAATCTGCTGCCGGCAATCGACGAACTGCTGCTGTCCTGCGGCTGTACGCTTCATGAACTGGATGGAATAGCGTTTGAAGCCGGGCCCGGTGGGTTTACCCGGGTACGCGTGGCGTGTGCCGTTGCCCAGGGGCTGGCCTTCGGCGCCGGCCTGAAGCTGCGTGCAGTGGATTCATTGGAGGCAATCGCATTGGCAACTGCTGATGAGCAAGAGCTGCTTCCCGGCACCAGTATTGCCGTATGCACCGATGCCAGGATGGGCGAATGTTACGTAGGGCGTTATCGGATCGAAACTGGGGGTCTGAGCACGCTGCACGCTGCCGACCTCATTGCTGTTGATCAGTTATCTGCCTGGCTGACTGTGGTGGCAAGTGGCAGTCAACAAGGTAGCGGGGCCTTGTTGCCGAAATACCTTATCCCTGTTATCGCCGGTGACGGACTGACCCGCCATCCCCAAACTGGGTTTGCAGATCGGCTTGAAATTGTCGGCATGCCGGACGCGAGCGCTTTGGTACGTGCTGTGCTCATGCTGGCGACGGCGCAAGCCCACTGGGTCGCGCCCGACCGTGCAAGGCCACTGTACGTTCGCCATAAGGTGGCACTTAATGTAGAGGAGCAGGTGGCCTTACGCGCTGCACGCGCCCTGGGCCGAGACGGTAATTAGGGTTGTCGTCCAGCCAGAGGGCAGGTAGCGTCCTTAGGGACAAAGTGCCGATGACCCGGCCGATATGCGAAGATTCGGGCCATGGACTCGATAGTGACCAAACTGAAACTAGTGCCGATGACCCGCCTTCACATCGATACGGTCATCGGTATAGAACAGGTTATTTATCCGTTTCCCTGGACCCCGGGCAATTTTGCGGATTCAATCAAAGCGGGTTACGACGCGCTTGTGGTGTGCGCCGGGGCTACGCCTTTAATGGATGACAAAACGCATCACAAAGCGGATCACGATAATGTTATCGGCTACGCGGTTGTTATGCATATTCTGGATGAAGCGCATTTACTCAATATTAGTATTGCCAGTGATCACCAGGGCACGGGGCTTGGCCGTCGGGTGCTCCATATGCTGTTGCAGCGTGCCAGCGCGGCCGGTGCTCGCGGAATGTACCTTGAGGTGAGACCGTCAAATTTGGTTGCGATTAGTCTTTACGACTCCGAAAACTTCGTTCGGGTTGGCATTCGCCGCAACTACTATCCGTCGTTTCATCGAAGTCGTGAGGACGCGATTGTGATGCGCAGGGTATTGTCCGCTGACGAGTCTGCTGATGGGGGCCGCTGATGAATAAAAGTGATCAGCATCTGGCGGCAGCCTGGCATGCCTTGGATATTGGTCCGCTGTGGTCGGTCACAGGTCCCATTCTGAGCCGTGATAGCACCACCGTGGCAATGCCTGTGGCCGCCGAGGCCAATCACGCCAATGAGGCCAATGGAGTTGCGGCGATGGGCTGGACTGAGCTGCAGACGGCGGTTGCTGAATGTCGCCTCTGCAGCCTTTGTGAATCACGCCAGCGCACGGTGTTCGGGGCGGGTGATAATCAACCGCGGTGGCTGGTTGTTGGTGAAGCGCCCGGTGCGCGCGAAGATGAGAGCGGCGAACCATTCGTTGGGGAGGCTGGGCAGCTGCTTAATGCCATGTTGGCCTCAGTTGGTGCGTCGCGCATTGCGGGCGTATTCATAGTAAACGTATTGAAGTGTCGTCCACCGGGCAATCGGGACCCCCAGCCGGACGAGCTGGCCAGCTGTGCGCGATACCTGGAACGGCAAGTGCAAGTGCTTCAGCCTGAACTGATTTTTACCATGGGGCGGTTTGCAGCCCAGGCGTTGCTTAAAACAGATCGCAGCATTGGTAGCCTGCGCCAGTCGGTTCACGAGGTTGACATCGGTGGGCGGCGTGTACCACTGGTGGCCGGCTATCACCCCGCGTACTTCCTTCGGAAGCCCGAAGAGAAGTTTAAGGCGTGGCAGGACATCTGTCTGGCCCGGTCGGTATGTGATCCGGTTGCCGCCTGAAACCAAAAGCCGAGCCTGCTAGCGGTGATGGTCTTGCGTGGCGCGCTCTTCGCCAATCAGCGACTCGCTGTTGTGCACCCGCTTGTTATATCGGTGCCACAGGATCACCAGGCCGGTCACGGCGGCAATAAGTGCACCCAGCAAAACAACAACAAAGTTAACCGGGAAGTCATAGCTCAGTAGCAAGGCGTAAGTGCCGAGCATTACCAGAATATTGATATTTTCATTGAAGTTCTGAACCGCAATGGAATGCCCAGCGCTTAAGCGAACATACCCGCGATGCTGCAAGATGGCATTCATCGGGACAACAAAGTACCCGGCCAGTGCGCCAACCACGATTAACAAACCGTAGGCAACTGTTACTGATCCGACCAGAGTCATTACCGGCAGCACCAGCCCCAGCATGACGCCGAAGGGTAAAACGCGCAGTGCCATTTTTAATGACACTACGCTGGCTGCGATAATGGCTCCAACCGCTATGCCCAGCGCAACCACTCCTTGTAATACCGCTGCCTGACTAAGCGGTAAGTGCAAAGACTCTCGAGCCCAGTCCAGAACTATAAACTGCAGGGTTGCGCCGGCACCCCAAAACAACGTGGTTACTGCCAGTGAAATTTGCCCAAGCTTGTCCTGCCACAAAATGACATTGGCATGGGCAAAGGCTTTGGCCAGCTTGATCGGGTGGGTGAGTTGCTTTGGATAGCGAGCGCCCGTGTCTGGTATGCCGATGTTAAAAAATCCGGCCAGCAAATAGATTAGTGCAATGACGACCATTGCGGCCTTGGCCGAGGTGTCAATACCAGGGATATCCCAGGCGATCAGAAACCCGGATATTGACGGGCTGATTAGTGCCCCACCAATCATCGTGCCCAGAATAATCGAGGAAATTGTAGTGCCTTCCAGCCAACCGTTGGCGATCACTAATTTCTCGGCGGGTAATAACTCGGTGAGGATGCCGTACTTGGCCGGCGAATAAGCGGCTGCGCCAAAGCCAACTACTGCATAGGCCAGGAGTGGATCAATCGAAAAAAACATCAGGGCACAGCCAACAATCTTGACGAAGTTTGCCCCCAGCATTACGCGCCCCTTTGGCATCGAGTCTGCCAGGGCGCCAACAAAGGGGGCCAGCAACACGTAAGAGATCGTGAAAAACAGCTTTAACAGCGGAGTTGTCCACGCCGGAGCGAGCATTTCGACCAACATCGCGATTGCTGCGATCAGGAGCGCGTTGTCGGCCAGGCTTGAGAAGAACTGGGCCGCCATAATTGTGTAAAAACCGCGCTTCATTGACCGTTCAGGTTGGGATGGCTTGGCATGCTGCATATACCGGATCGGCAACAGATCAGGCAGCGGCGGCGACTGAATTTTATACCACGGTAAGATGGCAAAACTGTTCATTGGGCCGTTGGCCGGTTGGATGTGCCGCTGGTCTGTGTATAGTTCGCAACATGAGCCGACCCCTCGTTGCCACTATCGACCTTGATGCGTTGGGCGCCAACCTGCGCCTTGTCCGTCAATGGGCTCCAGGGCAACAGGTCTGGGCTGTGGTTAAGGCGGATGCTTACGGCCATGGTCTGTATCGCAGTCTTCCCGGTCTTGCGCAGGCAGACGGCTTTGCACTGGTTGAATTTGATCGGGCCGTGCGTGTCCGTCAAGCTTATCCGGAGCACCCGATCTTATTACTTGAAGGTGCATTTGATCAGCACTCGACAAGCCTCGCTGTTGAGCACGGATTCGAACTGTCAGTCCATGATGAGCAGCAAATTTGCTGGCTCGAGACCTTGCCTGGGCCACGAACACTGAAGGTCTGGCTGAAGTTCAATAGCGGTATGAACCGACTTGGTTTTACACAGGCGGCGTTTCGGCTTGCGTTTGAACGCCTGGTCGCCTGTTCTGTAGTTGATCGAATTGGTCTGATGGCACATTTTGCCAATGCCGATGTACCGGGAGGCATTGACGATGCGTTAAACCGCTTTGAACGGGCCACTGATGCCATTCCAGGGCAGCGGTCGCTGGCTAATTCGGCGGCAATTCACGACGACCGAACCCACGTTGGCTGGGTGCGGCCGGGCATCGCTTTGTACGGGGCAAGCCCGTTTGCTGACCGCTCTGCACGTTCCCTGGGGCTGGTCGCGGTCATGCGGCTGGAGTCAAAACTGATTGGTGTGCAAAGCCTGCTGCCGGGGGACTGTGTTGGCTATGGTTCAATTTTCAGAGCAGGTCGCCCGATGCGGATCGGTATCGTTGCTTGTGGCTACGGTGATGGCTATCCGCGCAGCGCTCCAACCGGTACGCCGATTTGGGTGGGTGGTAAACGCACCCGTATTGTCGGGCGTGTTTCAATGGACATGCTTACCGTTGACCTCGACCCGGTCCCGGAGGCTGGGGTTGGCTCCCCAGTGCAGCTATGGGGCGATAAAATCAGTGTTGATGATGTTGCGCAGTCTGCGGGCACCATTGGCTATGAGTTGTTGTGCCGGCTGGCGCCGCGGGTGCCAGTACGAGTACATGGGTCGGCAACCGCCAACCCCTGATATGTCTGACAGGTAAGCAGTGAGTAAAACGAAGAACCAGTTTGTATGTACCGATTGTGGCGGTGTTGCCGTGAAATGGCAGGGCCAGTGCCCGCACTGTAATGCGTGGAATTCACTGGAAGAGTCAAGGGTAACGCCAACCGGGCCAAACGCCCGCCGGCCTCACCTGGCCGAAGCTCGCGATGATGTTGTCACCATTGATACGGTGCCGGCAACTGATGTTGCCCGTTATTCAACTGGCAGTGATGAGTTTAACCGCGTACTAGGCGGAGGTCTGGTTGCCGGTTCGGTTGTTCTGATTGGTGGCGATCCCGGTATTGGTAAGTCAACTTTATTGTTGCAAGCCCTGGTTCACTTGCACAACGAAATGACAGTGCTGTACGTAACCGGTGAAGAGTCTGTGTCTCAGGTCGCAATGCGGGCGCAACGCCTGGGCGTGCAAGGCGTTGCCATGCCATTGCTGGCCGAAACCGAGTTAGAACGTATTGCGGCCGAAATTGAACGATCAAAACCGACAGTTGTTGTGATTGATTCCATCCAAACCGTCTACTCGGTGCATTTGCAATCTGCCCCGGGTTCAGTTTCGCAGGTAAGGGAATGTGCCGCGCAACTGACCCGGATCGCTAAGCAGTGGGGCGTGTCAATTGTCATGATCGGACACGTTACGAAAGAAGGCACGCTGGCCGGGCCACGGGTGCTCGAACACATTGTTGATACTGTGTTGTACTTCGAGGGCGACAGCCAGTCTGCTCATCGCCTGGTCCGCGCATTCAAGAATCGCTTCGGGGCAGTTAACGAGCTGGGTGTTTTTGCGATGACGGATCGCGGTCTTCGCGGGGTGTCAAACCCATCCGCCTTATTTCTCAGTCAACACCAGCGACAGGTTTCAGGCTCTTGTGTGTTAGTGACCCAGGAAGGCACCCGGCCGATGCTGGTAGAAATACAAGCCCTTGTTGACGCCGCCCATATTCCCAACCCGCGTCGACTGACCGTCGGACTTGACGGCGCCCGATTGGCCATGTTGCTGGCAGTTCTGAGTCGTCATGCGGGTATCACGTGTTTCGACCAGGATGTTTTTGTGAATGCGGTGGGTGGGGTGCGTATTACTGAGCCGGCGGCAGACGTTGCTGTGCTTTTGGCTGTTGTGTCGTCGCTTAAGGACAAAGCCTTGCCCCGCGGCCTCGCGGTGTTTGGCGAAGTTGGCCTGGCCGGAGAGATCCGGCCAGCTCCGCGTGGCCAGGAACGACTGCGCGAGGCGGCCAAGCTAGGCTTTGGCCGCGCCATTGTGCCGAAGGCAAACATGCCCAAGAAAGCGATAGAAGGCCTTGACGTTGTTGCAGTCGATCATATCGACGATTTACTCGATGCGGCGTGGCAAGCCCTGGACAGTGTCAGTGAAGATGTTCGCTGACCGCTTCAGCCGCCAGCCGTCCGCTGACGGTTGCCGCTTCCAAAGTTGCTGGATATCGATGCAGGCAATAGTCGCCCGCCAGAAATAGTCCACGGGGTAACTGGTGTTCCGCAACCTGGGTTGCGGTGACAACCGGACGGTCGGGAGTGCACAAGAAGGTTGCCCGCTTTTCATTCACGCATTGTTGATCCGAAGGTGGTGGCAGCCCTGTTTGCGCACATGCCTGACGGGCAACACTCGCAGCGACGCTGTTGTTGTCGGCGGCAATCGGCCCCGCCGCACTGACCACGACTGCGGCCAGTTGCAAGCCGTTTTGTACCCCGCGGTCAAACAGCCATTGTCCGTGCCAGCCCTGGTCAGTTTTTTCTGTCAACATGGCCATCTGGGGCAGCTGGAGCTTTGCCGAAGCTGGCCACGCAAGATATACCGTGCGAATGGGCTCGGCCTTGAGGTGGTGCAGGGCAGTAGCGGCCCTGGGCGCCACGGTTGCCAATAGTCCGGCCGTGACATGCCATGGGGTGGCCAGAACAATCGTGGCAGCGCTGATTGTCTGCCCTCGGCAACGAAGCTGCCAGCCACCATCAGGGTTGGTCGCCAGGCTTTGCACCCGGTGACTTGCGAGCCAGGTCATGCCCCGGGCTCGAAGCTGGCTAAGCAACGGAATGGGGAGCAAGTCGCCAAGTGGCTGCTGACTGATCAGAAAGTCGCTACTGGCTCCGTCAATAAAGAGTGCATCGTGTAAGACGTTGACAAAGGTTTGGGCGCAGGCCTGAGCCGGTTCGGTATTGAGTGCCGCCACACACAGTGGTCGCCACAGGCTATCGATCAGGTCAGGTGGTTGTGCTGTCATGGTGAGTAAGGTGGTCACCGTCATGCCGGTAAAGCCTGTCCAGCGACGGCGAGCAAAAGCAATTCCGGCGCGTGCCATTGCCCAACGATGGGCTGTGGTCAGTCCGCGGCCGGTCATTACTCCCCAGAGTAAACCGGCCCGTCCGGGGCCGCGCCGGCTAATAGACATCGTCGGTGACTCGAACTGCAGTGGCAGGCGTTTGAGCAACGGCATTTGACTCGCTGCGTCGATCAGCTCGAGGCTTTGCTGATAGCCGCCGATCAACATGTGTTGTCCGTTGTCCAGTCTTACGGATTGTCCGCCAAGTTGAATCGCAGCGGATCTGGCGCGGCCACCGGGCTGCGGCGCGGCGTCAAGTAACGACACCCGCGCTTCGGATTGCATCAAAAAATGGGCACAGCTCAGGCCGGCCCAGCCGGCACCGACTACGGTAACCGCAGCTCTCTGAGTCACGGCAGCGGTGCTTTTGCGGTTAACCAGGTGCGCGAAGCGATTAACAATTTTCGAAGCGGGGTCAAGGTTATGCGCTGATGTAATACCTTGAATTTGTCACGCTGGATTTCTCGCAACAAGGTAGCGTAGATTGCAGCCATCATCAGACCGGGGCGCTGGTCGCGGCGATCCGCCGCAGGCAGCACATCATAGGCGTCGCTATACGCCTGCCGCGCTCGATCGGCCTGGAACTTCATGAGAGCGGTGAATCCATCACAATAGCGGCTGGCAAGAATGTCTTGCTGACTCACTTCGAATCGCTGTAAGTCTTCAATCGGCAAATAGATTCGACCACGACGGGCATCTTCGCCAACATCCCGAATAATATTGGTCAGTTGCAATGCCAGGCCAAGTCGTTCGGCATAGGTTTGCGTTTGAGGGTCACTGGCACCAAATATCTGGGCCGCGGCGCAGCCAACGACACCGGCTGCCCGGTGGCAGTACAGCTTCAAGCCTTCGAAGTCGAGGTAGCGATCTTGTTCGAGATCCATCGCCATACCGTCGATAATCTCGATCAGCCAGCGCTTTTCTATATTAAAAGCTGACATGTGTGGGGCGAGCGCTTTGGTGACCGGGTGGGTTGGCTTGCCTTTGCTCATTGCATCCAGTTCGGAACGCCACCAAGCGAGTCGGGTTCGCGCAACGGCAGTGTCGGTTGACTCGTCAACAATGTCGTCAACTTCCCGACAAAACGCGTACAAGGCGGTAATTGCCAACCGTCGAGGGCCCTTGATAAACAAGAAGCTGTAGTAAAAACTCGAACCGCTTGCCGCCGCTTTGTTCTGACAATACTCGTCTGGCGTCATGGCAGTGTCCGGGTTGTCAGAATGCGCAGGGCAGTAAGGGCGATACGCGCGGCATCGCGCCGCCCCAGCTTGATTCGATTTGCAAACGGGTCGTCGGTTTGTACCCGGTACAAGGTTGCGTACCCACTGGCAATGATGGTGGCCAGTTCTAACTTAAGCCTTAGTGGAACATGGCTCAGCAGTGGTGGGCCTTGGCGCAATAACGCCATAGCAGTCTCGCACTGTCTGGACAGCATAGAGCGTACCGGTGCACTAATGCTCTGTTGAACTGAGCATTGCTGCAGGTCGGCGACCGTGACGCCGGCTATACCCATCTCGTCGGCTGGTATGTAGTTTCGCCCACGGTTGAAATCCTGCCCGATATCCTGTGCGAAATTAATCAGTTGTAGTGCCGAGCAGATCGCATCGGACGCAGGCAGAGCGGTGGCTGTGTCACATTCGAATAAGCGCAGAATAATGCGGCCAACCGGATTTGCTGAACGCGAACAGTAGTCCATTAGCTCAGTCCGACTGACAAATTGGGCCCCGTGCACATCCTGGGTAAAGGCGCTGAGCAGGTCGCTGAGCAGGGATACCGGGATTTTGTGCCGGGTGATGACAGGATGCAGTGGCTCTGTAATCGGGTGCCTTGCCAGGCCCGACAAACCATCCTGCAGCCGGGCTAATTCGAGGAGTCTGTCAGCAGGGAGGCTGTCTCCCTCGTCCGCGACGTCGTCTGCGTAGCGGGCAAATCGATAAATTGCCGCAATAGCTGGGCGAAGGCGGGCTGGCACCAGGACAGAGGCAACCGGAAAGTTTTCGTAATGGCCGGCAGAACCGAGCAATTGGGGGTTGGTGATAATGGAATCGGGCATAACGGGCGTCAGTTCAGGGCGATTGTAAGGCCCAGAACGCTATCGTTGGCACGAGTGGCCCGGTTTCCGATAAAATACTCGGTTCGTCGCGGCCGTGGCGGAATTGGTAGACGCACCAGGTTTAGGTCCTGGCGCTTTAATCGGCGTGAAGGTTCAAGTCCTTTCGGCCGCACCACAACACTGAATGGCAATGCGGGTTCAGGGGTTTGATGAGTTTTGGAGGGATTTCTGGAGGTTTCTGGTGATTTCTGGGGGATGACTCAGGCTTCCCAGGCCTCCTCAGGCTACGGAGGGTTATAGGATGAGGATGTCAAGAGAGCCAAATGTGTAAGATCTTGAAACTGTTGCCGTTTAACCCTGTGACCCTGTAACCCTGTGGCTCCCGCAAACCTTTGCCATCAATAGTATTTCGTATGCCAATTGCCCCGGCCGGCCTTAGCGGTCCGGCCGGTTTATCGTAACTTTTGTCTTTGGTGCCTGTCGGCGCTTAAGTCGTTAATTCAATCAGACAGCAGAATGACCACTCAAATCGAACAGACCGGGACCCTCGGACGCAAACTGGCCATGACCTTACCAATGGACCAGATACAAAAAGAAGTCTCGCAGCGGCTGCGACAACTGTCCAAGACGGTCAAGATGTCAGGTTTTCGGCCCGGCAAAGTGCCGGTTGCCCTCATCGAAAAAAACTACGGTGCCCAGGTCAGTGCCGAAGTAACCGGTGATGCCGTCTCCAAGGCGTTTGGGGAGGCAGTTGAAGAGCACAAGCTACGGGTCGCCGGGCAGCCAAATATTGAAAGGGCCGAAGACGCTCCCGAAAACGAATTTGGTTTTACCGCAACTTTCGAGGTTTACCCCGAAGTACCCGATATCGCTCCCGATTCGCTTAAAATCGAAAAAATCATTTGTGAAGTCGGTGATACAGAGATCGACAAAACAGTCGAGATCCTGCGTAAACAGCGGGTGCAATGGGAAGCCGCTGAGCGTGCAGCAGCCACGGACGATCAAGTCACAATCGATTTTATCGGTCGAATTGACAACGAAGCATTTGATGGTGGAACTGCTGACGACTTCGCATTTATCCTTGGTGAAGGGCGAATGCTGGCCGATTTCGAGACCGGGGTCACTGGTCGAAAGGCTGGCGAAACAGTCTCGTTCCCGGTGGCTTTCCCGGACGATTATTCGGCTGAAGAACTGAAAGGCAAGACAGCAGAATTCGAAGTCACTATCA
Organism: Burkholderiaceae bacterium; assembly: GCA_049680625.1. GTDB lineage: Bacteria > Pseudomonadota > Gammaproteobacteria > Burkholderiales > Burkholderiaceae_E > JAUIAI01. The sequence goes on along the minus strand of JBAUID010000221.1, from coordinate 63,605 downwards.
AAAAGGTTGAAGCCCCGGTTTTGCCAGCTGTAGACGCGGAGTTTGCCCGCAGCCTGGGCATCGAAGATGGTGACTTGCAAAAAATGCGCGCTGATATTCGTGCCAACCTGGAGCGGGAGGTCTCTCAGCGTACTTCAGGGCAGACCAAGAACAACGTGATGGAAGCCCTGGCCGGGGCCAGCAGTTTTGAGTTGCCGGCGGCTCTGCTGGACGGCGAGCGTGCTTCTTTGGTCGAACGGGCGAAGCAAGATCTTGCACAGCGTGGCATGGATATGAAAAACATGCCAATTCCTGAGGACGCGTTCAAAGAACAGGCTGAGACCCGGGTTCGCCTGGGTCTGCTGGTAGCTGAACTGGTAAAGACGCATGAGTTGCAGGCAAAGTCAGATCAGATAAGGAGCCAGATCGACATATTTGCCCAAGCCTACGAAAATCCGGCCGAAGTAGTTCGGCATTACTACAGCAATCGCGACCGACTCGCGGAGATTGAGGCCCTGGTCATTGAGCAAAACGTTGTCGACTGGGCGCTGAGCAAGGCTGAGGTAACTGATAAGAAGATCGCTTTCGAGGAGCTGATGGGTCAGCAAAACTGAACGGAAGCCTTTCTCGGTCCGCTCCGCCGCGGCGCCCGGATTACGCGTCGAGGGCCGGCCTCACAATTCCGAACACTGTTCCGAACACTGTCCTGTCTGAGGCTTACAACCTGGAGGCGAATCAGCCTAGGCGTCAAGCCAAGTATCGATGTGTCCAGTTGCTTTTTGTACCGAATGCCGGGTGCTGCTGACTAAAAAGCTACAGTGCTTCATGCTCGTCACCACAAACGTGTCACCATCAGGTGTTTTCGAATCACCCAGAATTTTATGCGGAGTATTTCATGACCCGGAACGCCCTCATTGAGGACCTAGTAAACGCCCACCTAGCGGCGGGAACGTCGAGCGGGCTGTACCAGTCGCCGACCAATATAGGCATGGTACCGATTGTTATCGAGCAGAGCGGTCGTGGCGAACGAGCCTACGACATCTATTCCCGATTGCTGCGCGAGCGGGTCATTTTCCTGCTCGGACCGGTGATGGACGTCACCGCCAACCTGGTGGTTGCTCAATTACTCTTTCTCGAGTCAGAAAATCCCGACAAAGACGTCTCGTTGTACATCAATTCACCCGGTGGCTCTGTATCCGCGGGTCTGGCCATGTACGACACGATGGCTTTTGTTAAACCGGATGTCAGCACCCTGTGTATGGGCCTGGCGGCAAGCATGGGAGCGTTTTTGTTGGCGGCCGGCGCCAAGGGTAAGCGCTATTCGCTACCCAACGCACGGATAATGATCCACCAGCCGTCCGGGGGGGCCCAGGGGCAGGCGTCGGATATCGAAATCCACGCCAAAGAAATCCTGTACACCCGGGAACGACTGAACAAAATGCTGGTTGACGCAACTGGGCAGCCCCTAGAAACGATCGAAAAAGACACGGATCGCGACAACTTCATGTCGGCTGACGAAGCTGCAGCTTACGGTATTATCGACAAGGTTATTGCCAGCCGGGAAGCGGCGGAATAAACGCCATCGCTGGTCAGGCTGTTTGAGGAAAAAGATGTCTGAGAAGAAAGGGTCTAGCGAGAAAGTCCTGTACTGCTCGTTTTGCGGAAAGAACCAGCATGAAGTGCGCAAGCTGATTGCCGGGCCGTCAGTATTCATCTGCGATGAATGTATCGAGCTGTGCAATGACATCATTCGTGATGAAGCGCAAAGCGAAGGCGGCACCGGGACGCTGTCTGGTGGGCTGCCGACGCCGCAGGAAGTCATGGCCATGCTTGAGAACTACGTTATTGGGCAAGCTCCTGCCAAGCGTGGTTTGTCGGTTGCCGTTTACAACCACTACAAGCGCTTGCGTCATCGTGGCCGCAAAGATGATGTCGAACTGTCTAAAAGTAATATTTTGCTGGTCGGGCCAACTGGATCTGGAAAAACCTTGCTGGCGCAGACGCTTGCGCGGATGTTGAACGTGCCTTTTGTGATTGCTGACGCTACGACGCTGACAGAGGCCGGGTACGTTGGTGAAGACGTTGAAAACATCATTCAAAAGTTGCTGCAGAACTGCAACTATGAAGTGGAAAAGGCTCAGAACGGCATCGTCTACATCGATGAGATCGACAAAATTTCACGGAAATCTGACAACCCTTCGATTACCCGCGACGTCTCGGGTGAAGGGGTGCAACAAGCACTCTTGAAACTGATCGAAGGCACGGTTGCATCGGTACCACCTCAAGGTGGCCGTAAGCATCCTAACCAGGATTTTGTACAGATTGATACCACCAACATTTTGTTTATTTGCGGTGGTGCATTTGACGGTCTTGATAAAATTATTCGTGACCGTTCCGAGCGCTCAGGCATTGGGTTCGGCGCTGAAGTCCGTACTGCTTCGGAACGGGCTGTTGGGGCAGTGCTGCGCGAGGTAGAGCCGGAAGACCTGGTTAAATTTGGCCTGATTCCGGAGCTTGTTGGCCGCTTGCCCGTTGTTGCCACTCTTGACGAGCTTAATGAAGATGCCCTGGTTCGGATTCTCACCGAACCGCGCAATGCTCTCGTCAAGCAGTATCAGCGCTTGTTCGAAATGGAAAACGTTGAGCTCGATGTGCGGCCGTCCGCCTTGCAGGCGATTGCGCGTAAGGCATTGAAACGCAAAACAGGAGCCCGGGGTTTGCGTTCAATTCTTGAGCAATCACTCCAGGACACCATGTTCGAATTGCCCAGCCTGCAGAACGTTCAGAAAGTTGTCATTGACGAACGCGCGATATCGGGTGAAGCCAAGCCCCTGATTATCTATGCGGACGCCCCGAAGGTTTCAGGCGCAGATTCAGCCTGAATTTGTCACGAAAGGCGATCCTTAAAAGCGATCTATAAAAGCACTGATGGCCCGACTCTGCCTAAATTGAATGCAGATTCGGGCCTTTTTTCAGACCGGCCACTGGTTGATGGCTATCAGCTGTTTTCAGTAGAAAAGGCACGCGCGTTCAAAAGCCTGCCCGTCGGTCGGGCCGTAGGCCAAAAAACCCATGGTGTAAGCAGGGTTGCAAACCGACCAACCCGGACGCTTCCTGTGACAATGCCATTTGTCGGGCTAATGCGACTGACTCATCCAGCGGCATTAGGGGCGGTGCCGATGCTCGGGTATTCTGTCACCCACACCAGGTGTTGATCCGACTTGAAAATTGGCTTCCCACCACCACATAAGACTATAACTAACACTAACGTCCGCTTCTCCGGAGTAATCGAATGCCAGAATCCGTTCAAACGCTGCCACTGCTTCCGCTACGTGATGTTGTGGTCTTTCCGCATATGGTGATCCCGCTGTTTGTCGGTCGAGCCAAATCGATCAAAGCGCTCGAAGCCGCGATGGAGTCGGGAAAACAAATTGCGCTGGTAGCGCAAAAAAATGCGTCTGAAGATGAGCCAGCTGCAACTGATATTTATTCGATCGGTTGCATCTCGAATATTTTACAAATGCTTAAGCTACCCGATGGCACAGTGAAAGTCCTGGTTGAAGGATCTGATCGCGCCAGCCTGTTGAATATCGACGAAGAAGACGGCCATTTCTTTTGCGAATTGCAGGCGGTGCCTGAAACCGACACTGACACCCCAGAGGTTGAAGCGTTGCGCCGAACCATCCTGACGCAGTTTGACCAATATGTGAAACTGAACAAAAAGATTCCACCGGAAATTCTGGCCTCTTTAAACGGCATTGATGACAACGGACGGCTGGCTGACACAATTGCGGCGCACTTGCCAATCAAGATTGACCAAAAGCAAGACGTTCTGGAAACTATTTCTGTTTCCGAGCGTTTAGAAAAATTGCTCGCGCAAATTGAAACTGAACTCGATATTCTGCAGGTCGAAAAGCGCATCCGTGGCCGGGTCAAGCGTCAGATGGAAAAGAGCCAACGCGAGTACTACCTGAACGAACAAGTCAAAGCGATTCAGAAAGAGCTCGGTGAAGGCGAAGACGGCGCAGACCTTGAAGAGCTTGAAAAGAAAATTGTCGACGCCAGGATGCCAAAAGAAGCACGCAAAAAAGCAGACTCCGAACTTAAAAAACTCAAGCTGATGTCGCCGATGTCTGCAGAAGCCACCGTCGTTAGAAATTACATTGATACTTTGGTTGGTCTGCCTTGGAAGAAGAAGAGCAAGGTCACCAACGATTTAGCCAAGGCTGACGAAGTTCTCGACGAAGACCACTACGGCCTTGAAAAAGTTAAGGAACGCATCCTTGAATACCTCGCTGTGCAGCAGCGGGTTGATCAGGTTAAAGCGCCTATTCTTTGCCTGGTTGGGCCACCAGGGGTTGGAAAAACATCATTGGGCCAATCGATAGCGCGTGCCACGAATCGAAAGTTTGTGCGGATGGCGCTCGGTGGTGTTCGGGACGAAGCTGAGATTCGCGGTCACCGCCGTACCTACATCGGGTCAATGCCGGGGAAAATCCTTCAGAGCCTGACTCGTGTCGCGGTTCGCAATCCGTTGTTCCTGCTGGATGAAGTTGACAAAATGGGTATGGATTTTCGTGGGGATCCATCCAGCGCGTTGCTGGAGGTCCTGGATCCGGAGCAGAACAACACCTTTGTTGATCACTACGTCGAGGTGGAGTTCGATCTGTCCGACGTGATGTTCGTAGCAACGGCCAACACCTTGAACATACCGCCGGCCCTGCTTGATCGTCTCGAAGTGATCCGATTGTCGGGATACACGGAAGATGAAAAAGTCAATATCGCCCAGCGCTACTTACAACCTAAGCAGTTGAAGGCTAACGGTCTGAAAGATACCGAGATTACGCTTAGTGAATCAGCGGTTCGTGATGTCATTCGCTACTACACGCGTGAAGCCGGGGTTCGTGCTCTGGAACGCGAAATCGGTAAGATTTGCCGTAAGGTCGTTAAGATTTTGCTGCTTGAGAAAGCGCGCAAGAAAATTGCGGTAACGCCGAAGAACCTGGACAAGTATCTGGGCGTTAAGCGCTTCAGCTACGGCAAGGTTGACAAAGAAGAGAACCAGGTTGGACAGGTGACTGGCCTGGCTTGGACAGAAGTCGGTGGCGAGTTACTTACGATCGAGGCAGTTGCTGTGCCCGGTAAAGGTAAAACTTTGTCCACCGGCAAGCTGGGTGACGTCATGCAGGAGTCCATTCAGGCGGCAATGACCGTTGTACGCTCCCGTGCCGAAAGGCTGGGGATTGCGCCAGATTTTTACGAAAAGAACGATATCCACGTCCACGTTCCCGAAGGCGGAACACCAAAAGACGGGCCAAGTGCTGGTATTGCCATGACAACCGCATTGGTTTCGGTATTGACCGGCATCCCCGTTCGGTGTGATGTTGCTATGACGGGTGAAATTACTTTACGAGGCGAAGTGTTGCCAATCGGTGGCCTAAAAGAAAAATTGCTGGCAGCTCATCGGGGCAATATAAAAACGGTGCTCATACCCGAAGAAAACGTCAAAGACCTTGCCGATATTCCGGACAATGTTAAGAACCAATTAGAAATAATTCCGGTTCAATGGATCGATCGGGTTCTCGAAGCAGCACTTGAACGTGAGCCGCAGCCTGTTAAAGCACCGCCGACAGGAAAGGCCCCGGTGCGGCGAACCAGTACAAAAAAGAAAGGGCCGCGGGGGTCTGTTACTGCTCACTAAGCGCGTTGCATATAAAACAGGCAGCGATTAACTGAAAAGTGTTGTACTTGGAAACACCTCGTCGCATCTGAAACGCTATTTCGCAAATTCGGCTGAATCGCTCGGAATCTGGCTTGACACAAGGCTTTCCGGGCGATCTAATACTTGTGAACGTTGATATTTGACGGGTAATTAACTTGGTTCAGCAGTAACAGAATCGGCATTGACAGAACTGGTATTGAAAAAGCCAGTAAAAATATCCAGTAAAACAGCCAGTAAAAAACGCCGGGCATCTAACAGAATGCCGTTGTGATTTTCGCATCGTCTTCGCTAGCAGCTTTGGCCACAAACAAAGAAGCAAAAGCAGTAATTCAAGTAGATCTGCGGCATGACATCCATTGGGTTTGCATGTGATGATTTTGATTCACGTGTTGCAGGATCTTTGTGCGGGGCACATCTCAAGGTGTTCAGAACTACCCGTGGCAAGGCCTGCGAACCTGTTACACATTCGTTTTCCGTCGCCGTAAATTTGCTCCATCTGCGATACCAATTCCAAGGGGGAATTAAGCTATGAATAAGACTGATCTAATCGATTACATTGCGGACGAAGCTGATTTGTCGAAAGCCTCTGCGAACCGCGCTCTTGATGCGATGATCGAAGGCATTACAAAGACCATGCAGAGTGACGGTACTGTCACAATTGTTGGCTTTGGCACTTTTGCTGTTGGCCAGCGTGCTGCCCGTACCGGACGTAACCCTCAGACCGGAGCCGCGATCGACATCAAGGCCGCCAAGGTGCCAAAATTCCGACCGGGCAAGGCCCTCAAAGATGCCTTGAACTAGTCGCATAAAAAAAGTGCCCGGAAGCATTCCGTCCGGGCCGGAAAGGCGATATAATTTCGCGCCGCAGACAAAAAAGTACTGGTATCAAGGTGCTGAGATCAAGGTACTGGCGGGGAATAAGCAAAAAGCAATAAGCAGGGCAATAAGCAATAAGCAGGGCAATAAAACAGTACTGTTTAGGTTTTACTTTAGCGGGTGCTTAGCTCAGTTGGTAGAGCGGAGCCCTTACAAGGCTTAGGTCGGGAGTTCGAGCCTCTCAGCACCCACCATCCGCTTTGGTACTTGGGTATTTTTGTTGACAAATCTGGCGTTGGAAAATTCCAGGCGTTTGGCTTGGGAATCCCCCAAGGTTGTCATCCGATGGTAGCCTCTTTGCTTTGCACAAACTGGAGCGGTAGTTCAGTTGGTTAGAATACCGGCCTGTCACGCCGGGGGTCGCGGGTTCGAGTCCCGTCCGCTCCGCCAACACGTTAAAGGGCGAACAATGTGTTCGCCCTTTGCATTACTGGGTAGCAATCGCGCATGTTCGATCTGATTCGAGATAACCAGCGAATACTCCTTCTTCTGCTGGTCCTTTTGATTTTTCCGGCCTTCGCCTTGTTTGGAATTTCTGGCTATGACCGGGTCTCACAAGGAGGCGACGCAGTCGCCAAAGTGGGGGACTTGACAATCTCTACACAGGATTTCGAAAACGCCCGTCAGGGTCAAATGCAGAGCATGCGCCGAATTCTGGGTGAGCAATTTGATCCGGCCATGCTTGATACCCCGGCCGCCAGAAATGAGATTCTCGAACAGTTGATCTCTCAGCGTGTTCTGGCCAACGCCGCTCAGGAAAAAACGGTAATTGTTCCTGATGTAGCGATTCGAAACGCGATTGCCGAAATCCCGGCTTTTCGCGATGAAAGCGGTCAATTTAGTATTGAACGGTATCGTACGATGCTGTCCGCACAGGGGCGCTCGGAGATACAGTTCGAAAACCAGATTCGCGCCGAATTGGCTTTGCAATCGATTCCGCGGTCAGTCAGCGAAACTGCAATTGTGCCCCGGTCGGTTAGCCGTCAGCTGGTTGCTCTGAACCAGGAGAAACGCAAATTCAGGTCTCGGACATTCAAGACGGAAGACTATATCGAGTCCGTTGAGATTGATACCGCCAAAGCGAAAAGCTTTTACGACGAAAATCCAGACCTGTTCAAATCAACGGAATCCCTCAAAATCGAGTACCTGGTTCTGAGTGAGTCAGCGTTGACGCAAGATGCCGAAGTGACTGATAGCCAGATCAAAGAATACTACGAGCAGAATCAAGCTGCCTATGTTCAGGAAGAGCAGAGACGGGCGCGTCACATCCTTATAAACATGGCCGGTGACGCTTCTGACGCTGACAAAGACAAAGCGCGCGCCAAGGCACAGGATGTGCTGAGCAAGCTGCGTGATGGTGCTGAGTTCGAGGCATTAGCCAAATCCGAGTCTCAGGATCCGGGTTCTGCAGAGCAGGGCGGCGATCTTGGATTCTTCGACCGGCAGACGATGACAAAACCATTTGCTGATGCAGCTTTCTCGCTTGGTAAAGACGTGATCAGTGACATTGTTGAGACCGAATTTGGTCTCCATATTCTTCAGGTAACCGACATTCGGGAGCGCCAGCAAGAGCCACTGGACAAGGCTCGGCCCAAAGTGCTGGCCGAGCTTAAAGCGGCTCAGGGCCGCCAGGCATTTCACGATGCTGCTGATATTTTTACCAATACCGCATACGAGCAACCCGATTCGTTGGCCCCCGTCGCTGACAAACTGGGAATTGCCCTAAAAACAATTGACCAATACCAGCGGTTTGGCACTCCAGGGCTTGAACCCGGCTCACCGTTGGCTAGTCCAAAAGTGGTGCGGGCACTATTTGCAGAATCGGCGATCAAATCCAAAAAGAATATCGATGCCATTGAAGTGTCACCGAATGAGTTAGTCGTGGCCAGGGTTCTGGAGCACCGGCCCAGCAAGGTTCAGGATTTTGCCGCTGTTGAAGCGGATGCTATTTCGCGGGTGCGTGCAAAAGCAGCGGCGAACAAAGCCAAAGCAGATGGTGAGGCATTGCTGGCGCAGTTAAAAGATGGGGCAAAACCCGACAAGTTTGATGAGCCGCGGTCTGTGGACCGTTATTCCAGTGGCCTGCCGCAGCCGGCAACGAGCGCTTTGTTTGAGGCGGCTCCGGATAAATTTCCGGAATACCTCGGGGTTGACCTCGGACAGCGCGGCTTCATGATCCAGGAGTTAATTGCGGTTGAGGCAGCAAGCTCTGAGGAAATCGACAAAGCATTGGATAGTTTCACCGCTCAGGCGGCATCAGCACAAGGACAGCACGCCGCCCAGGGTTTTGTCGAGCTGTTAAAAGGGCGGGTATTGGTTGAGCGCTTCGCTGATCGACTCACGAGCGCACCCGCTGACGCGGTTCAGTAAAGACTCCGCCAGGCACTCAATGCCCGTTGACTGAATCCTTGCCGGATATATTGTCGGCCTCATTGCCAGGCTCTTTGTCGCTTTGTTGAATTGCCAGAGCCGCCAGGCTAAAGTCTTTGGGCCCCGGTTTTGGAATGGCATCAATATAAACCTGGTTTGCCGAGCCCAGGTTTTGGTAGTTGCGCACCATTGACCGGTCATACAACGGGTCGTAATGTGTTGTCAGTAATTCTTCGACGAGGGAGTTCCACTCGCCACCATTAGCCTTAGCCGCCCACGCAGTCAGTTGCTCGTTGCCATAGCGCTCACGCAGTCGTTCAAGTTGTTGAATCAAATGGGATGGGTTGCGGACAAAATGATCATAATCGTGCATTAGAAATGCCGCGCGTGCCGCTACAGGTACATTGACAACATGACACCGGCTGGCGCGCATTTGTGTAATTAGGCTTTCCGGAACCTGAACCTGGCCAATTTTTCGGCTTTCGGATTCGACATAAACCGGTTTGTTCCGATCCAGGTGGGCAAGGGCCTCGCGTAACCGTGATTCGAATTGTTTCTGACTGGGCTGGCTCTTGCCGGGCAACAAGCCGAGCACGGAACCACGATGATTGGCCAGGGCCTCGAGATCAAGAACCTGGGCGTCTCGTTCGGCCAGCGCATCGAGAATCCGACTCTTTCCCGAACCTGTGCGTCCGGCAATGACTCGTAAATCCAACCCTTGCACAAGGATCGGCAGGTTTTGCACTACCCAACGTCGGTAGGCGCGGTAGCCGCCATCAAGCACTTGCGTGCGGTAGCCGATCCTGGCCAGTACGGTGGCCAGGCTGCCGGAACGATTTCCGCCACGCCAGCAGTAAACCAGGGGGCGCCACTGTCGCGATTTTGTTGCCAGGGGTCCCGATAATAGCCGGCTGATATTCCCGCTGACCAGGGCCGCACCCAGCCGGTTCGCGTCAAAACTGGATTGCTCGGCATTGACCGTTCCGACCTGCGCTCTTTCGGCGTCTGACAGAACCGGAAAATTAACGGCTCCGGGGAGATGATCTATGGCAAATTCGCCCGGGCTGCGGACGTCGATAATGTCATCAAATTCTGCTGAGAGGTCAGAAATGGCGTTAATTTCGACTGTTTGCGGCTCTTTCACGGGCATACTCGGATCATGCGGGATGGTAACGCGAGAACCGGGTGCTATAAACCTGCACTATAGACTGGCATGTGGCGCGGACTTGAATAGCGTTGCATCGTCCCTCATCTACACTAGTTACTGTCATTGCGTTAGAGTGCTGTTATGAAAGTATTTAATCTCAGTTGCGAGCACGACCATCAATTTGAAGGGTGGTTTGGTTCGTCGCAAGACTACGATCAGCAATTGGAGAAAAACCTCCTGACCTGCCCGATGTGTAATAGCAGCCAGATACGCCGGCTGCCATCGGCGCCGCGCCTGAATTTGTCCGGGGCAGGTCGTACTGAGCCCGAAAAGCCAACGTCGGGTGGCTCAAAGCAACAGGTAATGGCTCCAACACATCAACAGATGCAGGAGTTTTGGTTGCAGATGGCGCGCCATATCAAAGCCAATACCGAAGATGTCGGCGACCGATTTGTCGAAGAGGCGCGTGCGATTCATTACAACGAGGCACCCGAGCGAGGTATTCGTGGGGCCGCCACATCGGATGAAGCCGCTGAGTTGCTTGATGAGGGTATCGAGATCATGGCGTTTCCAATGCCGGCCTCAGTTAAAGGTCCGGTCCAATAGCTCAATCTCAAATCCAGATGAACCTCTACAGCAGGGTGGCAGACCGAGGGCTTGCCAACAATGAATCAAGAAAAACCTTCTGATCCCGCTTATGAACGGATTGGGCATCCAGACCCGCCCGGCACCGGTAACCGAGTGCTGCCGGGTTACGATGTCACGGCCGTTGAAAAATGGTTATCTGAAAACGTCAGCCTTATTAAGCCACCTTGTACGTGGACAAAACTGGAAGGTGGTCACTCTAACCTGACCTACCTTATCGAGGACGCCGAGGGGTCGAAGGCTGTCATCAGACGACCGCCAACGGGGGAGTTATTACCCAAGGCCCACGACATGGGAAGAGAGTGGGCGTTAATCAGTGCCCTCGGACCAACCAAGGTGCCGGTACCGGCTGCCCTGGGGTTTTGTGAAGACCCCAACATAATCGGGGCACACTTTTACGTAATGGGTTTGATCAATGGCCATCCCCTGTATACCGTTGCCGATACAGAGCGTTACGTGCCACCTGACAAGCGTACAGTGATGGCCCATTCGTTTATCGATGTGCTGGCCCAATTACATGCGGTTGAACCAGACGCTGTTGGTCTGGGAACCCTTGGGAAAAAAGAAAACTATATTGGTCGCCAGCTCAACACCTGGTACAAGTCGTGGAATGCATCGATCGCAGGATCGCAATTTGACGATACGCGAGCACACCAGCTACACGATTTTTTCCGGGATAACATGCCTGAACAGGGGCCGGCCCGGGTTGTCCACGGAGACTACGGTATGCATAACTGCCTGGTTGGCCCCGATGGTCGCATTGCAGCGGTGGTCGACTGGGAAATTTCCACCCTGGGTGATCCACTTGCTGACCTTGCGTACGCTCTGAACCATTGGGCCGAGCCAAATGATGCGATTGGTCCGCGTGGGCAAGGTCCAACTGCTGTTCCGGGGTTTCCGAGTCGGGCCGAACTGGCGACTCGATATGCCGTTAAGACGGGCAGAAACTTAGCTCAGCTTGACTACTACATCGGGTTTAATCGATGGAAGTCGGCAGCAATCGTTCAAGGCGTGTACGCTCGCTACCTGGAGGGTAAGAAAAGCGCCGCCGGTATCGATCTCAATGCTTTACGCGAGTCGATAAATTTGTCACTTCTGGCGTCAGCCGAAGCGGTCGGCAGACTATAAGTTGAAATAGTTCATTCAACATAGCCAAGAATCGCAAAATTGATTGATCCGATCACTGCTGTCGATCGTGATTTGTGCAATGGAATCAATCGAAAAAATTCGTTTTTCATCGCGCCGCGCATCGGTTTAACTACATTTTGGGCGACGATGCTGACTGAGCCATTGAAGGCGCAGTATTAACGGCGCGCTATTAAATGCGAGCTACTAAATGCGCGCTATTAACGGCGCAATATTGCTCGCTCAAATTGTCAACCTGCGTGAATTCGACACGCGCTGGTCGATGCTTTTTGGCATCATCCATACAAAATTCTTAGAAGAATCCACGGAGGGTTTATGAAAACGCTGTATATCGCCCGGCTTGTAATGTTTAGTGCCGCTTTACTGATGATCGTGCCGGGTTGTACGTCTATCAGCCAGGAACAATCAGTTGGTGACTATGTTGCCGATTCTGTGGTGACCTCCCGGGTCAAGGCTGCATTGCTGGAGAATCCTGGGGTCAGTGGCTATGAAATTGAGGTAGAGACCTACAGGCGAATCGTGCAACTCAGCGGATTCGTTAAGTCGCATACTGAACGCTTGGCGGCAATCCGGTTAGCCAAGGCAACCAAAGGCGTTACCGAGGTTCGCGACGCGATCATTGTGAAGCGTTAAGTGTTATCGCGGCCGAGATCTGAATACCAGGAACTGCAAACCAAGAATTTCTCATTCCCTCGATACCGAGCCAACGCAGTTCACCGACGCCACCGCAGTCACCTGTTCAAGACAAGATCTTACTAACTAATTTATTAACGGGCTGGTTATTAACGGGCTGGTCAGGCGCAGTTATTGCTGCCTGCCGGCTACCCCAGCTACAAACCCCCGATTCACGGAGTTTATTTTGAATAACTACAGTATCCGCCTTTTGGGCGCCAGTACCGCCGCAATTGCTTTTAGCGTGATTAACATATCGGTCGCGAATGCCGCGGCAGATGGAGCGAATTTTAATGTGTCCGGCAGTTTCACCAAAGGTGTGGCGTTGACGACAGACTATCGGTTTCGCGGCATTTCCCGAACCTTCGGTGACCCGGCTATCCAGGGTTTTGCGGAATTCAATTTCCCGAACAATTTTTACATCGGAACAAAAGCATCGACAATCGATAAGCAAGTAATCCCGGACAACCGCGGTATCGAATGGGATATCAACGGCGGTTATCGCTTCGAGTTGGATAATGGTCTGAAGTTTGATGTTGGCATGATTCAGTACATTTTCTGGGGCCAGTCCTCGCTGGCAACGCTCGAGGGTTACGGTGGCGTGACCTGGGAATTTCTGTCCTTGAAGTATTCACACGCCTTGTCCAACAAGTTCTTTGGTAGCCCCGATGGCCGGGGTTCTGCCTATATCGATCTGGGCGGTAAGTACCCGATCGGATCAGGATTTCATGCGTTTGCGCACTACGGAATCCAAAAAATAAGCAGTAGCAGTGCTGACTATTCGGATTATAGTTTTGGTGTTGAAAAAGAATGGTACGGAGCCAACTGGACAGCAGGCATGTACGGGACAGACTCCAAGTTGAACGCCATCGCCGTTAACGGAAGAGTCCGTAATCTCGGTGCGCGTGGGCTTGTTTTGACGGTTTCCAAGTCGTTTTAAGGCGAGGTCATTTCTGGATTGCATCGATCGTCATCACTAGAGGGCGCTAATAGATGCACCCAATAAACGCAACCGACAGGCGCAACCGACAGACGCAACCTATTGGGTCGATGTAGTCTACTGTGTAATGGTAAGCGGCCAGGCTATGTCTCTGGTCCGATTGCTTTTCATTTAGGTCCGCGATTCATTGCGGTAAAGTACGCTGCATCTAATGCCTGTGCGCCGGTGTCAATATGGACTTAGATCTATTAAAGACGTTTCTTGAGGTTAGCCGCACCCGTCATTTTGGCCAGGCGGCGGAAAACCTTTTTTTGACACAGTCTGCGGTCAGTTCCCGGCTTCGGATGTTGGAACAAATTGTTGGAATTCCGCTGCTCTCGCGTGTACGCGGCAATATCCAGCCTACGCCGGCAGGGCACAAATTGTTACGTCATGCCGAGCAAATCATGGATGCGTGGAATCGCGCACGCATGGATATTGCTGTCGAAGAAGAGTCGATGACCCCGTTGACGATTGGCGCGGTTCCGAATGTCTGGGACTCTGTATTACAGGAGTGGGTACATGTCTTGCGGTACAAGATGTCGTACCTGTCGATTACCGCTGAGATTCATCCGTCACAGTCGCTGATGCAACGGCTACAGCAGGGCACAATTGACGTCGCCTTTTTGTTTGAAGCGGCGTCAGTCACCGGCATGGAATCGAAATTGCTTGGCGAAGTGCCACTGGTACTGGTGTCCAGTACCAAGGGGCAAACCGTTGATGAGGCAATGCGCTCAGGCTACGTACTGGTTGAATGGGGTGCCGCTTTTGCGACCGCGCATACGCGGCACTTTCCGGATGCACCGGCTGCTGTTGCACGTTTTAGCCTCGGGAACCAAGCCTATGAGTTTATTCGCGCCTGCGGCGGCAGTTCTTACCTGGCCGAGCCAATAATCGCCGGAGATCTCGAAAAAGGGGATTTGTTCCTTGTCGACGGAGCGCCCAAAATGTCGCGCACCGCGTACGCAGTATTTAATCCGGGAGCCCCCCAGGCGGCGACAATAAAGCGAGCGTTAAAGTACTTGACGATTGAATCGGAGGCCCCGGCAACAGCTTGCTAGGGTAGTTTCAAGGCAAGTCGTTTCCAGGAACCGAGAGTTCGCTGCAGCTCTTGTCTTTCATTTGTGATTTCCGCCATTTAATGAAAGTGGCGTCGGTCTGTTCATACTCGATGGTGACTTCGTTGTCTCCGACATGGGTGACGTAACCCGGTACGATCAGGCGTTGATCGCCGTTTAAGATGTCAAGCTCCAGGAACGAGTGTTGGGTCAGCGGCACTTGTTCAACCGGAAGAAATGCAACTTTTTCACCAATGCGTGCGGTGCTGATCTGCGCAACGACGGTGCCATCAACCCGAACCGACACGACTATTGGTTGCGGTAAATCGGTTGTTAAGTCGTCCATTTCATAACTCGAGACAGGTCAATTGACAGGTTCTGTTGCGCTTAATCGTAGGCGGATGAAAGGCAGCTTTTGTCAACAGATCCCCGCCGGTTTGCAATTGCGAACTATGCGCTCAGCTGTCGCCGTTTAACAGTCGATTGTTTCGATTGATTTCATTCAACAAATTAATGACGAGTGGAGTGGCCACCTTATTAAACGTATTTGTCCGCTTCTTAGTTTGAAGTCTGCTTGCGACGGTACTCAACCAGGGTTTCCAGCGCCCGCCTAACCGCCGGCCTGGCGTTGACGGCATCGAACCACCTTTTGACTTCCGGGTAATCGTCGAGCGAAATGCCTTGATTCTCGAACGCCCGTGCCCAGGGAAATACAGCCATATCGGCAATCGTGTATTGCCGGCCGGAGACAAAGGCTCGTGTTTTCTCAAGTTGGGTATTTAGTACCTTATACAAACGCGCCGCTTCGTTTGTGTATCGTTCGTAGGCATAGTCGATTTTCTCCGGGGCATACAACCTGAAATGATGGGCCTGACCGAGCATCGGTCCAAAGCCACCCATTTGCCACATTAACCATTCGAGCATTTTGTATCGTTCACGGTCAGTCTTCGGCAAAAAACGCCCGGTTTTTCCGGTCAGATAAATGAGGATGGCCCCGGATTCAAAGATTGAGATTGCTCTGCCATCCGGTCCGTCATGATCGACGATGGCTGGGATACGGTTATTAGGGGAAATCTTCAGGAACTCCGGTTCAAATTGCTCCTGGTTGCCGATGTTGACTGGATGGAGTGCGTATGGAAGGCCACATTCTTCAAGCATGATGTGCACCTTATGGCCATTGGGTGTTGGCCAGCTATACAGGTCAATCAATTCAGCCTCGCGTGGTTAGCATGTTTAGGGTATTCACTTTGCCGCTTCGAATTGTTGATGTCAGCCTACTTGTTGATCTGATGCTGAACGATGGCCCAGCCCATTTCAGCCAGCGGCCTGGCACGAGCACCGGCTTGTGCGGCCTGGTCACTTGCTGCCGTACCGTCTTGCGCACGCTTGACGATGCCTTGCAAAATTCCGCTGAGCCGAAACATGTTGTAGGCCAGGTAAAAAGCCCAGTTGTCGATATGGTCACGACCGGTGCGTTCACAGTAGCGGGCAATGTACTCTTGCTCGCTGGGAATGCCGAGGGCTGCCAGGTCTAGTCCGGCAATTCCGCGAAACTGCCCCGGTGCAATATGGAAACCCATGCAATGGTAGGAAAAGTCGGCCAGTGGGTGCCCGATAGTTGATAGTTCCCAGTCAAGTACCGCAATGGCCTCGGGTTTTTCCGGATGAAACATAATGTTGTCGAGCCGGTAGTCCCCGTGGACTATGCTGGTTTCGTCACCTTCGGGAATATTTTGTGGCAACCAGTCGATCAAATTATCCATTGCCGGAATCTTCTGAGTCTCTGAAATTCTGTATTGTTTTGTCCAGCGGTCTATCTGGCGGGCAAAATAGTTTCCGGGACGACCAAAATCTCCAAGACCAATTTTGTTATAGTCGAGCAAGTGCAAATTGGCGATAACGCGATTCATTTCTTCGTAGATTGCGGCGCGCTCTCGCTTTGCCATATTGGGCAGCGACTGTTCCCAGAGTATCCGGCCCTCAACGCACTCCATGATGTAGAAGGCGCGGCCAATGACCGATTCGTCTTCACATAGAACAAAAACTTTCGCAACCGGAACGTCGGTATCAGCGAGGGCATCCAGTACTTTGTATTCCCGGTCGATGGCATGCGCAGATTTAAGTAGTTTGTCTGCAGGCGCAGGTTTGCAACGCATAACCCAGGCGCCGTTGGGGTCTGTTAATTTAAAGGTTGGGTTTGACTGGCCACCTTTGAATTGCTCGACCGTCAGTGGTCCGGTGAACCCGGGCAATTTGTCGCGCAGGAAATCCTGCAGGTCGCCGACATCAAACTGCTGGCGTTCCGAAACCGGCATGGTGCCGGAGAAATTGGTGGTGTCGTCAGATGGCGTTTCGTCGCCGGATCGTGCCGATGTATTCACTGTGTCTCCTTACTACTGGTGATCAGCGCAGAGACCTCGAGATTTCCTGCTGACCGGTTAGTTTTGAGTCTATCAGGCCACGGGCTGCTGTCTTGTTCCGAACCGGGGCTGATTTTGTCAGGCTAATTGTTTATTGGCCTATCCATTGCTTCGAGGGCTTCTGTCAGTTCCAGCCAACGCGCCTCCAGTGCCTGCTGTTTTGTGTCGAGAACGCTATGCTGCCGCAGACTGTCAGCAGATTTGTCCGGGTCGTTATAAAAGCTCGGGTCGCCGAGTTGTATAGCGAGGGCGCTGAGCTGGGCTTCCAGGGTTGCCATCTGTTTTTCGATCAGCCCCAGCTCTTTTTGGATCGGCCGGCGAGTGGTGGCGTGTTGATTACGGCGGGAAGCCGCAGCCTGACGGTCAGCCTTTCGGTTCGATTTCGAATTGCTTTCGTCATTGGTCGAATCCGTACTCTGAGCTGGTTTTTCTGCGTTACTCCGCTTGGCACCAGGGTTTTTGTCCTGCTGACGCAGCCAGCGCGCATAGTCGTCCAGATCGCCGTCAAATTCTTCAGCAGAACCATCTCGAACGAGGATGAAGCGGTCGACGCAGGCCCTGAGTAGGTAGCGATCGTGAGAAACCAGCATCAATACACCGTCGAAATCGAGCAGGGCATCGGTTAGTGCGTCTCGGGTTGCGGCATCCAGGTGGTTTGTTGGTTCGTCCAGAACCAGAAGCTGGGGCCGAACCCAGAGAATCATCGATAGCACCAACCGCGCGCGTTCTCCACCAGACATTGGTCCGACGGGTCTAATAGCATCCTCGTCGCGGAACGCAAATCGTCCGAGCCACTTGCGCAGTTCACCATCCGCCGGCGGTTGTGGTGCATGTTTTGCCGCTTCTCTTCGAAGATGGTCAAGTGCGGAGTCGTCAGCGCGCAGAAAATCGACGGCATCCTGTGCAAAATAGCCAACCCGAACCTGGGGTGAACGATGACACTCCCCGCCAAGCAGAGGGAGTTCTCCGGTAAGGCTGCGTATTAAGGTTGTCTTGCCGCCACCGTTGCGGCCAAGAATGCCAATGCGCGCGCCGCGTTCGACCTTGAGATTAATACTGTTCAAAATGCTCACGTCACCATAACCGATGCGCATATCTTCGGTGTAGACAACCGGGTCCGGCATTCGCCCGACATCATCAAACTTCAGGTTCAGGCGTGATGCCCGGTTCAACGGTGCCGAGATCACCAGCTTTTCCATGGCCTTGATTCGGCTTTGAACCTGGCGGGCCTTGGTCGCCTGGGCGCGAAATCGATCGACAAAAGACTGGAGTCGATCTGCTTCTCGTTTGGTTTGCTCTGACTGGCGCTCGGTGTCGGCAATTCGTTGTGCCCGTTGAGCTTCGCAGGCCGAGTAGCCACCTTTGTAGCGACGCAGGCTTGCGTCTTCAATCGATAAAGTGCCGTTGACAACCGCATCAAGAAAATCACGATCATGCGAGACAATCAGAATTGTTGCATCATGGCGCAGTAAATGACGCTCGAGCCACAATACTGCGTCAAGATCCAGATGGTTGGTTGGCTCATCAAGCATTAGCAGGTCACAGGGACGGAACAACACCCGGGCCAGGTTCAGACGCATACGCCAGCCACCGGATAACGCGTCTACCGGTAGTTCAGTTTGGGCATTGTCAAAACCCAGTCCGTTTAGCAGTTCGCGGCAACGTGCCTCTGCGGTATCGCCACCTGCCAGTTGCCACGCGTCCAGCGCTGATGCAATTGCCATGCCGTCGTCGGATGCCTGTGCGTTATCAAGCGCTGACTGCGCGCTAGTCAGTGCTTCATCCGAGTCTAGTACGTATCGCCATCCCGGCTTAGTGCTGCGCGGCGCGTGTTGTTGCAGCAAGTTGATCGCCATTGTCGGCATTTCAATATCACCGGCATCCGGTAACACTTCGCCGACCAGGGCCTTGAGCAAGGTTGTTTTGCCGCTGCCGTTGGGCCCAATCAATGCCAGTCGCTCACCTGGTGAAACCGATGCATCAGCATTGAACAACAAGTTGCTTCCGCCGCGCGAGAGGGTTATTGATTTGAACCGAATCACGCCACGCCTTCGATCAGTTGGAAGCGGGTTAATACAACTACCATTTGATCACCGGCCGTCACGGGAAGGTAGCTGAATTCCAGCTCACTAAAGCGATCTTCAAAACCTTGTGCTTCATGGCCAATTTCAATGACTATTAAACCGTGTTCAGTCAGGTGATCCGGTGCCTGTTCGAGAATCCGGGCAATCACCTCCATGCCATCGTAACCCCCACGTAACGCAGCATCGGGTTCTGCCAGGAATTCATTGGGCAGCGCGCACATTGACGCGTCATTAACATAAGGCGGATTACAGAGAATCAGGTCAAAGCGACGATTCGTGATCTCCGAAAATAAATCGGACTGGATCGCTTCGATACGGGTTTGCAAATCATGACGGGTAAGGTTTTCACGGCACAGGCTAAGCGCATCCTCGCTGAGGTCACTGGCCAGTACTTTGGCCTGGTGAAAGTGCATGGCCGCGTGGATTGCAATACTGCCCGAGCCACAACACAAATCGAGGATTTGTCCGGGCCAGTGAGCCGGATAATCATGCTCGAGCATGGTCTGCATCCAGTCTTGCAGGCTGTCGCTCATCGCTTCAACCAGCAATGAGCGCGGAATCAATGCTCGCCTGTCGGCAATAAACTCCAGGCCGTGCAGCCAGGCGATACCGGTCAGGTAGGGCGCGGGTTGGCGAGTTGAGATTCGTTGGTTTATCAAGCCGACAGCGGCGTCCCATTGCTGATCAGCTACTGCACAGTTCAGGCTTGACGAGTAGTCGTCATGACGGATTTGCAGGCTGAACAAAACCAGATGGATCGCTTCGTCCGCCGGATTGTCTGAGCCGTGGCCAAAGCTCAGTTCGGCTTTGTCCAGCAAATCGACAGCGAATTCGATCAGTTGCCCGACTGTCTTTTGCCTGCCTGCGGGGCTGGTCATTCGCCAAGCAGCTTGATGATGACCTGGCGATAAATGTTTTCAAGCGGCTCCATATCGGCAACCCGGACATACTCGTTGATTTTGTGGATGCTCGCATTGGCCGGACCACATTCAATGACTTGATCGCAGATATTGGCGATAAAGCGTCCGTCAGAAGTTCCACCCGTTGTCGATAGCTCGGTTGTCATACCGGTCACCGCCTCGATGGAACTGCTCAGGGCTTCACTCAGCGGGCCCCGTTCAGTCAGAAACGGCTGCCCTGATAGCCGCCACTCCAAGTCATAGTCGAGCTGATGTTGCTCGAGAATACTGGTGACTGTGGCCTGCAGGCTGTCGGCTGTATTTTCGGTGCTAAATCGAAAGTTAAAGTCGACTTGAACAGACCCGGGAATAATATTACTGGCCCCGGTGCCGCCGTGGATGTTGGAGACTTGCCAGCTGGTTGGTGGGAAATACGTATTGCCTTTATCCCACTCAAATTTAGCCAGTTCCGCCAGTGCGGGGGCTGCTTCATGAATCGGGTTTCGTGCCAGATGGGGGTAAGCAATATGGCCCTGAACGCCGTTCACGGTTAGTCGGCCACCCAGTGAGCCGCGCCGGCCGTTTTTTATCATGTCGCCGAGCTTATCAACAGACGTTGGTTCGCCCACGATTGTGTAGTCAGGCTTAATTCCTCGCTCTTTCAGTAGTTGAACCACCCGAACGGTGCCGTCGATGGCCGGGCCTTCTTCATCGGAGGTGATCAGTAGTGCCACAGAGCCACAAAGCAAATCTTTGTTGACTTGCTCACAGGCAATCACAAAGGCCGCGATCGACGTTTTCATGTCTGCGGCACCGCGACCGAACAACATGCCATCTCGAATTTCCGGCGTAAACGGGTCGCTGTCCCACTCATCAAGCGGCCCCGTCGGCACGACGTCAGTATGACCGGCAAACATCAGCAAGGGCCCGGGCTTGCCGGTATCGAGTACCGCCCACAAGTTCGTGACGTCCCCAAACTTTAGCACTTCACAGTGAAAGCCAAGTGGACTCAGTCGTCCGATTAAAACTTCCTGGCAACCCAGGTCCTCCGGTGTTACCGACGGAATCCGAATCAATTGTTCGGTCAGTTCAAGCACTTTGTTCATTGTCTATTTTTCTTTACTTTCTGTTCCGTCTGGCAATGCCTGCAGGCCAAGGGTTCGCAAATAAACCGATTCAGAGAACCCCACCAGGACGTGCGGGCCGGTCGTCAGCACAGGTCGCTTAATCAAGGTCGGTTCATTGAGCATCGCTTCCTGGGCAGAACCCTGATCGGTAATTGCAGAGCGCTCACTGTCACTAAGTTGGCGCCAGCTGCGGCCGCGCTTATTTAGCAGTGCGTCCCATGGGACATGTCGCATCCATTGATCGAGTAAGTCTTCGGTGAGGCCGTCTTTGCGAAAGTCGTGGAATTGGTATTCAACCCCCTGAGCTTTGAGCAGTTTGCGCGCTTTGCGTACCTGGTCGCAATTGGAGATACCGAATAAGGTAATCGGGTCGTTCTTGGCTGCGGACATTAGGGAACTCCGCAGGCGGGGGTTTGGACGGTGGGTGCATCAGAGTGGTCACACATTCAACAGGAAATCCGAAAATGAGGCATCACCGTCCGCGTTGTTGTCACCAACCGGTTTGCCACGTAACGCGTCTGCGTTATCGTTGACTGGTGTTGTACCAGCAAGCACGGAGCGCGCTGGGCCAGCCGGCGCTGCCTTCTTAGCCGGAAGGGGAACGTCTTCCGAGCCTGCGTTTTCCAGATTCCACAGCAGATTTGTCGGAGAGTCCGCATTGGCCATGGCATCTTCTTTTGAAACCTGTCCTAAGCGTACAAGAGTTGCGAGCGACTGATCAAAGGTGATTGACCCCGGGGCCAGGCTTTTTTCCATTGCCTCTTTAATTTCGCTCAGCCTGGCTTGTTCAATGAGTTCAGCGATCAGGCGGGTGTTGAGCATTACCTCAACTGCAGGAATCCGGCCGCCGTCAGCAGAAGGAATCAGGCGCTGCGACATAATTGCTTTCAACGTGGCTGACAGATCAGATAACAAAGAACGGCGGTTTTCCGGCGCATAAAAATTAATGATTCGGTTCAGCGCGTGGTTGGCGTTGTTGGCGTGCAAGGTGGCCAGCACCAGGTGGCCAGACTGTGCGTAAGCAAGTGCCATCGACATTGCCGTGATGTCACGAATCTCGCCAATAAGAATACAGTCTGGCGCCTGGCGCATTGCGTTTTTAAGCGCAATTTCAATAGAGCTCGTGTCAGTGCCAATCTGGCGCTGATTAACAATTGATTTCTTGTTCTTGAAAGTAAACTCGATCGGGTCTTCAAGGGTCAGAATGTGCCCGGGTTTGTTCTGGTTGCGGTGATCAATAAGCGCCGCCAGGGACGTTGACTTACCCGACCCGGTCGCACCGACCATAAGCAGCAGACCTCGTTTTTCGAGTACCAGATCCGATAAATTAGGCGGCAGATGCAGGTCGTCAATTGACGGAATGACCCCCGGAATAAACCGGACCACAGCGGCTGCCGTGCCACGTTGCTGGAAGATGTTGACCCGAAAGCTTCCTACGTCACGCAAACCGTAGCCAATATTGAGCTCGTGCTCAAGATCAAAGGTCTGCCACTGCCGGTCGGTGATGATTTCGCGAATCAGCATCTCGACCTTGGCAGGGTTCAGAACTTGTTCGTTTATCGGACGGGCAACACCATCTATTTTCACCATCACTGGCGAGCCGGCCGAAAGGAACAAGTCTGATGCCGACTTGTCGGCCATGAAACGTAACAGCTTTTCCATATTGCCTGACGACATGATCAGTCTCCGCGCAGCAGTTCGTTGATTGCGGTTTTCGCTCTGGTTTGTGCATCAACGCGCTTGACGATGACCGCGCAATACAGACTGACCTTCCCGTCGGGCGATGGCAGTGACCCTGGAACAACCACCGAGCCCGAAGGCACGCGGCCGTAAATGATTTCGCCGGTTGTGCGATCGTAAATTTTTGTACTCTGACTGATGAATACACCCATCGATAACACGGAGTTTTCTTCGACAATGACACCTTCGACGACTTCGGAGCGAGCGCCGATGAAGCAGTTGTCTTCGATAATGGTCGGATTGGCCTGTAGTGGCTCAAGTACGCCGCCAATGCCAACACCTCCGGACAAATGAACGTTCTTACCGATCTGGGCACATGACCCAACGGTTGCCCAGGTATCAACCATCGTGCCTTCGTCGACGTAGGCGCCAATATTCACATAGGATGGCATCAGCACCACGTTGCGGGCAATAAAGGCTCCACGCCGGGCGACGGCAGGTGGCACCACGCGATAGCCACCTGCCCCGAAGTCGGCAGCACCGAAGCCGTCAAATTTGGTCGGCACTTTATCGTAGAACTGTAAAGAACCTGCCGCCATCGGCACATTGTCCTCGAGTCGGAATGACAGCAGTACAGCCTTTTTGAGCCACTGATGTACCACCCACTCCCCGTCAATTTTCTCAGCAACCCGGGCCCGGCCCTGGTCGAGGTCGGCGAGGACCTCGACAACGGCATCACGCAATTGAGAAGTGGCGCTTGCGGGATCAATCGTTGACCGATCTTCCCAGGCTTGTTCAATCAGGGACTTTAATTCACTCATGGGCTGGTTCTGTATTCGTTATCGTTCTTCGGGTCTTCGGGACATCGGCCTCAAATTATTCAGGCCGCCATTTTCTGCAGTCTCCGCGCAGCAATCAGGCATTGGTCGAGGGTGTCAACCAGGGCAATACGAATCCGTCCGGCACCAGGGTTCTGGCCATTGGATTCTCTACCAAGAAAGCTGCCGGGTAGTACTCTCACATTATATTGGTGATATGCGCGTTGACTGAACGACTGGTCGTTTCCATCACGAACTTTTGCCCAGAAATAAAATCCTGCCTGGGGCATCTCGATATCGACGACAGACGAGAGAATTGGTGCCAGGGCTGTAAATTTCTCGTCGTACAGGGCTCGGTTCGCGATGACGTGTTCTTCGTCGTTCCAGGCCGCGATTGACGCGCTTTGGACGATCGGACTCATCGCACTGCCATGGTAGGTCCGATATTTAAGGAACTGGGCAATGATTGCCGGGTCGCCGGCGACGTATCCGGAGCGCAGGCCCGGGGCATTCGAGCGTTTGGACAAGCTGCCAAACGCAACCAGGCGGGTCAGGTCCCGCCCCAGCGTGGCAGCTGCCTGCAAGCCACCAATGGGGGGTATATCCCCGGACCGGTAAAGCTCGGAGTAACACTCATCAGCCGCGATCACAAAACCGAATTTATCGGATTGTTCAAATAAATACCGCCATTCATCGAGCTTCATGACGGTGCCCGTTGGGTTTCCGGGGCTGCAAACGTAAACGAGGCGGACTCGCGGCCAAATATCCGTGGCTACGGATGACCAGTCCATTGTCATAGCCGCATCGGGAGTCAGGGGCACGTAGACCGGGGTTGCGCCGGTCATGAGGGCGGCTCCTTCATAGATTTGATAAAACGGGTTTGGGCATAAGACAACATCGTCGGCGTACGGGTTCAGAATTGTCTGCGCCACGGCAAACAGCGCTTCCCTGCTTCCCAGGACCGGAAGCACGTTGGTTCCCGGGTCAATGGCTACCGGGGAGAATCGGCGCATTAACCACCCGGCTATAGCTTCTCTAAGTTGTGGGATACCCGCGGTGGAGGGGTAGCGTCCGAGGCCGTCGAGGTCTGCCACCAGTGCGTCACGCAAAACCGCGGGGGTTGGGTGTTTCGGTTCGCCTATAGACAAATCCACTGGCGCTAAGTCGTCGGGTGGGCTGGCCGATTGAAGTAGTACGCGATAACGTTCAAACGGGTAGGGGTGTAAACGTTCAAAAAGTGGATTCAATCGATTTTCCTGGGGCTGTATTGAGGAAGCGGTGGTGCGTGCAGCGGACTCTGAGCGTCACCTGGCGGGGTTGTTGGATTGGCTGATTTTGGGTTCGAGTCGGCAAATTTAACGGCCGGCCTGCGATGCTATTATACGAACCCGAAAGCATCGGGGTGGTGCGCAGAAAGATATGAATTTTTGCAGCACCCGGTCGATTTTCGGTACCGCCTTCAGGGACTAATCAGTGCGCCTAAAACAAATCAAGCTGTCTGGCTTCAAATCATTTGTTGACCCGACCTCACTCCTTGTTTCCAGTCAGCTGGTTGGTGTAGTTGGCCCCAACGGCTGTGGCAAATCGAACGTCATTGATGCGGTTCGCTGGGTGCTGGGCGAGAGCAAAGCGTCCGAGTTGCGCGGCGATTCGATGCAGGACGTCATATTCAGTGGTTCGAGTGACCGCAAACCGTCATCCCGCGCTTCGGTCGAATTGATCTTCGACAACAGCCTTGGCCGGATTGGTGGCGTCTGGGGCGAATACGCCGAAATTTCAGTGCGGCGTATTCTGACCCGTGATAATCAGTCCACCTACCAGATCAACAACCAGACGGTGCGCCGCCGCGACGTCTACGACATGTTTTTGGGCACTGGTCTTGGGCCGCGGGCCTACGGCATCATTGGCCAGGGAACAATTTCCAGGCTGATCGAGGCCAAGCCGGAAGAACTGCGAATCTACCTTGAAGAAGCAGCTGGTGTATCCAAGTACAAAGAGCGGCGTAAAGAAACGGAAAGTCGTCTTGCGTCCACCCGCGACAATCTGACCCGGGTCGAAGACATAGATCGCGAGCTGACGTCTCGCATTGAGCGATTGCATAAGCAGGCGGAGGTCGCCGGGCGCTACAAAAAAATGGACGAAGACCGTCTGAAAAAGCAGCGCATGCTGTGGCTTGTCAAGCGCAATGATGCGCGCGACAACCAGGTGAAAGCGGCGGCATCGACAGCCCAGGCCGCGACCGAACTGGAGCACACGATCAGTCAGCTGCGTGCTACCGAAACCCGGGCTGAAGCGATTCGCCAGCAATACGAAGAAGCGGGGTCGGCAGTGCATTCTGCCCAGGGCGCATACTACGAGGCTAATGCGGAGGTTTCCCGAATTGAGGCCGAAATTACCCGGATCACCGAGAACACAGAGCAGCTTCGCAACCAGATCCAGCGTTTCGACCTGGAAGTCGAGTCCCTGAGCCAGCGCGAATCAGAGACCACGGAACAGTTCGAGCAAACCACGGCCCGGCTTGCCCAGGCCCGGGAGCAAAGCAATATCGCGGCCGCCGCAGTTGAGGCACGACGGGCGGAGCTGCGATCAGCATCGGAGCGATTACTCCAGGCGAGCGCGACGCTGGAGCAAACCCGGGCTGCCGAAAACGAAAACCGCCGCATACTGGAGTTGGCCGAGGCCCAAAAGCGCAGCGCAGTTGATCAGCTCGAATCGGTGGCCAATCGTCGCGCACGGGCCAGGGGAGAGGAGCACGAACTTTCCGTTTTTGATGTCGGCTCGCTCGATTCGGCCAAGCTCGCAGTGACTGTCGCGCTTGCACGAGAGTCAGATGCGGGCACCCAGGTCAGTGAACTGCAAAAAGCATGGTCTGACAATGAAATTCAGCGAGCGCCTGCTCAGCAGGCCTTGCGTGAAGCCGAAGCAAAATTTGCGCAGGTCGATGCGCGCATTGACGCGTTACGCGATTTGCAAAACCGGCTGGACCGTCAAAATGATATGCATGACTGGCTCGCGCAGCGAGAAATGGGTGAATTACAGCCCGTCTGGCAGCGGCTTCGGGTCAGTGACGACTGGGATGCGGCCGTCGAGAACATTCTGCGCGAGAAAGTCAGTGCTATCGAAATCAGCGATCTTCACCGGGGTGTCGGCCTGGCTGCGGAGCAGCCACCGGCTAAACTGGTGCTCTTTACTGCTGATGCCAAGGGGGCCGCGCTCTCTGCTGAACAACCCTCGGGGCTTAAGCCGCTGTCGGCTGTTGTGCAATGTCAGGATGACTCGGTTCGCCGCCACATCTCCGACTGGCTGCATGGTTGTTACCTGGCGGAATCTCTTGAAGACGCGATGCGCCGACGGTCGCTGCTGCCGGCTGGTGCCGAGTTTGTGGTTCGGGACGGTCACCGGGTCAGTGCGTCGTCCATTCAGCTGTTTGCCGCCGATAATGAACGTGAAGGCGTATTGAAACGCCAGCACGAGCTCGAGAACCTGTCCCGAGATCGGCGTGCACACGAATTACGGGTAGAAGAAACTAAAAACAATGCCGCAAAAATAGAGTCCGCGGCCGCCTCGCAAAAGGCTGCCCTTGATCGTGCTCAGAGTGAACAAGCGCAACTGGCTCGTGATCTGTCCTCTGCGCAAATTCTGGCCCAACGCTACGAGCAGCAAGCTGATCAGGTAAGGCTGGATAAGGAACGCCTGGCAAAAGTAGTCGCCGAATGTGATGCTGAAAAAGAGCGCCTCGAAACCCTGTTAACTTCGCTTGATACCGACCTGGAAGAACGCGCGAGTCAGGCGCAGAACCTGTCAGCTCAGACCGAGTCGGCGCGCAGTGAGCTAGCGCTGACCGATGAGCAAGTGTCCGCTTTACGCGATAGCCTGCGCGAGGCTGAGACCAGCGAGCAGCAGGCTCAATTCGACGTGCGTTCGATGTCTGATGCTGTTGAGCGTTTTAACCAGTCGCTCGCAGAAATTAAAGAACGTTCTGTGCAGCTAACCCAGGATCTTGCTATTGCTCGCGAGCAGCTCGGGGGTCTGGACAACGAGACGCCCAACGAGCAGCTTCAGATCTGCCTTCAAACCCGGACGGAACGCGAACAAGCGCTTAGCCAGGCTCGTCAGAAGCAGGAAGAATTAGCAGGTGAGTTGCGCGTGGTTGATGAAAAGCGCATGACGCTTGAGCGTGAGCGTGAGCCGATGATGCAGCGCGGCACCGATTTGCAGCTTAAAGAACAGGCCGCACGTCTGGCCGTTGAACAGTTCCAGGAGCAACTTGATGAGGCCGGTATTGATCAAGCCGCAGAGGGTTTGCTAAGTGCTAGTTTTGCTGAAACACCTAAATCGGGATGGCTGCAAAGCGAGGTTGCAAGGCTGAACAAGCAAATCGAATCGCTCGGGGCGGTTAATCTGGCTGCCCTTGAAGAGCTAGAAGAAGCAAGCGAACGTAAAGACTTCCTCGATAAGCAGCTGGCCGATCTAAACGAAGCCATTGATACCCTTGAAGATGCGATTCGTCGAATCGACAAGGAAACCCGCGAATTGCTTCAGGAAACCTTCGATTCGGTGAATAAACATTTTGGTACTTTGTTCCCTGAATTGTTTGGCGGCGGCGACGCCCGCCTCGAACTCACTGGCGAAGAAATTCTTGACGCTGGTATTACTGTCATGGCTCACCCACCGGGTAAGCGAAACACATCGATTCACTTGCTTTCAGGCGGTGAAAAAGCGCTGACGGCAATTGCCCTTGTTTTTGCGTTATTCCAGCTGAATCCGGCGCCATTCTGTATGCTTGATGAGGTAGATGCGCCGCTCGATGATGCGAATACTGAGCGATATCGCAACATGGTGACCCGTATGTCGGAGCAAACACAGTTTGTTTTTATTTCCCATAACAAGATTGCAATGGAAATGGCCCAACAATTGATAGGTGTCACCATGGCTGAACGCGGCGTGTCTCGCATTGTTGCGGTTGATCTGGATCAGGCCGCTGAGTTTGCTGAGGCTGCATGAGTAGTCTCGGAATCACACTGCTGATTCTGGTTTTCATTGGCATCGGCGGTGTCATTGGATATAACGCCTGGATGGTGCGCAGGGAAGGGCGTACGATGGGTGACCTGCTCCAGGATCGGTCGCCTGCGCTCGACATCAACCGGGCAGAACCCAGCCTTGATGATGGTGCCGAGCAGGCCGGCAGCCAATTTGAAATAAGTAACCCGGCGCAAAATTTCGTCGCAGGCAATGATTCGGATGACAACCGATATGCCGCATCCCGGGACGACAAATCTTATCTGTCTGACCCACCTGAGACATTTCAGGCATCTCAAATTGCTGACTCTGTTTCTGGCGACCCCACTTCAGCCAGTTCTGCTAATTTTCCTTCGGTGCCTGGCAAAGAAGTTGGCAGTGTTGACACGGACGTACCCGTTGCCAGCCGGGAAGAAGCGCCGGAAGATACTTCCGAAACCGCAGGAATAGACATTGCCAAACCGTCAGCCGGGCAAGCACATTCCGAACCAGGCGCAGAGCCAGAGTCCGATGATCAGTCAACCGTACAAAGTCATGTGCCAGGATCTGAACATGGCGCAGATCCGGCTGATCCCGATGAGTCGACTGAAACATCAGCAGGTTTGCAAGAGGGTTTAACTCCGGTCGCGCAGGCTAAGGAAGCTGCGGGTTTGAATACTGAAACTAAGCGTTCTATGGCTCCGGGAAACCCTGACGAGCCGTCGACAGATCTGGCGACCGTGGGCGAACATGCCGATTCGGTCGATTCGGCTGAATCCGCTGAATCCGCTGAACCAGCCTCAGTCACGAAAGCGATTCCACCAGCTTTTACGAGTTTGACATCGGACGGACCACAGCGGTTCGACTGTATTGTTTGCTTGCAGCCCTTGGATAACGTTACCGGCAGCCGGCTAGCGGACCTAACCAACGGCTTTTCGCGGGTCGGCGCGAAGCCGGTTAGTGTTACTGGCATTGAGTCAAATGGGTCCGGTGCGCCATCAGCTATCGAAAGCACAAAACAATACAGCGGGTTGGTCTTCGCCGTGTTGCTAGTCAATCGCCACGGCCCGCTCAACGCGATGGAATACTCAGAATTTGTCAACCGGATACAAACCGTCGCTGACGAACTCGACGTCCTGGCTGATGTGCCAGACATGAATCCTGTCCTCGAACATTCTCGCAACCTGGACGGTGAAATAGGCACTTTGGATGCCCAGGTCGCGATCACGGTGCTGGCGGAAAAAACATTGAATCCGGGTGATTTGTCGACTATATCTAAACAGCTGAATCTTACCGAGCAAGGCAACAACCGCTTTGTCCGCGTGGGCAAAAACAGGGTTCCGGTTTTCTCGGTGTCTTTGGGTGACAAAGCCAACAAAATCGTGTTGTTACTCGACGTACCCCGGGTAAGTCGCGAAGGCGCACCATTGCGCGAAATGGTTGAGTGTGCGTGGAAGTGTGCACAAGCCTTTGATGGTCGGATGGTTGATGATGCCGGGCAGCCTATTGATAACGCGCTATTCGAACGAATTGAGCGTCAGCTGGACACTCATTACCAGACGCTACAGGCGGCTGGTGTGCCCGCCGGTTCGGCCCAGGCGATGCGCATCTTCAACTGATAACCGATCGCGGGTTTTGCGAACTCAAACTGATTCCGCCAGATCCAGGAGGTTCCCATTAGTCGTGCTGAGCTAGCCCGTGCAGAGCAACTGGGTATCGCGCTTGAGCAATACGCTTACGAGTATTACGTGCTCGACAATCCGACGGTGCCGGATGCTGAGTACGACAAAATGTTCCGTGAGCTTGAGTTGCTCGAAGAAAAATATCCGCAGTTGCGACGGCCCGATTCTCCGACGCAGCGCGTTGGCGCGAAACCGGCCAATGGTTTTACGCAGGTAACTCACCGGATTGCCATGTTATCGCTTGGCAATGCCTTAAGCGAAGCCGAGGCGCGCGAATTTGATCGACGGCTTACCGATCTGGCGGCATCTGCAAAACTGAGCGCAGGGCCGTTGGAATACAGTTGCGAGCTAAAGTACGACGGTGCCGCGGTCAGTTTGCGCTATGAAGATGGAGTCTTTGTTCAAGGGGCGACTCGCGGTGACGGTAGTATTGGCGAGGACATCACGTCAAATTTGCGAACGATTCACGCAATTCCGATGCGATTGCGAGCACCGTTCAACTCAATGAAAGCTGTGCTTGAGGTGCGCGGCGAGGTTTTGATGTTTCGAGCTGACTTCGATGCTCTCAATGCGCAGGCCGAGCTGGCCGGTACCAAGGCGCTGGTGAACCCACGAAATGCCGCGGCCGGCTCATTGCGCCAACTTGACCCGTCTGCGACGGCAGCGCGTCGGTTACGATTTTTTGCCTATGGCGTTGGGCAGGTCGAGCGGCTTGAGCTACCTGATACCCAGTCGGCGTTGCTTGAGTGGCTAGTCGCGGCCGGTTTTCCTGTTGGCAGTCCACGTGATGTCGTTAGTGGTGCGGACGGATTGCTGGCCTATTACGCGCAGGTGAATCAATTGCGCCCGTCGCTGGGCTTTGATATTGATGGGGTTGTCTATAAGCTGAACCGTCGCGACTGGCAGCAGAGAATTGGCTACGTTGCGCGAGCGCCGCGTTACGCGGTTGCCCATAAGTTCGCCGCCGAAGAGGCGGTAACCCGCTTGCTGGATATTGAGGTACAAGTGGGACGCACCGGTGCGCTGACACCGGTCGCCCGGCTCGAGCCGGTTTTTGTTGGTGGCACTACAGTCAGCAATGCGACTTTGCACAACGAGGATGAAATTCGGCGCAAAGATATTCGAATTGGTGATTGGGTTGTATTGCGCCGGGCAGGTGACGTGATTCCGCAGGTGGTTGGCATTATCGAAGACCGGCGCGAAAGCGGGCAGACCCGGTTATTCGAGATGCCGACAATGTGTCCTGCCTGTGGTTCGCCGACCGAGCGTGACGAAACCGCTGCCGTTCGACGTTGTGTCGGCGGTCTGATTTGTCCGGCTCAACGCAAGCAGGCGATTCGCCATTTTGCCCAGCGCAGTGCGATGGATATTGAAGGTCTGGGTGAAAAGCTTATTGACATGCTTGTTGATGAATCGATTGTCAACACGCCGGCCGATTTGTATATGTTGACGTCGGAGCAAATTGAGTCGTTACCGCGAATGGGGAAGAAATCGGCGCAAAATATTATCGACTCGATTGCGGCCTCGCGAAAAACCGAGTTTGCGCGTTTTCTTTATGGACTGGGCATACGCCACGTTGGTGAAGAGGTCGCTCGCATACTGGCGGCCGAATATCAAACCCTGGATGCCTTGACAGCGCAAGACTGGGATTTACTACTCGAGCGCAAAACAGCCGTCCAAAAAGAAAATGCGAAGCGTCGCAATAAGGGTGAAACATTAGAGCCAGTACCTTTGGAAGGCCTTGGTCCGGAAATCATCGCCAGTGTTCGTCAATTTTTCAGCCAGGCCCATAATCGCACTGTTATGAATCAACTGATTAATGCCGGCATTCACTGGGATCAGGCAACTGATTCCGGCACTGCCCAGGGGGTGCTAAATACCGGTGTTGATCTGGCGGGACAGATATTTGTACTGACGGGCAGCCTGCCGACACTGACCCGAGATGAGGCGGGTGATCTGATTCGACGTCACGGAGGCAATGTCACTGGATCTGTATCGTCGAAAACAAACTACCTTGTTGCGGGTGATAAAGCTGGCAGTAAACTAGTCAAAGCGGAAAAACTGGGTGTCACCGTACTGGATGAGGCGGGTTTACTGCAAATGCTAGGTAGTACCTAGTCTCAGCTGTATTTTCGGAGAACAATATGCTTGGAGTAATCGGTGGCAGTGGGCTGACAAAATTGTCGGAATTGACCGATAGTAGTCGGCGCATTGTTCGCACCCCGTACGGCGACCCATCTTGTGCACTGACCCTCGGCAAGCTTGGTGGGCGTCCGGTTGTCTTTCTGGCCCGCCACGGTCACGGGCATACCCTGGCACCGCACCAGATTAACTATCGAGCCAATATCTGGGCCCTGCGTGAGCTGGGGGTTACCAAAGTGCTGGCAGTCGCAACAGTGGGGGGCATTCGAGAGGATTGCAAGCCCGGGTCACTGGTTGCCGCACACCAGCTGATTGACTATACCGCCAATCGAATCGGAACTTTTTTTGATGGCCCGGATGAACCGGTGACCCATATTGATTTCACCGAACCCTACGATCATGGATTGCGCAGTCAGATACTTGCTGCCGGCAAAGTGGCCAATGAAAGCATTGTTGATGGCGCCACTTACGGATGTACCCAGGGGCCACGCCTGGAGACGGCAGCTGAAATCCGTCGGATGGAAAGAGACGGATGCGACCTGGTTGGGATGACTGGCATGCCAGAGGCTGCGCTGGCGCGCGAATTGGAATTGCCTTATGCCGTGCTGGCGGTTGTTGCCAACTACGCAGCGGGCCTGGGCGATTCCCGCCGGGGGATCTCGCTGGAAGCTATCGGACCGGTACTCGACAAGGCCATGCAGCGCGCGCGGCGGGTAATCTCTGTGTTTGCAGGCGCCGTTTAGTCGGCGTGAAACGTGAAAACCGAATCAGACCCTGGCGTTTGCGCGCGTTGTTACGCGTTTTTGCTCTGAGTTAGTCGCCGGCCTCAATTGCTTGTAATAATTCGTTTTCAACCTGAAGTTGTTCGCGGGGATTATTAAGCGCCGTGCCAGCAACCAGGAAGCTGTCTTCTGCTCGCTCACCCAGGGTGGAAATGCGCGCTGTCTGGACATCAATCTGATGCTCGGCCAGAACGCGGGCGATACGATAGAGCAGGCCGGTTCTGTCATTGGCAACAATTGACAGCAGGTAACGTTGCTGGCTTTCGTCGGCTTTGAGGTTGACCGATGGTTTTACCGGAAACGACCGGGAGCGCCGCGAAACCCGTCCGCTGCTTGGCTCGGGCAATGATGACTGATCGGCAAGGTGGGCAGTGAGTTGCTTTTCGATTAACGGCAGGCGGTCTCGGTACTGCCTGGAGTCCTGGCTGTCGGCAAACGGGTCAACGATCAGGAAGGTATCAAGGGCGTGGCCGGCACCCGTGGTGTGAATCTTCGCGTCCAGAATCGACAGGCCAGCCTTGTCGAAATACGCACAGATGCGGGCAAACAAGTCATGCTGGTCTGGCTGAAAAATTGCAACCTGGAAACCAATGCCGAAAGGAGAGATTCGGGTACGAACCAATGGTGCCTGCGGGTCGCGATGGCGGGAGAAAACGCGGGTATGCCAGGCGATTTCGTCCGCGTCAGTGCGCAGGAAATAAGAAATCTCTAACCCGTCCCAGAAGTCTTTGTAGTCAGCTGGCGAAATGGCGCCTAGGTCGAGCAGTCGAATTGCCTCGCGTCGCCTGACACCCATCCGCTGACCCGGCTGCGGCGTACGCCCGCGAAGTGCCTGTAAGGTGGCGCGGTATAAGTCTTCAAGCAATTTGCCCTTCCAGTTATTCCACACCTTCGGGCTGGTGCCGCGAATATCAGCGACCGTCAATAAATACAAGGCGGTGAGACCTTCTTCCGTTTGAACAATTTGCGCGAACCGTTCAACAACTTCAGGATCACTGATGTCTTGCTTTTGAGCTACCGTCGACATTGTCAGGTGATGGGTGACCAGGAAGCAAATCAGATTGGTATCGTCCGGGTCGACAAAATGATTCTCGCAAAAAGCTCGGGCGTCAACAGCCCCAAGTTCAGAATGGTCGCCACCTCGCCCCTTGGCAATATCGTGGAACAAGGCAGCTACATACAGCCGCCAGGGGTCGTCCATTGAGGCCAGCAGCTGGCTGCATAGTGGGTACTCGTGCGCGTGCTCTACCAGTGCAAAGCGCCGCAGATTACGCAGCACCATCATGATGTGTTGGTCGACGGTGTAAACGTGGAACAAATCGTGCTGCATGCGTCCGATAATGCGTCGGAACACTGGCAGGTAATGCCCAAGGATAGACCACTGATTCATCCAGCGCAGCGCATGGGTTACCCCTTGCGGTGATTTGATGATTTCCATGAAAAGCAGGCGATTAGATCTTTCTCGACGAAACCGGGCATCAATTTTGGTGCGCGCATTCCACATTGCCCGCAGGGTCGGGGTACTCATGCCCCGCAGACTTGTATGGATTTGCAGGTTACGAAAGGCACGCAGTATTGCCGCGGGTTCGTTCTCAAATATTTTTGGATCGATTGGTTCGAGCAAGCCGTTTCGGCTCTGGAATTCGTCGTCAAGAGGCTGGGCAGGGCTTTTCGACGTATCCCCCAGAAGCTCGTCAATATTCTGACTGATAATACTGGTGAGCTGAACAATGGTTTTGGCCGCCCGGTAGTATCTTTGCATCAGTTGTTCGGATGCCCGGCGCTGAGGTCGGTCTGAATAACCAAGGAATGCAGCGACATTGCCTTGCAAATCAAATACCAGCCGGTCTTCGGCTCGCTCGGCGCAAATATGCAGAGCCACGCGGATACGCCGCAAAAAACGTTCGTTATGCTCCAGCAGTTGTTGCTCAGCCTCGGTAATCAAGCCGGTTTTTTGCATTTGCTGCCAGCTCGGTCCCAGGCCGGCCCGCCTGGCTACCCACTGGATAGTCTGCAGATCGCGCAGACCGCCCGGGCTTTCCTTGGTATTCGGTTCAAGAGAATACGGCGTATCTTCATACTTGCGATGGCGCTGGCGCAATTCTTGCAACTTCGCTTTAAAAAACGGGTAGGTGCCGAGCCCGTCGACCAGGACATCGCTCAGCTGATTGAAAAGCGACCGGTCTCCAGCAAGCCATCGTCTTTCCAGCAATGCAGTCTGAACGGTGACATCTGCCGCTTCCTGTTCACGGCAGTCATTTAGTGTTCTGACGGAATGACCGATCGCAAGTCCGCTGTCCCATCCGAGGCTGACAAAGAGCTCAACTGCTTTGCTGGTTTTCTCGTCAGGTTCCGCTGACAACAAAATAAGCAGATCAATATCAGATGAAGGAAACAATTCACCGCGGCCGTAGCCGCCAACAGCAAGCAGGCAACAGGCCTGTGGCATACCGGCCTGGCTCCACAGTTTGCGGACCACCGCGTCAGTGGCCGCACATAAATCAACGGTCAGGCGTACAGGTTTGCGGTCTTCGCGAAAGCGCTCGATTGCCTCGTTTCGCTGCACCTGGTATGAGGCTTTCAGGTTGTCGAGCCAGGAAGGTGCAATAACTGTCGACATTTAGCTGGCTTTTTCGCGTTGCTCAGGTGAAGCGCTGAGGATTTCCGGTTTACCCGGCGCACCGGCCGATACCGTCAGGACATCGTAACCGTCTTCGGTCACCAGCACTGTGTGCTCCCATTGTGCAGACAGGCTGCGGTCTTTGGTCACAATTGTCCAGCCGTCGGACAGCTCGCGTACCTCTCTGCGCCCGGCGTTGATCATTGGTTCCACCGTGAAAATCATGCCGGCTTCCAGTCGGGGCCCGGTACCCGGGCGGCCGTAATGCAGAATTTGGGGTTCTTCGTGGAAGCGCTTGCCGATACCATGACCACAAAATTCGCGGACGACAGAGTAGTTGTTGGCGTCCGCGTGCCGGGCAATCACGTAGCCAATATCACCTGTAGTTGCGCCTGGCCTGATTGCGTCTATCCCCAGCCACATGCATTCCCGGGTGATTTCGTTAAGGCGGGCAGCGGCGATCGAAATTTCGCCTACCGCGAACATTCGGCTGGTATCTCCGTGATACCCGTCTTTGATGACGGTGATGTCCAGATTGACAACGTCCCCGGCTTTAAGAACTTTGTCGCCGGGAATACCGTGACACACCTGGTGATTTACTGAGGTGCAGATAGACTTTGGGAACGGGCTGTAGCCAGGGGGGGCATAGTTCAGTGGCGCCGGGATTGTCCCCTGAATATCTACCATATACTCGTGGCAAAGACGGTCCAGTTCGCCGGTTGAAATGCCGGGCTGGACATGGGGGGTAATGAAGTCGAGGACTTCAGACGCGAGACGGCCGGCCACCCGCATCGCCGCGATATCTTCGCTGGTCTTGATTTCTATAGGCATGCTAATATTATAGGTTATCTGCGGTCGTCGAGCGCCTAATTGCGGGCATCCTATGGAACTCAATGGAAACCCAATGGAAACCCAATGGAAACCCAATGGAAACCCAGCGGAAACCCACTGGAAACCCACTGGAAACCCAGCGGAAACCCAGTGGAGATCCAAAGGGCATCCAAAACAGGGTATCCAAAGGAGATCCATAGGGCGGCTTAGCGGCTTTTCAATGTCTGCTGGTAGTTTGTTGGCAGTCTTTTGGTAGGTCTTTAAGTGTCGATTGATCGCAGAAATAGCGCAGATGTTGTGGCATTGGGTGACGGCAGCACATTTGACCAGGCATTGAGCAAGACGTTGTTTGTTTAATGCCTGATTGAACGGTACAACGCGGTACATGGCGGTATGCCGCGGTACATGGCTGGCCGGCGAGCTTGAGCCGGGAAGGATGATTTTCTCTGGTTCCAATCAGCATCTGTAAGACCAAACCCAATCTGGAGTAATTTTCATGACCGTATCTATGCGGCAAATGCTTGAGGCCGGCGTTCACTTCGGCCACCAGACTCGATTCTGGAACCCGCGTATGGCCCCTTACATTTTTGGCCATCGCAACAAGATTCACATTATTAACCTCGAAAAAACCGTGGTGTTGTTTCAAGATGCCATGAATTACATGGGCAAACTGGCGGCCAACCGCGGATCAGTGTTGTTTGTGGGCACCAAGCGTCAGGCTCGCGAAGTCATAGCCGAAGAGGCAAGTCGTGCCGGCATGCCTTATGTGGATCAGCGCTGGCTTGGCGGCATGTTGACCAACTTCAAAACGGTTAAGGCGTCCGTTAAGCGCTTGCGCGATATGGAAGCGGCGTTAGAAGAAGGTGGCCTGGAGCGCATGTCCAAGAAAGAAGGGCTGATGTTCCAACGCGACCACGACAAGTTGTTAAAGAGTCTTGGCGGCATTAAAGAGATGAATGGCCTGCCAGACGCCTTGTTTGTCGTTGATGTGGGCTTTCACAAGATTGCCATCACGGAAGCAAAAAAGCTTGGTATACCGGTGATAGCAGTCGTGGACACGAATCACTCGCCCAACGGAATCGACTACGTAATTCCCGGAAACGATGATTCTGGCCGCGCGATCCGGTTGTATGCCCAGGCAGCTGCCGACGCTATTTTGGCCGGTAAGCAGGCTTCGTTGCAGGGTCTCGTCGAAGAGGTCGGGTCTGATGAAGAATTTGTTGAAATAGAGTCGGACGGCACGGCTGCTGCTTGATAAGGCGGGGCCGAACCGGCCCCCCTGCTTTTTGCCCACCGACCTGCCGACCCGGTATCCCGGGTCAGGAAATTGATCGTGAGCCAGGACGGACCGAGAACCAGGACGGGTTGTGAACCACCAAAGAAATAAGGAACAAGAATGAGTGCTATCACCGCTGCGATGGTGAAAGAGTTGCGCGAAAAAACTGACGCGCCAATGATGGAATGCAAAAAAGCGCTGACTGAAGCCGATGGCGACATGGGGCGGGCAGAAGAAATTCTGCGGGTAAAACTTGGCAACAAGGCCAGCAAAGCTGCGTCACGAATTGCGGCTGAAGGTATTGTCGCCGTGTTTATTTCGGCTGACCGAAAACTGGGCGTGATGCTCGAGATGAACTGCGAAACCGACTTTGTGGCTAAAAACGATGATTTCCAGGCGTTTGCTGCGGGCTGTTCAAAACTGATTGCCGACAGTAATCCGGCTGACGTTGCGGCGCTGTCCGCATTGGAACTGGATGGGGTGCCGGTCGAAACAACCCGAACGGCTTTAATCGGCAAGATCGGCGAGAATTTGTCACTGCGGCGTTTCGTTCGCGTAGAGGCCGTCGGGTCTCTGTTCAGTTATATACACGGCGGCAGCAAAATTGGTGTGCTGCTTGACCTTGAGGGTGGTGACGAAGAGCTCGGTCGGGATCTGGCGATGCATATCGCGGCATCTAAGCCGCGGGCACTGAACCAGGACGGCGTCCCGGCTGAAGACATCGCACGCGAACGGACGATTGCAGAAGAAAAAGCCGCGGAGTCGGGTAAGCCCGCTGAGATTGTGGCCAAAATGGTTGACGGCACGGTTCAGAAGTATCTGAAGGAAGTCACCTTACTGGGTCAGGCTTTCGTAAAAGACGACAAGCAAACAATAGAAAAGCTGCTGAAAGCGCGCAAGGCTGATGTTAAGTCTTTCTCGTTGTTCATCGTCGGTGAAGGAATTGAAAAGAAAGAGACGGACTTCGCCGCAGAAGTGGCTGCACAGGCGGCGGCAGCACGTTAAAACCGTTATTTGTGCCATGGCTCCGTAAGAGCCATGGCAGGCATAGATTCATATACCAAATTACCAAATTACAAATTAGCCCATTAGCAGGAGTTAGGTTGATATGAGTTCGAGCGCCGGGAAACGATTTAAGCGGGTATTGCTCAAACTCTCCGGTGAGGCGTTGATGGGCGATGATGCCTTTGGCATCAACCAGGAAACACTGACCCGAATGGTCAACGAGGTTGCCGAGGTGGCTGCGGCCGGGACACAGATCGCCGTTGTGATTGGCGGCGGCAATATATTTCGTGGTATTGCCCTGGGCGCGGCCGGTATGGACCGGGCAACTGGTGACTACATGGGCATGCTGGCCACGGTCATGAATTCGCTGGCCCTGCAAGAAGCCTTTACTAATGCCGGCGTACAGGCGCGCGTCCAGTCGGCGCTAAAAATTGAACAAGTGGTTGAGCCTTATATTCGGCCCAAGGCGCTTCGCTATCTGGAAGAAGGGAAAATTGTTATTTTTGCCGCCGGAACGGGTAATCCATTTTTCACTACCGACACTGCGGCAGCATTGCGTGGTGCAGAGATTGGCGCTGAAATTGTGCTTAAAGCGACCAAGGTTGACGGTATTTATTCGGCAGATCCGAATAAAGATCCAACTGCCACGCGCTACGAGCAGATCAGTTTTGATGAGGCCATATCCAAAGACCTCAAGGTGATGGACGCAACCGCATTTGCGTTGTGCCGCGATCAGCGATTGCCGATCAACGTTTTTTCTATCTTAAAAGAAGGCGCGCTCAAGCGCGTCATCGCAGGTGAGGCCGAAGGGACTCTGGTTCACCTTTGATCTGTCCACGGGAGACGACATGAGTATTGCCGAAGTCATGCGGGCTTCAGAAGCGAAGATGCAAAAATCGCTGGAATCTCTGCAAACCAGTTTGTCGAAAATTCGCACCGGACGTGCCAGTACAGGTTTGTTGGATCACGTCATGGTTGACTACTATGGCTCGATGGTGCCGGTATCCCAAGTGGCCAGCGTAACCCTCTCCGACTCACGGACTATTGCAGTGACACCCTGGGAGAAAAAGCTGGTTACAGCGATTGACAAGGCGATACGAGATTCTGACCTTGGTCTTAATCCGGCAACAGTTGGTGATTTGATCCGAGTGCCGATGCCGCCACTTTCAGAGGAGCGTCGCAAAGAACTTGTGAAAGTTGTTCGTGGTGATAGCGAACAGGGAAAGGTGGCGGTTCGGAACCTGCGTCGCGATGCTAACGATAGTTTTAAAAAACTCCTCAAGGACAAAGAGATTTCCGAAGACGACGAGCGTCGCGCGCAGGATGATATTCAAAAGCTGACCGACCGCTACATTGCGGAAATTGACAAAATCCTTGAGAAAAAAGAGCAGGAGATTATGACTGTCTAAGTGGCAGTCATCTCTTGTCCCCCCAGATGAATGCGCCGACACATTCAGCTTCCGTACGTGCAATGTCAGAATCCAATGGTGGTCCGAAGCACGTGGCGATCATCATGGATGGCAATGGTCGGTGGGCAACGAAACGCCACCTGCCTCGGGTGGCGGGCCATGTGCGCGGGGTTGAGGCTGTCCGTACCACGGTCGAAGCTGCGGTTGAAAGCGGAGTTGACTACCTGACCTTGTTTGCCTTCAGTTCTGAGAACTGGCGACGTCCCGCTGAAGAAGTTACTGTGTTGATGCGGCTGTTCATGCGTACCCTTGAGCGTGAGCTTGCGCAGCTTCGGGGCAACGGAATTCGGCTGCGGGTTGTCGGAGATATGTCTCGCTTCGATGACAAACTGCAGACCCTGATTCGCCAGGCAGAGCAGCGCACAGCGAATAATTCCCGATTGGTACTTACAATTGCAGCGAACTACGGTGGACGCTGGGACGTCATTCAGGCGACAGCCCGATTGCTTCGCGAGCACCCGGAGTTGGCTGCCGACCCTGAAAAAATCACCGAAGCGGGATTGTCTTCTTATCTGGCTATGGCCTACGCCCCCGAGCCGGATCTATTTATTCGAACTGGTGGTGAACAACGTATTAGTAATTTTTTACTCTGGCAGCTCGCTTATTCTGAGCTGTATTTCACCGATACGTTCTGGCCTGATTTTGACAAGAAGGCGTTTGAACTGGCATTGACCAGTTTTGCTGTCCGGGAACGGCGTTTTGGGCGAACCAGTGCCCAGTTGACCGCCTGATGCTTTGGCAACGCCTTGTGACGGCCGTGGTTTTGCTGGCCGTCCTTCTGCCGACAATATTTGTTCTGAATCCCGTTTACTGGGGCGTTGTCACGCTCGTCTTTTTGGCCACCGCAGGCTGGGAGTGGCGTCGCCTGCAGACTGGTAAGGCAACAGGCTATGGGCTGGTTATCGCTTTGCTTGGGTCAGGGCTGCTCTGGTTGGTGCTGGAAGCAACTGGCACGCCGGCGACACTCGCCGCGATGACAGGTGTTTTGTATCCGGCCCTGCTGGTAGCGTCGCTTATTTACTGGGTAGTTGCTGCTCCGCTGCGGCTACGGGCCCACCGGGTTGCCGGCTGGGGACCAATACCGGTTTTTCTGATCTTATTTACCTGTTGGCTTTCTTTATACGCACTGCGCCAAACAGGGGCTGACGCGTTAATTGCCGCCTTGTGCATCGTCTGGATCGCGGATATTGGCGCTTATTTTGTCGGACGCGCAATTGGGCGACGTAAATTGGCACCTGATATCAGCCCTGGCAAAAGCTGGGAAGGGGCAATTGGTGGCGCTTTTCTGGTTGTTGTTGCAGGTCTGCTGGTGGCGCCTTATCCCGGCGCAGACAACAGCTTGCCTACGCTACTCATTTCATCCTGGGGTCCGTTGGCCGGTATTGTTGTGCTGGCAATAATGGCGGCCTTATCGATACTGGGCGACTTGCACGAGTCGATGCTTAAGCGCCAGGCCGGGGTCAAAGACAGTGGTCGCAGCTTGCCCGGTCACGGTGGTGTCCTGGATCGTATCGATGCGCTGTTGCCGACAATGCCCGCAGCTGGTTTACTTCACCTGATTCTGGCATGACGATACAACAAGTCACTGTCCTGGGGGCAACCGGGTCAATTGGCCAGAGTACGCTGGACGTGATTGCGCGCCATCGTGATCGCTTCGACTTGTTCGCCCTGACCGGGCATGCGCGTATTGAATTGCTGGCTGAACAATGCCTGAAATACCAGCCGCGCTTTGCGGTTGTTGCCAACGAGACCGGCGCGAACCGGTTGCGCAAGCTCATCCAGGGTTCGACAACTGAAGTATTGAGTGGCCGGGCAGCCCTGGCCGAGGTGGCCAGTGCCCCGGCCGTCGACATCGTAATGGCTGCAATCGTCGGTGCCGCCGGTCTCGAGCCTACGTTGGCCGCCGCTCGTTCGGGTAAGCGGGTCCTGCTGGCCAACAAAGAAGCCCTGGTCATGGCCGGTGATTTGTTCATGGCGGCCGCCCGCCATGCTGGTGCCACGGTGTTGCCGATTGACAGCGAGCACAACGCCGTTTTTCAGTGCCTTCCGGCCGGAGAAGTCACAACCCACGGCGGTATTTCCCGGATAGTCCTGACCGCATCGGGAGGGCCGTTTCGCGAGTGGTCGATCGACGAAATGCAAGCGGCGACCCCAGCGCAGGCCTGTGCTCACCCAAATTGGTCTATGGGTCGAAAAATTTCCGTCGATTCGGCCACGATGATGAATAAGGGGCTGGAACTTATCGAAGCCCACTATCTTTTTGGGGTATCACACGACAAAATCGATGTGTTGATCCATCCAGAGAGCATTGTTCATTCGATGGTCGAATACGAAGATGGTTCAACTCTCGCGCAACTGGGTAATCCGGATATGCGAACGCCTATCGCCCACGCGCTTGCGTGGCCGGAGCGCATTGTGAGTGGGGTCGCCGGACTGTCCCTCGCCGATATTGGCCGCTTACATTTTGAGCAACCCGATACGCTTCGTTTCCCTTGTCTTGCCCTGGCCATTCAGGCCATGCAAAGTGGTGGCGCTTGCGCGTGTATTCTCAACGCTGCCAACGAAGTGGCGGTTCAGGCGTTTCTTGATGATCGGCTTGGCTTTAATGACATTGCCCGCATTAACCAGGAATGTGTTGCCCGGCTCCACACGCTGAAGGCGGCAGTTTCCATCGAAGAAGTACTGGAACAAGATAAACAAGCCCGTGAAGTGGCAAACTCCTTAGTAACTGACTGAACTCTTGGATAACCGATCGTGTTAACAACAATCATCGCCTTTCTGGTGGCCCTGACGATATTGATATTCGTCCATGAAATGGGTCACTACCTGGCCGCCCGGTACTTTGATGTCAAAGTTCTGAGGTTTTCAATTGGGTTTGGTAAGCCGCTTTTCCAGTTCCGCCTTGGTCCGGATCAGACTGAGTGGTCGTTCGGCGCAATTCCGCTGGGCGGTTACGTCAAAATGGTTGACGAGCGCGATACTGAAACGCCAATTGCGTCGGCAGATCTGCCACGGGCGTTCACTCGTCAGTCCCTTGGTCGCCGTTCGATCATCGTGGCGGGGGGGCCATTGGCCAATTTCCTGCTGGCGATTGTGCTGTACGCCATTGTTGGCTGGATCGGTGTTGACGAACCGGCTCCAGTTGTTGGTCAGCCGCCGCAAAATTCGGCGGCAGCCCAGGCTGGTGTTGCTTCAGGAGACCGTATTGTTGAACTCGATGGGGATCTGATTCGCTCATGGCATGACGTTCGCATGAAGATGCTTGAACCAACAATTGAGCGGCGGGCAGTCTCCGTGGGCATCGAGCGAAACGGGCAGCGGGTAGATCTTGCCCTGGATACTGCGGGCCTGCCGCCCGGTGCCGCTGAAACCCCTGATTTTGTCCAACGGCTTGGTATGGACATTACGCCGAGTGAGGTGTTGATTCGCGATGTTCAGCCGGATTCGCCTGCGGCGAAGTCCGGCCTGGTCGCTGGCGATGAGCTGATTGCGATTGCCGGTGAGCCAATACGTCGTGCCGGTGATTTGATTAAAGTGATACGCGCTAATCCGGGTCAACCGGTTCGAATCGACGTGCGTCGTGGTTCAGCCGATCTGAGCCTTAGTGCGATTCCTGAATCCGTTACGTCTGACCGCCCGGAGGAGGCCGGAAAGTCGGTTGGCCGGATCGGGGCTGCTCTGACTAACGTAATGGCCATGGAACTTGTTCAGTACGGGCCGTTGGCGTCGGTCCGGTATGGTGCCAAACAAACATGGGATATGACCCTGTTTTCGTTGCG
Source organism: Burkholderiaceae bacterium (assembly GCA_049680625.1). Classification (GTDB taxonomy): domain Bacteria; phylum Pseudomonadota; class Gammaproteobacteria; order Burkholderiales; family Burkholderiaceae_E; genus JAUIAI01. Next base: position 19,399 of record JBAUID010000221.1, on the reverse strand, counting down.
CTTGTTTGGCAAGATGATCGTGGGTGACCTGTCTTTAAGTAATATCAGTGGCCCGGTCACGATTGCAACCCACGCTGGTAAAACCGCTGAAGTCGGTTGGTATGCTTACCTCAAGTTCCTCGCCATTATCAGTATCAGCCTGGGCGTTCTTAACTTGTTGCCTATACCTGTGCTCGACGGAGGTCACCTGGTTTATTACGGACTGGAAGCGGTTCGCGGGAAGCCATTGTCGGACCGACTCATGGATCTGACCCAGCGGGCAGGGGTCGCCATGATCCTGGCCTTAATGGTGCTGGCATTGTTCAACGACATTACCCGATTGATCGGTACTTAACCATGCGTTTGGTATTACTTATGCGATTTACGACTGACCTCGTCGTTCGGCCCTTGATGACGCTCGTTCCGCCGTTTGTGCGGGCATTGACGGCCTTGCTGCTTATGGTCTCAGTAGCCCATGCGTTTGAGCCGTTCGAGGTTCGTGACATCCGCGTCGAAGGGGTTCAGCGGGTTGAAGCCGGTACGGTCTTTAATTACCTGCCGGTACGGGTAGGCGAAACCATGACCAACGAAAAGGCCAGCGAAGCAATACGTGCGCTGTATGCAACTGGTTTTTTTCGTGATGTCAGGTTAGAGGTTGAACAAGATGTTCTGATCGTTTTTGTCAATGAGAGGCCGGCAATTGCCTCGTTGGAAATCACCGGGGCAAAAGAATTCGGCGAAGAAAGCCTAAAGTCCACATTGTCCGGAATTGGCCTTGCCCCTGCCCGAATTTTTGATCGCAGCGTTCTTGAGCGTGCTGAGCAGGCAATCAAAGAACAATACCTTTCCCGTGGTAAATACGGAGTTACCGTCACAACAACCGTGACCCCGCTAGAGCGAAATCGGGTTGGTCTGAACATGACGGTAGACGAGGGTGATACGGCGCGTATTGCCTCAATTCGCTTTGTCGGTAACACTAAATTCAGCGAAGCGGTTTTATTAGACGAATTACGGCTGTCAACCCCAACCTGGCTGACCTGGTATACCCGCAATGACCAGTACGCACGTGAAAAACTCGCCGCTGATCTGGAGTCAGTCCGCTCTTTCTATCTCGACCGCGGTTACCTGGAATTTAGCGTTGAATCGACACAGGTATCGATCACACCTAACAAAGAAGATGTTCACATTACGGTGGTTGTCAAAGAAGGGCGTCAGTACACTATTTCTTCACTTCAATTTGCCGGTCAGACGCTGAACCGTGAAGATGAGTTTAAAGAGCTGCTCGCCCAGAGGCCGGGTCAGGTTTTTTCAGGCTCGGAACTTAATGAAACACGCCGCCGCATCGTCGAGCGTCTTGGTGAACTCGGATATGCCTTTGCCAACGTGAATGCACAGCCTGATCTGAATCGTGACGCGGGTACGGTCGATTTCAGTTTCCTGATTGATCCCGGCCGTCGTGTCTACGTGCGCCGCATCAATATTCGTGGCAATTCGCGCACCCGGGATACCGTGATTCGCCGTGAACTGCGGCAATTTGAAAATGCGTGGTACGACGTCAAGAAAATTCGACTCTCGCGCGAGCGAATTGGTCGCTTAGGTTACTTTTCAGACGTTCGCATTGATACGGAACCGGTTGCCGGGGTGCCGGATCAGGTCGATCTGGTTGTCCAGGTTGTTGAAAATGCGACTGGCAACATTTTATTTGGCATTGGCACGTCAAGTACCGAAAGCGTCATTTTGTCAGGCTCGTTCAATCAGCAAAACTTTCTTGGCACCGGAAAGTCGATTGGGATCGATGTGAATACCAGCGCAGTGAACCGCCAATTGTCCTTAAGCTACATAGAGCCTTATTTCACACAAAACGGTGTCAGCCGCGCCGTAAGTCTGTATTCCCGGCAGTTCAACGCCGCAGAGTTAGACCTTGGTGACTACCAATGGCGATCCAGCGGCCTTGGCCTGAAGTTCAGCGTGCCTTATACGGAAATCGACCGCATCAGCTTTGGAATGGTGCTTGAGAACAACCGCCTGAAACTGGGTGACCGACCCCCTGAGCGCTATGCTGATTACGTTTCCGGATTCACGGATCCGTCTGGACGGTTCCTGCCCGGAGTCGGTGATTCCAGCACAACCCTGCTGGGCCAGGTCGGTTGGATTCGCGACAGTCGCGACAATGCGTTTGCGCCCAACAAAGGTCACTTGCGCGCGGCCAATCTGGAGTTCACGCTCCCGGCCGGTGAGTTGCGTTACTACAAAGCGACGTACAACCAGCAGTTCTTTTATCCGCTCTCACGCGACTACACGATGGCTTTTAACCTGGACCTTGGTTATGCCCGGCCGGTTGGCGATCGTCAGTTTCCGCCGTTCAAGAACTTTTATGCCGGCGGCATTGGTTCGGTGCGCGGTTTTGCGCCAAGTTCTCTTGGTCCGGGGCGCGACCCGGTAGACAACACGGCATTGGGCGGACTTACAAAAATTGTTGCCAACCTCGAGTTTCTTCTGCCTCTGGCGGGCACCGGCAAAGACCGTAGCTTTCGATGGTTTACCTTTCTCGACGGGGGTAATGTATTTCCTGCGGGCCGGATTGATACGTCGTTGTTCAAATACTCGGCCGGGGTTGGCGTAACCTGGATATCGCCCATCGGTGCAATGAAATTTAGCCTCGGGTACCCGCTGAATCGCGAACCCGGTGACGATGAGCAGCGCTTACAGTTTCAGATCGGTAGTGGCTTCTAAGCACTGTATACGGGTTGCGGGACAGGGCCAATTTATGGCTTGGTTCAAAAGTTGGCATAATCGTCGGAAAACTTTCATAAATTAATTCAACTCCGGGACGAACACCATGATTTCCAAACTCCTCACGACCGGGCTAGCCAGTGCCCTGATGGCAACGATGTTATGTGTTGCTGCTCCCGCTCGCGCTCAGGGCATGAAGCTTGGCTTTGTTAATACCGAGCGCATTCTGCGCGACGCACCGCCGGCGCTGGCGGCCCAAAAGAAACTCGAAACCGAGTTCAAAGGGCGTGACAAAGAATTGCAGTCAATGGCTACCCGGCTGAAGGCCGACGGCGAAAAACTGGAGCGCGACCGTTCGGTTCTCAGCTCGTCAGACCTGGTCAAGCGTCAGCGCGATTTTGCTGATCTTGAAAAAGAGTTTCAACGCAAACAGCGGCAGTTCCGTGAAGATGTAGGCCAGCGGCGCAATGAGGAACTTGCCCAGGTGCTTGAACAGGCGAACCGGGCAATCAGGGAACTCGCTGAAAAAGAAAAGTACGATCTGATTGTTCAGGAAGCCGTGTACAACAGCCCACGGATTGATATCACTGAGAAAATTCTCAAGGCACTTGGTAAGTAAGCGACTGCGCGCAGGTATTGATGCGTTCCCTGGACCCCCCATGCCCGTTGGGCGACATTGCTGCCTATCTGGGTATTGAGCTCGATCCAGACCATAAGCAACGGTTGCTGCGTCGACTCGCCACGCTGGGCGGGGCCACGCGCAATGACTTGTCGTTTTTTGCCGATGCCCGGTACTTGAAAGATCTGCCATCTACCCGGGCTGGTGCGGTGCTTATTTCCGAGGCTCATGCTGACAAGCTGCCGCCAGAGACGGTCGCGATGATTGTCGCGGACCCTTATCTTGCGTTTGCCAGGGTCAGCAGTTTCTTTGCGGAACGGATTCGCGGCTCGGGCGCCGCCGCTGGTATCAGCCCCGGGGCATTTGTAAGTAAATCGGCAATTCTTGGCGAGCGGGTCACCATTGGGCACGGCGCAGTGATTGGGCAGGCTGTACTACTTGGTTCAGACGTCAGCATTGGCCCTGGCGTTGTGGTCGGTGACAATACTCGCATTGGTCGTCAAACCCGGGTTTTTCCCAATGTCACTATCGGCACTGATTGTCGAATTGGCGCGAACTGCGTTGTTCAGGCCGGGTCGGTCATCGGTGCCGATGGCTTTGGCTACGCTCGCGATGGCAAGGCGTGGCAGAAAATCGAACAACTCGGCTCTGTTGTCATTGGCGATCGGGTCGAGATAGGCGCCAACTGCTGCATTGATCGTGGCGCCATCGAAGACACGATAATTGAAGCGGACTGTATTCTTGATAACCTGATTCAGGTTGCCCATAACGTACGAATTGGTGCGGGCAGCGCGCTAGCCGCCTGCGTTGGCATCGCGGGAAGTGCCAGTCTGGGTAAACGTTGTTTGATTGGCGGTGGGGTCGGTATTCTGGGCCATCTGCATTTGTGTGACGATGTGGTGTTGTCACCGATGAGCCTTGTGACCAGGTCGCTGAACAAGCCTGGTTTTTACTCCGGAACTTTTCCCCTGATGACTAATGAACAATGGGAAAAGTCTGCCGCAGTACTGCGCCGGTTGCCAGATCTGAGAACTCGTCTGCGCCAGTTAGAGAAGTTAACGCAGCAACTAAATCAATAATCGTGTCAGGAACACAGCAATGACCCATATGGATATCCGAGGGATTCTCGAGCATCTGCCACATCGTTACCCGTTCCTGCTGGTCGATCGTGTCGAGTCAATCAACATTGAAGACAAAACTATTGTTGCCTTAAAAAATGTGTCGATAAATGAACCGTATTTTGTTGGTCATTTTCCTCACATGCCGGTTATGCCCGGAGTGTTGCAAATAGAAGCCCTGGCACAGGCCGCGGGTATTCTGTCGTTCTCTATGATGGGTGAGAAGGCAAGCGATGACTCGGTGTATTTTTTTGTGGGCATCGATAAAGCGCGCTTTAAGCGCCCCGTTGTTCCTGGTGATCAGCTGCGGCTGGAAGTAACAACCACCCGGGTGTCACGCGGCATCTGGAAGTTCAGCGGCACTGCGTCGGTTGACGGAAAAACCTCAGCGGAGGCGGAGTTGATGTGCACGCTTAGAAAAATTGATGAGTCTGAAAATCAAGGCGGTTAGTAATGAGCGCCGTTCAAACTCCAGTCATTCATCCCACGGCCCTGATTGACCCACGTGCATCAATTGACTCGTCGGTACGGATTGGGCCTTATGCTGTAATCGGACCGGCGGTTAGTATTGACGCGGGTTGTGAAATTGGCAGTCACTGTGTTGTCGATGGCCCCGTGGTCATTGGACGAAACAACACGTTTCATCCCTTTTCAAGAATTGGCGGCCCGCCTCAGGACAAAAAGTATTCGGGTGAACCGACTACTCTGACCATTGGCCACGACAATATGTTTCGTGAGTACGTTACCCTGAACCGGGGCACCGTCCAGGATCGTGCCGAAACCTCGATTGGCAATCACAACTGGGTTATGGCTTACGTCCATATTGCCCACGATTGTATTGTTGGCAATCACACGATACTGGCCAACACGACAAATCTCGCGGGCCATGTACAGATTGGCGACTGGGTGATCCTGGGCGGATATACCGGGGTACACCAGTTCTGCAAAATTGGCGCCCATGCGATGACCGGGGTAGGGTCTGTGGTTCTGCATGACGTTCCGCCATACGTGATGGCTTCTGGGGATACCGCAAACGCGCATGGAATTAACAGCGAGGGGCTAAAACGTCGTGGCTTTGAGAAAGATCGCATTGCAAACCTGCGCCAGGCATACAAAACCTTGTACAAGAACGGCCTCGGCCTGGCCGAGGCAAAAAAACAAGTCCTCCAGATGCAGACCGATTGCGAACTTTCCGGACAGGTAGAGCAGGCCGCTGATCTCGCTTTACTCACAGAGTTTCTCGACCAGGTGACTCGCGGCATCGTCCGCTAGTTTCAAAGTGACAAGCGCCTGCTCAGCCTGGGTCGCCGGCGAAACCTCCGGAGATTTAATCGCGGCTCCGGTTTTGCGCGAGGTGCAGCAACGACTCGGCGGAGTGCCGGGTTGTGGCATTGGCGGTCCAGCCATGCAGGCAGAAGGTTTTAATGCCCTGTGGTCAATCGACGATTTATCAGTTCGTGGGTATACCGAGGTGCTCGCCGCATTGCCGCGCTTACTTAAGTTGCGATCGGATCTGACCCGTGAGTTGATCACCCGCAACCCTTCGGTGTTTGTGGGTGTTGATGCCCCCGATTTTAATTTTCGTCTAGAGGCCAAACTTAAAACTGCTGGTATTCCCACGATTCACTTTATCGGCCCGTCGGTATGGGCATGGCGGCGCGAACGCCTGGCGTCGATTGCCCGTTCAGTGAATCACATGCTGCTGGTTTTTCCTTTCGAAAAATCCTTGTACGACCAGGCTGGCATTGCGGCAACTTACGTTGGTCATCCAATGGCTGATGAGATTGACCCCGGCGGGATCGACAAGGCGACGGCACGGTCAAAACTCGGGGTCAGCGGTGAAGCGCCAGTTGTTGCTTTGTTGCCGGGGTCTCGCGGTTCAGAAATTCGCTATATGGGTGGGTTGTTCTTTAAGGTAGCCAAGTGGTTGCATTCGCAACGGTCGACCGTACGTTTCCTGGTGCCGGCGGCGACGCCGGCCCTGAAACTACGCCTGGAACAAATTGCCCGACATGAAGGTATTGGTGATTTGCTTGACCTGAAAGTTACAGATGGCCAGGTACGTGACGTGCTGGCCGCGGCAGATACTGTGCTTTCTGCCAGCGGGACGGTGACACTTGAAACCGCCTTGATGCAGCGTCCGATGGTAATTGCGTACCGAATGTCAGCAATTAGCTATCAGATCATGAAGCGCATGGCTTACCTGCCATATATTGGTTTGCCCAATATATTGTGTGACGATTGGGTGGTTCCTGAATACGTCCAAGATGCGGCGAGTCCTGCGGTATTAGGTAGCGCTATCCTGGAACAACTTGATGATCCGGTCGCTTGTGAACACATTGTCGCCCGGTTTGCTGATTTGCGCGCCTCGCTTGCTATTGGGTGTGCGTCGCGAGCGGCCCAGGTAATTGCTGACCATGCGAGCTGACAAAAGAGTGGTTCGATCTGACGCCTCGGCAGGGCGCCAGGCGAGTTTTGATCTGCTACCGCAATCTGGGCTAGTTTGTGGTGTCGACGAGGCGGGCCGGGGTCCGCTGGTTGGAGCGGTCGTCGCAGCGGCGGTGATTCTTGATCCGAGCCGACCAATCGAAGGCCTGGCAGATTCCAAGGTTTTGTCCGAAAAAAAGCGTGATGCACTCGCAATAGAAATTCGCAGCAAGGCGCTGGCCTGGTGTGTTGCCCAGGCGTCACCGGGCGAAATTGATGAATTGAATATTTTGCACGCAACCATGTTGGCGATGCAGCGCGCTGTTCATGGTCTGGCGGTCAGTCCGAACCTGGCACGCATCTACGGGAACCGGGCCCCAGGGCTGCCCTTTGCGGTAGAGACACTGGTCGGCGGAGATGCGCTCGACCCATCGATCTCGGCGGCCTCGATTCTTGCCAAGACGGTGCGTGATGCGCAGATGCGTGCATTGCACCAACTGTATCCGGTATTTGGCTTTGACCGTCACAAAGGCTACCCGACGGCAGAACATCGACGCCTGCTGGCGCAGCACGGTCCGTGCGCTGAGCACCGCCGCAGTTTCCGACCAGTGGCCGACGCGTTGAAGCGGATGTCGAATGGCGCGCGGGGCGGGTAAGAGGGCCCTATGACAGGACTTGAGCCGGATCGGATTGTCGAGATCGAATCAACAGCCAATGATGGCTTTCGCCAATTGCTGGCATTGACACAGTCGTCTCGCGAACGGCGCAAACGGCGGCGCAGTGTGATCGAGGGCAGCAAATTGTTCGAAGCCTACCTCGACAGTCGGCCGGGCCGTGACGCTGGTGCGCGTGCGGTTTATATCCCGGCACACGTTCTGCATGAGCCATTGATCGTCAGTCTGCTCGCCAGGCATCAGGGCAAAATAATGGTTCTGACAGATGCTTTGTTCAAACTGGCCAGTCAGATGGCGGTATCGAACGGGCCGATTGCCATCATTGATACCCCCCAGCAGGGTTTACCCCCAGTATTGGAAAGTGACTTTGTCTATCTGGACAGGGTTCAGGATCCGGGAAATATGGGCACAATTCTACGAACTTGCGCGGCTGCGGGCGTCGTAGATGTGGTGACTTCTAAAGGCACTGCATTTTGCTGGGCGCCAAAAGTCCTTCGAGCCGCTATGGGCGCCCATTTTGGGCTGCGCATCGTTGAAAGTATCGAGCCGCCGGAACTGATGTCGCGGATAGGGCCCGGGCTTGCTTTGCGAGCCCTGCTGGCGCCATCGGCCGGACCGGCTGTGCACAACTTATATAGTGCCGATCTGCGCCAGCCGGCGGGATGGCTGTTCGGTAGTGAAGGTGCCGGTTTGCGCCCCGAGTTGCGGGCATCAGCTACCGAACGTCTGTCAATTGACCAGGCCGCAGGTGTCGAGTCACTGAATGTGGCGGCTGCGGTTGCGATCAGCTTGTTTGAAGCGCGACGCCAGCGCCAGGTCAGGCCAGCAGCTGCAGAACGTTAGCGGCAATCTCTTCAATTGATTTGTTAGTCGAGGACTGCCACTGAATGCCTTCACGCCGCATCATCGCTTCGGCTTCGCCGACCTCCATACGGCAGTTTGCAAGTGACGCGTACTTGCTGCCCGGACGGCGGGCTTCACGAACCTCGGCGAGACGGTCTGGCGAAATTGACAGCCCGTATAGTTTGCTACGAACCGGATACAAGGCCTCAGGTAGTCGTTTTCGTTCAAAATCTTCCGGGATCAACGGGTAATTGGCGGCCTTAACGCCGTGTTGCAATGCCAGGTATAAGCTGGTTGGTGTTTTGCCGCTGCGGGAAACCCCAACCAATATAACGTCTGCCTCACCCAGGTCGACGTTTGATTGCCCGTCGTCATGCGCGAGCGAATAATTGATGGCCGCAATCCGATCTTCGTAGTTTTCGTCCGAGGCAGCATGCGACTGGCCTATCTGGTGACTGGATTCTTTGCCCAGCTCGACCTCGAGCTTAGTGACAAATGTCTGGAAAAGCTCAAGATACAAGCAGTTGGCTTTGCGCACTACGCCGTTGATGTCTTCGTCGATCAGGGTGCTGAACACCACGGGCCGGTTGCCGTCTTTTCCGGCAATTTCATTGATTCGCTGCACCGCCGCCATTGCTTTACCGACGGAGTCGATAAATGGCAGGCGAATATGCCGCAAACTCAGGTTATCAAACTGGCTTAGCAGTGAGGTACCAAAGGTTTCGGCCGTGATGCCGGTGCCATCAGATACAAAAAATACCGATCGCTCATAGTTGTCGTCTGCCTTATTGGGCATCGATGCTCCCTGCCAGTAGCCCGCGAATATGGGCCGTCTGGCCCCATCGAGCGTGGGCGACCCCTGCGAAACCAGTAAAATAGCCGGACATGGATGCTTTGGCAAAAATTGTTCCCCGGTCTGTGGTTTTTGAACTGGCCACCAGTCCTGATTTTTGAGCAGAACGTTGCATTGAGTCGTATCGACAGACGGGATTGGTCGGCTCTGTACAGCGCTTTGACGCAAACAGATACAACTTTGGAAACCGTGAATCATGAATCAAAACAACAACTACGTGCTGCCCTTTGACCAGTTGAGGATGACCGATGTCGATTCGGTGGGTGGTAAGAACGCGTCGCTCGGTGAGATGATCAGTCAACTGGCTAGTGCCGGTGTACGCGTACCCAACGGCTTTGCGACAACATCATTCGCTTTTCGTGAGTTTCTTCAGTACAACGACCTTGGCAATCGGATAGCGACTGAGCTGAGCCAGCTCAATATTGAAGATGTCAACGCATTGGCTGCCAGTGGCGCACGCATCCGGCAGTGGATTATCGAGGCGCCGTTGCCTGGCGCTTTGGAAGAGGGGATTCGCTCATCATTTGTCGCGTTGCAAGGTGATCAGTCGGAAGCCATTTCAGTGGCTGTAAGGTCATCAGCAACTGCTGAAGACTTACCCGATGCCTCTTTTGCCGGGCAGCAGGAAACCTATTTGAATGTAGTCGGCATAGACCAGGTATTGGAACGGGTGCGCCATGTCTTTGCTTCCCTGTACAACGATCGAGCCATTTCTTATCGAGTGCACAAAGGATTTGCTCACGCGGATGTTGCGCTGTCGGCAGGGATTCAGCGCATGGTACGAAGCGACAGCGGTTCGGCCGGTGTGATGTTTACTATCGACACGGAAACCGGTTTCAAAGACGTGGTTTTCATCACCAGTGCTTATGGCCTGGGTGAGACGGTTGTTCAAGGTGCTGTGAATCCCGATGAGTTCTACGTGCACAAACCGATGCTCGAGGCGGGCTTTTACTCGATTATTCGGCGTCAGCTTGGCTCTAAGTTAATCAAAATGGAATTTGCAGATGGTTCCGAGGCAGCGGACCAGCCTGAAAGCTCTGTGGGTCACTCTGTTCGAACCGTTGATACCCCACCAGAAAGTCGCAATCGCTATTCGCTCACTGATGACGAAGTGACCGAACTGGCCACTTACGCGCAAACAATTGAAAAACACTATGGTCGTCCGATGGACATCGAATGGGGGCGTGATGGTCAGGATGGCCGCCTGTATATCTTGCAAGCCCGCCCGGAAACGGTGAAGTCACAATCCACATCGACTAAGCAGCAGAGATATAAGATCAAAGGTAGCTCTGAAATCCTTGCTGAAGGGCGGGCAATTGGTCAGAAAGTCGGTGCCGGCAAAGTCCGTGTTGTTGCCGATTCCAGCCAGATGGACGTCGTTCAGCCAGGGGATGTCCTGGTCACAGATATGACCGACCCCAACTGGGAGCCCGTAATGAAGCGGGCATCTGCGATTGTCACTAATCGCGGTGGGCGCACCTGCCATGCAGCCATTATTGCGCGCGAACTCGGTATTCCCGCCGTGGTCGGGTGTGGCGACGCAACTACGCGCTTGGTGAGCGAATCATTGGTAACTGTCTCATGTGCGCAAGGTGATACGGGGTTTGTTTACGACGGCTTGCTGGATACTGAAATCACCGAAGTTGAAACCGGTGTCATGCCGCAGGTACCGCTAAAAATAATGATGAATGTCGGTAATCCGCAGCTGGCGTTTGATTTCGCACAGTTACCGAACGATGGCGTTGGCCTGGCTCGTCTTGAATTTATTATCAACAATAATATTGGTATTCATCCGCTGGCAATTCTTGATTATCCCAATGTTGACGGTGATCTTAAAAAAGCGGTTGAAAGTGTTGCTCGTGGCTATGCATCACCACGTGCTTTCTACGTCGATCGGTTGGCCGAGGGTGTTGCCACGATTGCGGCTGCATTTTGGCCCAAGCCGGTGATTGTTCGTCTGTCGGATTTCAAGTCGAATGAATATCGCAAGCTGATCGGCGGATCACGCTACGAGCCGGAAGAAGAAAACCCAATGCTTGGTTTCCGCGGTGCCTCGCGTTACCTGTCAGAAAATTTTGCCGAATGTTTCCGCCTTGAATGTGAGGCAATGCTTAAGGTCCGCAACACTATGGGTCTGACCAATGTGCAATTGATGGTCCCGTTTGTACGTACGATCAAAGAGGCCAGCGGCGTTATCGACTTGCTCGCGGCGAACGGGCTTAAGCGCGGCTCTGGTGGTGAGGTTGGAGGCAAAGGCGCATTGAAAATCATAATGATGTGTGAGTTGCCGTCAAATGCAGTGCTGGCAGAACAATTTCTTGAATTTTTCGACGGCTTTTCAATTGGCTCCAACGACCTGACTCAATTGACACTCGGGCTTGATCGCGATTCCGGGTTGGTGGCTGACGGCTTTGATGAACGCGATGAGGCAGTTAAGTATCTGCTCGAACGTGCAATCAATGCCTGCCGGGCAGCTGGCAAATATGTTGGCATTTGTGGTCAGGGGCCGTCGGACCATCCGGATCTGGCCGAATGGCTGATGGAGAGGAAAATCGAGTCTATCTCGCTGAATCCGGATACTGTAGTGGACACTTGGCAGCGATTGGCCAGTCTTTCGTCGCAATCCGAAACTGATCTTGAGTCCGCTCCCGCTGCGATTGGTAGCTGACCTGGGGGCTGATTCGCCCGGGGCGCCAACGGTTTGGACAAGTTGGCGTGGCGTTTCGCGGGTTCAGTTACGACGGTTTGATTGGTTTTTCGCGCCGATTCGGTAACATCACGATCTGATTCTTATTCAGGCGGGTTCGGCAATGGATGTGCAGTACTACTGGTGGCTGTTGGCAATTGGCCTGGTTGTGGCAGAACTGTTTACCGGCACGTTTTACCTGATGATTTTGGCCCTCGGCGCCGCTGGCGCAGGTTTGGCCGCTTTGTACGGGTACTCACTGACCATTCAGGTAACGGCGGCCGCTGCCGTCAGTATTCTGGGTTGGGCTGCGTTAAGCGTGGGCCGCGGTAAGAAGGACGCAGCGTTACCAGCTGACCGTAACCCGGATGTCGTGATGGATGTTGGCGCTACGATTCGTGTTGATCAATGGCAATCGGCGCGGCAAACCAAGGTTCGCTATCGTGGCGCCCAATGGTCGGTTGAACTCAGTGAGCAAGCTGGTGGTGATGCGATAGCCGGTAATTATAAAATCGAGTCTGTTCGGGGTAGTACCCTGATTGTCAGGCCTGAATAAAAATTCGAATAATCTGAATAGTCTGGTTAACCAGATCAGGAGAAAGTATGCTTGAAGGCACGTTGGGAGTCGGGGTTGTACTACTGGTATTGGCCGCCATATTTGTATTCAAAGCGGTAAAGCAAGTACCTCAGCAACAAGCCTGGATAGTTGAACGCCTTGGCAAGTACCGAAAGACGCTTAGTCCCGGATTGAATTTCATCATTCCGTTTGTTGACAACATTGCCTACAAGCACTCACTCAAAGAAATCCCGCTGGATGTGCCGAGTCAGGTTTGTATTACCCGCGATAACACGCAGTTAACTGTGGACGGGGTTCTGTACTTTCAGGTTACCGATCCAATGCGCGCCTCATACGGATCCAGCAACTATATTGTGGCGATCACCCAGTTGTCGCAGACTACGCTCCGTTCGGTCATTGGCAAAATGGAGCTGGATAAAACTTTCGAAGAACGCGAGATCATTAACGCTAGTGTTGTTCATTCCCTTGATGAGGCCGCGTTGAACTGGGGGGTTAAAGTGTTGCGGTACGAAATCAAAGATCTGACGCCTCCGGCTGAAATTCTCCGTGCGATGCAGTCTCAGATTACCGCCGAACGTGAAAAACGTGCTCGAATTGCAGAGTCAGAGGGCCGTAAACAAGAGCAGATAAACCTGGCCAACGGTGATCGCGAGGCGAAAATCGCACGATCTGAAGGTGATCGCCAGGCTGAGATCAACCGCGCCGTGGGTGAAGCTTCAGCAATTACTTCAATTGCTGAAGCAACCGCCGGCGCTATCGAGCGCGTTTCGCATGCGACGCAATTGCCTGGCGGAATGGACGCAGTCAGTTTGCAGGTAGCAGAGAAATATGTTGATGCGTTCGCCCGTCTTGCCAAGGAAAGTAACACGATGATTATTCCGGCCAACGTTGGCGATGCGGCTGGTTTGATTGCCACGGCGATGTCGGTTGTTAAGAACACCGGTTCGCCACCTGCGGTGGCCCGGCCGTCGCCGAATTAGCCCGCGTCCATCAGACAGGGCGGCAATCTCGGTAGCTGGCTAAGATGCCGACTAAGCTGCTGATGCCCTGGTTAGGATGTCGATGCGCTGTTGAACCCGGGATGCTTTGTCTCGCTCGCCAGCCTGGCGATAAATGTGCAGCAGGTTCGAGGCCATGCGCAGGAGAATCTGACGGTTGGAAGTGACCGGCAGAAACGCCTGATCCGTGTGTTCGGCATCCGCCAGACTATCTGCCTGCCGGCGCAAACTTTCCCGAAACGGCTCGAGGCGTTCATGAATGTCTTCACTGGTCAGGCTGTGGCCGGTGAACGGGTCGATGATGACCGTACCTTCGTGCAGGTTTACCTTTAACAAAAAATGGCCGGGGAAGGCGATACCTTCCGTGTCCAGGCCAACGGTGCGCGACAATTCAATAAACACAACTGCCAGGCTGATCGGAATGCCCCGTCTTGTATCCAATACGCGGTGGATGAAGCTATTGGCGGGGTCGTAATAGTTATTGCGGTTACCTGCGAAGCCCACTTCGCGATAAAAAAACGCGATAGTGGCTTCGAGCCGTTTGAGTTCAGTAGAGGCATTCCGACAACGCTCGCTGAGGCGCTGTGCCAGGATGTCGATGTCAGACAAAACCTGCTGTAAGTCCAGGCCCGGAAATTCGTCCTGGGCGAGCGCAGCCGCCGCTTCGATCAGCGGAATCTGGTTGTCGTCTGCTACCAATGACTGGAAGTAACTCAGTTCTGAGACATCGTCATACATAAGACAAACTATAGCCGCAAATTAATTGTTCTGGCGCCTTCGAGTGGACTGACCCTAGCGACTACGGCCTTTCAGCAGGCGTTCTTGTTCGCGTTTCCAGTCTTTTTCCCGGGCGTCGGCGCGCTTGTCGAATTGTTTTTTACCCTTGGCCAGGCCAAGTTCGAGTTTTATCCGGCCCCGCTGGAAATGCAGGTCCAGAGGTATCAGTGCATAACCGGCTCTCTCGACTTTTCCAATCAGTTTGGATATTTCGCTGGCCTTCAATAACAACTTCCGGGTTCGGACAGGGTCCGGGTTTACGTGAGTCGATGCTTCGGGCAGCGGCGAAAAGTGTGCGCCGATCAGATAAAGCTCACCGTTTCGTATAATGATGTAGCCCTCACCAATCAGGGCCCGTCCGGCACGAATCGCCTTAACCTCCCAGCCTTCCAGCACCATACCCGCCTCGAAGCGCTCTTCGATATGATAATCATGGGTGGCTTTCTTGTTTTTGACGATGCTCATGGAAACTGGGGTCCGACCTGCTGATAACGGCCGTAGAATACCAGTGGCCGCAGGTTCTCAGGCGTAATCTGTATCGTTGATCGACGGAAGCTGGTGATTTGACAAACAACCCAATTGAAAAAGTCGTGTTGCTGCCATTCCCGGCAGCAAATATTTACAACCTGGTTGAGCGGATTGAAGACTATCCCGGATTTTTGCCATGGTGCGCCAAAACCGAGGTTGACCGCAGCGAAGCGGACGCGATCCGTGCTACGGTGAAAATCGACTATCTTGGGATTCGCCAGTCGTTTACGACCCGCAACCGGCATACTGCATCCAGTCGGATCGACATGGTCTTACTAGACGGCCCGTTCACCGCCCTTGACGGGTGCTGGTTGTTTCATGAACTTCGGGAGGACGCCTGTAAGGTCGAGTTCTCCCTGGACTATACGATGCGAAGCGGCTTGTTCGGCCGAGCGATGGCTCCGGTATTTGGGAAAATCTCTGCCAGCATGGTTGATGCGTTTGTAAACGAGGCGCACAAACGTTATGGCTGATGCTACCAAAAAGGTTGACGTGACAGTGCAAGCGACAGTTGAGGCGATGATTTCGCTTAACATTGTCTGGCAGGAATCGCACTGGCCCGAGACGCCGGTCCGGGTTGGGGCCGGATCCATCAAGCCGGCATTCGGGATTGACGATGGCAACCATCCGGTGCTTATGAAATGCGAACTGTTGGTGGTTGGCGGCAGACCGGCCCGGGCAGTGATCGAAGAAGTGGTAACCGAGCGCGCCCGACAACAACTGGCCACAGGTACCCACGGATTCAGTATTTTTGGTAAACCAGTTCGCGCGGGACAGTTACTGCGTGATGGCGATCGGGTTGAGCTGCTGGGGCCGGTAACGGCCGATCCGAAATCGGATCGTCGTAAACGGGTGGCTGAACAACGCCAACAGTTGGCCCGCAGTATGTGGAACAAATAGACCGCGCGACATTTGTCGTTAGCCGTATGGTTCGCGCCATCAGGCATAAGGCAGACATCCAGGAGGAGAGATGACAGATATTGGCGCCGGCCGACAAGCCGAATCGCAGCAAATTGGGCAGACCGCAGCCGACAGCAGCCCGTGGTGGCCGCCGGAGGTGCTGGCGCCATCGAACGCCCCCAATGTAGTAGTAGTTGTTCTGGATGACACGGGGTTTTCCCACCTCGGCTGTTTCGGCTCTGATATTGATACGCCCAATATCGACAGGCTGGCCACTGGTGGCTTGCGATACAACAATTTTCACACCACGGCCTTATGTTCACCAACCCGCGCCAGCCTGTTGACTGGCCGCAATCACCATTCGGTGGGCATGCGCTTCCTGAGTAATGTTGATACCGGCTTTTCCAATTGCCGCGGAGTTATCACGCGTAAGGCAGCGACGCTGGCTGAAGTCTTGCGTGCCAATGGCTACAACACCTTTGCCCTGGGCAAGTGGCACCTGGCCAATATGCAAGACTGCACGCCAGCCGGGCCGTTTGAACAATGGCCGCTGCAGCGCGGCTTCGACCGTTTCTACGGATTTCTCGGCGGCGCAACGGATCAGTTCTCACCTGAACTCGTTGTCGACAATCATCCGATTGAGCCCCCTCATGCACCGGGTTATCACTTGTCAGAAGACCTGGTCGATCAGGCAAAAAGTATGATCGCGGCGCAACGCAGCGCATCTTCGCGTCCGTTCTTTTGTTATCTCGCGTTTGGAGCAACCCATTCCCCACATCAGGCCCCGCCAGCGTATCTTGAGAAATACCGGGGTCGCTACGACGAAGGCTGGGATGTCACCCGCGATAAGTGGTTTGCCAAACAAAAAGCTGAATCCATTGTGCCCGCTGATGCCCAATTATCGGAACGTAATCCGGGGGTCGAGGCATGGACAGATCTCGATGATGATCAGCGCCGCCTGTATGCGCGAATGCAGGAGGCTTTCGCCGCATTTCTGGATCACACCGATGCCCAGATCGGCCGATTGATGCAGTTTCTTGAATCAATCGATTGTTTCGACAACACCTTGTTTATCCTGATGTCGGATAACGGCGCCAGCCAGGAAGGTGGCCGGCACGGCATGACGAATGAACTGGTTTTCTTTAATCGAATGAAGTCATCTGTTTCAGACATGGTCTCGCAGATCGACAATATTGGCGGGCCTGGTCTGTACAACAACTACCCAACCGGTTGGGCCCAGGCGGGCAATACGCCGCTGCGTTTTTACAAGCAAAACACTTATGAAGGTGGCATTCGAGACCCCCTCATTATTCACTGGCCGCGTGAGATTTGTTGTGGCGGTGAAGTGCGTACGCAATACCATCATGTCATCGATATCATGCCAACAATCCTGGACTGTGTCGGCCTCAGCGCGCCTCAATCGTTTGCGGGTTTTCCGCAGTTGCCGGTCGAAGGGGTCAGCCTGCGGTATAGCTTTAAAGATGCAGCTGCCGCGGGCCGTCGTCTGACCCAATATTATGAAATGCTCGGGCACCGAGCGATATGGCACCAGGGTTGGAAAGCCGTTACCCGCCACAAAGTTGGCGAGTCTTTTGATTCCGATCACTGGGCGTTGTTCAATACGGCAGCAGATTTCTCCGAGTGCCATGACTTATCGGGGCAATTTCCCGAAAAAGTGCAGGAGATGGTGCGGCTTTGGTGGGCGCAGGCCGGGCAGTACAACGTGTTACCCCTGGATGATCGCGGGATTGAGTTATTTGTTCAACGACGCCCCCAGGCGGACGCCACCCGAAATCAATTAAGGTTTTTGCCAGGTGGGGTTCATATTGATCGGTTCTCAGTACCAGACATTCGTAATCGTTCACACCAAATAACCGTGGCACTGAGTCGAGTCACGGTTTCACAGCAGGGGGTTTTGGTTGCCTGCGGCTCCCGTACCGGCGGTTACGCGCTCTATATCCACGACAACCGTCTCGTCTATGTGTACAACTACGTTGGTAAACTGACTACCGTAACTGGCAACGACGAATTGCCTGCCGGTGATTGTCTTGTTCAGATGCGGTTCACCAAGATGTCAGACCATCAGGGCCGGTTGAGCCTGCTGGTGAATCAGTTAGTGGTAGCCGAGCAGGGGTTGCAATTGTTGCCATGGCGCCAGTCGTTATTTGGGATGGATATTGGGTTGGATTCCGGTTCGAGCGTATCGTCTCACTACGAGGCCCCGAACCGTTTTCCAGGGCGGATCGACTACGTCGACTATCTACTGGGCAATGATCGTGATGATTTACAACAAGCGGCCAGCATCGAGGCGCGCAACGCACTCACCGATCAGTAGTCAGTTGTTTACAATTTGGCGCATCGCTGCTTAAGTTGCACAGTGTTTAGCGATTAACTCTTTGTTTTCATTCAGACGCGTGATGCGGGCTTTCTCGTCAATGATTTCGCGCTCACCTTTTTCATTGATGCGCGCCAAACGTCGCCCTGATGTCAGCGAGCGATTATCCATGTTCAGGTTGCGGCACAAGTCTTTTTGTCGGGCGGCGAGTTTGTCTTTCTCGTCACTTTCTTTTTCGGCTTTTAACTTCTCGGCGCGCCGTTTATCGTATTCAGCCAGGCGGTCGGCCAGCCGGCTTGCGCTTGACGCGACGATCGGGTCAGCATTGGGCGCCGTTGGTTTGCTCGTCTTGTTGGCACTGGCGAGCGTGTCGGTGGCATCGCTTGCGGCGAGGGCCGCAGCTTCATCCGCGGCTTTCTGAACCGGGCGCGGTTTTAGAGTCAGACCTTTGATAATCCGGCTCTTGGCAATCGAGGACGGTGGCGGAAACTCTGAAAAGACCATCCGACCTTTGGCATCTCGCCATTGATACTGGGCAAATACCGGGGTCAGGGCAAGGGTGGACAGGGTAATGGCGATAATGAGCCGAATCATGAGCACGGACGGCGCACTGGCCGGATTTCTGAGGACCCCCATTCTCCCGCGAGCCGGCCGTTGCACCGCCCCCAAAAAGACCGGCGGGGGATTTCTGACGCCGGGCGGGCGACGGCGTATAATCAATCTTTGCCCGGAGTTGTAATGCAATCGGCCCGTAAAGCCCTGACTTTCGACGACGTACTGCTCGTCCCGGCCTATTCGGAAGTCATGCCGCGAGATACCGATCTCGGTACCGCGCTCACCAAAAATATCAGGCTTCGCATTCCATTAGTGTCGGCCGCGATGGACACCGTTACCGAAGCACCACTTGCCATCGCCATGGCACAAGCCGGTGGGATTGGCATTGTTCACAAGAACATGTCAGCCAGTAAGCAGGCGGCGGAGGTACAGAAAGTCAAGCGGTATGAAACCGGTATTCTGGCTGATCCAATCACGATTGGCCCAGATATGAAAGTCAGCGAAGTGCTGGCACTGACCCGGCTGCACGGCGTTTCCGGCTTTCCAGTCACCCAGGGTAAAGCGGTGATTGGCCTGGTGACCAGTCGTGATCTGCGTTTTGAGAACCGGATGAATATTCCGGTTAGTGAAATCATGACCCCCCAGTCGAAGCTGATAACCGTGCCTCGTGGCAGTTCACTGGCCGACGCGCAGGCCAAGATGCATGAGCACCGGCTTGAGCGTGTTCTTATCGTCGACGACAACTGGCATTTGCACGGTTTGGTAACCGTGCGCGACTTCCTCAAATCAACCGAACA
>JBAUID010000220.1:0-57139 GCA_049680625.1 Burkholderiaceae bacterium | reverse complement strand
CCTTGACCGTTGGCTCCGGCGGCAGCACGGTATATATCGACGGCGCACTGGCCAACAATAGCGCCCACGGGGCCGATGGCATCGATCCGACTGGCAACCTGTATCTCGGCGCAAGACAAGACCTTGATCTAAGCCGCGTGTATGGCGGCTCGCTGGACTCGGTGCAGATTTTTGATACGGAGTTTTCGTCCGCTATGGTGGCCGATCTGGCCACGGGCGTGAACAGAGCAACTGTCAACATGACTGTTACCCCGGGCGACAATGCGCCCACGGTTGGGCTGAACACCGGCGCGTCAGTTAACGAAGGGGCTGCAGTCGTTATTAGCAACTCTATGCTGCGCCTTGATGATATCGTCTCGGCTAACACCGCAAGGATTTATACCGTCTCGACGACGCCCGTCAACGGGGCGATTCGTCTCAGCGGCGGGGCGCTTATTGTCGGCGGTACCTTTACCCAGGACGACATCGATAACAACCGGGTCGACTACCTGCACAACGACTCCGAGACCAATGCCGACAGCTTCCAGTTCACCTACGGGGATGCCAGCACTACTGGCCTTGGCCCAGTCACGTTTACCCTGACCATCAACCCGGTCAACGACAATGATCCGGCGATTACCTCCAATGGTGCCGGGCCGACCGCCGCGCTGAATGTTGCCGAGAACACCACTGCCGTCACTACGGTGGTCGCGACCGATATCGATCTGCCAGCGCAGACCCTGACTTACTCGATCGTCCCTGTTGGCTCGGGTGGCGCCGCCGATGCCGCTGCGTTTACGATTAACCCGACGACTGGTGCACTGACGTTTACGACCGCACCCGACTTCGAAACGCCTGCCGATACCGGCACTAACAACGCCTACGACGTGACCGTCCAGGTCTCCGACGGTACCCGCACCGACACACAAGTCATCGCCGTTTCCGTCACAAATGCGAACGAAGCACCAGTCGGTACGGACAACACGGTCACGACCAGCGAAGATACACCGTATGTCTTTATGGCTGCGGACTTCGGTTTCACTGACCCCGATGCCGGTGACTCGCTGGGAGCGATGCGGATTGACACATTGCCAGGCGCGGGTTCCCTGACGCTTACTGGGTTCGGTGCAGTGACTGCTGGGCAGGTTATCACGGCGGCTGATATTACCGCCGGCAATCTTGTCCTGACGCCAGTCGCTGACGCGAATGGTGCGCCGTACACGAGCTTCACTTTCTCGGTGCAGGATGCAGGCGGGTTATTTGATCCTGCCCCGAACACGATGACCGTGGATGTGACGGCGGATGATGATGCGCCGACCCTCGGGTTGAATACCGGTACCACAATGAATGAGGGTGCCACGGTCGCTATCACCAACACGATGCTGCGCGTGGATGATGTCGACACCACGACCAGCGATCGTGTATTCACAATCACTGCGGTGCCAACAACGGGCTCTCTTCGCCTGAATGCTGGCGTACTGATTGTTGGTAATACATTCACCCAGGATGACATCGACAACAACCGGGTCGACTATGTCCACAATGATGCCGAGGTGTTTGCTGATGCATTCCAATTCACTTACGGGGATGCCACGACAACCGGCCTCGGACCGGCGACGTTCAACCTGACCATTAACTCCATCAACGACAATGATCCGGCGATCACCTCCGACGGCGGCGGGCCGACCGCCGCGCTGAATGTTGCCGAGAACACGACCGCCGTCACAACGGTGGCGGCGACAGACACCGATCTGCCGGCGCAGACCCTGACCTACTCGATCGTGCCAGTCGGCTCGGGCGGCGCTGCCGATGCAGCCGCGTTTTCGATCAACCCGACCTCTGGTGCTTTGGCGTTTACCACCGCACCGGACTTTGATGCACCCGCTGACGCTGGCGCCAACAATGTCTACGATGTGACGGTTCGGGTTAACGACGGTCTGGGCCGCACCGATGAGCAAGTTATTTCAGTCACGGTCACCAATGAGAACGAAGAGCCCGTTATCACGTCGGACGGTGGCGGTCCGACAGCAGCTATTGGTGTTAACGAGAATGTACAGGCTGTCACAACGGTAACCGCGAGCGACCCGGATGTGCCAGCGCAGACACAGAGCTACTCGATCGTCGGTGGTGCCGATGCAGCGGCATTTCGAATTAATGCCGGCTCCGGTGAATTGACCTTCCTGAATCCACCTGACTATGAATCGCCGGCTGACAGCGGCAGCAACAACACCTACAGTGTGACGGTTCAGGTGG
Source organism: Burkholderiaceae bacterium (assembly GCA_049680625.1). Classification (GTDB taxonomy): domain Bacteria; phylum Pseudomonadota; class Gammaproteobacteria; order Burkholderiales; family Burkholderiaceae_E; genus JAUIAI01. The sequence continues at coordinate 54,907 of JBAUID010000220.1, read as the reverse complement.
ATGACGGCGCATCGGGGACTGATACGCAAGCCATTACCGTCACCGTTGCGGATGTTAACGAAGGGCCGTCGATTGATAACCTCAGTGGCGACTTCCAGACCGTTCCGAACACCGGGGCTGCCGTCAGCATCGATGTGGGCGTCGCCGCAGCCTGGTCTGACCCAGAAGGTGCGACCGAGTTTGATGGCGGCGGGTTGGCAGTGACAGGGGCCGGTTTCCTGGCGGGTGATTTATTGTCAATCGATACGAGTGGTCCGGTCAGTCTGGTTGGAGGGTATACCAATGGCGCCGATATCCAGGTCAGTGGCGTCAGCATTGGCACCTTGAACACCCCGTCCGCCAACGGATTCAGCGTCGATCTGAACGTTGGTTCCACGGCGACTCGTATTGACACGCTAATCGCCGCGATCCGGTTCGAGACAACATCTACCAGCTACGGATTGCGAACGGTTGATCTGACAGCCGATGATAACGATGGCGGCGCCTCGTCCGGGCCCACGTCGACGGCGCAGTTGTTGGTTATATCGGGTGGTAACGGCCAAGTAACCATTGCCGAGGACGGTCAGCACGTTTTCAGTGCGGCTGATTTTGGGTTTACCGGCTATACCGGGGCCAACCTGCAGTCGATCACCATCACGACGTTGCCGACGGCCGGTTCACTGACCCGTAATGGCGTCGCCGTGATTGTGAATCAACAGATTTCGCGCGCCGATATCGATGGGGGATTGTTACGGTTTACACCCACAGCCGATGAGAACGGACTGCCGTATGCGGGCTTTGAGTTTTACGTTAACGATGGCATCGACTCGGTGACCTTCCTGCCCAGCGAGCCCAATTCATTCACCTTGAACGGTGGTTCGCTCATTCAAACCGACGCTATCCTGGCCGATTCGTCGAACTTTGGCCCGGGCGGTACGGTCGATAACGCCATTTCGGTCGGCGCGACCAGCACTACCTTAGATGCGGCTTACCTGTCTCAGGGCTCGGTATTGTTTAACGGCTTCGTACCCGACGCCAATTACACGGCCGCTGAACTGACCGCCATTGACAATTGGGTTCTGAGCGGCGGTATCCTGATCTCGACCAATGATTCGGTTGGCTACGACGCCATATCCGATTTCTACGGGCTGCCGGTTGCCGGTACCGGCAATGCGACCTACCGGGTCAGCGATGCAACGCACGCGATCATGAACGGCCCGTTTGGTCTAGTCGGTAACAACGGAGATCCGTTCCAGGCGTCTGGCTCCATCGGATACTTCAGCAGCGCCAGCCTGATTGGCGGCGACCGGGTATTGGCCGATGACTCGGTCAGTGGTGAGCCGACCATCGTGTTGCGGCAACGGGGCAGTGGCTGGGTACTGTTTACTGCGGATGAAGGAATTTTTAGGGCCAATATGACCGGTGGCGGCAGCGTAGTCACGCCTAATGACATTCTGTCAGCGAACATTATCGCCTGGGCGTCCAGCGTGGCTAATGAACCCGTGAGCACGCATCAGATTGACGTCAACGTCACCCCGGTTGACGATGCGCCGACGGTTACGTTGAATACTGGCACCAGTGTAAACGAAGGCGCTACGGTCGTTGTCGATAACACAATGCTCCGTATCGATGATATCGACAGTGCGGCTAGTGCCCGTACCTTCACCGTCACGTCAACCCCGTCCAGCGGCAGCGTGCGGTTAAGCGGCATCGGCCTGCTGGTCGGCAGTACGTTTACCCAGGACGACATCGATAATAACCGCGTCGATTACGTGCATAACGGTGCGGAAGTGTTTATCGACTCGTTCCAGTTCACCTACGGGGATGCCAGCACCACCGGCCTTGGCCCCGTCACGTTCAGCCTGACGATCAACCCGGTCAACGACAACGATCCGGCGATCACCTCCGACGGTGCCGGACCAACCGCCGCCGTCAATGTGGACGAGAACACAACCGCCGTGACTACAGTGGTCGCGACCGATATTGACCTGCCGGCGCAGACCTTGACCTACGCGATCGTCCCGGTCGGCTCTGGTGGTGCAGCCGATGCCGCCGCGTTTACGATCAACCCCACGACGGGGGCGCTTACATTTACCGCCGCACCGGATTTCGAGACGCCAGCTGATGCCGGCGCTAATAATGTCTACGACGTGACAGTCCAGGTCTCGGACGGATCGCGTACGGACACCCAAGTCATTGCAGTTTTCGTCACCAATGCCAACGAAGCGCCAGCAGGAAGCGATGCAACCGTCTTGACGAACGAAGATGTTGACTACGTCTTTATCGCCACCGACTTCGGTTTCACCGATGTGGATGCCGGTGATACCTTAAACCAGGTTCGAATCGACACGTTGCCGGCGGCCGGTACGTTGAACCTCATTGGTACCGGTGCTGTCACGGCCGGACAGCTCATATCAATCCCTGATATCAATGCGGGCAACTTGGTCTTTGCGCCGGCGGCGGATGCCAACGGCGTCCCCTATACGGCGTTTACCTTCTCCGTTCAAGACAATGGCGGCTTGTTCGACCTAACCCCGAACACGATGACGGTTGACGTTGTCGCGCAGAACGATGCGCCAGTGAACACGGTGCCGGCGTCGGCCACGGTAACTGAAGAAGTGGGCACCGCGATTGCCGGCATTTCAATTGGAGATGTGGACGCTGGTGGTAACACCATCAGTACCCGACTGCAGGTGAGTAACGGCGTCCTGAACGTAACCCTGTCCGGCGGCGCGACGATCGGTGCCGGGGCAAATTCCTCAATTGACCTGACGGTCCTCGGTACCGAAGCGGACATCAACGCGACGCTCGGATCGCTGACCTACACCGGGAACACCAATGTGTTCGGCGTGAACGCCGACACCCTGACCATCACAACCGATGATCTTGGCAATACGGGTTCACCCGGCACGCTGCAAGATGTCGATACCGTACAGATCGATATCACAGCCGTTGATGATGCGCCTACCCTCGGTCTGAACACGGGTACATCGGTCAATGAAGGCGCCGCCGTCATTATCACCAACACGATGCTGCGCGTTGACGATGTCGACTCCGCAACGACCAGCCGTATCTATACTGTTTCCGGCCTACCCGCCAACGGCAGTGTTCGGTTGAACAGTGGTGCCCTCGGTCTTGGCGCCACGTTCACCCAGGACGACATCGATAACAACCGGGTCGACTATCTGCACGATGACTCCGAGACCACTGCGGACTCATTCGAGTTCACGTTCGGTGATGCCACCACAACCGGCCTCGGCCCGGTCACGTTTACCCTGACCATCAACCCGGTCAATGACAATGATCCAGCGATTACCTCCAATGGTGCCGGGCCGACCGCCGCGCTGAGTGTTGCCGAGAACACCACTGCCGTGACCACAGTGGTCGCAAGCGATATCGATCTGCCGGCGCAGACGCTGACTTACTCGATCGTCCCGGTCGGCTCTGGTGGCGCCGCTGACGCGGCATTGTTTACGATGAACCCAACATCCGGTGCACTGACCTTTACCAGCGCGCCGGACTTCGAAACGCCCGCGGACGCCGGTACCGACAACATCTACGACGTCACCGTGCGCGTCGACGATGGCCAGGGACGTACCGATGATCAGATCGTTTCGATTACCGTCACCAATCTGAATGAAGCCCCCGCCGGTACCGACAATACGGTCGCTACCAACGAAGATACACCGTACGTATTCACCGCAGGCGACTTCGGCTTCACCGATCCGGACAGTGGTGACTCACTCAGTGCGGTACGTATTGACACTTTACCCAGTGTCGGTTCGCTTACCCTGACGGGATTTGGTCCTGTGACGGCCGGCCAGATCATTGCAGTGGCTGAGGTAACCGCCGGTAACCTGGTGTTTACCCCAGTAGCAGACGCAACTGGAGCGCCATACACCACGATGACCTTCTCGGTACGCGATACGAGTGGGTTGTTCGACGCCGTGCCAAACACAATGACCGTGGACGTCAACGCGGTCGATGATGCACCGACACTCGGCGTAAACATCGGTACCACGCTTAACGAGGGGGCAACGGTCACCATCGACAACACCATGCTGCGGGTTGATGACGTGGACACCGCGACGACTGGTCGCGTATTCACGGTGACAACGCTACCGACAACCGGATCGCTACGCCTAAATGCTGGCGTACTGATTGTTGGCAATACCTTTACCCAGGACGACATCGATAACAACCGCGTCGATTACGTGCATAACGACGCCGAGGTATTCAGCGACTCTTTCCAGTTTACGTATGAAGATGCCAGCAGTGGCCCGTTGGGCGGACCCGAGACTTTCAGCCTGACGATCAACCCGTTCAACGATAACGATCCGGCGATCACCTCCGACGGTGCCGGGCCAACCGCTGCGCTGAATGTTTCTGAGAACACCACAGCCGTGACCACGGTGGTCGCAAGCGATACCGACTTGCCAGCGCAGATCCTGACTTACTCGATTGTTCCGGTCGGCTCCGGCGGCGCGGCCGATGCCGCATCGTTTACGATTAACCCGACCACCGGCGCACTGACGTTTACCGCTGCGCCAGACTTCGAAACGCCAGCCGACGCCGGTACCAACAACGTATACGACGTCACCGTGCAGGTCTCAGACGGCTCGCGCACGGACGCGCAAGTCATTGCTGTAACAGTGACAAATGCGAACGAAGCCCCGGCAGGCACCGATCGAACCCTCTCGACGAGCGAAGATATCAACTATGTGTTTGTCGCCACCGACTTTGGATTCACTGATATTGATGCCAGCGATACGTTAGCGCAGGTACGAATCGATACGTTACCCGCAACCGGCACGCTTAACCTCATTGGCACCGGCGCGGTCACTGTCGGGCAGTTCATATCAATCGCTGACATCAACGCGGGTAATCTCGTCTTTGCACCGATTGCTGATGCCAACGGCGTCCCGTATACGACGTTTACCTTCTCGGTTCAAGACAACGGCGGCCTGTTCGACCCAACCCCGAACACGATGACGGTTGATGTCGTCGCGCAGAACGATGCGCCGGTGAATACGGTGCCGGCTTCGGCCACGGTCACTGAAGAGGTAGCCACCGCGATCGCCGGCGTATCCATTGCCGATGTGGACGATGCTGGCAACACCGTCAGTACCCGGCTGCAGGTCAGCAACGGCGTACTGAACGTGACCCTGTCCGGTGGCGCGACGATCGGTGCCGGCACCAACGGCGCGGGCGACCTGACCATTCTTGGTACTGAAGCCGATATCAACGCCACACTGGCAGGTTTGACCTACACCGGCAATACCGATGTATTCGGCGTCAACGCCGACACCCTGACCGTCACCACCAATGATCTCGGCAATACGGGTTCACCCGGCGCGCTGCAGGATGTCGATACCGTGCAGATCGATATCACGGCAGTCGATGACGCGCCAACCCTCGACCTGAACACCGGCACGACGCTCGATGAAGGGGCGACTGTGGTGATTACCAACACCATGCTGCGGGTGGACGATGTCGACACCGCGACGAGCGGGCGTGTATTCACTGTCATCGCTGTGCCAACAACGGGCTCTCTGCGCCTGAATGCCGGTGCATTGATTGTTGGCAATACTTTCACTCAGGACGACATCGACAACAACCGGGTCGACTATGTGCACAACGACTCCGAGACCACCGCGGACAGCTTTCAGTTCACCTACGGTGACGCGACAACAACCGGCCTCGGACCGGTCACGTTTAGCCTGACCATCAATCCGGTCAACGATAATGATCCAGTCATCATCTCTGACGGCGGTGGTGCCACGGCGGCGCTGAATGTGGCTGAGAACACCACGGCGATCACCACGGTGAACGCCACTGACGCGGATCTACCCGCCCAGACGCTGAATTACTCGATTGTTCCGGTCAGCTCTGGTGGCGCCCCTGATGCGGCACTGTTTACCGTGAATCCAAGCACGGGAGCGTTGACGTTTACCGCAGACCCAGACTTCGAGACACCGACTGACGCCGGTGCCAACAACGTCTACGATGTCACCGTTCAGGCGTCTGATGGTACTCGTACGGACACTCAAGTCATCAGCGTTACCGTCACGAACGCCAACGAGGCGCCTGCTGGCACCAACGGCACCGTATCGACCAACGAAGATACGACGTATGTTTTTGCTGCCGCTGACTTTGGGTTTAGCGATCCTGATGCCGGCGATACCCTGGCCCAGGTTCGCATCGACACGCTTCCAGGGGCAGGTGCGCTGAATCTGATTGGCGTCGGCGCCGTTACCGCGAGTCAGTCCGTTTCGGTCGGTGACATCGACGCTGGCAACCTCGTTTTCGCGCCAGTTGCGAATGCCAACGGCGCGCCGTACACCACCTTGATTTTTTCCGTTCAGGACAATGGCGGCTTATTCGATCCGACAGCCAACACGCTGACTATTAACGTTACGGCGGTGGACGACGCCCCAACACTGGGTATAAACACCGGCACCTCGCTCAATGAAGGGGCGACTGTGGTGATTACTAACACCATGCTGCGGGTAGACGATGTCGACACGGCAACCAGCGGGCGTGTGTTCAGTGTCACGGCTGTGCCAACAACGGGTGCCCTTCGCCTGAATGCCGGCACAATGATCGTCGGCAATACCTTCACCCAGGATGACATCGACAACAACCGGGTCGACTACGTGCACAATGATGCCGAGGTGTTCGCCGATTCGTTCCAGTTTACCTATGAAGATGCCAGCAGTGGGCCTTTGGGTGGACCAGAAACATTCAGCCTGGGCATTAACCCGATCAATGATAACGATCCGGTCATCAGTTCCGACGGGGCTGGGCCGGCTGCGTCTCTGAACAGGGCAGAGAATAGTACGGCTGTCACCACGGTCACCACGACGGATGCCGATCTGCCGACCCAGACACTGACTTACTCGATCGTACCGGTTGTCTCTGGCGGTGCCGCTGATGCGGCACTGTTTACCGTAAATTCAAGCACCGGTACGCTGATTTTCAATGCAGCCCCGGACTTCGAAGTGCCAACGGACGCTGGCGCCAATAATGTCTACGATGTGACCGTACGGGTCGATGACGGGTTGGGGCGTTCAGACGACCAGACAATCTCGGTCACCGTCTCTAATGTCAACGAAGGTGGTGCTCAGGCCTTAATTGACTTGGATGTTGGTGCGGATACCGTGACCGAAAATGCGGCGAACGGGGCCACGGTCGGAATCGCCGCGTTTTCTTCCGATCCTGATGCCTTAGATGTCATCACGTATTCATTGACGGATGGCTTTGGTGCACCTCAGGATGGTGGCGGGCGCTTCACTATTGATGAAAATACCGGTTTGGTCACTGTGGCCAACGGCACGTTGTTGGACTTCGAGACAGCCGCTGCCCATACCATAATCATCCGTGCAGACTCTACCGATGGTTCGTTCGCTGCGCGGGCATTCACGATCGCGGTGACCAATCAGAACGAGGTACCCGCTGCTGTCGATACTGTCGTCACGACGCTGGAGGATGTCCCCTATGTACTGGCGATAAGCGACTTTGGGTTCACCGACCCGGACAGTGGTGATCAGTTGTTCAATCTGCGAGTTGATACGCTTCCGACGGCTGGGGTATTGACGTTATCGGGCTCGCCCGTTGTGGCCGGGCAATTGATAAATGCCGCTGATATCAGTAGCGGGTTGCTGCAATTTTCAGCGGCGCCGAATGACTTTGGGGCCGCCTATGCCAACCTCACTTTCTCGGTTCAAGACGCCGGCGGCCTGTTCGACCCGGTTCCTAATATGCTCACTATTGCTGTTACCCCGGTTAACGATGCACCCGAACTCTTCCCGGCCTCTGTCACGGTGGCAGAGAATACCGCCAACGGAACACTGATTGCGACAATGTTAGCTACTGACGTGGATACCGGTGACATGCTGAGGTTTTCGATTACCGGCGCCAGTGACCCGGGCGTCGCGGCGATTGACCCGAATACCGGCGCTGTGACGGTGGGTAACACCAACTTGTTGAACTTTGAAACCCACGTGGGGCTAAACCCCAGCTTGTCACTGACCGTGACAGTACAAGATCTTGACGGACTATCGACCACCGCTGCTCTACATATCACCCTGACAGATGTTAATGAAGCGCCGACTAATCTTGTGTTGTCTAATGGGACAAGCTCGGCCGCCGCCAACGTCACGGTTGGGCAAATTGGTGTGTCCGATGAAGATATTGGGGAGACCTTTAGCTTCGCGCTTATTAACGACGCGCAAGGCCGCTTCATTATTAATCCAAACGATGGAACCGTCGAAACAAGCCCAACTCTCGGTGACGTGAACCCGGTGAGCGGCAATTTTACGATCAACGTGCAGGTTACCGATTCGGCTGGTAACACGATCACCCGAACGTTCGATGTGGCGTTACTGGCTGATGACGTCCCGTCGGCGCCCCCACCGCCTGCACCTGCGCCAGGGCTCAATGTACCCAGCACTATCGGTCCGGTAACCGGCGCCGATCCGGTTTCGGAGGACAAGAAACCGTCTGGTATTGAGACGCTCCCCGCTGATCCGACGCCGCCACTACAGTTGATTCCTGATAGCGGGCTGGCTGTTGCGCAAGAGAACCGCACGACAGAATCCATCCAGGCGCGTCTGCGCACCCGCTCTGACGAACCCACGGCGTCGAAGATTGTTGAACTACAGATCATCTCTCCCGCGCCGGTCGAGTCCATCGGGAGCTGGCTGTTTGAGTTCCAGTCAATTTCCCGAGGTGAAGTCAAATTTCAACTGGGTGATGCAGACAGAGACATCTTGCCTGAACAAGACTCAGGTGACCTGATTGACGTGTTTACCGATCCCTATAAAGTTTCGGCGGCGATCATTGGCTCCGCAGCGATATGGTGGACAGCCAGGGCAGCGGGCATGTTGACGTCCCTCCTTATCGGAGCACCGACCTGGCGTGCTGTTGATCTCGTGCCCATTGTGTCGTCGATCCGTCTTGATGACGACGAAACTCAAGATGAAGAGCAGACATCACCCGACCCGGATGACGATGAGCAAGCGATTAACGAGATCCTCATGCGATAAGACCGCAATCGTAAATCGAGGTTCGCGCACAGTGACGCCTGCCGGGGCATTGTCAACTTGCCTGGTGATATGGCAAGCTGCGGTTATGAAACAAGCCAATCGCTTCACGGTCACCGTTTTCCGCCTGAAGTCATCAGCACGGCAGTTTGGCTGTACCATCGGTTTTCCCTGAGTTTCCGGGATGTTGAAGAACTTCTAGCGCAGCGCGGAGTGACCGTTTCATATGATTCGGTTCGTCGCTGGTGCCTGAAGTTTGGCCCAATGTATCAACGTGCGTTGAAACGACGGGAATCAAAGGGTTCCGATCGGTGGCATGTCGATGAGGTTTTTATAAAAGTAAACGGCGAACAGTTCTATCGTTGGCGTGTAGTTGCCTGCGTCTGGTTCAGATAAATAGCGCCGCACTGTCACCCGCGAAATACCTAAGTCGCGCGCGATTGCCCTGATTGACTTGCCTTGACGGCTCAACACCCGTATCTCCACAGATTGCTCCTGAGTCAGCATCGGCGGTCCAAAGCGCGCCATCTTCGCCCGGGTGGTCTACTTTTACTTCAGCAACGTGGTCGTATTACTTCAGCAGCCACACCAAAACTTGACTGCGCGCACGTGTCGTGCCAACGGGTCGGGCAGCGCAGCAGGGCGGCCATTGAGAAGATTCTGACACACCTGGGGGATCGATCCGCAACTGCCACCGCGGGGCCAGGCGTGCATGGCGCAATCCGATCAGGTGTGGTGATCGGACTGAGCTACGGCATCAGCAGGCCGGGCAAGACCAAACCAGTCGAACACGGCGTGGAACACCGGATACTTTGAAAATGGCCTTTAAAATTCCTATCGGCTCGTGATTCTTCTTTTCTGAGCACACTCCGCGCCGATAAGAGTAATGCTGATGCCGATTGTGAAAACAAAAAAATCCGTATACGTTTTCCGCGGCCGGCCTGACATTGTTTCGCCGCAGGCGTTTACCTGGCAGTCGATGATTGGCATGTGGATGCTCCGGCGGGTGGCGTAGCCGAGCTATTCCGCGGTTTCGTATGTGTAGCCGATAACCTCAAGAATATCGTCGGGATTCATGGATCTGTAGAGAGCGTTTGCCGCGAGGTTGTCCACCTCGGTGCCTAGCCAGACCTCTTCGCAATTGAGCTCCTTCGCAATTTCCAAGAGCTTTTTCATCATGGCTTTTCCGGCTCCTCTGCGGCGCTGGTTGGCGCAGACGTCGATTTCATCGATGTAGAGCCAGCGTTCGTGGCCGTACGGCTTGATCTCCAATCGTGAAGACGAGATGCCAACCAGGCTTCTGTCGCTGCCAGTCTGCTCGTAGCAGGCCAGGAAAATCGTACCCTGGTGATCCAGGTAGGCCGACAGTGACTGGGCATCATATTTGGACATTTCGTTGGCATCGTCCCACTGTGCGCAGTTTATTTCGCTAGCAATCTGGCTGAGGTCGTCGTCTTTGCCTACGGCTTTTACATGGAGCATTTCGTTACCTCATCGGAAGTCTCTTGAACGGGTAGTTAGTTCGCCCGGCAAATGAGTATGATCTTCGATACGCCTTGCTATCAGGTGCTGTACCTGGCCGGTGTCGTCGTCGCGTTGCCAGACGCCGTAGAGACGGTCCTATCAGCTGCGCAACTTGCTCGCTTGTTCGATCTCACGCGCCCTGATCGCGTGTGGTTCGTCCGACAATAATACCAACACGGCCACCGACAGCGGAAACAACGATACTGGCAACTCTACAACCGGCGATCCCACAACCCCGCCGGCAGACGACAGTACAAATGACAACACTTCAAGCGGTGATACTGGGAGCGACGACTCCGGGAACGATTCAACAAACGATGACACCTCTGGTGGTTCAAGTGGAGAAGATAACTCGGACGATTCGACTGGCGCTGGCAATGGAGGAACCGGGACAGCCAGTGGCAACGCACGGTTCTACGGCGGCATTTCTATCACTGACAGAGCCTTCGACAACCGCGTAACGCTTGATGGCGGGTTTGGTCGTTTTGGTTTTGATGTACCAGTCTCGGGCCTCGAGCAGCAACTCGCCCAACGGGACACATGTGAGGTTACCGAATCGGGCCCGCCCAATTATGGTTTGGTCCTGGCGCGGGCGAAGTCATTACTCCCGGCAGCCCCCTGAGTTGGCAGCCCGGCGCCAACCCCGGCGCCAACCCCGACGCGGTAGTCACCATGAGCACCTTCTCTTTGCCAAGCGCGGGCAACTTGTCGATCGTCTCGGTGACAGGTGTGATGACAGATGACGGCAGCTTTACATTCCCAGCGGCAACACAAGCCGCCATGGGCGCTGCCTTCTCCGCCAGTGGACCCCCGTCAATTTCACGCCGGGTTGAGACTGTCTCGCAGGGCAACAATGCTGTTCTCGTAATCACTCGCGAGAGCGAAGGTATTCAATAAGTAACTGCGGCACCGTGCCCGGGCATTCAGCCCGGCACGGGTTTTATACAGATACAAGGTCGTCAGTAGCCCATTGCAGAAGAGCGGCATTTCTCAACGCGCCCGCCACAGGAATAGCAAACCTATTGCAGCGGGCACCGCTTGAATGAAAAGTATTCGCTGATTCACCGTCACGGCGCCAAAAGCTCCCGCCACCAGGATGCATACCAGGAAGAATGTTTTCACCGAGCACCCACCCGCGCCGAGAAACAACCCCCACAACAGGCCGGCGGCCAGGAAACCGTTATAAAGCCCTTGATTCGCCGCCATTGCAACCGTCTGTTTGGCTAACTCCGCGGTCAGCCCAAACGCACGAAGGCTGGTTGGCGACTCCCAAAAGAACATTTCCAGAACAAGTATGTATATGTGCAGCAGCGCTAAAAGCGCCACAACTATATTTGCCAAGCGAGCCATGTCTTCCGGTTCCTGTTAGGTTTCTCTCGTCAGTTTAACCGCTTAATCTTCGCGTCCAGAGTTTCTCGCCATATTCGGCCGGAATCTACAACTGATGAGTTGACCCAACGACCACAAGCACTTGCCGTTGCAAACATGGCGGTATGCAATAACTGAATGAAGCTGCGCCATTACGTGACTTGAGCACCATGCCTGTCTGAAAATTCTTTTCTCCAGATGGCATCGTTTTTTGTAAAACACCAGGGAATGTGTAATCGTCGGTCTGTGCCTCTTGTATTGCCCAATCCCAGTTTGGAGGAAAGCGATGACTATCGACCAGGAAAAGAGCATTGCTGCACATTACACAACGGCAGATCTACTAGAGAATATTCGCAACGCGATAACCGCCGCAGGAAAGAATCCTGAGAATATGACCGCCGACGATCTCAAGGGCGTTGATGAATTTCATACGGGCGGTGTTCAGGCAACGGATGACTTGCTGAAGCATGAGTGAGATTGTACGAGTTGGTATCGACCTGGCCAAGCAAAATTAGAAATACGCAACGCATGAAGTGACAACGACTCTGGGCGCTCTGCCCTGGCGTTCTAGTGCTTTCCGAAAGAACCGTTCGGCGGCAACCCGGTTGCGACGGCGTTGAACCAAGATATCCAGTACATCGCCGTCCTCGTCGACGACACGCCAAAGATAAACGTGTTCGCCATTGATTTTGACGAACACTTCGTCGCAGTACCACCGATCGGTACCGTTTGATTCCCGTCGTTTCAACGTCCGCTGATACATCGGACCAAACTTCAGGCGCCAGCGACGAACCGATTCATACGAAACGGTCACTCCGCGCTGCGCTAGAAGATCCTCTACATCCCGGAAACTTATCGAAAACCGGTGGTACAGCCAAACGGTTGTGCTGATCACTTCAGGCGGAAAACAGTGACCGTGGCAGCGATTGGCTTGTTTCATCCACGCAGCTTGCCATTTCATTGGAGCAGTTGACAATGCCGCTTTTACCCATTTACGACAACACAATATCGTATTGTTGCTGATGGTATTGGGTTTCCACCTGCAGGCGAATCGGTTTGCCAACCTGCTCGCCAATCAATGCCAGGGGCTGAGACTCTTCATCAAGAAACAGATCAATTACCCCTTGCGACGCAATAATGCGAAACTCCCGCGGATTAAATTGGTTTGCCTCGCGCTGGATTTCCCGGAGTATTTCGTAGCATACGCTTTGTGCTGTCTTGAGTTGTCCGGCCCCAAGACAGGCCGGGCAGGGTTCGCACAATAAGTGGGCCAGCGACTCCCGGGTGCGCTTGCGCGTCATTTCGACCAGGCCTAATGACGAAAAGCCGCTGATACTGGTACGGGTTCTGTCGACTGCGAGGGTCCGGTTCAGTTCAGCCAGCACGGCTTCGCGGTGCTCTGCACTGTTCATATCTATAAAGTCGACAATAATAATGCCGCCGAGATTGCGCACTCGCAACTGGCGGGCAATTGCATGTGCGGCTTCGAGGTTGTTTTTGAAGACGGTTTCGTCAAAATTGCGACCACTGACAAAGCCACCGGTGTTCACGTCGATGGTGGTCAGGGCTTCGGTTTGATCAATGATCAGGTAACCGCCAGACTTTAGCTCGACCCGGCGTGACAAAGCTTTTTCAATGTCATCTTCAACCCCCTGCGTTTCGAACAACGGGCGCGCCACGCGGACCAGTTCGAGTTTGCCGAATAAGTCCAGGGTGTACGCCTTGCAAAATTCACGTAGTGCTTCAAAGGCTTCGACCGAGTCGATGCGAATCGTTCGGGTATTGGCAGTGGCCAGATCGCGCAATGCGCGTTCGGCCAGGCTGAGCTCCTGGTACAACAACATCGGTGCCGGGTCGGTTCGGGTGCGAAGCAAAATTTGTTCCCATCGTTTTCGCAGGTAGTCGATATCGGCGTTAAGTTCGGAATCGACGGCATCTTCAGCCAGGGTGCGGACAATGAAACCACCTTGCTCGTTTGCAGGCATCAGGTTCTGTACGCGCCGGCGCAGTTGAGTCCGTTCGGCTTCATCACCTATTTTCTGGCTGATACCAATATGTGGATCCTGCGGGAGGTAAACGAGCAAGCGCCCGGCAATACTGATTTGAGTCGTTAAGCGCGCACCTTTGGTGCCCAGCGGGTCTTTGAGCACCTGAACCATCAGTGCTTGCCCTTCAAACAGCAGTTTTTCGATTGGGGTTGGACTGTTTTCAGATGTCCGTGCCTGCCACAAGTCAGCGATATGCAGGAAAGCGGCGCGTTCCAGGCCAATGTCGATGAAAGCTGATTGCATGCCCGGTAGGACCCGGGATACTTTGCCCAGGTAGATATTGCCGGTGAGTCCGCGACTGGATGTGCGTTCTATGTGTAACTCTTGCAGCGTCCCGTGTTCAACCAGTGCAACCCGGGTTTCGTGTGGGGTGGCGTTGATCAGGATGTCTTCTTGTCGCATGGCTCGATTATCGGGGTCTCAGGCAGCGTGTCGCAGACAAACCGATGGGCGCTGTTTATCGGCCGAGGAGCTGTCGGGTCTCGTAAATTGGCAGACCCATGATACCGGAGTAGCTACCTTCAATCCGTCGGATAAAGCAGGCCGCGTATCCCTGGATTCCGTAGCCACCTGCTTTATCGAGGCCATCGCCACTTTGAGCGTAAGCATCGATTTCGTCGGCTTTGATGCGGGCGAAAGTTACCCGGGAAACCTGAACCTTGTGCCGGATTTTCTGCCCGCGGGCAACAGCGACCGCGGTTAAGACCCGGTGGGAACGGCCAGAGAGTTGGTCGATCATTTCGCGGCACTGTTCTGCATCTGCAGGCTTGCCGAGGATCTTGCCACCAAGGGCGACTGTTGTGTCGGCCGCCAGTATGGTGCGACTTGGCAGTGATTGACTCGCTACTTTCTTGATGGCTAGCGACAGTTTGGCCTGGGTGACCCGGGCAACGTATTGATCGGGTGCCTCATGGGGGCGAACCGTTTCCAGTGCTTCTGCCGCCTGCGGGTCATCGGGTAATAACAACTCGAAACAAACCTGCATCTGAGAAAGAATTTCCTGTCGTCGCGGGCTACGTGATGCAAGCCAAATTGGCACTGTGCTTATCGGGGCCATTAGCTAGTCCCGATGGTAGGGGTGATTGTCAAGAATAGTCGACGCCCGGTATAGCTGTTCAGCCAGAACAATACGCACCAGGGGGTGGGGCAGTGTCAGGTCCGACAGGCGCAGGCTGTCGTTAGCTTCACTTTTCAAGCCGGATGACAGACCATCCGGACCGCCGATGACGAGGCAAATCGGGCGTCCGATTGATTGCCAATGTGCGAGGCGATCAGCAAATTCCCGGGTTGTCTTGCGCTTGCCGTTTTCGTCCAGCAATACCAGCCATGCTTGTTTGGGTAGCACACGTCGAATACGTTGAGCTTCTCGTTCCATACAAGTGGCGACTGATGTTGAAGTACTTCGGGTTTCGGCACGAATTTCCTGCCATTGAACGTCCAGACCGGTTGGCATTCGCCGTGTGTACTCATCCGTGCCGAGCTGCACCCATTTTGGCATCCTGGTACCCACGGCCATAACGTGCAGGCTCATCGCTTCAGTTGCTTTTAGATGCGCTGGTGCTTTCTTTGCCGCCGAGTTTAACCCGAACCGGTTTTTGCCCCCAGATTTCTTCCAGGTTGTAGTACTCACGAATCTTGGGCTGCATCAGATGAACAACAATATCGCCGGCGTCAACAAGTACCCACTCACCGGTGTCCGTGCCTTCGATAGAAATAATTTCACCGCCGCGGCTTTTGATTTCATCCGAAACGTGTTTGGCCAGGGCCCGGGTTTGGCGGTTTGATGTACCGCTGGCCACAATGACCCGGTCGAACAGACTGGTCATACCCGATGTATTGAACACCTTGATATCTTGTGCCTTGACGTCTTCCAGTGCATCAATAACCGTTCTTTGTAGCTTGCGTAAATCCATACTGGCTTAGTAACCTTTTTGAGCTTTTTTCGTCTCGATGAGACGAGTGTCGTAGTGCGAGGGGCAGATGATGTTGCAACAGCTGATGCTGATCTTCAATTAACCGGCTGAATACAACTGATGCTGCCGAATATAGTCCAGAACGGCCGGGTCCAACAGGTTGTCGACCGGCTGATGGAGGGCTAATGCCTTTCTTAACTGAGTGGATGAGACGGCGACTGCCGGCATTCGGAAGAAAACGATGTTTCCACATGGTGCATCGTCCAATGCATCCCGTCCATGAGTCTGCAACAGCTGTTCAATTGCGGGCGGGAAGCTGTGCAGCGGAATTTGTTCACGCTGGGTGACCGCGATATGGGCCAGGCCCAGCAGGTCTTCATACCGGTGCCAGGTGGCGAGATTGTGCAACTGGTCACTGCCTATGAGCAGTACCAGCGCGGCTTCGCTGCCCAGTTCGGCGCGCAGAGACTCCAGCGTCTGGACGGTATAGCTGGCGCCGCCCCGATCAATCTCCTGACCGTCGATTACCCAGTTAGCGTACTTGGCCGTTGCCAGTTCGAGCATTGCACGACGATGTTCAGGCGGTGTTTGCTGACCGGGTTTTTGCCACGAATTGCCGCTGGGAATCAACCGCATAGCGGTTAGCCTGAGCGCGGTTTCAGCTGACCGCATGAATGCGATATGACCCACATGGACAGGGTCGAACGAGCCGCCAAACAAGCCGATAACCTGCCGGGCGGGGTGATCGGTCGTCATGCCCGAATCATAGCTGGTTCATACCCAATCGCGGGGCCTCAGGAAGTCACGATACAAACGCATTTCATCTGAGCCAGCCTCGGGTTGCCAGTTGTATTGCCATGATGCCAGCGGCGGCATTGATACCAGGATCGACTCGGTTCGGCCGCCCGACTGCAGACCAAATAATGTGCCGCGATCAAAGACAAGATTGAATTCGACGTAGCGGCCACGTCGATATAGTTGAAACTGCCGCTCACGATCCCCAAAGGGAAGATCTTTGCGCCGTTCAACGATTGGCGCATAAGCGGGAATAAACGCATTGCCTACGCTTTGCATGATCGCAAACGACTGTTCAAACCCCGGCTCATGTAAGTCGTCAAAGAATATGCCACCAACACCGCGGGCTTCGTCCCGGTGTTTCAGGTAAAAGTATTCGTCACACCACTGTTTGTATTTCGGGTGGTAATGCGGCCCAAAGGGTTCAAGTGCTGTCTGACATTCTCCGTGAAAGCGCACGACGTCTTTCTCGAATGGGTAAAACGGGGTGAGGTCCATGCCACCGCCGAACCACCACACTGGTGGTGTGCCGGCGTCGCCGATGGTCGAGAAAAAACGCACGTTTAAGTGTACGGTTGGGACGTAGGGGTTTTGTGGATGCAGTACCAGTGACACGCCCATCGCCTGGAACGGCTGGCCCGCTAATTCGGGACGGCTGGCGCTGGCGGATGATGGGATAGAACTGCCGGTTACGTGCGAGAACAAAACACCACCGCGTTCAAAGACTTGCCCGCCTTCGATCACGCGGCTCAGCCCGCCGCCACCTTCTTCGCGCTGCCATTCGTCTGTGCCAAACGCGTTGCCGTCAAGTGCCTCGAGCCGCTCGACAATGTTTTGTTGCAGTCCGAGCAGGTAACCACGAACCCGGGCGTGAGCGGTGCTTTGTTGTTCTGTCAAGACCGGTCAGCCCCGTTGCCGGGCAATTGCCCGATAACCGATATCGCGACGGAACTGCATGCCGGAAAATTCGATTTGGTTGACACCGTCATATGCCCGCTGGCGTGCTTGTTCAACGGTATCCCCCAGCGCAGTAACACACATGACCCGGCCGCCGCTGGTTGTTGGTACTGAGCCACTCGCCTTGGTGCCCGCGTGGAACACAACGCAATGAGCAGACAAATTGTTGTCCGCAGCGGGCAGGCCACTGATCGCAAAGCCGGTTTCTGGTGACTCTGGATAGCCCGGTGCGGCCAGGACTACCCCCATTGCCCAACGCTGATCCCATTCAAGGCTGACATGATTAAGACGACCATCCACTGCTTGCTCAAGCACGGTGTACAAGTCTGATTTCAGGCGCATCAGAATGGGCTGGGTTTCGGGGTCGCCCATTCGGCAGTTGAATTCCAGGGTCTTCACGGCGCCCTGGGGGTCGATCATGACGCCGGCATACAGAAAACCCGAGAACGGGATGCCGTCAGCGGCCATGCCGTCAACGGTAGGCTGAATTACCTCGCGCATGATTCGATCGTGAATAACGCTGGTCACAACCGGGGCTGGCGAGTACGCACCCATGCCGCCGGTGTTTGGGCCTTCGTCACCATCCCGAAGGCGTTTGTGATCCTGGCTGGTTGCCAGTGCCAGGACGTTACTGCCATCAACCAGGGCAATAAAGCTGGCTTCTTCCCCGGCCAGAAAGTCTTCGATGACCACTCTTGAACCGGCGTCACCCATGCGGTTGGCGATTAGCATATCGTCAACCGCGTCGTGAGCCTGCTGCTCGGTTGTGGCGACAATGACGCCTTTTCCGGCCGCCAGGCCATCAGCTTTGACGACAATTGGCGCGCCCCGCGCACGGATATAGTCGTGCGCCGGCCCAGGCTCAGTGAACGTCTGGTAGGCCGCTGTTGGTATCTGGTGGCGGGCCATGAAGGCTTTGGCAAAGTCTTTGGACGACTCAAGCTGGGCGGCCTGGCGGGACGGACCAAAAATTTTCAGCCCGGCCGCGCGAAAGTGATCGACGATGCCTTGTGCGAGCGGCGCTTCCGGGCCAACCACGGTCAGCTCGACTTGTTCCCGCCTGGCGAACAGGATGAGTGCGTCAAAGTCGGTAATAGGAACGTTGGTCACACCGGGTTCGCGCGCTGTCCCGCCGTTTCCGGGGGCTACGAAAACTGAGTCGACCCGCTCGGAACGGGCCAGTGCCCAGGCCAGGGCGTGTTCGCGGCCACCACTACCGACGACAAGTACTTTCAAAGCTCAGTCGTCCAGGTTGATGACGGCATTGGTATAAACGTCCTGGACATCGTCAAGGTTCTCAAGCGCATCGAGCAGCTTTTGCATTTTTTCAGCATCTTCACCAAAAAAGTCCGTCTCGGTGGTTGGCTTCATGGTGACTTCGGCGACTTCAGGCACCAGCCCCGCCGCCTCAAATGCGCCCCGGAGCGCCGGGTATAGCGGTGGCTCGCAGAGAACTTCAATGCCACCTTCTTCGTCTGAAATCACGTCATCAGCGCCAGCTTCAACCGCGGCTTCCATGACTTTGTCTTCATCGGTGCCTGGTTCAAACAAGAACTGTCCACAATGGCGGAACAGAAAGGCGACTGAACCGTCAGTACCCAGGTTGCCGCCCATTTTTGACAGCGCATGGCGTACTTCAGCGACGGTTCGGGTGCGATTGTCGGTCAGGCAGTCAATAATGATAGCGGCGCCGCCGGTGCCATAACCCTCGTAGCGGATTTCTTCGTAATTAACCCCTTCGAGCTCACCCGCACCGCGCTGAATGGCACGCTGGACGGTGTCCTTGGGCATATTAGCGTCTGATGCTTTGTCGATCGCCAGGCGCAAATGAGGATTGGAGCCGGGGTCACTTCCCCCGGCTCGGGCCGCCACGGTGATTTCTTTGATTACCCGGGTAAAGACCTTGCCGCGCTTGGAGTCGGCTCGCTCTTTCTTGTGTTTGATATTGGCCCACTTGGAGTGTCCAGCCATCGTTGCTCGCTCTTTGGTATCGCTCGTCGTGTCATTTCCAGGCGGTTGACATTGGCCTGGTTCGGATAAATCTTATCATTGGGCTAATTCAGGTTATTTTCCTACCTGCGCCAATTTCTGCCAATGGATGTTTACAAATGGACCGTATGACTATTGCTTACGCTAAACCAACCGGTTTCACCCCCAAAGACCCCGGCGATTTTGGTATGCCGATCGAGCTGAATCCCGCGATGGCCAATCGTCACGGACTGATAACCGGGGCAACGGGTACTGGTAAGACCGTCACTTTGCAGGTCATGGCCGAGCACTTTTCTTCAATTGGCGTGCCGGTTTTCGTTTCTGATGTGAAAGGTGACCTGGCCGCCCTGTCACAGGCTGGTGAAGGCTCGGAAAGACTTAATGAGCGTCTGGCCAAGCTGGGGCTGCCGGCACCGCGGTTTCGGGCGTCACCGGTCACACTGTGGGACGTATTTGGTGATCTGGGTCATCCGCTGCGTGCCACGGTTTCTGATATGGGCCCACTGTTGATCTCCCAGATGCTTGGTTTGAACGATACCCAGGAAGGGGTGATGCACCTGGCCTTCAGAATTGCTGACGAAAGCGGGTTGCTATTGCTCGATGCCAAAGATCTGCGCTCAATGCTCCAGTTTGTTGGTGACAATGCGTCGAGCCTGCGTACCAAGTACGGCAATATCAGCACCGCGTCAGTTGGTGCAATTCAGCGACGGCTGCTTGCATTGGATGACCAGGGGGCAGATCAGTACTTTGGTGAACCAATGCTTAACCTGCAGGACATGATGCAAACCGACGTCAACGGACGCGGAGTGATCAACGTCTTGGCTGCCGACAAATTACTCAACTCTCCGCGTCTGTATGCCACGTTTTTGTTGTGGATGATGAGTGAGTTGTTTGAAGAGATGCCTGAGGTAGGTGATCGGGAAAAACCACGCTTTGTGTTCTTTTTTGACGAAGCGCATTTGCTTTTCAATGATGCGCCGCGCCCGCTGATGGAAAAAGTAGAACAAGTGGTGCGCCTGATTCGCTCCAAGGGAATCGGCATTTACTTTTGTACCCAAAACCCGGCAGATATCCCCGACAGTGTTCTCGGCCAGCTGGGTAACCGGGTGCAGCACGCGCTGCGTGCTTACACGCCACGCGATCAGCGCGCCGTGAAAGTGGCTGCAGACACCATGCGTCCGAACCCCGCCTTCGATACGGCGCAGGCCATTACAAATCTTGGTGTAGGGGAGGCGTTGATTTCTTTTCTTGATGACGATGGCCAGCCAACAATTGTTGAGCGCGCATTTGTGAATGCGCCCGCATCGCGGATTGGCACAATTGACGCGGACGAACGCAAAACCTTAATGGAGGGATCCCTGGTTGCGGGAATCTACGACACCACAATTGATCGCGACTCGGCTTACGAAAAACTGTCGAGCCGGGCAGAGCAGATAGCTGCTGACAGCAAGCCTGTCCAGCCCGCGCCGGGCACAGACGATAGTCCCTTCGGTGGTCTGGGCGGTATTGGTGGCCCGGTCGGTGACATTCTGAGCGGCGCCCTGGGTGGCGACAGTAAAGGATCCAAAGGCCGCCAGCGCCAGGGGGTTTTCGAGGCGGCTGCTAAAAGTGCCGCTCGCTCAATTGGCTCTCAGCTGGGGCGAACCATCATTCGCGGCGTATTAGGTTCCCTTTTCAAGCGTTGAGATCAACGTTGATTTCGGTGCTTAGCAATATACAAGCCTGACCTTGTTCAGTCAGTTCTCAAAAACAGATGTTTAGTAAAAACCATAATTGGAGCAGCAAATGCCTAAGGCAATAAGAATTGAGAAAACGGGTGGCCCGGAAGTCATGCAGTATGTTGATGTATCTGTCAGCAAACCAGATAAGGGTGAAATTCAGATTGAACATCGTGCGATTGGTCTGAACTATATCGATGTGTATTTCCGTTCCGGTTTGTATCCGCAACCCATGCCGGGTGGTGTTGGGATGGAAGCAGCAGGTGATGTCGTCGCCGTTGGCAAAGGTGTGAAAGATTTTGAAGTGGGTGACCGTGTCGCCTATGCTGGCGGGCCACCGGGTGCTTACGCGCAAGTGCGTAATATTCCTGCATCCGTGGTTGTTAAATTGCCCAAGTCAATATCGTATGAAACCGGCGCCGCAATGATGTTGCAGGGCATGACGGTTGAATACTTGTTTCGTCGTACCTACCGCCTGCAGGCCGGGCAGACTATTTTGTTTCACGCAGCGGCTGGCGGGGTTGGGCTGATTGCCATGCAATGGGCAAAAGAGCTTGGTGTCAACGTTATTGGTACCGTGGGCTCCAAAGAAAAAGGCAAGCTCGCAAAAGCCCACGGCTGTAAGCATATTGTTTACTACAAAGAAGAAAACGTCGCTGAGCGCGTGCGCGAAATTACCAAGGGTGAGATGGTGCCGGTTGTATACGACTCGGTAGGCGCCGATACCTTTCAGGGGTCGCTGGACAGCTTGCAGAATTTTGGCTTGATGGTGAGCTTTGGTAATGCGTCGGGACCAATTCCGCCGATGACCCTGGCTGTTTTGCGTGGGTCTTTATATATCACGCGTCCTTCGTTAATGTCCCACACGGCCAACCGCGAAACGCTGCTTGATATGTCGAAAGAACTGTTCCGGCTGGTTAAGAAAGAGAAAATCCAGATTAAGATAGATCAGACTTATCCGTTGGCCGAAGCGGCCCAGGCCCACCAGGACCTCGAATCGCGTCGTACCACCGGCTCGACCATTCTGGTTCCCTGAGCTTGGCTGATTTGGGGGCCTCAGGCTTGGGCAGCGATCATGCCGCTATGGATGATCGCGCTTTTTCCGGTGTCTCCCGCTTGTTGGGTGAGGAACGGGCGCAGCGCCTGAGCGAATCCCATGTGGTTGTTGTTGGCCTTGGTGGGGTCGGGTCCTGGGCGGCTGAGGCATTGGTGCGCAGCGGTGTGGGTCACATCACTCTGATTGATATGGATCATGTTGCTGCTTCGAATCTGAATCGACAAGTCCATGCACTGACCAGCACAGTTGGCGCCTCGAAAATAGTTGTGATGTCCAAGCGAATCGCCGACATCAACCCGGCTTGCCAGGTTGGACTGGTGGACGATTTTGTAACAACCCGCAACGTTGGCGATTTGATCCCTGATGACGCGGACGCAGTTATCGATGCAATCGATCAGACTGCGGTCAAAGCGGCTATTGTTGCAATGTGCCGTAACCGTGGGCAGTGGGTGCTCGTCTGCGGTGCTGCCGGGGCGCTGACCGACCCTCTTGCCCTGGAGCGGGCGGACCTGGGTCGCGCCGAGTCAGACCCGATGCTGGCACGGCTTCGAAAACGGTTACGCCGCGAGTACGGGTTCGAGCGGGGCCGCGGAAACCGGTTGGGTATCGCTACAATATTCTCAAGAGAGCACGCCAGTGCAGTGGTCGGGGAGGCAGCGGGCGCTCTGCCTGGCGCGGCCGATTTGCCGGCTTCGCCGCTGGCATGTGCCGGCTACGGGTCAATTGTTACCGTGACTGCAGCGATGGGAATGGCTGCCGCTGCTGACACGATTACTTTTCTACAGGACAAACCGGGCCATTCCGGTGCACAATGCCACCCGCCCGGGGTAACCGGGGTTGTAGTTCCTGGAAATTACAATAAGACTAATCGAGGGCCGGACCAACCGGCACAACCGTTGGAGAACACCTGATGCGTCACCCTGATGCCATTAGAGTCCCGAAAATTGACGAGATTCTTGCCTTCGTACGAGGCTTTTTGCGAGACCCTGCCGGAGTCGGTTCAGTCATTCCCAGTTCGCGGTTTATGGAACGCCGGATTGTCGGCATGGCCGATGTGGCCAATGCCAAAGTTGTTGTCGAGTTGGGCCCTGGTACCGGTGGTACTACCCGTGCTCTGCTGGCCGCGATGCCAGCGGACAGCAAACTGGTATGTATTGAAATTGACCAGTCGTTTGTTGACATGACAATGAAAATCGACGATCCGCGTTTGATTGTCCATAAGGGCAGTGCCGAACATATTGTCGACGTTGTTAAAGAGCACGGTCTTAATCCGCCCGACGTTGTTGTCTCCGGAATTCCGTTCTCCACCATGCCGCCCGAGCTGGGGCGGCTGATTGTTCAGCGGGTTCACGATGCCTTGCCTGATGGCGGCAAATGGGTTGCGTATCAATTACGTCCAGCGGTGGCTGAATTTTCCCGTCCGGTGTTTGGTATTCCCGAACGTGACGAAATGGAATTACTCAACGTACCGCCGTATCGGTTATATCGGTGGCGCCGCAGCTGATCCTGGGCTCTAAGCGTACCGCGTAAAATGCGCAGGCCGTAAACGCAAAAAAAAGCCAGGGCGAATCCCTGGTTTTTTTGTGGCCGTAGTATTTGGCGCTTACAAACGTGACCCATGCTGTTATATTTGCATTTGCAAATAAATCCAGGGGTTCATATGCGCATCGCTATTCTGGGTGGTGGACACGGGTGTTTTGCCGCAGCCGCCGATCTGACCGAGCAAGGTCATGCGGTTTCGCTTTGGCGACGAAGCGCCGGGCAGTTTGGTGAGCTGGCTGACCATTGCACATTGGCGTTGACCGACACCGACGGCACCCGCCCGGTCAGAATCCATCGGGTTACCGGTGAGCTGGCTACTGCGATTGGTGACGCTGAACTGATCGTGGTTCCAACCCCGGCGTTTGCCCAGGAAAACATTGCCAGTGCGATGGCGCCTTACCTGAAAAGCGGACAAGTTGTTTTTCTGGCGCCTGGTTCGCTCGGCAGCATTGTCATGGCGCGCGCTGCGGCTGCCGCCGGCAGCACAGCCGATGTGATGTTCGCCGAAACGGGCACTCTGCCTTACCTGGCGCGCAAACATGGCGCCACATCCGTCACCATTACGATGCGGGCGGTGCGCCTGCCCACCGGCGTTTATCCGGCATCTAAAACTGACCAGGCCATCACGCTAATTCAAAAAGCATACCCAAGCGTGCATCCGATAGAAGACGCGCTGTCCGGCGCATTGATGAATGCCGGCCCGATAATTCATCCCCCACTTATCATTATGAATGCGGGGCCACTCGAACATTCCGATGCCTTCGATATTCATAACGAAGGTACCCAGCCGGCAGTCCGTCGGGTAACTGATCAGCTTGATGCCGAGCGTATTGCCATTCGGGAAGCACTGGGATACGCACCGAATCATTATCCGTTAAAAGATCACTACGATTCGGACCGCTGGATGTACGGTGACTCCCACCAACGCCTGGTCGACAGTGGCGACTGGCGTGAAGATATCAATTTGCTTGATCATCGCTACATGACGGAAGATGTAGCTTTCGGATTGTCTTTGCTCGATTCCGTGGGTCGTTATGCCGGAGTCGCAACACCAATTGCCACCGGCTTGCTGTCGATCAGTCGCGCTATTTGCAATACCGGGTTTCTATATGGCGAGCGTTCCCTGGAGTTGATGGGGCTCGCTCAACTGAGCGAGGCACAACTGACTCATTTATTGCAACAAGGTGAGGCAAACCAATGAATCGAATTGTGGCCGCCGGCTCGGGGCGAATGGGTTGCAGTATGGCAATTGCTTTTGCCTATGCAGGCAAAACCGTGGACCTGCTTGACTTGAAAATACGTGACGATGCCGACGTCACAGCGCATCGCGATGCGATCACCAAAGAACTCAATGGCCACCTGGGAACCCTGGCGCGCATCGGAGTGCTTGGGGAAAGCGATGTTGACCGTATTCTTGCGCGCATCCGCGTGCATTCCAGGGCCGACGCTGCGCCAGTACTGGCCACCGCAGAACTTGTTCTTGAAGGGGTGCCAGAGCGCCTGGAAGACAAAAAGCAGGCCTTGGAATTCCTTGAGTCGGGCTGTTCCGAACACTGCGTACTGGCTTCAACAACGTCGTCTTTCCTGGCGACCGAGCTGGCCGCTTTTCTGAAGTGTCCCGGGCGATTTCTGAATGCCCACTGGCTCAACCCCGCCTACGTCATTCCGCTGGTCGAGTTATCCCCCCATCCGGCAACTGACGCAGCCGTGACTCAATCGGTGTTTGCACTGCTGGAACAAATTGGCAAGACGCCGGTGATTTGCCAGCCAAGCCCGGGTTACATTGTGCCTCGCCTGCAAGCGCTGGTGATGAATGAAGCCGCCAGACTGGTTGAAGAGGGTGTGGCTTCGGCGCAAGATGTGGATAAAGCGGTTCGCCTGGGTTTTGGCATGCGCTACGCCAGCATGGGGCTGCTTGAATTCGTCGATTTTGGGGGTATGGATATTTTGCAATTGACCAGTCAGTACATGGCAAAGACGGTTGATCCGAACCGTTATGCCATGGCCGGTATTGTTGAAAAAATGATGGCGGACGGCCACGATGGTGTGCGCAGCGGTCGTGGTTTCTACGACTGGTCGGGGAAAGACGTGCCGGCTTATCGAGACCAAGTTGTGGGCCGCCTGGCTGATTTGTTGCGCCGTGAGGGTTTGATGAAACCTCCGGCCGGAGACTGACCAGATGGCTGAATCGATTAGGCCGCATAGCCAGTTTTTGCCATACCTGTTGAACCGTGTCGTCAGCCAGATTAATTCTCCGATGCAGCGACACCTGCGCAAACGCGGCATGACACTGACTCATTGGCGGGTTCTTGGATTCTTGCGCGAAAGAGACGGGCTTATTATTTCAGAGCTGGCTGACCATACCGTGACTGATCAGGCCACTTTGTCGCGAGCACTCGACCGGCTGGAGGAGCGGGGCTGGATTGAACGTGTTGTCGCGCTGTCAGACTCGCGCCAGTTTGAAGTTCATCTGACCGCTGCGGGGCGTGATCAATACGAAGCCCTGGCAGAGCACGGGCAGGCTGTTGAAGCCTGGGCTCTTAGAAATTTAAGTGCACAGGAAACTAACCAACTACGTGAAACGCTTGATCGAATTTCTGATTCCATGCGGATATCGAGTCCATCCTTGAGTCCGTCTTTGAGCCCATCGTTGAGTTCATCTTTGAGTTCGTCACCGAGCGCGGCACTCGAATAGTTATTGTGGAGGCTGGCAATGAATAAGTACCGGGATAATCCGAGCGCGGTTGCAGCGCTTATCAAGGATGATCAGGTTCATCGTGATGTCTACATCAACGATGAAGTGTTCGATCTGGAAATGGAGCACTTGTTCGCAAACACCTGGGTCTTTGTTGGCCATGACAGCCAGGTACCAAATCGCGGTGACTACTACACGACCGACGTGGGCAGGGTGCCGGTGGTTATGGTGCGCGGTGATGACGGTGACGTCCGTGTATTGATGAATCGTTGTGCGCACAAGGGCGCAAAAGTGGCCGGGCAGGTCCAGGGCAATTGTGGAAAGTTTTTCCGCTGTTCTTACCACGGCTGGACGTTTAAGCTTGACGGATCGGTGCTGGCAATTCCGGGAAAAGAAGGCTACGACAACACCGAATTGCACCAGTGTAGTGGCGGCAAAGGCATGGTTAACGTCACGAACACTCACAACTATCGTGGATTCGTGTTTTGCCGCCTGGCCGAGAATGGCCCGGATTTCAATGCCTACTTTGGCGAATCGCTCAGTTCGATCGACAACATGGTTGACCGGGCACCGGAAGGTCGGCTTGAAGTGGCTGGCGGCGTGCTTCGTTACATGCATAACTGTAACTGGAAGATGTTTGTCGAAAATCTCAATGACACCATGCACCCGATGGTGGCGCACGAGTCGTCTGCGGGTACGGCCCGTAAACTCTGGTCAAAAGAGCCGCCCGACAAGCCAAAGCCAATGGTGATTGAGCAGTTTGTGCCGTTTGTGTCGAGTTACGAATTTTTCGACAAAATGGGGGTGCGAATTTATGAGAATGGTCATAGTTATACCGGCGTTAATTTTTCTCCGCATTCGGCGTACTCAGCCGTATCCGACTACGAAAAAATCATGGAGAAGTCTTATGGCGCGCAACGCGCCGAAGAAATTCTTAGCGAGAATCGACACAACACCGTTTATTACCCGAGCCTGACAATTAAAGGTGCAATTCAAGCGATTCGAATTGCCCGACCAATTGCGGCGGATAAAACGATGATCGAAAGCTGGACTTTCAGGCTGGTCGGGGCGCCGGATGCCTTATTGCAACGAACCCTGATGTATTCACGGCTGATCAACGCGCCGACTTCGGTTGTTGGCCATGACGACTTGCACTGCTACCGGGCGATCCAGGAAGGTTTGCAGGCCAGTGCAAACCCGTGGGTAAGCCTGCATCGTGCGTTTGACCAGGCCGAGGTACATGCTATTGCCGGTGACTACAACGGCAACAACGAGGTTTCGATGCGTGGCCAGTTCAAGGCCTGGAAGCGATTCATGCTGGCTTCAATGCCTGCATCGGATACGGGTCAGGAGGTCGTATGAGCAACCCGGCACCGAGTGAAAAGCATGCGGTTGATTTTGTTTATGACGAAGCCCGATTGCTCGATGAAAAGCGATTTGATGACTGGTACGAATTGTTTGATGAAAACGGCTTGTACTGGATGCCTTTGACGCGTGACCAACCGGATGGTTTAAACCACAACTCGTTATTCTATGAAGACCGGCTATTGCTGAAAGTTCGCATCGAACGGCTTAAGAGCCCACGGGTGTTTGCCCAGGGAAATCCGAGCTATTGTCATCACGTGATGCAGCAGCCCCGGGTTGAACCTCAGGCTGCGGACAATGCCACTGTGGTCAGAACGCCGTTTATCTATGTCGAGACGCAGCGCGATAATCAATTTATGTTGGCGGCAACAGCGTATCACCACCTGATACTGGTCGGCGACCAGATAAAAATTCGCATGAAGAAAGTTGAACTGCTGAATCCGGACGCCGGGTTCGGGTCGATACAGATGTTCCTATAATGAAAAATAATGGTGATGGACAGTTGAACGACGGTCAACCCACCGCGCTTTCTAACCAGGCCCTGGGTGCCGACAAAGCGGCAGACGGTGTCACCCCAGTGTTATTTGGCACGGTTTACGATGCTTTTTGCCGTTCCGTTGTGCAATGGCCGGATAACATTTTTATCGACGTACCATCTCAGACCGCCAGCGCATACCGCATACCCAGCGAGTCGATTAGCTACGCGCGCGCGAAAAAAACGGTTGACCGATGGCGCGGGCTGTACCGCAACGCCGGGTACGGCCCTGGACACCGGGTGGGTTTGCTGGTTGAGAATCGTCCCGACTTTTTCTGGCACTGGTTGGCATTGAATTCTCTTGGCGTTTCCCTGGTGCCAATCAATGCCGATTTTCAGGTTGGAGAAATTGCCTACCTGCTTGAGAACTCCGAGGCTTTGTTAGTCGTTTCACTGCCTGAACGCCATGAGCGAATTACCCAGGCGGCCGTTAACGCTAGCCTTGATGTTGCGGTGATGGCACCTGACGATGAGGTGCCCACTGCACTCAGACCGGCTCCCGGCTCGGGTGATCCGGATGTGGCAACCGAATGTGCATTGCTATACACCTCCGGCACCACCGGCCAGCCCAAAGGCTGCATCCTGCCGAATGAGTACTTTCTTTATGGTGGGGTCTGGTATCGGGACATTGGCGGCTACTTGTCCTTGCAGGAAGGCAAAGAGCGCCTGCTGTCGCCGCTGCCATTGGTCCATATGAATGCAATGGCGACCAGTAGCATGGTGATGTTGATTACCGGCGGCACGATTGTTTTACTTGATCGTTTTCATCCGTCCTCCTGGTGGCATACGGTACGTGAATCGCAGGCCAGTATTGTTCATTACCTTGGCGTGATGCCGGCGATGCTAATTGGTGCGCCCGAGTCTGAACAGGATAAAGACCATCAGGTACGTTTTGGTTTCGGGGCGGGGGTTGACCGCCGCCACCACGCCGCTTTTGAAGCGCGTTTTGGCTTTCCGTTGGTTGAGGGCTGGGCAATGACAGAGACCGGTGCCGGTGGATGCATTATGGCCACCGTCGATCCGCGACAAGTCGGCACTAATAGTTTTGGTCAACCGCCGGCCGGCGTTGCCTGGCGTCTGGTGAATGACCAAAACGAAGACGCAGCGGTCGAAGAAGCGGGGGAGCTGCTGGTACGCTGGGCGGGAAGTGATCCGATGTTTGGTTACTTCAAAGGGTATTTAAAGAAGGCCGAGGCAACCGCACAAGCATGGGAAGGAGGCTGGTTTCACACCGGTGACCTGGTGCGCCGGGATGAAGCGGGCCACCTGCATTTTGTCGATCGCAAAAAGAACGTGATTCGCCGTAGCGGCGAAAACATTTCAGCGGTGGAAGTCGAAGGGGTATTGATGCAGCATCCCGCAGTTTTTGGTGTTGGGGTCGCTCCGGTGCCTGACCCGGTGCGTGGAGATGAAGTGATGGCTTGTGTGGTTGTGGGTGATGGCTACGCCGGCAGCGAATCACTGGCACGCGAGATTGCCGATCACTGCAGGGCCAGCCTGGCCTACTATAAAGCGCCCGGTTATGTTGCTTTCGTACCCGCATTGCCGTTAACCGCAACGCAGAAAGTTCAGCGCGGGGGCTTACGCGACCTGGCCCAGGCCTGTGTTGACGGTAGCGGTGCACAAGCGGCCACCAGCTGCCATGATCTGCGGGAGCTGAAAAGACGTGCCTGATATGCGCAGAAAGGCGCAAGCCTACGACGATGTGGCCCTGGTATGCCCGGTGACGGTCGCTTATGAACGGTATTCGATTCGCGGCGCCCACTGGTGGGTAGCCCAGGCGCTGGCCCCATTGCTCAAAGCGTCGGGTCTTGAAAAAAACCAGGTTGATGGCGCTTGTATCTCCAGTTTCTCTTTGTCACCAGATACCGCGGTTGGTCTGATGCAGCATATCGGCTTGTCGCCGCGCTGGCTCGACCATATCCCGATGGGTGGGGCAAGCGGCGTGGTTGGCTTACGCCGCGCTGCTCGTGCAGTGCAGACGGGTGATGCGGATGTGGTCGCCTGTATCGCAGCGGACACGAATCATGTCGATTCATTTCGTCTGATGCTCGCCAATTTCAGCCAGTTTGCCCGAGATGCTGTTTATCCTTATGGCTCGGGCGGACCAAACGCCAGTTTTGCATTACTGACCGCCTACTACATGCGCCAGTATGGCGCGACCCGCGAAGACTTTGGCAAATTGTGCGTGGCCCAGCGAAACAACGCGTTATCTGTCCCACACGCATTGTTCAAAAAACCGCTGAGCTTGCAAGAGTACATAGACGCCCGGCCCATCACTGACCCGATTCACTTATTCGACTGTGTCATGCCTTGTGCGGGGGCGGAAGCTTTTCTTGTGATGACAATCGAGCGCGCACAACAACTGAATCTGCCCTATGTGCGGGTGCTTGGCACAATCGAGCGCCACAACGCGTTTCCCGACGACCCGATTCAGATGCGGGGTGGCTGGGAAATGGACCGCGATCACTTGTTTGAGCAGGCCGGGGTTTCTCACAGCGATATCGATTTTGTACAAACCTATGACGATTACCCCGTGATAACCGCGATGCAGTTTGAAGACCTTGGGTTCTGCCGCAAAGGTGAAGCGCCGGACTTTATTCGTCGCCACAGTTTCGAAAACAGCGGTAGCTTTCCGATCAACACATCGGGAGGGCAGTTGTCGGTTGGTCAGGCCGGTGCTGCTGGCGGCTACCTGGGTATGGTTGATGCCATCCGCCAGCTCACCGGTAAGGCGCTTGGTGAAGCGGTCAAAGATGCCAGGATTGGCCTGGTCAGCGGCTTTGGCATGATCAATTACGACCGCGGCTTGTGTACTGGCGCGGCCATCTTGGGAGCACAGTCATGACCCAGCCACTATCAGCCCCTAAGCGCAAGAATCCTGTTATCAAAACGCGGCTGCCGAATCAGCCGCCGACTACTCGTTCGCGGATCGCCTACGGCATGACCGCGGGGGCAGCTATTGGTCAATTTGAATTACAGACCTGCCAGGATTGTCACGCCGTGCAGTATCCACCGACCGAGTCGTGCCAGCGCTGTTTGTCACCACGACTTCGCTGGCAAGCCCAATCGGGGGCGGGAGAACTAATTTCGGAAACTGTTCTACGTCACAGCAATGACTTGTTTTTCCGTGAACGCCTGCCCTGGCGTCTTGGCATGGTGAAGCTCGACTGCGGTCCGACAGTGGTTGTGCATTTACATGGTGATTGTGGGGCGGCGCCAAGCCGGGTCACGATTCAATCAGGCCTGGACCGTGCAGGACAAGCGGTGTTAATGGCTTTTCCGGATAAGGAGACACCTCATATGGCAGATGATCCGCAATTGCGTGAAATGACTTGTGATCCAAAGTTTCGCCGCGCCCTGGTAACCGATGGAAAAACAGCGACCGGGCAGGCAATTGTCCGCGGCCTGGTGGATGCCGGTGCCGAACTCGTTTGGGTCGGTTATGCTGAACCCTGGATACGGTTTCCTGGTATGGACGAACTGGAGGCGATAGAGCAGGTAGAAATTGTGCCGTTGAACCTGACTGACTCGCGTAACGTCAAAGACTGTGCCGGTTCAATTGGTGCCCGTGTAGACATTCTTATTAACAATGCAGAGCATCATCGTGCTGAGAGCATTTCATCGCGTTACGGTGTGCAAACTGCAAGCGCTGAAATGGATATCAACTATTTTGGCTTGTTGCGCCTGGCCCAGGAGTTTGGCCCGGTAATGAAAGCGCGCGGTGCTGACGGAGTTCGCAGCGCCACCGCCTGGGTAAATTTGTTGTCAATTTACGCGCTGAACAACTTTCCGTCGCACGGCACTTATTCGGCCAGCAAAGCAGCAGCGTATTCACTGGCCCAGTGCCTGAGGTCAGAAATGACTCCGGGCAATATCCGGGTGATTAATGTATTTCCCGGGCCTATTGATGACGAATGGAACCAGATGATGCCCCCGCCAAAATTATCACCAGGGGCTGTGGCCAAGTCCATCATCGGTGCGTTGAAAGGCTCAGTTGAAGACGTTTATCCGGGTGATGTAGCCCAGGACTGGCTGGCACGGTTCCGTGACAACCCCAAATCACTCGAGCGTGAGATCTCCGGATGAGCAAGGCGGACAAAGTGGCCCTGGTCACCGGTGGCAGCTCGGGAATAGGCGCCCAGGTTGTCAGTGATCTGGCGGCGGACGGCTTTACCGTGCTGAACCTGGCCCTGGATCACCCTGATCTGGATCCCCCGGTAGTGTATCAACCAACGGCCGGTGCCGGGTCGGTCATTCCTATTACTGTTGATTTGTCCGATACCAGGGCGACTGCACAAGTAGCTGAAGAGCTTGCCGCCAGATATCCGATTACCCGCATCATCCACAACGCGGGAACCATTCGTGAAAAGCCGTTGGCCCAGGTGACTCAGGACGACTTTGATGCGCTGGCCAATTTGCATTTGTCTGCGCCCATAACGCTGGTGCGCGCTAACCTAAACACAATGCGTGATGCCGGTTTTGGCCGTATTGTGCTGATGTCGACCCGGGCCGTTTTGGGCCTGGCGAACCGAACTGTGTATTCAGCAACCAAAGCCGGTCTGCTGGGTCTGGCGCGAACCTGGGCACTGGAGTTCGCGGCTGATGGCATTACGTGTAACGTGGTTTGTCCCGGTCCGATCGCCGGCACCGCGATGTTTCACGACCTGGTGCCAGAGGGCAGCGAAAAAATGGATCAGATTGCGCAGTCTGTGCCAGTGAAACGAATCGGCCGGCCGCAGGATGTCAGTCGTGCGGTGCAATTTTTTATCGCTGATGAGGCAGATTTTGTAACCGGGCAGACACTATTTGTCTGTGGCGGCACGTCTGTTGGCTCGATTACTTACTAATTTACTTACTAAACCGGGAGAACTCAATCGTGTCTGCAGTTCTGGAACAAAACAGTGTCCTCACTGACTTGATTACGCAACTGGCTTCGGGTCAGCTGAAAATAATTGATCTCACCCAGGTATTGTCCCCGTCCTTCCCGCAAATTGTTCTGCCACCCGAAATGGGTCAGTGCTGGCCGTTCCGCATAGAAGAAATTTCCCGCTACGATGAGCGCGGTCCGGGTTGGTATTGGAACAATTTCTCCTGCGGCGAACATACCGGCACCCACTTTGATGCACCGGTTCATTGGATTTCGGGTAAAGATCTGCCAGACAACACGGTTGATACGGTACCGGTAGAAAATTTTGTTGCGCCGGCAGTAGTGCTGGATTGTTCAGCGCAGGCGACAGCAGACCCCGATTTCCTGCTGACGATAGATTTTGTCAAGGACTGGGAGAGTGAGCACGGCCGTATCCAACCCGGGTCGTGGGTATTGATGCGTACCGACTGGTCTAAACGCCTTGATCCGGTTGAGTACCAGAATTTTGATGAGCAGGGGCAACATACGCCGGGCCCCGATGCCGGGGTGGTACAGTTTCTGATCGCCGAGCGTCAGGTGATCGGATTTGGCACCGAGGCCATTGGCACCGACGCCGGACAGGGTTTTCACCTGCGCCCACCAAACCCTTGTCATTACTTCATGCATGGGAACAATAAATACGGCTTGCAATGTCTTAAAAATCTGGATCTGCTGCCGCCCACCGGGGCCGTTATTATTTGTCCACCCCTAAAAATTGAAAATGGCTCGGGCAGCCCGCTGCGGGTTCTGGCATTGATTTCGTCTAACAGAAATGGGTAACTATTGTGGCTGAGCGTTCGTTCAAAGCAGAAGTTCAGAAACTTCATCTCACCGACGGTGAAGAGTTTCGCGGTGAAGGTATCCTGGCTGTTACCAAGGCTTTATTGCAGTCGGGGGTTGGCTATGTTGCCGGTTATCAGGGGGCACCAATTTCGCACCTGATGGACGTGTTATCTGATGCCCAGGACATCTTGCGCGACCTTGGTGTGCATTTCGAAACCAGTGCATCGGAGGCGGCTGCGGCGGCGACACTGGCAGCATCTGTCAATTATCCGGTGCGCGGGGCCGCTACCTGGAAGTCGACGGTTGGCACCAATGTAGCGTCAGACGCCCTGGCCAATCTTGCGTCTGGCGGGGTAAAAGGCGGGGCGCTGATAATTATCGGTGAAGACTATGGTGAGGGTTCCAGCATCATGCAGGAGCGAACCCATGCGTTTGCCATGAAGTCGCAGATCTGGCTGCTGGATCCGCGTCCGAACCTGCCGCTAATAGTCGATATGGTGGAAAAAGGCTTCGAGTTGTCTGAAGCGAGTAATACGCCGGTGATGCTCGAATTGCGCATACGGGCGTGTCATGTTTACGGCAGCTTTAAAACGAAGGCCAACCAGCGTCCCAAGTTCAGTATCAAAGATGCGCTGGAAAGCCCGCAACGTGATACGTCGCGTATTGTTTTGCCGCCGGCATCGTATCAGCACGAAGTTGAAAAAATTCAGGACCGCTGGCCAGCAGCGGTTCGCTTTATTGAAGAAAATCAGCTCAACGAAGTCTTCCCCGGGGAAGAGTCAGACTTTGGAATCATCATGCAGGGCGGTATGTACAACACCACCATGCGAGCGCTCGAGAGGCTTGGGCTGGCTGATGCATTCGGCAATTCTGTGCTGCCGCTGTACGTGTTGAATGTGACCTACCCACTAATTGATTCGGAGGTTGAACGTTTTTGCCGGACCAAGCGGGCGGTGATGCTGGTTGAAGAAGGGCAGCCTGATTATCTCGAGCAGGCTATTCACAGCATATTGCGCAAGCACAACAGCCGTGCACACATCTATGGCAAAGATGTGCTCACGATGGCCGGGGAGTACACCGGTGATGTTTTAATGGCTGGGGTTCGGGCGTTTTGCGAACGTGTTGCACCACATCTGCTTGAGCGCTCAACCGGTATCGGCGAGCCACTGGCAAAGCTTCGTGAACTTGATGCGGTTAAAGCGCTGGCGGTGGCTGTACCCCCCCGGCCGCCAGGTTTTTGCACGGGATGCCCGGAGCGACCAATATTTGCCGCGATGAAACTGGTCGAAGAAGAAACCGGTCCGATGCATATCAGTGCTGACATTGGTTGCCACTTGTTTTCGATTATGCCGCCGTTTAACCTGGGTCAGACCACGATGGGTTACGGGCTGGGTGCCGCGGCAGCCTCTGCGTTTAACGTTGCCTCGGACAAACCGGCTATATCGGTAATGGGTGACGGCGGCTTCTGGCACAACGGGTTGACCAGCGGCATCGGCAACGCGGTTTTCAACAAAAGCAAAGGTCTGACTATTGTGGTGGACAACGGGTATTCGGCGGCTACCGGCGGGCAAGATGTTTTGTCGTCGAAGGCTGTCAATCCGACCCGTAGCACCAATAACCCGATCAGTGCAGCGGCCAAAGGTGTTGGCGTGCCGTGGGTACGGGAAGTCACCCGCACTTACGATGTTACCCAGATGCGCAATTTAATCCGTGATGCTGTGACCAAGCCATCAACGGGTCACAAAGTCCTGGTTGCCCAAAGCGAATGCATGCTGAACCGCCAGCGACGCGAAAAGCCAATTTATCGAAAGGCGTTAGGCAACGGTATTCGGGTTGCGCGTGAGCGGTTTTATATCGACCCTGAAACCTGCACGGGTGACCGGGCCTGTATTCGGTTATCGGGATGTCCGTCGCTGACAATTAAGGACAACCCGGATCCCCTGCGCACTGATCCGGTAACCACGGTCGACAACAGTTGCGTTGGTTGCGGTCTATGCGGAGAAAATTCGCATGCGGCAGTATTGTGTCCGTCTTTTGTCAAAGTGCAGTTGGTAGACAATGCCGGTGTTGCAGAACGATTGTTCAACCGTTTGCGTGCCGGTGCAATCGGCTGGTTGCAAAAACGTGCCGACAAGCGGCGTGCGCTTCGTTTTGCCGAGGCTGGAGAGACAGTCTGATGTCAGCAGATGGCAAACAACGGCTTTCCGTCGCAATTGTTGCCATGGGCGGGCAGGGCGGCGGCGTGTTGTCCGACTGGTTGCGGGCAACCGCTGAGGCTGGTGGATGGTTGGCCCAGACAACGTCTGTGCCCGGGGTTGCCCAACGAACTGGGGCGACAATTTACTATCTTGAAATTTTCAAGCCAGCGGATGACACTCAGGCACTGCCGGTGCTTGCATTAATGCCGGTGTCGGGTGATGTGGATCTGGTTGTTGCCGCGGAATGGTTGGAAACTGGCCGGGCCATTATGCGTGGTCTGGTCACCCCGGACCGTACAACCCTGGTCGCATCGACACATCGTTCTTATGCAACTGCCGAAAAAATGGTGCCTGGTGACGGCAGGGCTGACAGTGAGGCGGTTTACTCAGCAGCGACTGCCGCAGCAAAAAAACTGATTGCCTTTGACATGCTGACTGTTGCAGAACAACACGGCAGCGTAATTTCGGCATCGCTACTTGGCGCTATTGCTGCCAGCGGGGCCCTGCCGTTTGAACGACAACAATTTGAAGCGGCGATTACCGAGGGAGGGGTTGGGGTTGAGCGCTCCCTGGCCGCGTTTGTCGCCGCGTTTGAGCAAGCCGGTGAGCTGACCGGCAGTAATATCGCACCGGTAAATGGGGATACGGGAAAGATCGCCAACGCGCTGCAGTTCGCGTTGCGCGGCCCGCTGGGTGAGCGGGTTCGAACCGAATTGCCGCAAGCGGCCTGGGCCGTCGCTGGTGAAGGCGTTCGACGGTGCATCGATTACCTCGATGGTGACTACGCGAGTGAGTATCTTGACCGTCTGAAGTCGGTTGCCGAGCTGCAACAAGACCCTGGCCTCATGACCGAATTGTCGCGTTGGCTCGCTCTGCGCATGTGTTACGAAGATACATTCAGAGTCGCTGACCTTAAAACGCGTACCAGCCGTTTTGCCGAGATTCGGCGCGAAGTGCAGGCCCAAAAAAAACAAGTGATTCACCAGACAGAGTATTTGCACCCGAGGGTAGAAGAAATAGCCGACTCGTTACCGGTTGCCTGGGGTCAACGGCTGCTTGATTCAACCCGGCTGCGTGGCTGGGTCGATTCATTGTTTGGCAAAGGGCGGAAAATTCGAACCTCCTCCGCTACCGGGTTTCTTGTGATGTCGGTGTTGGCCGGTTGGAGTCATCGTCGCCGTGGCAGTCTGCGCCATCAGAATGAAACGGCATGGATTGACCGCTGGCTGACCAGGATCAAGAACCTCGCGCCGGGAAATCCGGCGTTGGCTGTTGGTGTGGTCAGGCTGGCTGCTCTGGTCAAGGGCTACAGTGATACCCAAACCCGTTCCCAGGCGGTGTTTAACCGCTTATTCAACATAACTGACGGCCTTGTCGACCGCAAGGATGGCGCACAGATCCTGGACAGCTTGATACAGGCGGCATTGGCCGATGCCAGTGGCAAGGCGCTGAATGAACGTATCGCGGCCATTGGAGCACATCCTGAAGCAACCGTCCCGACCGGTTCTGTGTCCAATGCCAGCGATTGAAATCGACAAGTGAAGCGAGAAAAGTGACGCGAAAAACTGATGTCCAGCAGTGACGTACAAAACCGATCTTTAGAATTGAAGCGCGAAAAGTTATGAAGTCTCCTGAGAATATTCAAAGTTGGCACGCCCACGTTTACTACGACGAACCGCGGTTGTCCCAGGCGACTAAGTTGTGCGAAGCGGCGCGCGATAATCTGCCAGTGGTGATGGGTCGGTTGCATCAAAAACCGGTCGGGCCACATCCGATGTGGAGTTGCCAGCTTGCATTTGCCAACGACGAGTTCGCCGGAGTGGTTGTCTGGTTGAACATGCACCGCGCAGGTCTGACAGTTTTTGTTCATCCGAATACTGGTGATGCACTAGTCGATCATCGGGATCGGGCAATCTGGCTCGGTGACAGTGCCTCGCTGGAATTGTCGGTGTTTACCGGCTGACACTCGACACATTTGCCCGACACCCGACCCACAGGCAGTGCCTGCCGGCTTTGCACTATCATTGCCGGTCTTGATAACCATTCTCAGGCGCAATTCGCATGATCACTTATTCCAACGAAATTACTGTCAAGTGGGGCGAGTCTGACCCGTTTGGCCTGGTTTATTTTCCGCTGATGCTGGCCTGGTTTAACGACACTGAACACGATTTGTTGCGCGCGATTGGGTTTCCAACCAACAAGATGATTGAAGAGTCGCGAACCGCCTTTGTTATGGGTGATGTGCATTTCAAGTTTGTTGGCCCGGCCGCTTACGGTGACAAGGTAAGGACAACAATCCAATTGGCGAAAATTGGGGGGGCAACCCTGCATTGGGATTGCAGAGCAGTGCAGGTTGGCAGCGGTGCGTTGGTAACCGAGGGCCGCGCGATCAGAATTCATGCCCAGATCCAGGAAGACGGCAATCTTAAGTCAGTGCCGATTCCAGATGATATTCGGCAGGCACTAACCAAGCCCGGCACGCTGACCTCGCTGGATCACGAGGAGTCTCAGGACGCAACGTAAGCAACCTGAGCAAACTTATCCAATTGAGCTAACTATCTGGCAAGAGCTGTTTAGCAATAACTGCCGATAAAACTTTGCACCTCGCCGCCGGCACCAATTTTGAACCGCGCCAGGCCGGCACTACGGCCGGTATTCACCCCGCCCAGATCCAGGGCGGTTATGCCACGATCTTTCAGTTCCAGAATGGCACGCCACAAGATCAGATTGTGAGCGCTTAGGCGTCGGCCTTCGTCGTCCGACCAGCCGATGTGGTACGTGGCGCTGCTGCCGTGGATTAAGAACAGCATTGCGGCGACCGTATTTTTCCCCAGGTTTGCTTTAAGTAGCAGCGCTGCGTTTTTCTGGTCAGCGCTGGCGGCAATATAGTCTTGTACAAAACCAACAGGCAAGCCGGTATAAGCGCGCTCCTGACGCTGCAGACCCTCTTTATCGAGCAGCCAGGTGAGTTGGGCCGGTTTTGTTCCGCCACGTTCAATACGCAACTCGGACGCTTCAGCGGCGACCAGGCGGTTGCGCCATTTCGGATGCTGGCCAGCCCGAATGACGTCTGATGTGTCACCCAGGCTGATGCGTACTGTTGAGTATCCGGTGACAACCCGTCGGAAGCCGTGAATTTGGCGGTTTTCCGGGCAGTCAATCAAGTCGGGTGACACGATTGTGGCGGATGGCCAGCACAATGGCTGGGCTTTTTTAAGCAAACTCAGTGCGTCACTGCGCTCTTGAGTATCAAGAGGCGTCAGCCAGACAGGGCCGCGGGCACACAGCGACAAGCCAAGAGGCCCGACCCAGCGCCGCAGGATAAACTGTGCCATGCCAACCGGTGACTCACCACGGTAAACGATTAGTCGCAAACTGGGAACAGATTGCGAGGCCAAAGCGGCGCCGTATGCCCAGGATTGTTGTAACGCTGCCCCGGCCTGATGATGCAGCTCGTCCCATTCCGACTGTTTCAGTTCAGAGGTCGCTACACTTAGCTTATTCATATCGCTACGTTAACAATGGCATTTCGCAAAAGCAAACCCGAAACGGTCATGGGCCACACTCTGCCCGAACCGCAAATGACTATAGCCGCCTGGGGCGTCTTGCTGGTGCGCTTGTTACTTCCGGTGTTGGTTATTGGCAGCGTGCTGGATTTACTGGCTCAAATATTTTTTGGAATTTGCACCGGCTTGTGGTGTTTTTCGGGCCAATAAGTCTGGGTGGCACGAAGTCCGCAGCTTGAACTTCTGATGACACCCGAACGAACGGCTTCTATTCGCCGTTAAATTGCGGAGCCCGCTTTTCCAGAAAGGCCTGGCGACCTTCGACCCAGTCAGCGCTGTCATTGACTGCTTCAATCTGCACGCGCGCTATCGCAGCTTGTTCACTGGGCCCTTTGGGAATGGTCTGTGACACGAAGCGTTTCAGCATGCGCGATGGCATTGGCGCCATGTCGGCCAGGGTGTTGGCCATTGTCATTGCAGTGGGCATTAATTTGTCGGTGGTGACAATGCGGTTGACGTAACCCACTTCGTAGGCGCGCCGGGCATCAATCGTGTCGCCAAGCAAGAGTAATTCCATTGCAATTTTGTGCGGTATGCGGCTTGCCAGGGTTGTTATTAACCCGCCGGAAAACGCAATCTTGACTTCCGGATAAGAAAATTTTGCATCTTCGGTGGCAACAAGCAGGTCACACATGGTTGTCAACACCATGCCGCCACCAATGCACCAGCCAGATACCGCAGCAATAACGGGTTTGTCCACTGGCACGCCGATATCGGGAATACCCCGGTACAAGTCGTGTGGAACAGCATTGAGATCTGCTCCGGCGCAAAAGGCTTTTGTGCCATCACCCGTCAGGATGGCAACCCGATCGGTGCCGGCCATAAATCGTTTCCATTGGTGGTGTAAGGCGTCAACCATTGCGCTGTCCAGACGGTTCATGCTGGCGGCCCGGTTCATGGTGATGATTGCAATATTGTTTCTTGATTCGTAGGTGACGGCTTCTGTGCTCATTGAGGGCCTCTGGTTGCGTTTATAGATTATTCGGTGGATTGCTAAGTGATTGACTCAGGGGGAATTCGAATAATTGCCCCCAGTTATCCAGTGTGTCGTTGATTTTCGCCAGTCTGAGTAAATGCCAGGCCAGGACTTGATTGCTGGAAAAAACAGGTTTGCCGACCAGTTGTTCAGCTACAGATGTGATTTGTGCCATCCGCAAGTTAGTACACGAGACGAACCAGGCATCGCAAGTTGCCGAAGTGCTGGCGATATGGCCAATCGCTTGCAGCAGGCTGTCTGAAGTGATGCGGGCGA
Source organism: Burkholderiaceae bacterium (assembly GCA_049680625.1). Classification (GTDB taxonomy): domain Bacteria; phylum Pseudomonadota; class Gammaproteobacteria; order Burkholderiales; family Burkholderiaceae_E; genus JAUIAI01. Next base: position 13,670 of record JBAUID010000220.1, on the reverse strand, counting down.
CGGTTGCTTCGCTGGTTTGTTCAAAAGATGTAACCGATTCGATTCGGACACCAAAATCACGCAGCTTGTTGGCCATCATGTCGGTTACCCGTCGCTCGTACGGTGTAATCAGCCCGAGTGATTGCACATTCATCACCTGGCAGGCGGCTTTGAGTGCTGTCAGTGGGTTGGTCACAATGACCCCCGGGCGGCTACTGCGGATGGCTTGCTCTACAGCGTGCTCGCCGATAACTGTGGCACCTGACGTACAGCCGTAACCAATCGCGTCGAAATGGGTGCCAACAGGAAACAAGTTAACCGCTCCGGGTAATCGGTTGTGCATTTCCAGTAGCGATTCGCGGGTGACGTTTTCTCCACTTGCAATCCTGGTGTGATGCAGGCTGACCCCGGGCAGGGTTACGGGCAGGCGGGCAAACTCGGGTTCCAGGGTTTCGTCAGACTGTAAGACCACCAGTCCGAGGCGAGCGCGGGCACCAAACCCGTTGTCTGTCTTGAATGGAATTGCCATTCGGCAATTATGATGCAAACCTGCCGGACTGACGCACAACGGCTTGGAATGGTTGAATGAATTCTCAACCGGGCAGGCAGATAATCTCCGGGCTGGCTCGCCGACTCAGCAGTTCAACCCCGCGTTTACGTACCACGACATTCTCTTCGTGGACCATTGTGCGTCCGTTGGCCATGACCAGGCTGGGCTCGAGCGTGATCACCATATTCTGTACCAATTCGGTGTGATCGAAAGTGGCCATCGAAGGCCATTCGGTTAATTGCATACCCAGCCCGTGCCCGTATCGACCGACCCCGCTACCAGCATGATATCCAGCGCGGCTGATCACGTTATGCATTGTTGCAAACACTTCCTGGCAGCGAACGCCGGGACGGGCTTCGGCCATTCCGGCCTGGGTTGCTTCCCAGAGGGTTGCATAGGCATGAACAACAGATTCATCGGGCGGGCCGAAACAGAAATTTCGATCAAAGTCACAAAAGTAGCCGTCAAACATAACCCCGGTATCAAGCATCAGGACATCGCCCGTTGCGAGGGGGCGGGTGGTTGGCATGGAAATAATATCGTCGTATCCGCCCGGGCCGGCGCCGCCGGCAAGATAAACGATATCGTCAGCCCCTTGCTTCAGGCACTCGATTTTAAAGGCGCGAAACGCATCGACCATTGGTTGTTCCACATAAAACAACTCGCTGGCTTTATCGAAAGCATTCGATGCGATTTCAGCGGCACGACTTATTTTTCCGATTTCGGCTTCGCTTTTGATCAATCGGAGTTCTTTAATCAATGGGGTGGCATCAACAAACTGCTGGCTCAGACCAGCACGTAGTGCATCGAAATCACGCAGCGGCATACGAATCGTGCTTTCGGCTCCCATTGGTACGCCAATAACGCCGCTTTTTCCGGCAGCTTCTTGCAGTACTGTCGCAAGTTGGCCAACGCCGTCGTCGGTTGGGTGCGGTGATTGCCACGAGACGACCCGGTCAATATAGCCGCGGGCTATGACCGATGCGCCGATGTCTGGCACAACCGCAATTGGTTTGCCTGTCAATTGCAGGACCAGAAACCACGGACGGGTCGGGCTGTGCCAGAACTGGGTCTGGAAGCCGCTGAAGTATCGAACTTCGGCTTCCGTCATTAGCAACAAGGCGTCAATACCTTGCCGGCTCATTAAAACCTGGGCGCGGCTGACCCTGTGCTCAAATTCTTCCTGGGCGAAGCCCCTATGCATCGACCGCATGACTGCTGCATTACTCATGAGGCTGCCATGATGCGCTGGTAAATATCCGGGTCGGTACTGCCTTCGGTGCCGAACAACAATATGCGTGAGATTGGGGTCAGGTTCAGCGCCGTTTTTAAGCTGGCGTTGTTGCAGGCGTGGGTCAGTGCAACCAGGCCGGCAACAGCAGACTCACCGGCAACAGCGGTCGGGTCGGAGGAGTCGGAGGATTCCGCGTTTTCCGCCTGACCGAGTTGGCGCATTGCAGGCCCAACACCGCTGTCGCTGACCGCAATGAAATCATCGGCCAGGTCTGCCAGGATAGTCCAGGCAATAGCGGATGGCTCACCACAAGACAAACCAGCCATCAGGGTTTCTCGTTCGATCTTGACTGTTGTCAGCCGGCCGTTTCTGGCGCTTGCCTGAAGGCATGCCGCATCTTCCGGTTCAACAACAATCATTCGTGGCGACTGGCTGCCGTAGTGTTGGTGCAGGCGGGCAAAAACAGCAGCGGCGAGGCCGCCAACACCACCCTGGGCAAATACGTGCGTCGGGGGGGAGTCGAGTTGGTCCACAATTTCGTCAATCATGACGCCGTAGCCCGCCATGACATCCGCAGGAACTTGCGTGTAGTTGTCCCACGAGGTGTCCGACACGACTAGCCAGCCATTGCTTGCCGCCTCTTGTTTTGCCGCCACAACCGACTGGTCGTAGTCGCCGTTGATGCGCACGACTTCAGCGCCCAGCGCAATCATGGCTTGCTCGCGAAAATCAGAAACTGCGGAATGTATGTAGATGCGGCATTGCGCACCGTATTGTCGGGCGGCCCAGGCCAATGCCCGTCCGTGGTTGCCGTCGGTCGCCGAGGTTAGGGTTACCGACTGGCAGGCCGCTTTCAGTTCGCCTCGGGCAACAGAAAGCGGTGTTGCGGCAATACCGCGGGTTTGCAGCGCTTCAGACAAGACTCTGGCAGCGGCATAAGGTGCGCCCAGGGCTTTGAAGCTGCCAACCTGAAATCGTTCCGCTTCATTCTTATAGAGAATTTCGCCAACGCCCAGGGTGCCGGCCAGGGCATTTAGCCGCAACAACGGGGTCGGGTGATAACCAGGCCATTGTGAGATGTCGGCATGCGCCTGAGCAAACGCATTGGCCGAGACAACCGTCGTCCATGCGCCAGAGGGCTCGCGCTGGCGTGCTACATGGGAAATTGGAGTGATCGAGGCGATCGAAGGGGTCGGCGACTGGCCGGGGTTGTCAGACTGCATCGCCACATTGTCTCTGCCACTGTCACCCGACGGCAAGTAAATCTCGTCCAGATTTTTTAGTGTGTAACCTTTTGGTGGTTTACTGGTGACTCTTTACCCACTCTGGCAGTGAAAACACAGCCACGACAGGGACTATTATCCGAGGGTGAATTCTGTTTCGAATTATGTCTCTAATGATCAGGCCAGGGCCGTTGCGCTTGATGCCCAGGGCTTCACCAGCAGTCAAGTCGGCGGTTTAGTCACGCTCCGGCATTTTCGCGCCGCGATCAAGCGCTTGCATGTCTTACAGCTTGACGCCGTTCCCGTGGTGGCACGTACCCAGTATTTACCGGCCTTCTCGCGCCTGGGGCCCTACCGTGCTGACATGTTGGACCAGGTCGCGTACCGCCGGGATGAATGGTTCGAAACATGGGCTCATGAGGCCTCGCTGATGCCGGTTGCTTACCAGCCCCTGATGCGCTGGTCGTATCAGCGGGCAAGCGCTGGCCAGATATGGCGCTCCCTGGCGGGTGTGGCCAATGAAAATGCGGGGTTTGTAAAACAAGTACTGCACCAGGTGCGACGCGACGGGCCGCTGCGGGCATCCCAGCTGGAAAATCCGGGTCCACGCTCTGCCGTTGGCGGTTGGAGTAACCGAACCACAGGGGCACTGGCACTAAGTTACCTGTTTCGCTGTGGTGAACTGGGTATTCGCCGGGTAGGCAATTTTGAGAAAGAATTTGATCTGATTGAACGAATTGTTCCAGCCGAGGTGCTCGCCAAACCTACTCCGAATGAACCGGATGCACTGCGCGAATTGCTCATACTATCTGCACAAGCCCACGGGCTGGGTACCGCTGACGACTTGATTGATTATTTTCGCCTGCCGATTCGTGCGGCCCGCCCGTTGTTTGACAGCCTGGTAGAAGACGGTCGCCTGATTGTTTGTCAGGTTGAGGGTTGGAAAGCCCCGGCTTACGCACCCACGGGACAGATGCTTCGCTCGATTCGCCGTCAGGCGTCAGGTACTGACCAGCGCCGGGCTTTATTGTCCCCGTTTGACCCCGTTGTCTGGTATCGAAAGCGCGCGCTGCGGTTGTTCAATTTTGACTATCGCCTGGAAATTTATACTCCGGAAAAAAAGCGACGCTGGGGCTACTACGTATTTCCCTTTCTGCTGGGTGACGCTCTGGTGGGTCGCTGTGATCTTAAGTTTGACCGCAATACCGGCGTGTTGCGTGTTCCCGCCGCCCATATTGAAGCCGGGAGCAGCCCCGACCGGGTCGCACCGGCGATGGCAGCAGAGCTGATGCTGATGGCGCAGTGGCTCGGGGCCAAGCGGGTTGTTGCCGGCCGACGCGGTGGCTTGATAAGCGCGCTGAGGGCCGCCTTGAAGGCGTTCGAATAATGAATTGTTGTACCCGTTGCCAATCGAAAATTACTAATCAGGAGAAAACATGAAACTCAGCATGACCGGCCGTAACGCATTGATCACTGGTGCCAGTCTGGGCATTGGACTGGCCATCGCCAGGCGGTTTGCCGAGTCGGGCGCTAACGTCGCGATGAATGCCCGCCGAACAGATGTACTCGACAAATCTGTCGCCCAGCTGGCGGCTGAATACGATGTCAAAATTGTCGCCGCCCCCGGTGATGTCGCAACAGCGGCGGGATGCAAAACCGTATTTGATACGGCCCGGAACGCGTTGGGCAGCGTTGATGTCCTGGTGAACAATGCGGGTTCGTCCAATACCGGCAAATTTGAAGACATTACAGATGAAGTCTGGCAGCAAGACCTTGATCTAAAATTGTTTGCGGCAATACGGCTCGCGCGCCAGGCGATTGGCCCGATGAAGACTGCTGGCTGGGGGCGCATCATCAACATATTGAATACGGGCGCAAAAGCGGCAGCAGCAGGTGGTGCACCGACTGCTGTATCAAGGGCAGCTGGGATGTCGCTGACCAAGGTACTGGCTGGTGATGGCGCGCCTCACAATGTCTTGGTCAATGCCTTGCTGGTTGGTCGTATTGAAAGTGATCAATGGGTACAGCGGGCGCAGAACAAAGGACAGGCGCTTAATGATTTTTACCAGGATATGGGCACTGTTGTACCGATGGGCCGGGTTGGCACCGCTGAAGAGTTTGCCAACATTGCCTGTTTTCTGGCGTCCGAAGAAGGCAGTTATATCACTGGTACCGCGATTAACGTTGACGGTGGATTGTGTCCGGTGGTTTGATTGCGTTGGTTAGATAGTTTCGGTCAGCTGATAGTCCTCGATGGTAACCCTGGTGTATCCGCATGTTTAAGCTTTCGGCGTGCAGGCGGGCATCGGGGCGCGGCTCTTGTTATCCACTGGGTGATTTCTTCGCGTCCCCGGGGGGATAAAGAGTAGTGCCCACCCCCGTGGCGATCGAACCATCCGTAAACATCGTTGTACAAGATGTCCCGGGTTTTTGGCTCATCAAGGGCTGAGGCAATTATTGATGCCTTGCTTTTCCCGTGGTCACCGAGGTGAGTGGCAATGCGCAGGGCGCGCTGACGGTAGGCTGTCATCAGGCCGCGACGACGATCGGCCCCGCCGGAATTTGGGTCACCAATCCGGCGGTCGAATTCTCCGAGTAGTCGCCCGGTTCTCAATTTGGATTTACGTGGTTGATAAGGGGCGGGGTCGAACATGACTGTTGTCTGGTCAGCAACCGGGTCAACGCAGATGAGCCCGAGTCCGAGCATACGAATGAGTTTTTTAACCTGTCGGGATTTCTTGTTCAGCAAAGGGCAAGTCAGTGGAACCGCAAGATACACTTTGTCGGTCAGCGCAAAACGATCAACCGCCTGCAGTAGTAAACTGATATTGAGTGACAATTTAAGCTCAACCACCACCGGTAACTCGGTGCCGCGTATGGCGACAACATCGCACTGATGAATTTCGCTCTTCACCTCGTAACCTTGAGCCTGTAGCAGGCTTTTTACTGGCGGGTATAAATCGGTCTCCCGCCACTGGGTTGTCGCTGAAAGAGCCTTACGCTTCATCGGCAATATCGACCAGAACACATCCGCGCAAGTCACCTTTTTCTATGAGCTCGTGTGCTTTGACCATATCGTTAAAAGGCAGGCGCACGGAAATTGCGTGCGATAAGATATCTAATTGCAGGTAATTTGTAATGTCATGAAACGCCTGCAATTTTGCCGCTTCGGGCATACCCATAATCGAAAACGGCCGCAACGTGATGTTTCGGTACATAAACTGGATAAACGGAAAAACCGGCTCTGGGTTGTAATCTGAACCGTAACTGATCAGAACACCGTTCGGCTTGATAATCCGCGGTGCATCCTGAACATTTGCGCCGAATGCAACATCAATGAAGCGATCCACCCCGATGTCATTCGTCATTTCCAGGGTGCGCGACGCAATGTCAGTCTCATTGCGCATGATAATGTCCTTGACCCCAAGCGTGGACAAGTCCTGGGCATCCTGGTCAGTACGACAACTGGCGATTACCCGGGCACCGGCTTGCAGGGCTATTTGCACTGCGTAACGACCAACCCGGCCCGTGCCACCAGTAACCAGGACGGTTTGACCGTTGACCGGCCCATCGGCAAAAACCGCACGGTGGGCAGTGACCGCGGGTACCCCGAGGCAGGCGCCGATGGCCAGGCTGGTGTTGTCGGGCAGCGGTACAGCGTATGCCGCCGGCACTGTACAAAATTGTGCGCCGGTGCCATCGGGGCGTCCGGCCTGGGCAGCAAACAGCCAGACGCGTTCGCCAATACGACTTGTTGATACGCCTTCACCAACGGCTGCGATCCAGCCGCTACCGTCGTTATTGGGTGTGATCTGGCCGAACCGAGGCAGTTCGCGCCCGTCCGTCCTGCGTTTCGTGTCGGTGGGGTTGACCGCTGAAACCGCTAGCCGCACTTGAACTTCACCGGCGGCAGGCTGTGGAATCGGGTATTGACCAAACTCGAGAACCTCGTTGGCAGCGCCCGCGCGAGTGAACCGATATCCGTGCATCGATGGCATGTTTTGACCTTTTAATGAGTAAAAAATTTGGTTTACCCCAGGGGCAGGGCAAACCATCGTGCTGAACCTGGCTTGGGATCGGCGTGGACTGATGCTACCGGGTTAAACTGCTGGATTGAAAAGACTAACCACGGAGAATTTATGTCATCCCTGACCCTCGGGCAATCCAACACAATTATCAACGCTGCGCTAAAAAAGGCTCGCGAAATGAAATTTGCGCCTCTCGCCGTTGTTGTACTGGATGCTTCCGGTGATCTGATTGCTGCGCAACGTGAAGATGGTGCCAGCATGTTTCGGGTCGATGTGGCTACCGGAAAAGCCTGGGCGAGTATTGGCATGGATGCACCAAGCCGCATCCTGGCCGAGCGGGCTGCGGGGAACCCGAATTTTTTTGTTGCGCTGGCCGCGACAGGGCAGGGGCGGTTTCTGCCGCAACCCGGCGCTGTCTTGATTCGCGATGCTAACGGCCGGATCATTGGTGCTGCGGGTGCCAGCGGCGGCACCGGTGATGAAGATGAGGCGGCATGCATCGCCGGAGTACTGGCGGCTGGCCTGGTGAGTGAGCCGGCTAAACCAAGCCTGCCGTAATCCAGAGTTTTCTCTTGACTTAAGTGGCCCAGCCACCGGCAAAGGGGAAACTCTGGCCGGCAAAAAAACTGACCTCGCTGCTGGCCAGGAAAACGGCGAACAAGGCGTCTTCCTCGGCAGTGCCGAGCCGCCCGGCGGGGACTTCGCGCGCCAGTCGGTTTTTAAATGCCTCTAGCGCCTGGACCTCGGGCGGAAAATACATCGGGTTGTCGACAAAGTGCTGGGCAATCAGGTTGGCCTGAATGTTGTGCCGGGCCAGTTCTGCGCCAGCCGCGCGAACATAAGACACCTGCGCGCCGCGGGCGGCGCTATATGTTGACGTTCTTTTTTGCCCGCGCAGTGCAGTAGCACTGCCCATCACGATGATCTTGCCACTACCGCGCTCTGTCATGCCGGGGGCAACCGCGCCGAACAGACGTGGTAGCGGGTCAACCATGTGGGCAAAAACATCACGCCACTCGTCATCGGTCACTTCGTGCACTGCAGAACTTGGCGCCGGGCAGGCGAGGTTGGCAATCAAGACGTCAACTTGACCACTACGTTCAACAAGGTTGCGGGATGCGTCGGGTTCGACCAGGGTTTGATCGTCGGCAATCACGAGTGCGCCGTGGGCATTGAAGGCAGCACACAAGGCCGGGCCCATAAAGTCATTGCATTGGGTAATGAGTACCCGTTTGCCTGCCAGACTGTCACCTATTCGTTTCATTGCGTTTCCTGGTTTGTTGCTTCGTTGTTTCGTTACTTTGTTGTTATACGGGCAGTCTTCGTTGGACTGAGTTTTTGCCCGTACCGCAGCCTGGGCAGCGGTCTGAAGGCGGATTCCGGGCACAATTCGATTGATACGAATCGATTCGATTCGATTGAACAGCTCAAATTGTAGAGGTCGGGAGATACCCTATGCAGAATAAAAGAATTGTCCTTGCCGCGCACCCCAACCCGGACGTTACCCCGTCCTGTTTCGCACTGGACGAAGTGCCCGTGCCCGACTTAAATCCAGGTGACGTCCTGGTGCGCAACATATATTTGTCCTGCGACCCTTATATGCGCGGACGGATGTTGCCGTCCCGCACTTATGCAGACCCTTTTGCGATTGGTGAAGTGATCCCTGCCCGGGTGGTGGGCCAGGTCCATGAGTCACGCAATCCGCAGTTTCCAGTGGGGTGTTTTGTATGGTCTTTCCTCGGGTGGGAGCAATACACACGGGTTGCCAACGGTCAAAACCTGAACCAAATCGATGACTCGATTCGACCGCTCAGCCATGCCATCAGCATTATGGGCATGCCGGGGCTCACGGCCTGGGTGGGCATGATGCGGATTGGTCAGCCGCAACCGGGCGAAACTGTTTTTGTGTCTGCCGCCTCTGGCGCTGTTGGTCAGATTGCCGGGCAACTCGCACGACTGGCTGGCGCCCGGGTGGTTGGCAGTGTTGGTTCTGAGCACAAGCGTCAACATTTACTTGAGCGGCTGAATTTCGATGCGGCGTTTAACTATCGTGAATCAGGTTACGAAAGCGAACTCGACCGCGCCTGCCCCAACGGGATAGACGTGTACTTTGAAAACGTCGGCGGGGTCGCCCTCGAAGCCGTATTGCCGCGCCTCACAATTGGTGCACGCATCCCGGTTTGCGGCATGATCTCCCGCCCTGGCGGGTCGACCCTGGCCGGGATTCGCGGTATTGAGTGCCTTATCTCCAAACGGGCCGAGATGACTGGTTTTCTGGTGTATGACCACATGCATCACATGCCCCGGTATCTGGAACAAATGGGCAGATTAATGGCGGAAGAAAAAATTGTGTATTTTGAAGACATTATCGACGGGCTTGAAAATACGCCTGGCGCTTTCATCGAAATGCTCTGTGGAAAGAACATCGGTAAGCGCCTGGTTCGAATCAGCGACGATCCAAATCTGGGAACGGATTGATTCGTTAGTTGACTATGTGGTTAAACCGGACTGAGGTAACGGCTCAGAATGTCTCGGTTGATTTCAATGCCAATCCCGGGTTGGCTGGAAATGTTCACCATGCCGTTCACCATGGTCACCGGCCGGGTTGTTAACTCCTGCCGGAAGGGGTGCGACGACTGATCGTATTCAAGCAGTGGTCCGCTCGCAAATATAGAGTAGTGGGTAACCGGCAGGGCTGCTATCACTTGCAATGACGCGGCCTGGGCCACAGCAGAACCCCAGACATGTGGGTTGACCTGGACCCCATAGGCATGGGCCAGGGTGATGATGTGGCGCATCGCGGTGATGCCTCCGCAAGAGCCAAGGTCCGGCTGAGCAATGTCGACAGCGTCCGCCGCCAGCAGTTCCCGAAAGCCAAACAAGGTGTGTTCATTTTCGCCGCCGGCAATGGGCATCGTCAGTTGCTGGCGCATCAGCGCGTAACCTGATTTGTCTTCGGGGACTACGGGTTCTTCATACCAGGCAAGGTCGAAGTCGCTCAGCGCCCGGCCCAGGCGCAATGCATCAGCTCGGCCATAAGCGTGATTAGTATCAATCATCAGACGGACAGGCTTTGCCTGCATGGCTTTGCCGATGGCTGTCATGACTGCGATATCGTCGTCAATCCCATAACCAAGCTTGACTTTCATCAGCTTAAAACCGTTTTCAAAATGGGCCAGGGCTTCAGCGGCGAGCCGTGCGGCTTCACCCTGACCTTCAATGCGATAAAACCCGGTTGCGTATGGCTGCACCTCGGTGCGGAAGGCACCGCCCAACAACTGATAGACAGGCAGTTGCCGAAATTTCCCGGTGATGTCCCAAAGCGCAGTATCAACAGCGCTGATGGCTGAAATGACCGACCCTTTGCGGCCATAGTCCCTGGTCATGTGGTACATCTTGTGCCACAACACTTCGGTGTCGGTTGGGTCCTGCCCGATGAGTAACGGTCGTAAGGCTTTGTCGATAACGGTCGCCGCAATTTCTGGTGGTTCTAGTCCTTGTGCAAAGGCTTCGCCCCAGCCGGTGACGCCTTCGTCTGTCTCAATTTCAACCAGGGTGGCACTGCGTTGGGTCACCCATCCCTGGGAAAAGGCAAATGGCTGGTCCAGCGGGGTCTTCAGGACATGGATTTTGAGACCGGTAATTTTCATGAGTCATTTTCAACAGCTAGCCAGGAGTAACCGTAAATATAGCCGGGTCTGATCAAGCCCAAAAATTGCCTGGCGACGCAGGGATACGGTGATTGGCTTAATTCCCCATTGTTTGACACCGGTGCCCGCCAATCGCAGAATGAGCGTACACAGGGAGAAATATATGAATCGCGAGAAAAATCTCTACTCAAATACCATGAGTCCCGCCTATATGGGGCTGATGCGGTTGATGTTAGCGGTGTTGTTGTTGTCAGCTTGTACTCTGGCAATGGCCCACCATGGTTGGCGCTGGACAAAAGACGGTCAGTTTGAATTAACCGGTCTGGTTGAAAAATCCAGCCTTGGAAACCCGCATGGCGTGTTGATTGTTGATGCTGATGGCGAAAAGTGGACTGTCGAAGTTGGTCAGCCCTGGCGCAACGAGCGCGCCGGTTTGCAAGACAGCCAGATGCAAGTTGGCGCAGAAATCACTTTTGTTGGCAAGCGCTCCGCCGAGCCGAAAGAAACCAAGATGAAAGCTGAGCGCCTGGTGATTAGTGGCAAGAATTACGACTTGTATCCCGAACGTCTGAAGGCCACGAAAAATAACTGATTTGTTCCAGCAATTTGGCCTGGCGGTCGAAGCCTGGCCGATTGCCGTCGCCTTACGTGGATCAATCTGGCTGTACCCCTTGGTCAATATTGCCCATCTGCTGGGGATTGCGTTTTTAATCGGCTGTATTGTCTCTCTGGATTTGCGACTACTCGGATTGTGGCCACACCAGCCATGGCAAAGTCTGGCTATTGTGTTGCGCCCGATGGCAGTTGTTGGCCTGGTGTTGGCAATCGGTTCTGGTTTATTGCTGTTTGTCGCCCGTGCGGCCGACTACACGGCGAACCCCTTGTTTTTAGTAAAGCTTGGTTTGGTTGTTTTGGGAATTGCCAATGCGATCTGGCTGGGCCGAAGTGATAGCTGGCGGCAAGCGATTAGTAGGAAGTTGGCAACCGGCTCATCCAATGTTGCGAACCCCGGATCGAATCGTGGGCCAATTCGCTGGCCATTGCGTCTTGCAGCAGGTTTGTCACTTACCTTCTGGATAAGCGCCCTGGTATTGGGTCGCCTGGTTGGGTATCGCTAGGAAAATCCAGAACCAGTGACAAAACAACAGAAAGGTTATTTGCTGGCATTTGCCGGGGTGGTGATTTTTGGTCTCACCCTGCCGTTTACCCGCATCGCTGTTGCTGAACTGCCAGCCGTATTTGTCGGCCTTGGCCGCGCCCTGGTGGCTGCGATGCTGGCGGGTGTCATGCTTACAGTGACCCGTTCACCGCGTCCGCAACGCGCCGACATCTTTAAGCTGTTATTGGCAGGTTTTGGCATCGTTATTGGTTTCCCGCTGTTCTCTGCAATTGCCATGGAATCAGCGCCGGCCAGTCACGGCGCTGTTGTTCTCGGGATCCTGCCATTGGGTACTGCTGCGGCTGCGATTGTTTTTGCCGGTGAAAAACCGTCATTGAAATTCTGGGCCTGGGCGATGGCCGGGTCGATCGCAGTTGTTATTTTTGCCTTGTTAAATGGCGGCGGCGGCGGTGACGGCAGCTTGTACGGTGCTGATTTGTGGTTGTTGGCATCAATTGTAGCTGCGGCGATTGGTTATGCAATTTCCGGTGATCTCACCCGCCGCCTTGGCGGCTGGCAAGTTATCTCCTGGTGTCTGTTGATTACCGCACCGGTGATCGCAATGCCGGTTGCGTGGTCTCTACCCGACGTGAATTTAAACGCCTCTGCCTCAGCTTGGTTCGCCTTTGGCTATGTGGCGGTTTTTTCCCAGTTTCTGGGTTTCTTCTTCTGGAACAACGGCATGGCCATGGCGGGGGTTGCCAAAGCGGGTCAGGTGCAATTGCTGCAGATTTTTGTGACCCTGGTCGGCTCCTGGTTCTTGCTGGGCGAACCAATCACGCTGACGCTTGGCGGCTTCGCCCTGGTTGTTGCCTTTTGTGTCTGGATGGGGCGCAAAGCCTGAAGAACTTGTAAATTCAGGCTGACGATTCAGGCAGACTTTTCCGGATCAGAAACCGACATGGCCGCTGTCAGCGTTATGCGCATCGCGTCTTCGACACTCATGTCAATATGCCGGACCTGGCTGGCAGGCATGTAAACGGTGTAACCACCAATTTGATAGCTCATTGGCAGGTACACCGCAATCAGGTCGGGCCCGTCCAGACCGGGTACCAACTGACCCGGCTGACGCTGGGTAATAAAGCCGATCAGCTGCTGGCCTTGCGGCAGGGTGACCAACACCACCTGGCGGTTATCGTGTTTTTTATCAGCCGTCCAGAATGCCGTGAAGTCACGGGCTGCACTATAGATGGTCTTGACCACTGGAACGCGCCGCAATACACGCTCACCCAGTTGCAATAGTTTGCGTCCAATCCACAGGCGCAAGACGATGCCGGTTGCAAACGCCAGCAAAATGCCAGCACCAATACCCATACCCGGCAGGTAATAACGATCGGGGAACAACAGGCGCAGCCCCTGGCCAAGTATGTCTTCGGTTGCGGTACCCAGCCAGTAAATCAGGTAAAGGGTAATCGCAATCGGTAGTAAGGCAGCCAGGCCCTGAACAAAGAGGTTTTGAATCCGAATCATCGGCTTATTCTGACAGACATTCTCTGAATACTTTTGTCCGCTTTGTGTGGAGTGTGCCTAGCAGACTGTTGAAAAGCCATTCGGCAGCCAGATTTGACTATGGCCTGGGCACAATTTCGGTGATGACCATTTTTCCGTCCTGATCTTCGACTTTGAATTTGATTTTGTCACCCTTATTCAGCCTTTCGAGCATGGCATCGTCAGTTACGACAAACTCCATTGTCATCGGGGGCATCTCCATGCTCTTAATTTCGCCATGTTTGATGGTTAGCTTCCTGGCGCCTTTGTTAATTCGCCTGACTTCGCCATCGGTCATAGTGTCTGCTTCGGCCAGCATGATAATACTGGATGAGGCGGAGGTTTTTACGGTATTTAGC
>JBAUID010000219.1:0-2942 GCA_049680625.1 Burkholderiaceae bacterium | reverse complement strand
TGTCAACCGCCCACTATGGTTGCGTTTTGTAGGCCGGGTAATCTGGCGTGCGGGTCGCTTAATTGCCGGAAATGGTAGGCCCCGTAGATTCTTTACTAGCAGCCGCACCCACAGATTTAAGATAAGCCTTCGCATTGGCACTGCCTTTGTCAGCTGCCGATTGCAACAACGCAAGCCCTTTTGTTTTGTCTGCTTTGGTGCCCAGGCCCAGGGCCAGCATCCGACCCAGCTCGGCACCGGCGTCAATATGCCGGTGTTTGTCTGCCGAGCGGAACAATTTCAGGGCCCGCTTTTCGTCTTTAGTAATGCCTTGGCCGCGTGACAACATAAACCCGGCCAGATATTCACCATCACTGAAACCTGCCTTGGCCGCTGTTGATGCTAGCCTAAATGCTTGCTTGCGATCCTTTTTTGCCCCTTTGCCGGTGTACAACATGACGGCCAGTTGGTATGCAGCACGCCCATCACGTTGATTAGAAGCGCTGCGAAACAGGTTCTGCGCACCGGATAAGTCTGTTGGGCCACCCTGTCCGTTAAGCAGCATCAGGCCAAGCGCGGTTTTCGCGTGTGCCATATCGTGTTGCGCTACCTGGGCGCGCAGTTTCTGACGAATAACCTCAAGATCGGGTTTGCCGAACACGCCGGCGCTTTGGTAGTACACCTCGTAAAACTCGGCCACCGGCGAGCCGCCAGCACGCGCTTGAGCAAGCGTCTTACGCGCTGCGTCAATGTCTTTCCTGCGACCATTGCCGGTTACCAGGGCTTGTGCATCGAGCACATAGGCCAGCGGGTAATCTTGCGCTTTCAGCTCGTCCACCAGGGCCATCGCACGGTTGTATTTTCGCTGTTTATACAGGGCCCGGCTCAGGGCATAACGAACCGAGGTGTCGGCGGGGTTCAACTCGGCGGCTTGTTCGCAAACGGGCCGCCCCACGGCCAGGTTAATCCGATCCATCTGCATGCCGTAACCCGGGGTGCCGGGCAGGGCCTGCACGGCTGTGTCTGTTGGATGACCGGCGTGGGCGAGGCAACTCAGCCGCAGTGCAGCCGCGCGCAAACTGCGTCGCTCTTTGGCGCTGGTGGCAACCGTCAGCTGAGCGTCGTACCCGGCTTCAGTGGTCAATGCCCGGGCATTGATCTGGGTGTACAGACGAACCAATTCAGTTAACGAACGGGCATCACCGATCATGGTCGTGTACTCGCTCTTGCGCGTCACCCCCAGCTTGTTGCGCTGGGCCGCTTTCAGCGTCGCCGCATCAATGGCGAAGTTGTCAATCCGCAAGGTGGCGTCATCGAGGCGAACAATCATATAAGTGGCGCCTTTTTTTCCCGCTTTCTGAATCTGAACTAAATGCAGCGCGCTACTGCCGGGAACCGGGTGAAACGACACCGTCGCCTGCTGGCTGTTGGAAACCTGGGTTACCCGATACTGTGAGCCAATTCTTTTCAGTTCTACCAAAGCGGTCGATCGATCCGCATTGATCGCAATTCGCCCTTTCCGGTTGACCGTCACCCCGGTTGCACCATCGCCAAACATTGCAACCCCGGAATTGGCCGGCAGCAGTGGACGGGCCGACTCGGTGGTGCTGCATGCTGCGAGCGCGCAAATAAGAAAATAGGCCGACAGTCGAATATTGCGGGTGATGAGATTCAGGAGAAAGCTAGGGAGCACGGCGATAAGATGGAAAATATGGGCTGTACAAGACACGAGAGGTTTCAACAGTCGATTGCGGGAGGTCTGAGTCTACCTGCAAAGATAGGGTGTACTGCATACAGCTGAACAGTCGGCAATAAAGACTCTTTATCGGAGAAAGCAATTTCAAAAATCTCAATTTCAAACTGTCAGACCCATGCGGGCCATAGAATTTGCCCACAAGATCTAGGGCGGTGCCAGTTGATCGGTCAGACGACCGCCACGGGAACACATTTTAGATACGGAAAAACACGCAAAAATCCCTCGTTCAAAGTACAGATTCTGGTGACGCATTCTGACAGAATGGTTTACTCCATTCTTGTCAGGAGATATCGCGATGAAGTCGATTGCCTTTGGTGCCTTAGTTGGCACCGTGTTCACTGCATTGAGCATCCAGCCGCTGATCGCGGCCCCTTACAAGTCACTGCAAAGTTTTTGTGAAGCGACTGGTGCTGACACGGCGGCCAATTGTCAGTGCGGCCAGAAAACCGCGGACAAAATTGCCAGCCCCAAAGAGCAGCAGGTAATGCTTACCATGATGGCTGGCGACGACAAAGCGCGTCAGCAGGCAATGCAGTCAATGCGCGGCCAGGACATGAAAGCGCTGATGACCAAGATGAATCAGATCACCAAAGGCTGTGGCGGCTAACCATGGCCACGTGTTGCTGCGGGAGCAGACGCCGGGGTGTGAATAGTCGTCCAGGGTGCGGTTAATGAAAGCTGCCGTTTTTGATCAATACGGATCAGCACAAGTGATCCACTTAGTCGATTTGCCCAAACCAAACCCAAAGCGCAACGACGTACTGATTGAGGTGGTCACCACTACTGTCAACGCGGCGGACTGGCGCCTGCGCAGCTTAAACGTGCCCAGAGGTTTTGGCCCAATGGTCCGCTTGTTCATGGGCCTCACCCGGCCGCGCAAAAGAATCCTTGGTGTTGAATTGGCCGGTCGGGTTGTGGCTGTCGGCGCTGCGGTATCGCGCTTTGTTGTTGGCGATGAAGTTATTGCCTTTCCGGGCGCGCGCCTGGGTGCCCATGCTGAATATGTCGCCTTGCCTGAAACGGTGCCGATGATTCCCAAGCCAGTCGCGTTGACCTGGGACGAAGCAGCCGCTTTGTGTTTTGGTGGCACCACGGCAATCGACTTCCTGCTCAACAAAGGTCGCCTGCAGGCAGGCGAACGCGTGCTGATCAGTGGCGCCGGAGGTAGTGTTGGAACGGCTGCGGTTCAGCTGGCCCGTAGCGTGGG
>JBAUID010000218.1:0-69627 GCA_049680625.1 Burkholderiaceae bacterium | reverse complement strand
CCATGCCAGCGCTGCCGGAACAACGCACCTGGCCCATTTATAAATGTAATGGTACGGTTTGATCAGCGCAGTGTATTCTCGTATCGGGTAAGCGTTGTAACGATGCGTAATTCTGCCGCCCAGGCTGTTAATTTATTGTTCTTAGAATCGCTATTATCCGCCCATGACCTCCAAAACCTACCGCCTGCTCGTTGTCGATGACGACCCGAAACTACGCGAACTCCTGCGTAGATATCTTTCAGAGAATCAGTTTGAAGTCAGTGTTGCGCCCGAAGGCGCCACCATGGCCAGGCTGATGCTGCGTGAACCATTCGATATTGTGGTGTTGGACCTCATGCTGCCAGGCGAAGATGGCTTGTCCATTCTACGCCGGCTGCGGGCGTCTAACGATCGCACACCCGTAATCATGTTAACGGCCAAGGGTGACGATGTTGATCGGATCGTCGGGCTCGAAGTTGGCGCAGATGACTATCTGCCCAAACCGTTTAACCCGCGAGAACTGCTGGCCCGAATTCACGCGGTCTTGCGCCGGCGGCCTGCGACAGAAGCGCCCGGCGCACCATCAGCCGGTGCCGGTGAAGTCCGCTTTGGCCCGTTTGTGCTTAATTTGGCAACCCGCCAGCTAACCAGCGACAACAAACCCCAGCCCCTTACCACTGGCGAATTTAGCGTCCTGAAAGTACTTGCTCAGCACCCGCGTGTACCAATGTCTCGCGAAAAACTCATGGCTTTGGCCCGTGGACGGGAATATGGGGCTTATGATCGCAGCCTGGATGTCCAAATTTCCCGCCTGCGCAAATTACTTGAAACCGACCCACAACAACCGCGCTACATTCAAACCGTCTGGGGTGTTGGCTACGTATTTGTCCCCGACGACGAATAAAACAGACGCAACGGAGCGACAGCCCGTTTTTCACAGCTTCGTTATAACAGCGCCTGCCGGCGGAGCCAGCCGGGCCAAACCCGGGGCCTGCCGATGTCAGTAATAACGACCCGTCGGACGTAGTGGCCAGGTAAGCATCTGATGATTCGCATCAGCCTTTTTTGGCGAACTTTTGTACTCCTGGTGTTCCTGGTGGTCTCCAGTATCGCGGCCCTGTTACTGGTGCTACGCTTCCTGGACAATGCACCAGCCGAGCAGCGGCTGGCGTGGGAAGTAGCGTCAATAGTCAATCTGACCCGTTCCGCGCTGGTTAGTTCGCAGCCGGAGCGCAGAATCACCTTACTACGCGAACTCGCCAACGAAGAAGGCATCCGCGTCCTGCCGCTTGAGCCGGCTGACGAAATCGAAGTTACCTCACTTACCGGGCGAATCGCCCTGCTGGCACCGCGTTTGCAAAATCTGCTTGGCCCGGAAACCCTGGTGGTGTCCAAGGTCAACAACGAAGAAGGTCTATGGGTCAGTTTCGACATTGATGAAGACAAATACTGGTTGCAGATGCAGGGGCGGCGGATCGACCGCCACTTTGGGCCCAGCCTGCAACTGATTTTTGGTATTGCCGCGGGCCTTGCTCTGCTTGGCGCGCTTGCGCTGAGCCGCCTTGTGAACAAGCCCCTTGCCGACCTGGCGCGGGCGATCGCGGCTTTGCGCGGCGGCCATACACCGCAGAAACTGAAAGAAGACCTCGCCAGTGAAATCTCGCATGTCAATCGCCGTTTTAATGACATGGCAACCGACCTTGCCGCACTCGAACAAGACCGAGAAGTCACCCTGGCCGGCATTTCACATGATATTCGCTCCCCACTGGCCCGGCTGCGCATGGAAGCAGAACTGGCCCCGCTGGATGAAGAGACGCGCGCTTCTCTGGTTGAGGATATCGAGCGAATTGACGCAATCGTGGGCCGCTTTATCGACTTTGCCAGAACCGGAACAGTTGCCCATACCGAACTGGTCCAGGTAAGCGACGTTCTGCGCCAGCTACCCAGTATTTACCGCCCGCAAATTCAAAGTGGGGAGATTCGCCTCAATGTTCCCGTTCAGGCCGGCCTCACCTGGCGTGGCGACAATACCGACCTGGAACGGGCTCTGGGCAACCTGATTGATAACGCCCTTCGCTATGGACGCAGCGATCCGGATGAATCCGGTACAGCCTGCGCCGAGGTAACGGTCAAGGCCAGACGCTCGGGCAGCCAGCTGACCATTGAAGTCAGTGACCGGGGACAAGGAGTGCCCGAAGATCAGCTGGCCAGACTGCTCCGCCCGTTTGCACGCCTGGACACGGCCCGCGGCGGCGCCGATGGTGCGGGGCTGGGCCTGGCCATTGTCAGCCGGCTGGCACGACGTTACGACGGTAGTTTTAAACTCAGTAATCGCGCCGGTGGCGGACTGACTGCCTCGCTGACCCTGCCGGATGCACGTGCGCTGGCAAAACCCGAAGCTGCCTGATTGGCTTAGACAATCGAGTCGATGAAAAGATCCAATCAAAGAAAAGTTTTGTTTGCGCTACATTACTCACTGAATCGCCACTAACTATCAAAAAGGAGTTTTCATGGCTAACCTCAAAGGGTCCAAAACCCACCAGCATCTGAAAGACGCATTCGCCGGCGAAAGCCAGGCCAATCGCCGTTACTTGTATTTCGCGAACAAGGCTGACATTGAAGGCCAGCCAGAAGTTGCCTCGCTATTTCGCGCCACCGCTGAAGGTGAAACCGGTCACGCCCACGGCCACCTTGACTATCTGGCCCAGGTTGGTGACCCGGCAACTGACCTGCCCATCGGCAGCTCAGAAGACAACCTGAAGTCCGCCGTCGCAGGCGAAACCCATGAGTACACCGATATGTACCCTGGCATGGCCAAAGACGCGCGCGCTGAAGGCTTCGACGAAATCGCTGACTGGTTTGAGACCCTGGCCAAAGCCGAGCGCTCTCACGCCAACAAGTTCGCCAAGGCCCTCGAAGGTATCGCGTAATGCAGTTTGTGTGGGCATGCTGTTGATTGACAGGCTTCTCACAAGACTGAACGGGGAGCATTTGCTCCCCGTTTCACTTTCCCCGGAACCTCAGATCCGCAGGCAATCCAAGCGAACACAACTGACTGCCACGCTGTTTTGTGCTAACTGCATTAATGGCGCTTCACCATATCCACAAATGCTGCGACGGAAATAAATTCACATGGAACAAAAACGCGAAGGTTCACTAGAAGCACCAACCCGCCACCCTCTGGATTGGAAAAACCCCAAGTTTTACGACACCAAATCCTGCCTGGACGAAATGGAAAGGGTTTTTGACATCTGCCACGGATGCCGTCGATGCGTGAGCTTATGCAACGCATTTCCGACCTTGTTTGACCTTGTTGACGAAAGCAAAACCTTCGAAGTAGACGGCGTAGACCGTAACGACTACTGGAAAGTAGTAGACCAGTGCTACATGTGCGACGTGTGCTATATGACCAAATGCCCGTACGTGCCCCCGCACGAATGGAATGTCGACTTCCCGCACCTGATGCTGCGCGGCAAGGCAATTCAGTTTAACGAAGGAACACCAACCCGATTTCGAGACAATCAACTGAGCAACACTGACCGCAACGGTAAACTGGCGGCGATACCTGTTGTCTCACACGTTGTTAATGCAGCCAATAAAGTTCCTGCCATACGCCAGGCAATGGAGGCGACAATAGGTGTTGATAAAGATGCCTGGCTACCGCCTTTTACCGCGCAGAAGTTCCGTAGTTCCGCCAGCAAAACGTCTTCAAACCCCGTTCGCGACGGTGAACGCACTGCCGGCAAGGTGGCGATCTTTGCAACGTGCTATATCAACTACAACGAACCCGGCATTGGTCACGACTTAATCAAGATCCTGAACATCAACGAGATTCCCTACGTCATGGCTGAAAAAGAGGCCTGCTGCGGTATGCCTAAACTCGAGCTCGGGGACTTGAAGTCAGTGGAAAAGTTGATGCATAAAAACATTCCGCAACTGGCTAAATTGGCACGCGACGGCTATGCAATCCTCGCACCGATACCTTCGTGTGGCCTAATGTTTAAGCAGGAACTACCCCTCATGTTCCCGGACAACGCAGATGTCCAGTTAGTGGGTAAGGCGATGCGCGATCCGTTCGAATACCTGGTTGCCCGGCATAAAGACGGTTTGCTGAAAACTGACTTCACCCAGGGCCTGGGAAATGTCTCGTATCACGTGGCATGCCACCTCAGGGTTCATAACATAGGCCAGAAAACCCGCGAATTGCTTGAAATGATTCAGGATACCCATGTCAACACCATCGAACGTTGCTCTGGTCACGCTGGTACCTGGGGAGTGAAAAAAGAGTTTCATGACACGGCGCTGAAAATTGGCCGCCCGGTATTTCGACAAGCCGGGGAACACCCCAATGGTGAAGTCGACTGGGTATCTTCAGACTGCCAACTGGCTGGCCATCATATCGAAGAAGGCATGCAGGGCAAGGCTGACGGAAAGATTGCCCACCCCCTAACCCTGCTGCGCATGGCGTATGGCCTGGGCTAAACCCCCGGGGCAAGCTGCCCGAGATTTTTATTTTAACGGAGTACTGACATGCCACTGATCACCCGAGAGTCCCTATGGACACTGGAAGCCTATGCGAAAGAACGCCCGGCCTTCAGAGAAAAAGTTCTGGCTCACAAGAAAGACCGGAACGTCGACATTGGCCAACACGTGCGGTTGATATTCGAAGACGAGCTGACCGTACGTTATCAGGTTCAGGAGATGCTTCGAATCGAAAAAACATTTGAAGAAGCCGGCATCATGGAAGAATTGTCAGCTTATAACCCATTGATTCCAACCGGACGCGAGTTCAAAGCCACGATGATGATTGAATACCCGGATCCGGCCCAGCGAAAAATCGAACTGGCCCGCCTCAAAGGCATTGAAGACAAAGTCTACGTTCAGGCCGAAGGTGCCGATCGGGTCTATGCAATTGCTGACGAAGACATGGATCGGTCGAATGATGAAAAGACTTCAGCGGTGCACTTTCTTCGCTTTACGCTGACCGACGATATGGCGGCGGCGCTGAAGTACGGGGTCAGCCTGACGATTGGTATTGACCATGAAAATTACCGGGCAACGATCTCTCCCGTAAGCGACGCGACCCGCCAGTCACTGATTGGCGATTTGGCATAACACCTGCTGGGTTGCTGATTCTGGGAAACTCCGGTCAGAGATGAAGTCGATCGCCTCTGAGCGGAGTTTCCGGAAACGTTTTACCAAGTGTTTACTGTGCTAATTCACGGCGCGAGCAACGATCGGGATGTCGCGCATTTCTAGCAAAGCCCGGCATTGAGCGGCAATGTTCTCAGCACTCATCCCGTAACGTTCGCGCACTTTGTCGGTTGGACCTACGATCGCAAATTCATCTGGCATGCCGACAAAGCGCATCCGCGTGGGATGCTCCTGAGATAATAGCTCGGCAACAGCACCTCCAAGACCACCACCAACGCGGTGCTCTTCAGCGGTAACGATGCCCCTGGTTTCGCCGGCGGCCGCCAGCACTGCCTCTCGGTCAAGTGGTTTGATGGTATGCATATTCAGCACCCGAACGCTAACCCCCTCGCAGCTGAGACTATCTGCTGCGGCAACCGCTTCAATCACCAGGCAACCGCAGGCAATGACGGTGACATCTTTGCCATCACGCAAAACATCGGCTTTTCCGATCTGGGGTTTAACGTCAACCGCAGTGACTGGCTTTTCTTCGTATTTACCACCAAGGCGGATATACGATGGCCCGGACAATTGTTCCGTCGCCTGCGTCAGGTGCCAGGCCTGAATAGCGTCTGCCGGCACCAGGACCGTCATGTTCGGCATACTGCGCATCACCGCAATATCTTCAACTGCATGATGGGTACCACCAGACACTCCAAGGGTAATACCTGCGCATGCGGCGCCAATTACCACTCGCTGATTTGCGTAAGCAACATCGTTTCGCAACTGCTCCATTGATCGCGCAGTAATGAACGGTGCATAACCACACAAGTGTGGCCGCATGCCGGTGGTTGCGAGCCCGCTGGCAATTCCCATGGCGTTTTGCTCGGCGATGCCCGCTTCGATAACCCGTTCGGGCGAAGCAGCAACCATCTCACGCAAACCAATCAAGTCGAGTGTGTCAGCAGAAATGGCTACTACCCGCACATCACGACTGGCCATGTCAGTTACTGCCAGACCAAACCCCAGTCGGGATTGATTCTGAATTTTTGCGACCCAATCGGGTTCAGAGGAATGGTTCATTTGGGTTCTCCGAGTTCAGCGATGGCCTTCTGATAGACCTCAGCTGTCACCATGTTGTTATGCCACAGGTGAGTATTTTCTGAGAAGCTCACCCCCTTGCCTTTGACCGTGTGCGCGATGATCACCGAGGGTTTGGCGCTCTCATAGGGCAGTTCATCGAGGGCGGTCACGATCTGACCCATATCGTGACCGTCAATTTCGCGCACTGACCAGCCAAAGGCCCGCCATTTATCCGCAGCAGGCTCCAGGGACATCATCTCCTGGACATGGCCACTTTGCTGTACTTTGTTGTAGTCAAGGATCGCTGTCAGATTAGATACTTTCTGGTGAGCAGCGGCCATCGCTGCCTCCCAGTTTGATCCCTCTTGTAATTCGCCATCACCGATCATCACCAGTACGCGAAAATCTTTGGCTTGCAGGCGGGCACCAAGGGCCATACCAAGCCCGACGGACAAACCATGGCCAAGTCCACCAGTACTCATCTCAACCCCGTCAAGCTTGATATCAGGATGCATGCCGAACAATGACTCGTAGGCGTAGAACTGGTCAATTACTTTGTCGTCGATAATCCCCGCTTGTGCCAACACGGCGCCGAGGGCTGCATTCGCATGCCCTTTGGAAAGCACAAATCGATCACGATCAGGCCAATCTGGTTCGTCTGGACGTAAACGCATGTGATGAAAGTAAAGCGCGGACAGCATGTCAGCCGCAGACAATGCCCCCCCCATGTGGCCCGAGCCCGCGGCATGTAATGCGCGCCAGACGTTGCGACGAATTTTCAACGCTTCGTCGCGCAGTTTATCGAGCAATGACTCTTTTTCAAGTGACATGAATCCTCCTTGGGTTGAATAACTCAGCGCAAAACCCAAAACCCTATACGGGCGAGCCTTTTGGGAACTGAGGTTTACGCTTTTCCTGGTGAGACTTCAGCCCTTCCCTCGCCTCAGCCCCAGCGAACCCCAACATTTCAAGCGCAGTTGAAGTATCAAAAATAGGCCCGGCCATTCGCAACCAGTTGTTTAATGAATATTTAGTCCAGCGGATTGCGCTCTGGGCACCGTTTGACAGACTAACTGCAGTATCCAATGCGGTCTGTTGTAACTCGGCATCATCAACACATAACGATACCAGGCCAATTCGCTCGGCCTCTTCGCCACTGACTGGCTTGCAGGTCAGCAAATAGTATTTCGCTTTTGCCATGCCACACAACAAAGGCCAGATAACACAAGCGACGTCGCCGGCGGCAACGCCAAGGCGGGTATGACCGTCAACAATTTTTGCAGACTTTCCGGCAATCGAGATGTCCGCAAGGATACCCACTACCAGGCCCGCACCTACCGCCACTCCGTTAATTGCCGAGACAATTGGCTTGTTACAGTTGATCACGTTGTAGACAAGATCTTTCGCCTCTTTCCAGGTTCGCATCCGAACGACATCGTCATCAAGCATTTTTTCGATCATGTCGAAATCACCACCGGAAGAAAACGCTTTGCCTGCGCCGGTGACCAAGACCGCATCTATATCCGGATCGGCATCAATATCGCGCCAGATCTCGGTGAGCTGCGAATGAGTCGGCGCGTCGACCGAGTTGTAGGTTTCAGGGCGGTTAAAAGTCAGCCTCAGGATGCGATCGGCCGGAAAATCTATTTCCAGTTTGTCGTACTTTGCATAGCGTTCATTCATTTCTTGTCTCGATATCTGATTTCGTTGTTATTGTCTTTATTGTTTTGTGATCGCTTCCAGCCAGCGATTATCCAGTGGTGAAAATTAATTTGTCAGCCGCGCCGCAAGCACAATCGCCTGAGCGCTGATTCCCTCGCCACGCCCCAGAGAACCGAGTTTCTCAGCCGTCTTGGCTTTGACATTAACCCGACTGACATCCAGATCACATGCGTGGGCAATATTCAAGCGCATTTGCTGAATATACGGTGACAGGCGCGGCGCCTGGGCGGTGACAGTGGCGTCAATATTGATCAGGCCCAGACCTGAAGCATTAAGCACATCACAGGCTGCGCGCAACAAGCCGGCACTGTCAGCCCCTTTGTATTGCATATCAGAATCGGGAAAATGGCTGCCGATATCACCCAAACCGCCGGCACCCAGTACGGCATCAGTTATCGCGTGCAATAAGGCGTCGGCATCACTGTGCCCCAGCAAACCCATCGGATGCTCAATCGTCACCCCACCCAGAATTAGCGGTCGCGACGGGACAAGAGCATGAATATCACTACCCTGACCAATGCGCAGGTCCGCCCATGGTGGAGCGACTGAGTTATTGAGAGTCGGCTCATCGTTGCTGGCACTTTCTTTGCTTGCCGTGTCGTTACTGTCTTTTGTCACTGTCTCGCCCGCAAAAAATTATCAGCCCGAATTCTCATCAGCATCGGGGTGGCCCAATACGCGCTGCATCATCTCGAGATCAGACGGCGTAGTTACCTTCACATTACACCAGTCACCTGTCACCAGTCTGGCCGCCGTACCGGTTCGTTCCATCACCGATGCTTCGTCGGTTAACACCGCACCATCTTCATCAGCTTGCCGCAAACCCAGCACAAGTTCTCCCAGGCGAAATACCTGCGGCGTTTGCGCCAGCCACAAACCATCCCTCGGGATCGTGTCCGCAACCGTGGGGGTCTGTCCAGCCGAAGCATCATCGGGCTGTTGCCGCTTTACAGTGTCAGCAACCCGGGTCGCTAGTAATGCGCCATCCGCACCCGCTTCAATTGCTTCGCTCAGTGCCTCCAGCAATTCGCGGCTGATTCCCGGGCGGGCCGCATCATGCACCATGACCCAGGTTGACGCAGCATACGACCGGCTGATGTGTTCAAGACCGTTGGCAACCGTTTGCTGCCGAGACGAGCCGCCAGCGCGATACCAGGTAAGGCGGCCTGGATTTTGTGTTCCAAGCTTTCTCAACGACGGATCCTGTTGCCAATAGTCATCCGACGGGGCCACAACAACATAAACGTGTTGAATCCACGGCACCGACAACAGCGCCTGGACTGACCAGGCGATCATCGGTTGACCACCCAGGGGTAAATACTGTTTGGCCAGAGCGGAGCCCATTCGCTCGCCACGCCCGCCAGCGGGAATCAGGGCAACAAATTGATGCTGTGCAAGGCCGGCCGTCGGTTCCGAATTTGCCTTCGCGTTTGCCTTCGCATTTACCTTTTTACCTTCGCTATTCAAGTCGCTTATTTCGCTGGTTAGTCGTAGATCTTTCTGAGTCCTACCCGGAATCATGCATCCCGCTCAAGTTTATGCCACCAGGCTCCCTCCTACTCCATTAAAATAGGTAATTCGCCTGCGGAAACCCGAGTTGCATTGTCTCAATTCGGTTTACCCCGCGGGCATTGGTGTATCGACAGCCTGTGTCGCCACCAGTCGATCATTTGAGCTTTCAGCTATCGGCTCAGCTTTTAAGTCACCCGCCTCAGCGCCCGGAACATTGTCAGCAAAAACCAAAAAATCCAAAAAATCCCGCCCCGGTGCCACACCGGCACCTCAGGAAGCCCAATTTACGCAGACAGCCGATCTGCCTGCCGCTGAGCCCACGGTCGCGCCCGAGGCACCGGCGGCGCTGCCGATGCCAATCCCGGGTCTGATCGGTAAACTTCAATGGCCCAAACCAGGCGCGACATTTGCGCTACCGACTGGCTACGGGTCCAGTGATGCATTGCAATTAGCCGCTTTGGCCAGTCGCGAGGACCGCTCCGGCACGCTGACAATCTTGAGCGCGTCAGCGGTTGACGCCCAGAGACTGCATGAAGAAATTGGCTTTTTTGCTCCGGCACTGACAACCCGGCTGTTTCCCGACTGGGAAATCCTCCCTTACGACGTTTTATCACCCCACCAGGACCTGGTCAGTGAACGACTCGCGACCTTGTACAGCCTGCACCGTGAAGACGTCGACATTCTCATTTGTCCGGTCACCACGGCCGTTCACCGGCTTGCTCCGCCAGCGTTTTTGTCGTCCACGACTTTTTACTTTGACAAAGGCGCGGTCCTGAATGAGGCCGGCCTGCGTAAACAGTTAACCCATGCCGGTTACGAACACGTCTCTCAGGTTGTCCGGCCCGGTGAGTACAGTGTTCGTGGTGGACTGATCGACTTATTTCCAATGGGCGCTGAACTGCCTTTTCGACTCGATTTGTTTGGCGATGAAATCGAATCTATCCGCACCTTCAACCCGGAAAGCCAGCGCAGTCTGTATCCGGTGCAAAACGTCCGACTGCTACCCGCTCGCGAAGTGCCAACCGATGAAGCCAGCCGTAACAATTTTCGCAACCGTTGGCGCGAACGCTTCGAAGGTGACCCTTCGCGCTGCGCACTCTATAAAGACATTGCTAACGGAATTTTCGGTGCCGGTATTGAGTATTACCTGCCGTTGTTTCACGAGGAAACAGCCGATATCTTTCACTACCTGCCTGAGGGCTCCACGATTGTTTTTCATGGTGATGTTTCTGAAACGATTGATGATTTCCTCACCGACGCAAAATCCCGCTACAGCTTTTTGTCACATGATGCCGAACGACCATTACTTAAACCGACAGAAGTGTTCCTCACCGGTGAAGAGTTTTTTGGTGAGGTCAAACGTTTCGGCCGGATAAACATCAGTGCCCGTCCAAGCACAGATCTCATCGGTGCTTCGGACCAGGCTGGGCCTGATTCACCGCCAGGCCAAACCCCGTCAGTTCCCCTGGATTCATCCTCTGGCGTACCGACTCCATATGCTATGGCCTTGCCTGATGTGTCTGTCGACCGCCGCGCTGCCTCGCCGGTCAGCCGCATACACGCCCTGATTCAAACTCGCCGCCAACAGCCGGCGCAATCCATGGCCCGCATTCTGGTGATGGCAGAGTCTGAAGGACGGTTGGAAACCCTGGTGCAACTCTTTGGTGAGTACGAACTCAAACTGCCGGTGAAGTCCAGTTGGGCAGACTGGGCTGACAGCGCGGATATCGCCGCCATGGTTGTCGGTCCGTTACACGACGGCTTTCATTGTGACGACGGCCTGGTAACCCTGATTACCGAAGCGGAATTATTCACCGGATCTGCGCGCAGAGCGCGGCGCGGCAAACGCGAGGCCACTACTGATGTCAACGCAATCATCCGTGACCTGTCGGAACTGAAAATAGGCGATCCGGTGGTCCATATCGAACACGGCATCGGACGCTATGAGGGTCTGATCGACATGGATATCGGTGAAGGAACAATGGAGTTCCTGCATCTGACCTATGCGAAGGAGTCAATGCTCTATGTACCCGTGTCACAGCTACACCTGATTTCTCGCTATAGTGGCGCCAATCCCGATGAAGCCCCCCTGCACCAACTCGGTTCGGGGCAATGGGAAAAAGCGCGCAAGAAGGCCGCCAAACAGGCCCGCGACACTGCCGCGGAACTGCTGAACCTTTATGCCCGGCGTGCGGCTCGCGTTGGCCACGCATTCGAATTTAGCGCTTCCGACTATGCCGCCTTCGCTGACGGATTCGGGTTTGAAGAAACCCCGGATCAGCTCGCCGCGATACACGCTGTTGTCCAAGACATGATTTCTGACAAACCAATGGACCGACTGGTATGCGGTGATGTTGGATTCGGCAAGACCGAAGTGGCTCTGCGGGCGGCATTTCTGGCAGTTTCCGGCGGACGACAAGTCGTGTTACTGGCGCCAACAACCCTGCTCGCCGAACAACACTTCGCAACTTTCAGCGACCGATTTGCCCACTGGCCGATTAAGGTCGCCCAGCTGTCACGATTTCGTTCCGGAAAAGAAATCAAGGCTGCCCTTGCCGGCCTGGCCGATGGCTCGGTGGATATTGTTATTGGCACCCACAAATTACTGTCCAGCGATGTCAAGCTGAAGCGACTTGGTCTGGCAATCATTGATGAAGAACACCGTTTTGGAGTACGACAGAAAGAGCGTCTCAAGGCACTGCGGGCTGAAGTGGATGTCTTGACCTTAACTGCAACTCCAATCCCGCGAACCCTGGCCATGAGCCTGGAAGGCATTCGCGACTTCTCAGTCATTGCAACCGCACCGCAGCGTCGCCTCGCGATTAAAACTTTTGTCCGCCCGGAGGCCCGTAGCGTTGTCCGCGAAGCCTTGTTGCGTGAACTAAAACGCGGCGGCCAGGTTTACTACCTGCACAACGAAGTACAAACTATCAATACCCGTCGCGATACCCTTGCCGAGCTTGTCCCGGAAGCTCGCATTGCCGTCGCCCATGGGCAGATGGGTGAGCGTGATCTTGAGCGGGTTATGCGCGACTTTCACCAGCAGCGTTTCAACGTGTTGCTTTGTACGACAATCATCGAAACAGGAATTGACGTTCCAACCGCCAATACCATTGTCATCCACCGGGCAGACAAGTTCGGGCTCGCGCAACTGCATCAACTGCGCGGCAGGGTTGGCCGGTCGCACCACCAGGCTTACGCCTACCTCCTGACCCCCCACGAAGGTGGGATCACAAGGGATGCCGGTAAACGCCTCGAAGCTATTCAGAGCATGGAAGAACTCGGCGCCGGATTTTTCCTGTCGATGCACGATCTCGAAATCCGTGGCTCAGGGGAAGTCCTTGGTGACAACCAGTCCGGGGATATGCAACAAATTGGCTTTTCGCTGTATGCCGAGATGCTCGACGAAGCGGTTCGCTCGCTGAAAGCCGGAAAGGAACCCGACCTTGAAGCACCACTGGCGAGTACAACTGAAATCAACTTGCATATGCCGGCATTGTTGCCGGCCGACTACTGCCCGGATATCCACGAACGTCTGACCTTGTACAAGCGGCTGGCTAATTGTTCTGATGATGACGCACTGATTCGTATGTCCGAAGAGCTGATCGATCGGTTTGGCCGCCTGCCGGAACCGGCCCGCGCACTTGTTGATACGCATCGGCTACGGGTTTTATCGCGTCCGATTGGTGTTAATAAAATCGATGCGAGCGAACAAGCCATTGTGATCCAGTTTATTGCCCAACCGCCAATCGAACCATCGGCCATCATTGCTTTCATGCAGTCGCGTAAGGACACCCGGCTGGCTGGCGCAGACCGAATCCGGGTGTCAGTTGAATCGCCCGATCTGCAACAGAGGGTGCAGCGAATCCGTGAAATTATTTCGGCACTCAAGCGTGAAGCTGAATCAGCCGACAAAACGGACGCAACGGACAAAACGGACGAAACCAAATGAGCCGGTTAGTCGTACAGGGTGCTGAACTGACCAACACCCAGATCAGCGAATTTTGTACCTTAGTCGGTAATCCCTCCAATCTGCGCAACCCCTCACTTGCGATCTGGCGCGGGGTCAAACTGAACGGCAGTCAGATCACACCACTGGCTGATCGCCTGGGCGTAGACGCTGAAATTGTTCCCGACAAAGATTCGCTTACGAACTACCGCCTGATCGTGTTCGATATGGATTCCACCTTGATCACCGTCGAATGTATCGACGAAATTGCCGATTTCGCCGGTAAGAAAAAAGAGGTCGCCGCGATTACCGAAGCAGCAATGCGCGGAGAACTGGACTTTAACGCAGCACTGAACCAGCGCCTGGCTTTGCTTGAGGGACTGGACGAATGCATATTGCAAACCGTGTACGACGAGCGCGTGCGTTGCAGCCCGGGTGCACAAACGCTGATAGCCCATGCCCATCAAGCCGGCCTGCAATCGCTGATTGTTTCTGGTGGATTCACCTGGTTCACCGAACGCCTGGCAAAAAAACTTAACATGCACCATCACCGGGCTAATAAACTTGAAATCGTCAACAATAAGCTCACTGGCCGAACCGAAGGCGCGGTGATAGACGCCCAAAAAAAGCAAGATACCGTGCTCCAAACCTGCAGCCTGATCGGCTGCACACCTGAGCAAACCATTGTCATCGGTGACGGTGCCAATGATCTACGCATGATGGCAATCGCTGGAATTTCAGTGGCCTATCACGCAAAGCCAATAGTCCGCTCCGAAACGAAACACGCGGTAAACCACTGCGGCCTGGACTCTATCCTGAATTACTTTTCTGACGTTTAGAATTCGAACACATCGGCGCTGCCATCGAGTGTTTGAAATATTCCAAAAAACGCGCCATTCATTACCTCTGACCCACCACCTGGCCAGTTTGACCGGTGCGATAGGCAGTGTCATCTTTCCCCGTGATACACCATTACTGTAAATAACCCGGCTCAACACATCGAACCGGTCCAGTAAAGCACCATCCTTCGCTACTCGCATCGGAACCATGAATCGGTTAACTCAGTTCTGTCAAATTGTCCTGCTGGCCACCCTGATAAGCGCTTGCGCTCCTCAGGGTGCGGCTATCAAACCGGTAGGGGATGGCCTGCAGGAATGGGAACGCTCAACCCGGGTAGCAACCCGCTTGATCGCTCAGGGCGAATACGACCTTGCGCTGAAAAAGGCACAGGAAGCGTTGACTCAGGTTAAGGCACTACCGTTGGCAAAGCTTCAGGATCAAGCGGTGGTACTGGACAAGATCGGCTGGATTTACCGCCTGATGTATGACCATCCGAGAAGTGAATCTTTCTACACCAAGAGCCTTAAAATTCGGGAGCAGGTTTATGGGCAGGATCACTCGTTATACGCAGAATCGCTACTAGGTCTGGGTCTCGCTTACCAAAACCAGCAGCGCCGCGAAGACGCAGTTCGAATCCTCGAATGGGCGCTTGCCCTTGCTGACAAACATCTTGGCCCGGCCCACCCTGATGTCAATCGTTACCTTGTCGCTTTGGGCAGTGCACGGGAAGACTTGTTTCAGTATGGACAGGCCGTGACCTTGTACCAACGATCTGTCACTTTGCTGTTGCGCCAGTACGGTGCACAAAGCAATGAGGTTGCTGATGCCCGCTGGCGCGTCGCGCTTGCCGCCAGAAACAATGGCAATGCCCCTCTCGCCACACAGATGTTTGACGCGTCGCTGAACCAATACCAACGTCTTTTAGGCCCCGGTCCCGCTCTGGCCAACCGCCTTCATGACGCCGCCAGCGGTTTCGAGGCCGACGAGCAACTGGGACGTGCAGAAACTCTACTCAAGCGCGCACTGACGATGCGTATCGAGCGCATGGGTTTCGAACAGCCAGAGGTGATTAACAACTTTGAGGCGCTGGCGAACCTGTATTTGAAAATGGGTCGGTTCGACGAATCGCTCGAGTATCGCTCCTACGCATCAAAAGCGCGCAACGGGATAGATCCGTACGAGTAGTACCAAGACGACCCGCTACAGATGAACGGGTTGCTACTCGTACTGTGATTCAATTGCTCACCGGATAATCACCAATTAAATCATGCTCGGTCGCTTCTACGATCTCGACCTGGGCAAATTCACCGATTTTCAGATCCGAATGCGCAGGCAGGGCGACAATGCCGTCAATCTCTGGCGCATCACCGGGCGAGCGGGCAATGACTATATCGTTGCCATCAGAATCACGGCCAACTGCATCAATCAGCACCGTCATTTCCCGACCAACGAAGCGCTGCAAGCGCTGCGCGCTAATCGCCGACTGCACTTGCATAAAGCGCTCGCGACGCTCTTCACGAACTTCATCCGGCACAGGATCTGGCAAATCATTAGCGGTTGCGCCGTCTACAGGCGAATAAGCGAAGCAGCCGACTCGATCAAGTTGCGCTTCTTCAAGAAACTGCAATAACTCGCTGAATTCTGCTTCGGTTTCACCTGGAAAGCCAACTATGAAAGTACTCCGTACAGTGATATCGGGACAAATTTTGCGCCAGGCGGCAATACGCTCAATATTCTTTTCGCCCGACGCCGGCCGCTTCATCAGCTTCAGAATACGCGCGGACGAATGCTGAAACGGCACGTCAAGGTACGGAAGGATCAACCCCTGAGCCATAAGCGGCACCACGTCGTCAACATGCGGATACGGGTAAACATAGTGCAACCGTACCCAGGCATCGAGTTGTCCAAGCTCTTGAACAAGATCCAGCATCCGGGTTTTTACCGGCCGCCCATCGACAAAACCGGTTCTGTATTTCAGATCGACGCCATAGGCACTGGTGTCCTGCGATACAACCAACAGTTCACGAACCCCACCGTTCACGAGAGCGCTGGCCTCCCGCATCACATCGCCAACCGGGCGGCTGTCAAGATCACCACGCATTGATGGAATGATGCAAAAACTGCACCGATGGTTGCAACCTTCAGAAATCTTCAGGTAGGCGTAATGTGCCGGAGTCAACTTAATGCCCGCCTCAGGCACCAGATCAACAAACGGATCATGAGGTTTAGGCAAATGAGTATGAACAGCATTAACAACTTCTGCTGTTGCATGCGGACCGGTCACAGCCAGCACTTTGGGATGAATCTTTGCAACCAGATTGCCTCCGTCTGCAGCTGATTTTGCTCCCAGGCAGCCAGTCACAATCACCTTGCCGTTCTCGGCTAGAGCCTCACCAATGACGTCCAGGGACTCCTGGACAGCTTCATCAATAAAGCCGCAAGTATTGACAACAACCATATCAGCGTCTTGATACTGCTGGGCGATGTCGTAACCTTCTGAGCGCAGCTGAGTGATGATTCGTTCGCTATCGACCAATGCCTTCGGGCAACCCAGAGAAACAAATCCCACCCGGCCGGGTCGACCGGGTGGGATCGCAACAGAATTACTCACGGATTTTTATCGCCTGGCGGTTTAATATTAAAGTTGTCGAACATCGTGCGGGTATTTTCCTCGACCTGTTCCTGCATTTTTACAAACAGGTTCTTACTCTGCTCAATGTAATTGCTCATCATAGTCTGAATCATTGGGGTCTGCATCGACATGAATTGCGTCCACATTTCCGGGGACGGTGCTCCCTGATTGTCGTACAACCCCTTGGACTGACCCTGCATTTTGTCTTGTATCTCCACGAACGCAGCCATTGTCTTTTCCAGGTAAGCGCCCATCATGCCTTGCATTGCATGACCGTAGAACCGTATCGTCTGACACAGCATCTGTTCAGAGAACAACGGCATGCCGCCCGCCTCTTCCTCAAGAATTATCTGCAAAAGAATCGTTCGTGTGAGATCAGTTTCAGCCTTTGCATCGATAACCTGAAACGGCTCATTGTCCAAAACCAACTGTTTCACGTCGGCCAGCGTGATATAGCTACTGGTCTGCGTGTCATACAAACGCCGATTCGGGTACTTCTTGATTAGTCTTGGTGAGGTAGGACTCATTACTTGTATATTTCTCCGTGAGATAAACGATGGCTTGCACCACTCAACCCATGTGTAATCCGCCATTAAGAGAGAAGTCTGCTCCGGTCGAAAAACCAGCTTCATCGGATGCAATCCAGGAAATCACAGAGCCAATTTCTTCTGGGGTGCCAAGCCGCCTAACCGGAATTGTGCTAACAATTTTCTCAAGCACCTCTGCGCGCATAGCCTTAACCATGTCGGTACCAATGTACCCAGGTGACACCGTATTAACCGTAATGCCTTTCGATGCCAGTTCCTGGGCTAACGCCATCGTGAAACCATGTATACCGGCCTTGGCAGTTGAATAATTTGTCTGACCAAACTGCCCTTTCTGGCCATTAACAGACGAGATATTAATTACTCTGCCCCATTTATTTTCAAGCATGCCGTCGACAACTTGTTTGGTCACGTTGAACAATGAATTGAGATTAGTAGAAATCACGGCGTTCCAGTCATCACTGCTCATTTTCCGAAACAATCCGTCGCGCGTAATGCCCGCGTTATTAACGAGAATGTCGGGATTACCGTGTTCGGATTTCACCTTTTCAAACGCTTCGACCGTGGAATCCCAATCCGCGACATTGCCAACCGATGCGTAGAACTTGTAACCGTCGGCGGCCTGCTCGGTTAGCCACTTGTCAAAATCACGACTCGGACCGCAGCCCGCAATGACAGTGTGTCCTTTGTCATAAAGACCGCGGCAAATTGAAGTTCCGATACCGCCCATTCCCCCGGTCACGTAAGCAATTCGTCCTGTCATCATTCACTCCTGTTAAAAAGATTTGTCATCACGACTTGTTGGCTGCCTGCTTAACGTATCGACCAGGTGCCGCCTCAATAACCTGAAACTCAGCGCTTCCCGGTGTTGCCGGTGCGGCAACCATCTTGCCACGATGCGCAAGCAACCATTCGGCCCAATGTGGCCACCAACTGCCCGGCCTTTGCTCTGCCGTGGTCAGCCAGTCGTTTACGTCAGGAACATCCCTGTTATTTACCCAGTGATGGCGCTTGTTTTTGTCCGGATGATTTATCACACCGGCAATATGCCCACTGGCACCCATCACGAACTCTGTTGGCCCCCCCAGCAAGGCACGGCTGGCATAAGCGGCATCCCATGGCACGATGTGGTCATCGCGAGATCCGTAGATGAATGTTGGCATGGTGAGCCGGGATAGATCGATTTTTTCGCCAAGGCATTCAAGCGTATCGGGCACGCACAAGTCGTTCTGTAAATACATATGGCGTAAATACCAGGCAAACATCGGCCCAGGCAAATTTGTGCTGTCCGCGTTCCAGAACAACAGATCAAAGGCCGCGGGCTTTTCGCCTTGCAGGTAATTGCGTTCGACGTAATTCCAGATCAAGTCGTTCGGCCGCAGTGAAGAGAACGTCTGCGCCAACTCTGACCCGGCCATCAAACCACCTTGCCCAATAGTCGCCTCGCGCCACGCAACATGAGCCTCATCAACAAAAATATTGAGAACACCAGCGTTTTCAAAGTCGAGCAAGGTTGTCAGCAGGGTTAACGACTGAACCGGTTGTTCACCTCGGGCCGCCAAGACCGACAAAGCCGTAGCAACAATTGTTCCGCCAACGCAAAAGCCGAGAGCATTGATTTTTGGAACCCCGGCTATCTTTTTTACTGTGTTAATTGCCGTGATCGCGCCACGGTCAAGATAGTCGTCCCAAGTCAGGCTTCCCTGGTCTTCCCAAACATTTTTCCAGGACAACATAAACACGGTATGGCCCTGATCGACAAGCCAGGCCACAATTGAGTTGGACGGTTGTAAATCAAGAATATAAAACTTGTTAATGCAGGGCGGCACCATCAGCATCGGTACGGCCCCAACCTTGGAGGTTGTTGGCTGGTATTGAATCAGTTGTATCAACTCATTTTCGTAGACAACACTGCCTGGGGTTACCGCCAGATTCTCACCAACCCGGAACGCTGTTTCATCGGTTTGCGAAATACGTCCGCGGTAGATGTCTTCCATCAGGTTTTGCATTCCTGCCTGCAAACTGCGCCCCTGGGTATCAAGCATGACTTGTTGAGCCTGCGGGTTGGTGACCAGGAAATTGGCCGGTGACATCGCATCGACCCACTGGCTGATGGCAAACCGAACCCGCTGAACATCACGTTCATTCCCGGTGACCGCTGCCCCCATACGAGATAGAAATTCAGCATTCAGTTCATACATTGCGGCGTTCCAGCCGAACAATCCGTGTTGCCACCCTGAGCCGCTGAAGCGCCGGTCGCTGGGTTTGACCTGATCCGCTGGCTGACTGAGCAGACCCAGCATACGCTTGGCATATTCCGCCTGTAGACCGCTGAGCTTTTGCTGGTCGAATGCCAGTCCGTCACCGCCGCCAAACAACCTGGTAGCCGACGCTTCTGACAAACCAGTCGGTCCAGGCATACCAGGTGTCGCGGCCATACCAGGATTTGCAAAGAATCCGGACATCATCGCCGCCCACTGCCCGGGTAAGTCGCCGGCCTCTTGTGACGGCCTGGTCTGACCCGCCTGCTGATCTGCATTGACCTGCGGATTCGAAGCAGTGGTTTGCGCTTTTCCCGATCTGGCTGATTTGCGGGTTTTTCCCTTTTTGCCAGCTTTTTCGCTATCTCTGGCCAACCGCTTGGAACTAGCCGTCGGTTTCTCACCCATTCGAGTTTTAGCTGCCAGAGTTTTTACCGATTTCCTTTTGACCCGCTTCTTTTTGGCAGGTACGGGAGCACAAACCGCCGACTTTTGACCAGAGCGCTTACTCTTTGGAGCGGAATTTCCCGGTCGCTTTTTCCCTGCTGCCTGCATGTTCACAGCCTGCGCATCACCAACCCCGATCAGGGCTGCGGTTGGATGACGCCTTACACTGGTGTGCCCCGCTCTGGACGAATTCTTTGTCAACTTTCCTGCCCTTTAACAATTTGCCGCAACGCAACAAGCCAGCGTCACCCCAGGAGAATCATTCTGCACTGCGGCAAATATTTGTCAATCGGTCATTTTCTGTTGAGGATCGCGCTATTCCCAGCCAAAGCCCCGTGTTTTGGGCGTTTGTCGCCGCCGAAGCGTAATAATGACCGGATGCTGATAATTGCAATTGCCTGGCTTTACGTCGTCTCGCTAATGGCCCTTACCGAAACATCATTTGTTGCGGGTCTGGCCACATTCGTATTTTACGGGGTGCTCCCGCTAAGTGTCGTGCTCTACCTGGTCGCCACGCCCAGGCGGAGAAAAATACAGCGGGCCCGCGACGCAGGGAAAGATCGGAACGACTCGCGCTCCTAGCCCGCGATCCAGACAATACCGGCCATCCGCCCGCAATGTGGATCTGCCCGATAAGAAAAGAACCGCGAATCACTCATTGTGCACCAGTGCCCCCCGCTGACCTCGTTTATCCCAAGCTTGTTGAGTCCGAGGCGGGCCAGACCCGGGAGGTCAGCCAGCCATTTGCCCGCCGTTGGCAATTGGCGGAAATGGCGAACAGCCAACTCGTCGTGACCGCAAAACCGGTCGAACACATCCTGGCCAACTTCGAAACGCTGGGCTCCGATAACCGGTCCAAGCCAGGCCCGAATCATTTCAGGCTGCGCACCACAAGACTGCATACCCGCGACCGTGGCTTCGATAACTCCGGCAGCCAGACCGCGCCATCCAGCATGGGCGACGCCGACAATACCCGGCGCAGCCAGCAAGACCGGAAGACAGTCGGCGGTCAGAATACCCAGGGCGATGTCGGGATTAACAGTTACAGCCGCATCCGCAACGGGATCTTGTGCGCCAACTCCGCTGTCCGCAACGACATCAACAACCCGGACGCAAGTTCCGTGCACTTGATGTAGCCATTGGATGGGTCTGGCGATCTGAGCAGCCACCAGGTGCCGGTTCTGATACACAATTGCCGGCTTGTCCACGGTGTTCAAACCAAGGTTGAGTCCACCCCCCAACTCGCCGTCGCCACCAAGTGATGCGGCGATGCTCAGGCCACCTGTCTGGGTCGTCATGACACCGCACGCGCCCGCCACGGTCAGGCTATCAGCCAACAGCCAGTCACTCGCGAGTTTCGGGCGTGGCCTCACCTTGGCTTGGCCACCGGCGATTCTCCGGTCAAGGCATCAATGCCAGGCACTGGCCAGCCGGCCGAGCCGAGCAATGACTTGAAATCATCCGGGAGGTCCGCCAGCCACTGTACCAATTGGCCATTGCCGGGATGAACCAAGCCGAGGGCAAACGCGTGTAACGCCTGACGGCCGAAACCGGCCAGTGTTTGTCCGCCATATAAGCTGTCCCCAACCAATGGGAAGCCAGCGTCAGCGAGATGAATTCGAATCTGATGAGTCCGCCCGGTTTCAAGCTGACAACGCACCAGGCTTACCGGGCGCCCGTCAATCTGCCCGCTTAGCAGCGGCACGCAAAAAGTGCCGGCTGCCTTTCCATCAGCCCGAACAGCCATGCGCAGCCGATTGGCCGCATCGCGACCAATCGAGCCATCTGCGTAAAACGCCTGGGGATGACCGTGGCACACCGCGAGATAGAGCCGCCGGATAGTGCGGGCCGATAACTGGCTGACCAGTGACTCACGAAACGCTTCCGTACGAGCAACAACCATTAGTCCGGTTGTGTCTTTATCCAGCCGATGCACAATGCCAGCCCTGGGCAGCACGCGCTGAGACTCAAAATGGAACAACAAGCCATTCATCAGCGTACCCTGCCAATTCCCCGGAGCCGGATGCACAACCAGACCAGCAGGTTTGTTAACGACTAACAACGCCTCATCTTCGTGAACGAGCGGAACATCAACCGGCTCAGGTGCAAACGCCTGGTCAGCCTCGAGTGGTTGGGGCTGAACCCGAATCAACTCCTGGCCGGTTAAGCGGCTTTTTGCGGTCAGCGCCCGGCTCTCGCAGCTAACCGCCCCAAGCGCTATCCAGCGCTGCAACCGCGATCGCGAATACGTCGGCAGCTGCATCGCCAGAAAACGATCCAGGCGCTCCCCCGCACCGTTGGCTGCATCCAGCCAAACTGTTTGTTCCTCACCCTGCTCGTGCATTGCCATTGCCCGTCGGGGCCTCTGTGGTCACAGCTTATTATGCGGGCGCGAACGACTATAATGTGACGATGATGACAAAACCAATCCCAAAGCTGACGCTGAACCCGACCGGGAAACAGGCGCAGACACGTGCCCGGAGACCGAACCGAACCAGCTGGCGCACCCGCACGGCGAACTGGTTTGCGGCGGCTTTTCTGGTTGCCATCACCGGATGTGCAATTCCAGAGGAAGCCGATATAACCGCAGGCTGGACAGTAGAACAGCTGTACCAGGAAGCCCGCGATGAGATGGAATCAGGACGTTACGCGGATGCGATCAAGCTGCTTGAAATTCTCGAATCACGCTACCCGTTCGGGCGTTACGCACAGCAAGCACAGATTGATATTGCCTGGGGGCATTACAAGGACAACGAACGCGGCCTGTCACTGGCGGCGATCGACCGCTTTATCAAATTGCACCCCAATCATCCCCAGCTGGACTACGTGAATTATCTGAAAGGCCTGGTAAATTTTAACCAGCGCGATAGCTTCCTGGAAAATCTCGGTGGGCAAGACTTATCCGAACGTGACCTGCAAGCTGCGCGAGAGTCGTTTGATGCTTTCAAAACAGTTGTTACCCGGTTTCCCACCAGCAAATATGTCCCAGATGCGCAACAACGAATGCGCTACCTGGTTAATTCTATGGCTGCAGGCGAAGTCAGTGTTGCCCGGTTCTATTTTCAGCACAATGCCTTTGTTGCCGCAGCCAACCGCGCCCAGGAAGTGGTACGGGAATACCAGACTGTACCCGCGGTTGAAGAAGCGCTGTACATCATGACCCAGTCTTATCAGGCATTAGGTCTGGACGATTTAAGCGAAGCAGCCAGACGAGTGCTCGAACGAAACTTTCCAGACAGCAAGATATTAACCACCGGTATCGCTCAGCAAAATACGGGTTGGTGGCAGGTCTGGAAGTAAATTTGCAGTTACTTTTACTGTTGCTTTCTTTAGTCGCCTACGCCGTCAGTAACAAACTGCAGAGCCTCATGGGCCTTGCGGGTGCGCTTGAAGGGCGGTAGCCCACGCAACAACTGGCGGCCATAAGCCTTTTCCGCTAGTCGGACATCGCCAATCACTAACAAACCCCGATCCGACTCTGATCGGATCAATCGTCCTGCCCCCTGTTTTAACGCCATACCAGCGCGGGGCAAATGCATTGCGGTAAACGGTTGGACCCCGCGGCGACGCATTGCATCAGCACGCGCCTGCAGTATGGGGTCATCGGGTGGCGCAAAAGGCAATTTGTCGATGACAACGAGAGACAATTGCTGTCCAACCACATCGACCCCCTCCCAGAAACTTGCACTGCCAATCAGTATCGGCCGGGCGCGCTCCCGGAACTGACTCAATAAGAGATCCCGGGGCCCTGCGCCTTGTGCAAGGATGGTGAATCCGGGTTCATCCGCCTCCAGACTGCCGAGCATTGCGTCGGCTGCGTCCGCTGCGTCGGCGGCATCGCCAGACCCAAACTCCAGTCGCAATCGCTCGGCAACCGTATCGACCATACGCAAGCTGGTACAGAGAAAAAATGCGCGACCATTATTTGCCCGTAACAATGGAATCACCGCATCAAGCAGGTTACGCGCAAAATCCCGTTCGCGAGGCTCGCCAATACCTTCAGGCACGTAAAGCAAAGCCTGGTTTTGAAAATCGAACGGACTCTCATGTCGTTCCGTACGCTCCCCCTCCAGCCCCATAGAATTGACAAACATGCTGAAGTTCTCGCCAATCGCCAGAGTCGCTGATGTGAAAATCCACGCCTGAGATGTACTGGCAATCTGCCGCCGAAACGGCTCTGCAACAGACAGCGGGGTGCGATGCATTGTCAACCCGTTACGATGTATATCAAGCCAGTGGACTGACTCGTCCGCCTCGCTGTCATTCGGCCCGTCCATTGAACCGTCGATCGTTCCGTCATCCGGCCACGCTTGACCGGACTCTAATCCGTCAACCGTTGGGTTTGACGGACTCTTCCCGTCACTCGCAGATATATCACCACTGGCAGCCGCTGGCCCAGCGGACTCGGTACCCAGGGCACCGGCAACCCAGGCCTGAATTCGCGAGATCAACACACGGCTGCGGGTATGCAATAAGTCAAGGTCACGGCTGCGCTCCGCATTGGCCAGCAAAACTTCCCCGGCCGCATTCAGACTGTCACAAACACCCGACAGCGCGTCGAAGAAATCCGTCTTTGACTTTGCTCGCAAGCCGGACTCATCCACTCTTCCGGGCTGGCCAGCAGCCAGGCGCAGTTCGCGTAAACATTGTTCGATTGCTCCGGTCAGCCCGAGCCAGTCTCCACTATCCGGTGCATCCGCCCGACCAACCCGCAGACAATCCCGGGTAAAGTCGATGAGCTGCCGGGTTGACGTATTGCGCCCAAAAAAATTGGTCGCCGTTTCGGGTAACTGATGGGCTTCATCAAATATCAGGACTTGCGCTGTCGGTAAAATTTCGGAGACGCCATCATCGCGCAGCGCCATATCAGCACAGAACAAATGGTGATTGATAACAACGATGTCGGACGCCATCGCTTTTCGCCGGGCCTTAAAAACGAAACAGTCGTCGATAAAGCTGCAGTCCTGTCCCAGACAGTTCTCACGGGTTGAGGTAGCCATCATCCAGGCCGGTGCATCTTCGGCAATACCAGGTGCCTCAGCGCGGTCGCCAGTATTGCTGATGGCGGCAAACTTATCCATACGCTGTAAGACAGCAATATCAGATCGCCGCTCAAACTTTCCTTCAGTTAAGTTCTTTTGCAGATGGTGCTTACAAATGTAATTGCTGCGTCCTTTCAGCAACGCGGTTGTCGGCCCGACCCCTAGAGCCGCTTTGACCGCGGGCAGGTCCCGGGAAAACAATTGATCCTGCAGGTTCTTGGTACCGGTTGAGATCAGGACTTTGCAATCTGCCAGCAAGGCTGGCACCAGGTAGGCAAAGGTTTTGCCAATTCCGGTTCCGGCTTCGGCGATCAACACATTGTTACCGGCAATCGCACTGGCGATTGACGCGGCAAGCTGACGTTGACTCGGGCGGTCGGCATAGCCATTGACCTGCGATGCAAAAGGGCCATCGGGTCCGAGCGCGATCTCCACCCGCTGATTCAGTTC
This sequence comes from Burkholderiaceae bacterium, assembly GCA_049680625.1. Lineage (GTDB taxonomy): Bacteria > Pseudomonadota > Gammaproteobacteria > Burkholderiales > Burkholderiaceae_E > JAUIAI01. The sequence continues at coordinate 44,032 of JBAUID010000218.1, read as the reverse complement.
AGAATCGGTAACCGGCACGCGCGTTAGTGACTCAGCCAGATCGGCCAATCCGGAGTTTGTCTGCCCACTTGGATGTTCGGCAGGTTGCTGAGCCAAGAGTAACAGCCCCGGTCAGGCAGGAATATCTGGAACAAGCTGGATTTGCAACCCGGCAATGCGGTCTTTCAAGTGCAGTTTATGCTTTTTCAGGCGACGCAGACGAAGCTCGTCAGCCGCGCCGGGTGCACTGCTCATTAAGGTGCTGATCGCGTCATCCAGGCTTCGGTGCTCACGCTTCAGCGCAGCAATATCCCGACGAATCGCATGTTGATGATCCGCCTTGCCAGGCAGTGGCTGGCGCTTACTCCACGGATTAAACCGGGGTAACCCGCCGACTGATGACTTATCCGGCGAGTTCGATTCCAAAGCCCTCGTGGCAAGGTCAGGCGAATCAGGCCCCGATGTTCCAGCGACATGTGTTTCAGCACCCGGCGGTTCTGAGTCGCATGGTTCTGAGTCGTACAGATTCGCCAAATTGGCCGCCAAAACCCGTCCAGCCGCCGGTGCAATATAGCGTTTGCCGCCGTCACGTTTGCCGTCACCACTATTGAGAAAACGAAATTCAGTCATTTGACTAGCACGGCCCAGCTTGAAGGTGCCAAATAATAGCCTGCTCACGTGTTAACAACAACACTGTTTGCCCGCCATAGTGCAAACAATCTGGCAAAGCGGCGATTTAACAATTCGCACAGCATGCAGAGGTTCGGAGGAGTGGTTCAGTTGTTGTTTGTTCGGCTTAGTTTGGGCTTAGTTTGGGCTTGCTCAGGCGTTTTTTCAACCAAAGACCAATGGTAAAAAAAATCCGACATCTCAGGCGATGCGGTCTGCCACCCCTCTGCGCGGCATAGATAAGTATTCGCTGGACTGCATTTCGGCAAGCCGGCTGGCGGTTCGGGTAAATTCACCCGCCATAGCACCCCGTGTATACAAGGCGTCAGGCTCGCAGGCAGCCGATATGAATAATTTGACCCGCTGATCATAAAGCACATCGACTAGCCACAGAAAGCGCCGCGCTTCGGATGACATGGCCGGTGTCAACTGTGGCACGCCGGACAAGATGACGGTGTGAAACCGCTGCGCAATTTCAAGGTAATCGTTCTGTGAGCGCGGCCCGCCACATAAGGTATGAAAGTCAAACCACACCACGCCACCGGCGCGGCGCAAGGTTTTGACCTGGCGATGTTCGATGTCCAGCACCGGTTCTTCATCAGCGCTTTCAGCAACAGCGTCAAAAGCGCGGGTCAAGGCATCCATACTGTCTGCATTCAGCGGATGGTGGTAGGTTTGCAAGCCGGCCAGTGACAACTGGCGGTAATCCACACCGGCGTCGACCTGGACGCAGTCCAGGTGTTTATTTAACAAAGCGATGGCTGGCAATATCCGATCCCGATGCAAGCCGTCTGGATATAAATTGTCTGGGACGTAGTTGGAAGTCATAACAAACACAACCCCAGCTTTAAACAAACCCCTTAGCAAACGCTCCAGGATCATCGCATCGGCGATATCTGAAACATGAAATTCGTCGAAACAAATCAGGTGGTAACGGTTTGCGACCCGCGTTGCAACAGCATCAAGCGGGTCCGACTGCCCTTTCAGTTCATTCAGTTCCCGATGCACTGCCCGCATGAACTCGTGGAAATGAATTCGCGTCTTGCGCTTAACCGGAGCGCTGGCGTAAAAACAATCCATAAGAAAGCTTTTACCCCGGCCCACTCCACCGTATAACCAAACACCTTGCGGTGCGGACGGTTTTGCCCGCCATCTGGCCAGGACGCCACCACTGCCCGGACGATATGTGGCCAGGCCATCCGCCAATTGCTGCAATCGCTCTGCCGCCGCCTGTTGCGCAGGATCAGTCGTAAAATTCCGTTCGGCAAGGACCTCACGATAACGGGTAAGCACCAACTGCGCGGCCGTCATCGGTCCAGCTGCGAACGGTCGTCGGGAAACTTCAGAATCACGCCGGGAACAACCACCTTACATATGCAACGCGCGTTTGTCCGTAGCGAGCGCGGCTTCGCGAACCACTTCAGATAACGACGGATGTGGATGGCAGATTCGTCCGATGTCTTCGGCACTCGCTTTGAACTCCATTGCCACCACGGCCTCGGAAATCAGGTCTGACGCTTCGGCAGCAATTATATGGACACCCAGTACTTCGTCGGTTTGCGCGTCAGCCAGTACTTTGACAAATCCCTCGGGATGCCCCATCCCCTGGGCACGCCCGTTGGCCTGAAATGGAAACTGCCCAACCTTGAATTCACGGCCCGATGCCTTCAGTGCTTGTTCAGTCTGACCAACCCAGGCAATTTCCGGCGATGTGTAAATCACCCACGGAATACAGTTGTAGTCAATATGCGGGCTTTGACCGGCAATCAGCTCGGCAACCATGACACCTTCGTCTTCACCCTTATGAGCCAGCATCGGTCCACGCACGACGTCGCCGATTGCGAAGATTCCAGGAACTTTGGTCCGGCAGACATCGTCAACAGGAATAAAGCCGCGCTCATCGGCGGCAAGAGCAACCGCCTCAAGGTTTAAATTGTCCGTATTCGGCACACGGCCAACCGACACGATTAGTCGGTCAACACTGAGTTTATGAGCATCGCCTTTGGCATCTTTGTAGGTCACATCAACCTGCTTCTTGCTGCCTTTTTTGGTGATGTCAACCGATTCGATGCCTACACCCAGCTGGATATCCAAGCCTTGTTTTTCGAATATTTTTGCGCATTCTTTAGAAACGGCATCATCACAAGCAGTCAGAAAACCTGGCATGGCTTCCAACACAGTCACTGCCGAGCCAAGGCGACGCCATACCGACCCAAGCTCCAGCCCAATGACCCCGGCGCCAATGACGCCTAGCTTGTCGGGTACAGAAGCAAAATTCAAGGCGCCTTCGTTGTCACATATCAGCTCGTTATCAACGGGCGCAAACGGCAGGTGCCTCGCCTTTGATCCGGTTGCGATGACAATATTCTTGCCCGCGTAAATTTCTGCGTCCTTCTCCCCTTTCACCTCTATTTCGAAATGACCGTCTTTCTGGCTCAGCAGTCGGGCGTGACCTTTTAGCCAGGTTATCCGGTTCTTGCGGAACAGAAATTCAATACCCTTGGTCATCTTGCTGACAATGCCATCTTTACGGGCAAGCATTTTTTTCAGGTCAAGCTTAACCCCGGAGACGGTTATCCCGTGATCGGGAAGATCATGAGTGACTTTTTCGAAATCTCCGGACGAAGCCAGAAGCGCCTTGGAAGGAATGCAACCGACATTCAGACAAGTGCCGCCCAACGCGTGAGTGCCATCGGGCGCGAGCCAGCTTTCGGCGCAAGCAACTTTAAACCCAAGCTGCGCGGCACGAATGGCACAAACGTAGCCAGCAGGCCCGGCACCAATCACGATTACATCAAATTTTTCGGACATTTTCTTACCTCAGATATCGAGAAGCAGGCGGGCCGGGTCTTCGAGCGCGTCTTTAATGGCCACCAGAAACAGCACAGCCTCGCGGCCATCAATGATTCGGTGGTCGTAAGACAATGCGAGATAATTCATTGGCCGGACAACCACCTGCCCGTTCTCAACGACAGCCCGGTCCTTGGTCGCATGAATGCCCAGGATGGCGCTTTGCGGCGGGTTAATGATAGGCGTTGACAACATCGACCCAAACACACCACCGTTACTGATTGAAAACGTGCCGCCGGTGAGTTCTTCCAGCCCAAGTTTGCCCGCCTGAGCGCGCTGACCAAAATCACTGATGGTTTGTTCAATCATTGCAAAACTCATTTGTTCCGCGTTACGGATAACGGGAACAACCAGTCCGCGCGGTGAGCCAACGGCAACCCCAACATCGAAAAAACCGTGATAGACAATATCTTTGCCGTCGATAGAGGCATTAACCACCGGGTATTTCTTCAGTGCGTGCACAGTTGCCTTAACAAAAAACGACATAAAGCCAAGCTTGGCACCGTTCTCTTTTTCGAACTGGTCACGATACTTTTTACGCATCGACATAACCGGTTCCATATTGACTTCATTAAAAGTCGTGAGAATCGCGTTACTCGACTGAGACTGGAGCAAACGCTCCGCAACCCGTTGGCGCAGACGAGACATAGGCACACGTTGTTCAGGCCGTCCTTCGAGCAAAGCCTGCAGATCAATCGGTGCCTTGGCCTGCGGCAACGTAGACGTCATCTCCCCGGTCGGAATCGACAGAGCAGCCGGAGCGCTGGCCGCAGCGGAGGCCGATGCCAGGGTACGCAACACATCACCCTTGGTAATTCGGCCATCACGGCCGGTGCCTTCGACCTCTCCGGGGCCAAGACTGTTTTCGGTCATCATCTTGCCCGCCGCAGGCATTGCAATGCCTTTACCAGCGGCAGCAGCTGGTGCAGGAGCCGAACCGGAACCTGGGGCAACAGCGGGGGCGGATTGCGCCGGGGCTGCCGCGGGCTGTGTTGCCGGCGCACTGGCGCCGGCTGTGGCCTCCGTATCGATGGTGGCGATGAGTTCATCAGCAACAACAGTGTCACCATTGTTTCGGACAATACTGACCAATACACCCGATTCAGGAGCCGGCAGCTCGAGAACAACTTTGTCAGTTTCTATGTCTATCAGGTTCTCGTCGCGGGTTACCGCATCGCCGACATTCTTGTGCCATTCAAGCAAGGTTGCTTCGGCAACAGACTCAGACAGTTGGGGTACTTTAACTTCAACAATAGCCATGATGGCTTTCCTATTCCAGGGATTCTAAAAATGAGTTCAGCAACCCGGGAACATCAGGTTCCCGGTTCCTAGCGGTATCAGCTGCTCTTACGCGCTTTGGGTTTGGTATCACCCAGGGCGGAAGCGACCAGTTCCTGCAGTTGGGCAAAGTGCTTGTCGTAGTAACCCACAGCTGACGATGCGGATGAAGGTCGGCCAGCGTACGTCAGTTTCTGAGATGCACTGAGTCGCTCATTGATATGGTGGCCGATGTAGAACCACGCACCCTGGTTCTGTGGTTCGTCCTGGCACCACACGATCTGGGTCGCGGCAGGATAGGTCTTTAATACTTTGTCCATGGCCTTATGCGGAAACGGATACAACTGCTCAACCCGCGCGATCGCCGTGTTGGCCAACTTACGTTCGCGGCGCCCCGCTACCAGGTCGTAATAAACCTTGCCAGAGCAAAAGACCAGGCGGGTGACTTTCTTCGGATCGACGGTTTCATCTGTTTCACCGATCACGGTCTGAAATTTCCCACTGGCCAGGCTTTCCAGAGACGAGGTCGCTTCTTTGTTACGCAGCAATGACTTGGGCGACATCACAACCAGAGGCTTGCGAAACAATCGAATCATTTGACGGCGCAGCAGGTGGAAAATCTGTGCCGAATTAGTGGGCTGACAAACCTGCATATTATTCTCTGCGCACAACTGAAGGAAGCGCTCGAGCCGGGCAGACGAATGCTCGGGGCCCTGGCCTTCGTAACCGTGCGGCAACAGCAATGTCAGGCCCGACGCTCGACCCCATTTGGTTTCACCAGAGGATATGAACTGGTCAATAACAACCTGTGCACCGTTGACGAAATCACCAAACTGCGCCTCCCAAATGACCAGCGAGTTTGGCTCAGCGGTTGAATATCCGTATTCGAAAGCCAGGACCGCCTCTTCTGACAGCAGTGAATCGATAACCGTAAATTCGCCCTGGGTCGGAGAAATATTTTGTAGCGGAATATAAGTGCCCTCACCCCATTCCGAACGATTCTGATCATGGATAACCGAGTGACGGTGGCTGAACGTTCCTCGGCCTGAATCCTGGCCCGACAGACGCACTCCGTAACCACTGGCCACCAGTGATGCATAGGCCAGACTTTCACCCATACCCCAGTCGAGCGGCAGTTCACCGTCTGCCATTTTGCGACGATCGCCCAGGACTTTTTGTACTAAAGGATGGACAAGGGCTTTATCTTCCGGCACATGAGTCAGGCGTTCCCCCAGCCGTTTAAGCTCTGTCATGGGCACCGAGGTATCAGCCGTATCGGTCCACTTACGACCCAGAAATGGCATCCAGTCAACGGCAAACTTACTCTTGTAGTCGGATAAGACAGGGTCAGACGTGTGGCGTCCCTCATCCATTGCGTCCCGGTAATTTTGGACCATCTGGTCTGCTTCGTCTGTGTCGATAACACCTTGGGCCATCAACTTGTCCGCATAAATCTTTCGCGCGCCTTGCAGCGCCTTGATTTTCTGGTACATCAACGGCTGAGTAAGCGATGGTGTGTCTTGCTCGTTATGACCGAGCTTGCGATAACAAACCAGGTCGACGACAACGTCTTTTCTGAATTGGGCACGAAAATCGACCGCAATCTGGATTGCAAAAACCACGGCCTCCGGATCGTCCCCGTTAACATGAAGCACCGGTGCTTCGATCATTTTGGCAACGTCTGTGCAGTATTGGGTAGAGCGGGCATCATGCGGATTAGATGTCGTGAATCCAATTTGGTTGTTAATCACGATGTGAACACTGCCACCGGTGCCATAACCTCGAGTTTGCGACATCTGCAAACCTTCCATCACGACACCCTGGCCGGCAAAGGCCGCATCACCGTGCACTATGACTGTCAATACCTCGGAACCATCAGCATCTCCGCGCCGGACCTGGCGGGCTTTGGTTGAGCCGCTCGCTACCGGGTTCACAATTTCAAGGTGGGACGGATTAAAAGCCAGGGTCAGGTGGATTGGCCCGCCCGGGGTTGATACATCGCTGGAAAATCCCATGTGATACTTAACATCGCCGCTGGGTAAGTCGTCAGCATGGTGGCCTTCGAACTCGGCGAACAATTCACCGGGACGCTTGCGCAAGGTGTTCACGAGCACGTTTAAGCGGCCGCGGTGAGCCATGGCAATCACAATTTCCTGTACACCTTTGGCGCCGCTGTGCTGAATCAGTGCGTCCAGAGCCGGAATAAAGCTTTCGCCACCCTCCAGGGAAAACCGCTTTTGGCCGACGTACTTGGTATGCAAATACTTCTCAAGGCCTTCAGCAGCAGTCAGCTCTTTGAGAATGCGTCGCCGTTGCTCAACGTCGAAACGGGGTTTGCCGCGGGTCGATTCCATCCGCTCTTGCATCCAGCGCTTCTGTGCCGGGTCGTTGATGTGCATGAACTCAGCGCCGAGCGTGCCGCAATAAGTCTCCCGGAGCGCTTGTAATAAGTCGCGAAGTGAGGCACTTTCGAAGCCGAAAAATGTATTGGCGACGGAATAAATATTGGCGTGGTCACCTTCGGTGAAATCGTAAAACGTCGGCTCCAATTCGGGAATCGCGGGACGTTCGAAACGTTTCATCGGGTCTAAATCGGCCCACCGGTTACCTAGAACGCGGTAAGCGGCAATCAGGGACTGGACAAATACCTGCTTGCGGGCGGTCGCTGCGTCACCACCCATTTGCTGCGGGGTCAGCTTGCCGGCTTTGGCTCGCTCAGCAAATGACTTTGCTATTGGCGCGTGGGCAACATCGGGCGTCTGTGCGTTTCCGTCACCGGCCGGCAAGGCCTGCATATTATCAAAATACTGGCGCCAGACTTCGGGCACTGCGGTTGGGTTGTTGAGGTAGTTCTCATATAACTCTTCAACATAGGGGGCATTGCCGCCGAACAAGTACGAGTTCGACTGGAATGTTTTCATCATGGCGGTCACCTTTAAAAACGAGTTTCTCGTCAAAGAGATACCAGCCGCCACACTCAAGATACCCTTCAGGGTGTTGGCTGGTTCAAGCACCCTGCCCCGGTTTCCGAAACAAGACACCCGCACTAAGCAATGATCTGTCGATTCAGTTCATATTTTTACGCTTTGGCGAACGGTTAGAAGAATACAGTGGGTCGACCCACCATTCCACCCCTGACGGGGTCAGCGGTGGATATCAATTGTCAGAATGGTCAAACCGTCGAACAACCGCGTTGCACGCGGCCTACAAAGACTATTGAACGGCGGAATAATTTAAGAAAGTTAACCCAGGAAAAATTCAGGCAATATCACGGCGAGTCGGGCCAGTGTAGAGCTGACGCGGGCGGCCAATTTTCTGATCATCGTCAGAAATCATCTCGTTCCACTGGGCTATCCAGCCAACCGTACGCGACAATGCGAAGATGCAGGTAAACATATCGACGGGGATTCCCATCGCTTTTTGCACGATGCCAGAGTAGAAGTCAACGTTTGGATAAAGCTTACGGCTCACAAAATAATCATCTTCGAGCGCAATCTGTTCCAATTTCATTGCCAGGGCCAGCATCGGGTCGTCTTTCATGCCGGTCTCAGCCAGGACTTCATGGCAGGTTTCGCGCATTAACTTCGCACGTGGGTCGTAGTTTTTGTACACCCGGTGGCCAAAACCCATTAGCCGGACATCTGACTTCGGGTCTTTCACCAGCTTGATATATTCGCCTATTTTCTCCATCCCGCCCATGGCCTGGATCTCGGCAAGCATTATCAGGCAGGCCTCATTGGCACCACCATGAGCTGGGCCCCATAAGGTGGCGATTCCGGCGGCAATACAGGCAAAGGGGTTGGCGCCGGACGACCCGGCCAGGCGAACCGTGGATGTCGATGCGTTTTGTTCGTGATCAGCATGCAGGATCATGATGCGATCCAGGGCCTTGACCAGAACCGGGTTGGGTACGTATTGCTCACAAGGCGTGCCGAACATCATCTGCAGGAAGTTCGCGGCATAACCCATTTTGTTATTCGGGTACATAAACGGCTGGCCGCATGAGTATTTGTAAGCCATCGCCGTCAGAGTCGGCATCTTTGCGATCAGGCGAATCGCCGAGATCTTGCGGTGTTCCGGGTTATTGATGTCCAGTGAGTCGTGGTAGAAGGCCGATAAGGCGCCAACCACGCCCACCAGAATAGCCATCGGATGCGCATCCCGACGAAAACCCGCAAAAAATCGGTTCATTTGCTCGTGAACCATCGTGTGATTGGTTACCCGGCCTTCGAAATCCGCTCTTTCGTCAGCATTGGGCAGTTCACCGTTCAGCAGCAGGTAGCAGGTTTCGATGAAGTCACATTTCTCGGCGATTTGCTCAATCGGATAGCCGCGGTATAACAATTCACCCTTATCACCATCGATGAAGGTGATTTTCGACTCGCAAGCAGCTGTTGACAGAAAACCCGGGTCGAATGTGAACTTGTCAGAGGCCTTGTACAGCGAACGAATGTCAATACAGTCCGGGCCTAATGTCCCTTTGTGAACTGGAAACTCGACATTGTCAGTTCCATCTCCAAAACTCAACGTTGCTTTTGAATCAGCACCCATTTCGCCTTTCCCCTAAATTTTTCCAAAATCAAACTGACGCACTCGCGTGCGATGTGCGTCCCGTTACTACTGTTTATACCCAGAACCTCCAGAACCTGCGTTTCCCGGCCCCTTCCCTTTCCAATCACCGGCCAATCAGCAGTTCCTGATCTGGCGCAGCACCGAATCTAATTCGTTAGAACGAATTTCAGCATCCGGTTCCCGCCGACCCAGAAGCAGGTCCATCAAGTCATTATCGGTCAAATCCAGCAATTGGTTCAGGCCGACTATCTGCTTATCCGTTAATTCCGTCTCGTGTAAATCGAGAAAGCGGGTCAGGATAATGTCATTTTCGAGCAAGCCCCGCCGGGCACGCCAGCGCAATCGACGCCGGTTGACCGGGTCTTCCTGGTGCTCCGCCGATTCCACCGCGGTCAGACAGCCCGCCGCACCATCAGTTCTTTTATCTTACCAATGGCCTGCGTCGGGTTTAACCCTTTCGGACAAACATCAACACAGTTCATGATGGTATGGCAGCGGAACAAACGGTAGGGGTCTTCAAGATTATCAAGACGCTCGCTGGTGACCTGGTCGCGGCTGTCGGCAATAAATCGATAAGCTTGTAATAAACCGGCCGGGCCAACAAATTTGTCGGGATTCCACCAAAACGACGGGCACGACGTTGAACAACACGCACACAGAATACATTCGTACAAGCCGTTTAACTCGTCACGTTGAGCAGGACTTTGCAAACGTTCGGTTTCCGGCGGAGGCTCATCGTTGATCAGGTAAGGCTTAATCGAGTGATACTGATTGAAAAAATGGGTCATATCAACAATCAGGTCGCGTATCACCGGCAGGCCAGGCAGCGGCTTAAGCACGATCGGCTGAGTCAGCTCACGCAGATTGGTTGTGCAGGCAAGGCCGTTTTTCCCATTAATGTTCATCGCGTCCGAGCCGCAGACTCCCTCGCGGCAAGATCGGCGAAACGCCAGGGAATCGTCATTATCACTCTTGATGCGAAACAACGCATCGAGCAGCATCTTATCCGTTGGCAGTAACTGCACCTCGAGATTCTGCATATAGGGCTTGCTGTCTTTATCCGGGTCGTACCGATAAATGGAAAAGCGAACCGTGCGGGTTCCCGCAACGATGTTTTCCACTGGCTTCTCGATAACTTCACTCATGAATAATGCTCCGTAACGGATGTGCCGGGTTGGCAGACCCGCAATCAAATTTTCTTCAGAAAGTCCGTGCCTTGGGCTCGAAAGAATCTACTGTTAATGGCTTAAGGTTGACTCCTTTGTAAGCCAGCCGATTACCTTCGGAAAACCACAGCGAGTGATGCATCCAGTTAACATCGTCTCGGGCTTCAAAGTCTTTGTGGGCATGGGCACCCCGGCTTTCTTTTCGCGCCTCTGCAGACACCATTGTTGCTTTAGCAGTCTCGACCAGATTGTCCAGCTCCAGAGCTTCGACGCGGGCTGTGTTAAACACCTTGGATTTGTCTTTCATGTGAATATTCTCGGCGCGACCAGCCAGTTCCAATATCTTGGTCACACCTTCGGACATCAATTCTGAACTGCGGAAAACACCACAGTGATTTTGCATTGCACGCCGAATATCATTAGCTACATCCTGGGTCCGCTCTCCCGAGCTCGACCCGTCCAGCTTAGCCAGGCGCGCCAGGGTTGCGTCGCCGGCATCAGCGGGCAACGGACGATGTGACCCCTTGTTCAGGCCACTGTTAACAATGTGGTTGCCCGCCGCACGTCCGAACACCAGCAGATCAAGTAGTGAGTTTGTCCCCAGGCGGTTGGCGCCGTGGACCGAAACGCAGGCACACTCACCGATGGCATACAAACCATTCACAATGCTGTTGTCATTACCATCTTTGGGAACCACAACCTGACCGTGGAAATTGGTTGGAATACCGCCCATTTGATAATGGATAGTCGGGATCACCGGGATCGGATCTTTGATTGGATCCACGTTGGCAAACTTGATCGCAATTTCACGAATTGACGGCAACCGCTTCATGATGGTGTCAGCGCCCAGGTGATCCAACTTAAGCAACACGTGGTCCTTGTCGGGGCCACAGCCGCGGCCCTCTTTGATCTCCTGATCCATAGAGCGGGAGACAAAGTCGCGCGGCGCCAGGTCTTTGAGCGTCGGCGCATAGCGTTCCATAAAACGTTCGCCGTCGCTGTTCAGCAAAATACCGCCTTCACCGCGCACGCCTTCAGTAATCAAGACCCCAGCACCAGCCACCCCCGTCGGGTGGAACTGCCAGAATTCCATATCTTCGAGTGGAATGCCGGCTCGCGCGGCCATGCCCATGCCATCGCCGGTATTAATAAAGGCATTGGTAGACGCCGCCCAGATTCGACCTGCGCCACCAGTTGCCAACACGGCCACTTTTGACTCGAGAATCATGACTTCGCCGGTTTCCATCTCGAGCGCAATAACCCCAGCAATACTGCCATCAACATCGTAGATCAGGTCAAGCGCCATCCACTCGACAAAGAACTGGGTACGCGCACGGACATTACGCTGATACAAGGTGTGCAGCAATGCATGGCCGGTCCGGTCAGCGGCAGCACACGCGCGCTGCACAGGTTTCTCGCCAAAGTTGGCGGTATGCCCCCCAAACGGGCGCTGATAAATGGTGCCATCGGCATTGCGGTCAAACGGCATGCCAAAGTGTTCCAATTCATAGACCACTTTTGGCGCTTCGCGACACATGAATTCGATCGCGTCCTGGTCACCCAGGTAGTCCGAACCTTTTACCGTATCAAACATATGCCAATACCAGTTGTCTTCACTCATGTTACCGAGTGAAGCACCGATACCGCCTTGCGCAGCAACCGTATGCGATCGAGTCGGAAAAACCTTGGACAAGACGGCGACGCTATAGCCGGCTTCAGCCAGTTGCAGCGAACACCGCATACCGGAGCCGCCAGCGCCCACTATGACCGCATCAAATTTTCGTCGTGGCAGGTTGTTTGCAAGGTTGTTGAGGACGTCAGTCAACTCATTTCTCCACAGTAATCAGACGCGCCACAGGATAGTGACGGCCCAGGCGGCATAACCCACCAGCACCAAAATTGTTGCCACCTGCAGCGTCAGGCGCAGCCAGGTAGGCTTGATGTAATCCATATAGATATCGCGCACGCCAATCCAGGCATGCCAGACCAGGGCAATAACTGCCAGCAAAGTCATTACCTTCATCCAACTGGAAGAAAACAGGAGGTTCCAGCCACGATAATCAAGGTCGCCTGCGCTTGCCCAGGCAAAAAACAGAATCAGCGAATAAGCAGCTAGAACAACGGCGGTAATCCGTTGGGCAAGCCAGTCTTTAAGCCCGTAGTGGGCACCAGTCACGACGCGGTTGGTTGTCATTAAAAGGCCCCGAACAATTTCAACATGGCAATGAAAGTCAGCGCCAGGCTGGCCCCGAGAACTATTTTCGCCGTTAAAGCGGATGTCTCTTTTTGAATCCCGACATGCAGGTCAAGTAACAAGTACCGGATGCCGGCACAAAGGTGATGGAAAAAAGCCCATAACAAGAGCAGCAGAATCAGCTTGACGAAGATGCTGTCCACCATGCTCTCAAAGGCGGCATAACTGACTTCGGAGGTCAGGCTCAGCTGCAGCATGTACAAGATCAGCGGTATTCCGATCAGGAAGAGCAAAACACCACTGATGCGGTGCAAAATGGATGCGATACCAGCCAGCGGAAGCCGGTATTTAAGAATGTCGCCAACACCAATATTTCGGTGCTGCGGTCTTATCTTGCCGCTTGCATCGGACATGAATGACCTCAATCATCACCGGCGCCGTCATCAGAATTGTCAGCTAAAGCCAGAATCGCAAAGCATTCGGCCCCATGGTGATCACAGACCCGGCACCGGGTTTGACTCTGATCACCGCTCGTAATCTTACCGATAATGGCGCATTGCACCAATTGAAATCCACCGGATTGCGAAAAATTGCTCCCCAGCGGCGTCATTTCACAACGCCCGACGTCGACCATTCCGTTATCCGGCGGCCTTACCAGGCCATCGACGGCTTCAACCGAGTTTACTCAGATAGTGATATCCGGCGGTAACGTAATAACCTCGCCGAAACTCGGCCTTTTCACCGTCGTAGGTTTCAGTGACGCGGTCAACCTGCAGTAGAGGGCTGCCCCGCCTGACCCCCAGCGTCTGCGCGACTACAGCCGGGGCCTGAACCGCCGTGACCCGTTCGGTTGCCGAAATAATCTGCGTTCCAAAAGCACTTTCGAACAATCCGTACAACGGCCCCTCCCAGGAATTCAGTTGCTCCAGGTTAAGACCGCGAAAGCGGGCCGCCGGCAGCCACAAATCGTCAAGCACAGTTGGGCTGGACTGAAAATCCAGGACCCGGCGAATTCTGACGAGTCCGGCGCCGACATTGGTGTTCAGCCGGGCCGCGATATCCGCCCTGGCTTTGATCTTGCGGCAGTACAGGATCCGGCTTTTAAAGTCAGGCACCCGGTCTTCGGTATCGCGCATCCGCAAAAAGCGAAAGCCAGCACGCGCATCAAGGTCGAGGTGGCTCGCGACGAACGTACCTTTGCCCTGACGCCGCATCAGGATATGCTCACCAACCAGGCGATCAATGGCTTTACGAACCGTTCCCGGACTCACAGCAAAGCGACGGGCCAGTTGTTGCTCACCCGGAATCAGCTCACCGGGAAGCCATTCTCCCTGCTGAAGGCTACGGGTTAAAAGTTCGTACGTCTGCAAATACAGCGGCGCCCGGGTCGGTGAGCGAGCATCCGGCAACACGCCAGCGCGCGCGACTGGCCGCGCAGAACACCTGGCGTGGCCCGCCGGGCCGGCTGTAGCACTCGAATCTGCCCCCTGGTCGGTATCGGGGCGGCCGGGTATCGACGCTGAGGCGGACATAAATTCTCAGGTTTAATGAAAGACGAACTGATTATACGACAGTCTTGTATAAGACATAACACTGTTTGACTTGGCAAGGCCTGTCGCAGTAAGATCCTGACCGCCGGCTGTTGTCCCGGCGAGAACACTATCCGATCATTTGTTGATTGCTTTTTTGTAACTTGTTGATAGATTTTCGACCGTTACTTTCTGGCTGTAATTTTTCGGTCAACTTTCTCGGTCTATATCTAATCCGCTTCTGATCGATTGTCACTTTCCTGATTCTCAAAGACTTTCACAACCACATAACCACTACCGCGTGTTCTGACGCAAGGATGCCTAATGACTAAGCCCGCCAAGCGCGTTGCCGTAACCGGGGCTGCCGGCCAGATTGGCTACAGCCTGCTTTTCCGAATCGCCAATGGCGACATGCTCGGAGCTGACCAGCCCGTCATCCTGCAACTTCTTGACATCACCCCGGCAATGGCCGCTGTAGGCGGTGTGGTCATGGAACTGGAAGACTGTGCTTTCCCGTTGCTACAGGGAGTTGTTGTCACCGATGACCCAAACGTCGCATTCAAAGAGGCCGACTATGCGATTCTGGTTGGTGCGCGCCCGCGCAGCAAAGGCATGGAACGCGCCGATCTGCTGGAAGCCAACGGCGCTATTTTCACCGTCCAGGGCAAAGCGCTTAACGACCATGCCAGCCGTGATTGCAAGATTCTTGTTGTCGGTAATCCCGCCAACACAAATGCCTATATCGCAATGAAGTCGGCCCCCGACCTGCCGCGCGAGAATTTCACCGCCATGTTGCGGCTTGATCACAACCGCGCCCTGTCCCAATTGGCCGCTAAAGCGGGCCAACCAGTCGACAGCCTCGAAAAACTAATTGTCTGGGGCAATCACTCACCCACCATGTATCCCGACATTCGATTCGCTACCACTGGTGGCAAATCGCTGGCTGACATGATCAATGACGACAAATGGAACCGCGAAACATTCATACCGACTGTTGGCAAACGCGGAGCCGCTATCATCGACGCGCGCGGTCTTTCGTCAGCAGCGTCCGCTGCCAATGCGGCAATTGATCACATGCACGATTGGGTCCTGGGCACCAATGGCAAGTGGGTCACCATGGGTATTGCATCTGACGGTCAATACGGCATTCCACAAGATGTGATTTATGGTTTCCCGGTTACCTGCGCAAACGGCAAATACACCTTGATTAAAGACCTCGAAATCGACAGTTTTTCCCGTGAAATGATGGATAAAACGCTGGCCGAACTTAACGAAGAACGATCAGCCGTCGCCAAGTTACTCGGTTGATTTGCGATCACTGACGATAGCAATTGACGGCATAACCAAGACCAACACCAGGCAGGTGGCCTGGCCAGTCTGTGGCGCCTAGTTCCGCTGTTTTCGATTAACTTCAGGAAAAATCATGACTAAACAATTGTCCCCCGGAGGCAAATTTCGTCTGGCTCTGGCAGAAGAATCACCGCTGCAAGTTGTCGGCGCCATCAACGCTAATCATGCTTTGCTCGCCCAACGGGCCGGCTACCGGGCGATTTACCTGTCAGGTGGCGGAGTTGCCGCCGGTTCGCTGGGCATGCCAGACCTTGGCATCTCCGGCCTTGAGGATGTCCTGACTGATGTGCGGCGCATAACGGATGTATGTGACACCCCCTTATTGGTAGATGTCGACACTGGCTTCGGGTCTTCGGCATTTAACGTAGCGCGAACTACAAAATCACTGATTAAGTTCGGCGCTGCCGCAATGCATATCGAAGACCAGGTCGGCGCCAAGCGATGTGGCCACCGTCCAAACAAAGAAATTGTCAGCAAGGAAGAAATGGCGGACCGTATTAAGGCGGCTACCGATGCGCGTACAGATCAAGATTTTTTTATTCTTGCACGAACGGACGCCTTGGCGGTCGAAGGTCTGGAAGCAGCTATCGAGCGGTCACTGGCTTGCGTTGAAGCCGGTGTCGACGGAATTTTCGCGGAAGCTATTACCGATTTGGGTATGTATCAAAAATTTGCTGATGCCGTCGGTGTGCCAATACTTGCCAATATCACCGAGTTTGGCCAGACCCCGATGTTCACCGTGGATGAGTTGCGCAGCGCTTCAGTTGGCATTGCCCTATACCCACTGTCTGCGTTCCGGGCAATGAATAAAGCCGCAGACAATGTCTACGTCACCCTGCGCAGAGAAGGCACCCAACAGTCAGTTATCAATACGATGCAGACTCGCGAAGAACTATACGACGCGATCGGCTATTGGGAATACGAAAACAAACTCGATGCATTGTTCGCCAAGGCAAAGCAGTCGTAAAGAAATTCAGAAAAGCACCAACAACAAGTACAACAGGAGCACGATACTGATGGCAACCAAAAAAAGCACCAAGGCAAAAGCAGCACAAGGATCTCCAGGCGCAACGTTTAAGCCCAAGAAATCGGTAGCACTTTCCGGTGTTCCTGCCGGAAACACCGCCTTGTGTACCGTCGGCAAACAAGGCAACGACTTACATTATCGTGGCTACGACATCATGGACTTTGCAGAGTCTGCCCTGTTTGAAGAAATTGCCTATTTGCTCGTCCATGGGCACCTGCCAAACAAGGCAGAATTAAAAGCCTACGAAACCAAACTACAAGCCTTGCGCGGGCTGCCCGCCAACGTGATGAGTATCCTGGAAGATTTACCCGCCTCCACTCATCCGATGGACGTCATGCGGACGGGTGTTTCGGCCCTGGGCTGCCAGTTGCCAGAGCCCAATGATCATAACGCCGCTGACGCCCGTAACATTGCTGACCGTCTGATGGCCAGCCTGGGCTCGATGCTCTTGTACTGGTACCACTACAGTCATAATGGTCGTTGTATAGAAACACAGACAGACGACCGATCAATTGGTGGGCACTTTTTGCGCCTGCTTCACGGAACCGAGCCAAATGAAGCCTGGGTCCGGGCAATGCATACCTCACTCATCCTGTATGCCGAGCACGAATACAATGCATCAACTTTTGCCTGCAGGGTAATTGCCGGTACCGGGTCTGACATGTATTCCGCGATTACCGGCGGCATCGGCGCCCTGCGTGGACCAAAACACGGCGGGGCCAATGAGTTTGCGTTTGAAGTTCAGAAGAGATACCCAGGCCCAGACGAAGCTGAAGCTGATATTCGCCGCCGCGTCGAAAACAAGGAAGTTATAATCGGTTTCGGTCACCCGGTTTATACAACCGGAGATCCGCGCAACGTTGTCATTAAGTCTGTTGCAAAGTCTCTCTCGCGGTCGGCCGGTGATATGAAAATGTTCGATATCGCCGAACGACTGGAAAAAGTTATGTGGGATGCCAAGAACATGTTTCCAAACCTGGACTGGTTCAGTGCTGTCAGCTATCACATGCTGGGTGTACCCACCGCGATGTTTACACCATTGTTTGTTATCGCCCGAACCGCGGGATGGGCAGCGCACGTCATTGAGCAGCGCGAAGACAACAAGATCATTCGACCAAGTGCTAACTATGTCGGGCCGGAGAATCTGAAGTACGTACCTCTGTCCAAGCGCAAATAAGAACTGCTGATAGCAAAAAAATCAAGAGGCAGTCCGATGTTTCGACTCGCGGGCCTGCTACTGTGCTGTGCGCTGCACGGCACAGCTCCGGCGCAAGCCCGTATCGACCCGCTCTACCCGGCACGTAAACCCGGCTTATGGGAAATTCAGAGTTCGGTTTATCGCAGTAACGGGCTGGGCGCGGTGCGCCAGTGTGTTGGCCCTGGATCCGATACGGCCATCGAGCACCTGGATCGAAAAACCGGGAAACGAGGTTTTTGCCAACTCAGTCCGTTCCGGCGTCACCAGGACATCTGGATTGCCGAATCAACCTGCCGGCACAGCTCTAACATTGCAACCACGCGCAAAATCGCATCTGGTGACTTCTTGAGCAGATACCAGATCGATACTATTGTCCAAACCCGCGACGGCAATGAGAACCGGGTACTGGTAGAGGACACGCTCACGGCACGATATCTCGGCCCCTGTAAGAAAGGCCAACGCGCCGATGACCTGGTTGCACCCGGCATGGGGACGCTAAATATGTCGGATGGAGCGTTTACAGCCGAAGAAAAACTCCAATAACAAAAAGGTAATTGCGCGCGGACCGTAAAACAGTGATACCCGGCCAGGCACTTGGCGTCTAAAATACCCCAATGAGGAAACGAGGCCCTGCTCTCAAGGCCCGATAATTATTAGTTAAGACGGTACATGAAACGGTTCAACAAGGTGTCGAGCCATCGCACCCAATCCCAGGCGTATCGGCCATGGTGGTCGACCCCGACCATCGTGTGGCGTTTAGTGCGCGCACTCACGTGCTTCGCTCTTGGCTTTGCTGCATGCTGGCTGGTTAACTTACTGGGACTCGGTAGTGCAGTCACTATTGGTAATATAACCCTGCCCGGCCAACTGCCTTACTGGCCTGCCACTGGGATCGCTTTTGGTATTGGCTGGCTATTCGGATACGGCTGGATGATTCCGGTGGCCCTGGGAGTAACCACCTGGGCTGCGTGGACAACTGGCAGCACCATGTTGACCAGCGTTGCGGGCTTAACGACTTTTGTCGGTCCACTTAGTGCCCTGATACTGCTTAACCGCCTGAGTATCTGGAAGCCAACCGAGAACCGCCTTGAAATCGCATTGCGGTTGTTAGTCGCTGTAGTTTTCGTTGCAGCACCGATCGATGCGTTCCTGCTGGCTTCGGGATTGCGAATTGAACCACTGGCTGTCCAGCCGCGCACCCTGGACATACTAGCTGGCTGGTGGCTGCTGGATGCGCTGGGCATGTTACTGATTGCCCCATGCGTTGTTGCATCGGTTCGTGGCTCGGTGGGTGTATCGGGCAATCTCAACAAGACCTCTGACCCCTGGCTGGATTTTGGTCCGCTTGTTATTTCTGCGCTACTTGTGTTGGGCAGTTTGCTTGCATCCGAAGTCGGGCGCCAGCCATTCGCTTACACCTTGATCTTTTTCTTTATTCCGGTGGCGGCCTGGTCGGCTATACGCAGCACGGAAAAAACTCTGGCGATCACCTTGCTGGCGAGCACCAGCCTGATTTTCATTGGGCGCGCAATTCAGTTGTCAGCCCCGAATGCAGGCGGCCCGCCTTATGTCGAAGTGTCCGTACTAATGTTTGTCGCCACCCTGGTTGCGATCCTCCTGCACGCCGTTGCGTCCGACCGTCGCCAGGCAATGGACGGTTTGCGGCAACAGGCGCGCCAGGATATGTCAACCGGTCTGTTGAACGACCGCGGACTGATTGCCGATCTGAACAAAGCGATCGAACAACCCAGTCGGCGACACTACGGGTTAATTGGTCTGCACATTACCAATTTCGATACGCTCAACGACTTATGTGGCCCATTGGCGGCGCTCGACCTCGAAAAATCGGTTGCGGCAGCACTCACACGGCAACCCGGCCAGGTGGCGGCGGCTCGCCTGTCCGCGGGGCGATACGCCTTACTCGTCCACACAGAATCTCAGAGCGAAGTACGCGCCACCGCACGAGACATCTATTCGACTTTTAACGGTCAATTGTTTCACACTGACAACGGAGTTTTGCGACTGCAACCGAGCATCGGGGGTTTGTTAATCGACCGCAATGCCCAAACCAGCAGCGAAGACTGCCTGCTGTCGCTGGCAGAGGCACAAACAATTGCCAATAGCGTACACGACCCGCGTTTGTTCGTTGAACCACTGGCCCAGTCAATTGTCGATGCGCGGCGCTCGCAGCAGGCGCGAATAGAACTCGTTAGAGAGGCGATTCGAGAGCGCCGGTTTGAAATCTTCGCCCAACCGATCGTAAGTAGCGCCAGCCAGTTGAATCAACTGTCTTACGAGGTTTTGGTTCGACTTATTGACCGGGACGGCAGCTTGATTCAGCCCAACGACTTCCTTTCCCTGGCCGCAAAGTCGCATATGACCTCAACTCTCGATCGGGGCGTGATTACCAAGGTCTTTACCTGGCTCGCCCGAAACCCGGTTGCCCAGGGACGCACGGCTAAATGTTCGATCAATCTGTCTGGTATGACCATGAGTGACGGACTGATCGGCTCCTTTATTCGCGACGAACGCCAAAAATCCGGGATTGATCCGTCGCGCATTGTGTTCGAAATTACCGAAAGCGAGGCAATTCGAAACCCGGCAGCGGCTTCACGCCTGGTTGCCGAATTGAAGTCTGCCGGGTTTGGAATTGCACTCGATGACTTTGGCGTCGGCCTGGCCACTTTTGAATACCTTAAACGTTTTGCCCCGGACTATTTAAAGATTGACGGTTCATTCATTCGCAATCTCGCCAGTAATGCAATCGACGAAGAGATTGTCCAGGCAACTGTTCGGGTAGCGCGGCGCCTGAACATTCAAACCGTGGCTGAGCATGTACAGACACAAGATGTTTACGATCGGCTCAGAGCCATCGGCGTTGGGCACTTCCAAGGAGACTTCCTGGGCCGTGCCGTCCCGCTGCGCCAGTTGTTTGACCGTGAAGAGCAAATACCCCTGGCCACGACTTAATTGCCAAGTACCACGTCCGCAAATGCAGCGTCAACCTGGCCACCGCTTTGGTCGGTATCAGCAGAGACCACAATCGCCTTTATTGGCGGCATACCGGGGCCAAACTCCTCGCCAAATGCACGCTGAAAGTCGGTTAGCAAATCACGCTGCTGACGCTGCCATCCCGAGCCACTGGCCTGGGAGTTGGCCACCAGCATTTTTACTCTGCCGGTATACGGCGATGGTGCCAGTTCCCCTGCTTTGCCACCAGGAAGCCAGACATAACATAGCGCAGCCGCTGGCAGGTCACCGTAAATCGCCCGGGCAATACGGATACCGAGACGCTGACCAAAAGGCACCTTACTCAACGGATAGTCAAAAACAACGTACAAACGGGCGGCAAAATCATCCGAAGCTTTGTCATTGAGCTGACTTCGCCCCGGAGCCCCACGGACAAACCACTGCCAGGTTAGTTTTGTTGCCCCGTTAATCGGCACCGGCACCGCATGAGACCAGGCGGATGCTGAACCCTTGGAGTGGATTTGCAGGTACGACTTGCCAGAGCCGGACGACTGGATGCTGGCGGTGTTCGGTGCGATCTTTCCAACTGGCTGGTGCACCCACATACTGCCTGGAGCCAACCCGCCAGCAGGCAAG
Organism: Burkholderiaceae bacterium; assembly: GCA_049680625.1. Classification (GTDB taxonomy): domain Bacteria; phylum Pseudomonadota; class Gammaproteobacteria; order Burkholderiales; family Burkholderiaceae_E; genus JAUIAI01. The sequence continues at coordinate 22,614 of JBAUID010000218.1, read as the reverse complement.
TCGGAGAACCGAGTCAGCGCATTTTCAGCGGCAACGCTTGTCGAGAGCGCACTCGTAACGAACAGAACGCTTAACAAGTAACGCACCAACCGCATTGGCGTCGGCATCGGCATCGGGGCAAAGTACAAGGGAAACAGCGGGTACTTTGTCGCCATTCGCTTGAATCGTTTGAATCGCCAGCTTCCACTTCGGTCCGAATCGATCAACATGCGCTTTGGTCCCATTGAAATTCACAGAGTTGTTTTTCTTGCCGCTGAGCGCACCAGGCGCGCCAATCTGCTACAAAATCGATATCAGCTTGATCACGCAGGTTATGAATCTGCAGACCTAGACACCGCGCACGCATGCGGGTGAGTGCAGCTACTTGGTCGGAACCCCAGGGGATTTCTCTAAACAACTCACGATGATTGTTGCGTACCCCGATAAGACCGTAGCCGCCATCCAGGGTCGGTGAGATCACCACGTCCACCCGCTGTAGCGCATCAAACGCCGCACGCAAGTCGGTCATACCCAGCCCGGGACAATCAGATCCGATGAGGACAACAGGGCCATCTGCGTCACGAGCCGCCTCATCAATGGCGCTGTGCATCCGCTGCCCAAGATCATTGCCACATTGAACCCGGAAAGCCGTGTTTGTCCGCCGGCAAAATTGCCGCAACCTGCCCTGCCCGTCCTCAAAACTGCTGACTATCAGTCGACAATCAGTTCGCCCGGAGCCGGCAGACGAGGCGTAACCATGACGCACGAAAGAGCGTGACAAGCGCAGGCTTCGCTCGAGTAAGCGCCGGTAGACAGCCAGCGCTGCCTGCGGACCAATGTCAGCAGCGAGACGCTGCTTGACCCGACCCAGTTCGGGCTCGCGTGCGAACAAAATCAGGCAGGCCGTTGACGCCATCGGATCACTGTTTGCCATAGTAAGACTTGTGCAGCACATCTGGTGGCGTGCCGGTAAAGTAGCGCAATCGCGTCCACCACATCGACAGAATAGTTCTGAAAATTCCGTCGCGTTCCCAGCGCCGCGCTGACACGTGTAATTGATCGCGCAACCGAAATGGCCGACCAGCGACCGCTTTCAGTCGACGCGAAATCTCGATATCTTCCATCAGCGCAATTGCCGGGAACCCCTCCACCCGGACAAACATTTCACGAGTCACCAGTAAACCCTGATCACCGGTACAGATGCCAGTCAGTGCGCTGCGCCAGTTCATCAACCGGCTCACGATTGGTAAAAGTGCCGCGCTATACCGCTCTTGCCATCGATACCATCCTTTCCCGCCGCCGGTACTGGCGACCAGGCGGATGTCAAAACGAGCCCACTCACGAGATGCCCCGGCAGTCAGTGCAACCCAGTGTGTCGCCTGAGTGGCCGTCACCTGGATGTCGTTGACAACCGGCAGGCCAACGTCGGCATGAAGGAAAAGCAGCCATCGCGAATTTGGAAAGCACTCAAACCCAAACTGCGCACCAGCGTTCATCTGCGTAGCCCTTCCAGGCCCCGCTTTTATGACTGATGCGCCTGCAGCTGCGGCCTGCGCTGCTGTATTGTCCGAGCTGCCACCGTCACAAACCACACAAACAGCACCGCAACGAATAACTGACGCCACGATAACACCAATGTTCAGAGCTTCATTCAAGCACGGAATGACAACCAGCAGGTCGGCCTCTTGTTGCCGGCTTCGATCGTGGCTTCGTTCGCGGTGTGGATCGTGAATGTCGGACACTGGATTCGGGGCAGCCGCAAGAAGCTTCTAATAGACGATCGAAGACTATCGCAGGCGATTATTGGACTATTGGCGATTTAGCGTCCAATCATAGTCAAGAAAAGAAATACTGAAGTCACCACTGCGGATTCTGGCCTGGTCTGCCGCTGAATCGGCAAGCTGCTTTGCGTACGTGGCGAGAAACTTTTTCTCCGGCCGGAAGTCTTCACCATACCAATCAAGCAGTTTGGTCACTTGTAACTCCCCACTGGTGGCATCAAAACGGTTACGGCTACGATCACTGAAAAATCGCCGGGTGCTGTCCGCCAGCTGAGCATTGAGCCTTGATGCAATCATGGCTTCGGGGCGCAGTGCCGGGCATCCGATTGACGCACAATTAACCACAAAGTGAATTCTTGGCTCACCAAACACCCCAGGCGCCCGAATCATCGTGTGTTCGATCCAGTCGAGATTTCGATCATCATCCAGTAGCTTGAAGAAGTTTTTTTTCCACGGCGAACGAAACAAGCTGCCAAGATCTTTGATCGATTTGAGATCTGGGTACTTTGTCAAAATTAATTGAATGGTGAATGCGTTGTAGGCATTGATCAAAAATGCCAGTTTGCGGTCGCGGCTGAACTGGTTGTACTGGGCACGGGTGACTGCTGACATTTCCTGGGTCACCGTATCCAGCTTGGGCTGATCGCGGGCGAAACCGGCGTAGTCCACAGCACTGGCGACACCTTTGGCATCCCACTTCACATGCTTTGCGAGTAACTCATTTAAAGCGGCATACTCATGGTCCAGCGCAAACGCCGTGACCGATGACATCACCAGGCCAAGGGACACCAATAAACGCACAATACGCCGGCCACAAAGGCTCCTCAGTGAATGGTTGTCGTTTCGGTACCCGCGGCGCAAACCTTGTTGATCAAAATCAATACCCATAATCGCCTCCAGTCAGCCTTTAACGTTTTATTACCTTACCCGGTTGACTACAACCACTTAGCTCCGTTCCCAGTCATGGAGCCGCCGGACATAACTCAATAGTTTTTCGGGAATATGGGCTTTTTGCCATTCACCGGCCGCGTATTTGTTGGACTCAACAAGGGTCGGGTAAATATGAATCGTGCCCATAATTTTCTTCAGACCCAGGTTGTACTTCATCGCGGTCACAAATTCAGCAATCAAATCGCCGGCATGTTCCCCGGCGATAGTGACGCCGAGAATTTTGTCTTTTCCTGGCACCGTCAGCACTTTCACGACACCGTAGTCCACCCCATCCGCAATCGCGCGGTCGAGATCGTCAATCCCGTACGAGACTACCTCGTATGGAATTCCCTTTTCTTTCGCTTCGGTTTCGTTCAAACCAACCCGCGCCACCTCCGGCTCGGTAAAAGTTGCCCATGGAATCACACGGTAGTCGACTTTGAAACGCCAGAACCTGCCAAACAAGGCGTTGACCGATGCGAACCAGGCCATATGGCTGGCGGTATGGGTGAACTGGTACGGGCCGGCGATATCCCCTGCGGCATATATATTCGGATAGTTGGTCTGCAGAAAATCATTTACTTCAACGGTTCGGCGCTTGCTGATTTTTATGCCAAGATCGTCCAGTCCGTAGCCATTAAGCCTGGCCTTACGGCCCAGAGCGCATAACACGGCATCAAATTCAATCTCAACCAGCTCGCCATTGTTGTCGGTACGTTCTGCAATTAAAACCTTGGTATCACCGCGGTTTTCGAATCGTATGGCTTTATGGTTTACCCGAATGTCAACACCTTCACGGGTAAACTGATTCATCACCATCGAAGAAATATCAGGATCTTCGCGTGACATCAGCGCTGACACCATTTCAACCTGGGTCACCTGGGATCCAAGACGCTGAAACGACTGGGCAAGTTCACATCCGATGGGGCCTCCGCCAAGGACCAGCAGTCGACGCGGTAGCTCGCGCAGTTCCCATATGTTGTCTGAGGTGAGCACGCCCATTTCGTCAAGGCCCGGAATTGGCGGCACCAAGGGCTCAGCACCAGTGGCAATAATGATGTTGCGGGTAGTCAGCAACTGGGTAGCACCGGTCGGTTGGCCGTTTTCATCGTTCAGCGCAATTTCCACAGACCACGGGGTCTTAATAGTTGCTCTGCCAAGGACTACATCGACACCAAAACCCGTATAACGCTCCACTGAGTCATGCGGCTCGATCTTTTTAACAATGTCCGCAACCCGGTCCATAGCTTGCGCAAAGTCAACCTCAGCATCCATTCGCTTGATGCCGTACTTGCTACTTTGCCGGGCCATGTGCAGCAACTTTGCTGTCTTGATCAACGCCTTGGACGGCACACAGCCATAGTTCAGACAGTCACCACCCATTTTATGAGATTCAACCAACGTCACACTGGCTTTAACTGACGCACCGATCAAAGAACTGACCAGGCCGGCACTGCCGGCACCAATGACAACGATGTTGCGATCGAACCGGGCGGGACGGGGAAATTTGTTGTAAACCGCTGCTTTTTGACCAAACAAGTGACCAATCATCGGTGGCATTCCATTAAAAAGAAAACAGCAACCTGGCGGTCACCTGGAGTATTTTCCTGACACCGGGCGTTTCGGCTCAGGTGAGACAAGGAATCAGACCGCATCATTTTTTTTCCCCAATGCCTGAACGATTTTCTTGGCCGCAAGCGGTAAGACGCCGAGCAGCACAAAAGACGCAATTAAAGTTGGGGACAATATGCCCTTTAAGCTGGTGACCTTAGCCAATTGCGTGCCAACATTGACGAAGACAACCGTGCCCAGAAACATGCCAACCTGGCTTACCCAATAAAAGGTTCGCGCGGGCAAGCTGGTCAAACCCATGACCAGATTAATTATCCAGAACGGAAAAATTGGTACGAGCCGTAGAGTAAACAGGTAAAACGCGCCTTCTTTTTCGATACCCGCATTGATCGGTGCCAAATGCTTACCAAGCTTTCCCTGGACCCAGTCACGGCAGATAAACCGTGATGCTAAAAACGCCAGCGTTGCTCCAATACTTGACGCAAAAGAGACCAGTACCGTACCCCAGATCAAGCCGAAGATTGCACCGGCCAGCAGTGTCATCAATGCGGCGCCAGGCAACGACAACGAAGTAACCAGAACATAAGCAGCGAAGAAAATGGCTGAGAAGGTCAGTGGGTTCGCGGAAAACGACGCTGCCAGGCCTTCACGCTGAGATTTGATTGACTCAAGAGTAAAAAATCGACCGAGGTCAAAAACAAAAAAAGCGGCTACCGCGGCAAGTATGACAACCAGTAAAACTATTTTCTCTTTACTCATTGGTAGCCTCAGGCAGCCTGACCATAGGTTTAGTACTCGCGCCAATCCTGGACGCACGAAAACGGCCACGCGCAGCTTGTTCAATCGAATAGGCCGGCCCGTTAACTATGCGATCGCGGTAAGACTGGCTGGCCGCAGAATTGTCGGGCCAATGACTTTCAAACAAAGCCAGCCACGGTGCTATCGCAAAATGCACCGGTATTGCACTGACAATCACGTCACCAATACAGGCCTCGTAAAGCGCGGGCACTGGCGCGTTAGCCGCATCGCGGTGCGCGAAGCGGCTAACCAGGCCAAATCGGGAGCCAGAGAAATTAGCCATTCCCGCGGAACCGTTATTAATAATGGCGACCGTTTTGTTACCGGTATCGATGCTGTCCGCGACTGGCAGGCAGGTGTGCGAGCTGGCAAAAATATCCACGCCCCGAGCCTGCATCCGCTCGGCGAGCCCACGCGCCCAGGTCTGCTGCAGTTGATCATGGGCAAATGACCAACCTGCCAGTGAGAAATCATCGCCATGGGTTATACCAATCCGTGACAGGCCGACATCAACAGCCAAAGCTGCGGGTAACCGACCAATTTCCTGCAGTTGAATCGGGGATAATTGCTCCCGGGCAGTCTTGCCGAGGTCACGCATGATTGAGTTTGAGCGGCCGACATCGACATCTGAGACTGAATCGGGGTAAGCACAGCCACAACCGGCCTCCGTATCACCCCCGCGGCTCAGTTCGGTTTCTATGTTGCCGCGGGTCAGCAGGTGTCTCACGGTGCGTGAATGAATGTCAGCAAACCAGTCGGCCCCGGTATCGAACCAGTGAAAATCACCGTTCAATGCCAGCAACACGCGGTCGCCAGACTCAGACCCAGACCCAGACTCAGCAGCAACCAGTTCTTCGATTGCGGTCAACGCAAACGGGTTGCCATACAACCCGCCGGCAACGTACAACACGTCGGCCTGGGCTACGGACTGATTGAACGTATCCGGGCCAAGCGCATAGTCGAGTGGACAAACGCGACCAGCAACAGCCACCGGGTTCTCCTGCGCGCACGTATTACCGGACATCAAGCGCCGGAGACGGTGGCGAGATTCGCTTCCTCGGCGAGTGCACCACCGCAAGAACTACCCTGACCTGCCGTGCAGCCGTAACAGTGATCGCGCACAATTATGGGGTTACCGTGCAGCGCACGCCCGGTCAACTCAGAAATATGAGTGCGAATTTGATCTCCGTTGGTAAGCGACAACCCGAGCATCTGATTGAAATCACAATCAAAAACGAAACCCTTCCAGTCAATGCTGATCAAATCTTTGCACATCACGGCATCCAGATTTTCGTCACGATGCGCACCACGCAGAACATCCATGTAATCGTCAAAACATCCTTTGCTTACCAAAGTCGAACCAAAGCGCTGTATGGGCATATTGGCAATGGTAAACAAAGACGTAAAACGAATATCAAATTTTTCGCCAAGAAATTGGCGATAGTCGTCTTCGAGGGCTTCCTGCGGCGGCGGTAATACCGGGCCTTGCGGGTTGTAAACCAGGTTCAGTTCCAGCGTATGTCCGTAACCCAGGGCATTGAGCTTTTGAAGCCCGGCAATACTTTTGTCGAAAACCCCCTTGCCCCGCTGGGCATCCACGTTGTCCTGCGAGTAGCACGGTAGGGACGCCGTAATTTCCACTTGGTTTTCGGCGAGAAACTCCGCCAGATCCTCGTGGCCGGGTTCGAATAAGACGGTTAGATTGCAACGGTCGATTACCCGGATACCGCTGGCTCGTGCAGCGCTGACAAGACGCCGAAAATGGGGATTCAGTTCCGGCGCCCCACCCGTCAGATCCAGTAGATTGATATCGTTTTCACGTGCAAATTTAAGCACAGCGTCGATGGTGTTCGCATCCATCATTTCGGTGCGATTCGGCCCGGCATTAACATGGCAATGGACACAGGACTGGTTGCACAAGTAACCCAGATTCACCTGCAAGGTCTTGACTGAACGCCTGGTGAGCGCCGGAAACTGGGTTTTCTTGAGCAGGGGAAGTACGTTATGCATGCAAAAATCTCATTGTAGAGAGGCCATTTCAAGTATTTCATTGTAGTCTTGGTCGCAGCCGCATCAGAATTCTTACGCTCTGGCGTCGCCCGTAGACGACGTTCACCCAAAACCCCCTGTCTGGAGTCAGCTCATGCCACCGGAAACCCCTCATAGCGAAGCGCACCACAATCTGCCTGCGATGGCGTCGCGATATATCGACCCGGACACATTACCGTGGCTGCCAAGTCCGTTCCCGGGTATCGATATCAAGATCCTGATGCAAGATCCGGAAACAGGCATGTCAACAGCCCTGACTCGCTTTGCCCCGGGCGCACAACTGCCCGAGCACGAACACGTTGCGCTCGAGCAAACCTATGTTCTGGAAGGCAGTTTGGTGGATGCCGAGGGTGAGGCGGTTGCGGGCCAGTATGTGTGGCGCCCTGGCGGGAGTATCCACAATGCCGTAGCCCCAAATGGTGCGCTGGTGTTGTCGGTATTTCTGAAGCCGAATCGCTTCCTCGACGTCTAGCAAGCGGACTCACGACAGACATGAGAGTCTCGCACGTAAGACAGGCATGTGATGCAGGCCTTGTACAGCGGTGTAACTGATACGTCGTTGAGAATCAGAAATTGAGAAAGCAGGAGTAAACAACAATTGGTCGGGACGGAGTGATTCGAACACTCGACCCCTCGCCCCCCAGGCGAGTGCGCTACCAGACTGCGCTACGCCCCGAACCGGGGTGAAGTATATCAGCGTATCGCAGCAGATCAGCGGCTTCGGAACGAGCCAATCCGCTAATTAGACGCATCGTCAGATTTGTCAGATTTGCCAGATTTGTCAGATATGACGGAGGGCCCGATCTTAAGGGCCTCAAGCGCAGCCATTAGATCGGCCCGGGCCGCCGCGATAACCTCGGCACTCACCGCCGGCGCCATCGGGCCGGATCCGCTGTCTGAATCCGGCGCCCCGCCACCTGGGTCACCAAGGCGATTACGTGCGCCGCTAATGGTAAAACCATGCTCGTATAACAATTCACGAATTCGCCTCACCAGCAAGACTTCATGGTGCTGATAGTAGCGCCGGTTACCGCGCCGCTTCATCGGCCGCAACTGGGTGAATTCCTGCTCCCAGTAGCGTAGTACATGGGGTTTCACCCCGCACAGCTCACTGACCTCACCAATAGTGAAATAGCGCTTGGCGGGGATAGGCGGCAGACTGCCGATGTCGTCAGGTGGATTGGCCATGTTCAATCAGTTTTGATGTCAGCGATCAGGCTCGAACGCCCGATGGCTTCATCAATTTGGTCCTTCAACTTTTGGCTGGCATGGAAGGTCACAACTCGGCGCGCGGAAATGGGGATTTCTTCACCGGTCTTTGGATTGCGTCCAGGGCGCTGGGGTTTATCGCGCAACTGAAAGTTCCCAAAACCGGACAGCTTGACACTCTGGCCAGCCTCGAGTGAACCGCGAATCTCGCCAAAGAAAGTCTCGACCATGTCCTTGGCCTCTCGCTTGTTCAGGCCAACCTGATCAAACAACATTTCAGATAGCTCAGCTTTCGTCAACGTGAAGCCGACATCAGCCTCAAGCGATTGATCGCTTAAAGACTCGCTTACCGCACTATGCGTGAGCTCATGACTATCCTGCGCCGACATGCCCCGACTTTCTACCTCATTGTCTGATTGTTATGAGTGGCCATTGCTTATCACCGGCACTTTCACCGACGAAACACCGGTTAATTGCAAACCCAAGCGCGAACCCTTACGACCCGGATCAAACCACCGGTCACGTCAAACAGATATAGCTTTGGAAATTACCTGAGGCGCGCGTTGAAACGAGCCGCCAGCCCGGCAACGATACATTCAACCGCTGCTGACACTTCCTCGTCTTCCAGTGTACGTTGAATGTCCTGCATCCACAACCGGAATGCCAGGCTTTTTTCTTTATTTTCCAAACCCTTACCGCGATATTCGTCAAACAACCTTATGTTTTGAACAACAGATGCCTTTCGTTCACTATTAACGATTGAACGAATTTCCCGGTAAACAGAATCGGCGGGCAGACTGGCGTCGACAACAATAGCAATATCGCGAATTGAAGGCGGAAAGCGCGACACCTCGCTAAAGACCGGTACCTGCCGTTCCAGCAAAACATCCAGATCCACCTCAGCAATGATTACCCGCCCTGGCAGATCCAGACTTGCCTGCAGCATCGGATGCAACTCGCCGATCCAGCCAATGGGTTTACCGTTCACCGATACCTGCGCTGACCGGCCCGGATGCAGCGCCGGTTGCGCAGCCGCGACAAATTCGAGTTGCGCAGCCGGCATGAGGCTGGCCAGATCCTGCTTAACATCAAAAAAATCAACCGGTCGGTTATCGCCATTCCATTGTTCGGGCTGAGCCCCACCGCTGGCCAACAGGGCCAGCTTGTTCGGCTGTGCAATGCCGGCAACCGAGAGGTCACCGCTGATGACCGCCGGATCGCGCAAGAACACCCGACCAACCTCGAATAATCGGACCCGACTTGCCCGTCGATTTAAATTGGCCTGCAATGTATTGAGCATGCCGCCCCACAGGGTTGTCCGCATGACATCCATCGGTTTGGCAATCGGATTCAGCAAGGCAATGGCTTGCTCTCCGCTCAAACGCTTGTCCATCTCACCGGGCACAAAGCTGTAGGCGATCATTTCCTGGTATCCACGGGCCGCTACCGCAAGTTTCACCTGTAGCGCGGTGCGGCGAGACTCAACCGCTGCCTGCATTGCCAGACCAGCGACCGGAGGGCGAAGTGGCAAACGGTCGTAACCGTACATGCGCGCAACTTCTTCGATCAGGTCTTCCTCGATCGCCATGTCGAAGCGATAGCTTGGTGGCTGGACAACCACCTGGGCCTGCTGCCTCTCGCACGGCAGGCCAAGACGGGTCAGTGCGCCAAAAATATCGTCGTCGGACACGGGTTGCCCAATGACCTGTCGCGCACGTTCAAAACGCAGTGTCACGGGCGGCCGATCGGGAAGCGTGGCAACCGTATCATCGACTGGCCCGGGCTGGCCTCCACAAATATCGAGAATCAGCCGGGTAACGTACTCGATATGCTCAACCGTGGTTGCCGCATCCACGCCGCGCTCAAACCGGTGAGCCGCATCGGTGGAAAAATTCAGCATCCGCGTACGGCCGGCGATTGCCTCGGGCCACCAGAATGCTGCTTCAAGGTAAATATCCCTGGTATTGTCATCTACTGCAGTGTCGTCACCACCCATAATGCCGGCGAGGCTTTCAACAGCTCTGGAGTCGGCTATAACGCCGTAAGTCGGAGACAGTTTCAAGGTCTGTCCGTTCAGCAGCTTCAATGACTCATCATCCCGGCCCCAGCGCACGGTCAGGCTGCCAGACACTTTGTTCAGATCAAATACGTGCGTCGGCCGGGACAATTCAAGCATGACATAGTTAGAAATGTCGACCAGCGGTGAGATCGATCGCTGCCCTGCCCGCTCAAGGCGGTCACACATCCACTGCGGTGTCCGTGCCAGGGGATTCACGCCACGAATCACCCGGCCGGAAAAACGGCCACATAGATCAGGGGCCTCAATCGTCACCGGCAACCGATCTTCAATCGTCGGAGTAACCGGATCAAATGCGGGCCCCGTTAGCGCAGCGCCACTAAGCGCTGACAGCTCACGCGCAACCCCGTAGACCCCAAGACAATGCGAAAGATTGGGCGTCAGCTTCAAGGTCATGACTTGTTCGTCCAGACCAAGATAATCACGAATGTCGTGCCCGACCGGAGCGTCATCGGCAAGTATGAGTAAGCCCTCATGGTCTTCAGATATACCCAGCTCACGCGCTGAGCACAACATGCCGTTGCTTTGCACGCCGCGCATTTTGACGGGCTTGATCTTAAAACCGCCCGGCAATTGTGCGCCGCTCAGCGCACACGGCACCTTGACGCCATCCGCAACATTGGAGGCTCCGCAGACAATCGAGACCGTCTCCGTACCCGTATCCACCTCACAAACGCGCAACTTGTCAGCATCTGGATGAGGCACAACCGATTTCACATGGCCAACCACAACACCCGAAAACGCCGGGGCAAAGCTTTCTGACTCTTCGACCTCCAGCCCACCCATTGTCAGTCGCTCAGCCAGTTCTTCACTGGACCACTCAGGGGAACAATACTGGCGCAGCCAGTTCTCAGGCACTTTCATTGGTCGGCAAACTGCTGAAGAAAACGCAGGTCATTTTCGTAAAATAGTCGGAGATCGCCAATGCCATAACGCAGCATCGCGAGACGCTCAACACCAGAACCAAACGCAAAGCCAATATAAATCTCTGGGTCCAGGCCAATATTGCGGACCACTTGCGGATGCACCTGGCCAGAGCCGGACACTTCGAGCCATCGTCCGGCTAGCGGCCCGTCTGGAAACCGCATGTCAATCTCGGCCGACGGTTCGGTAAATGGAAAATACGAAGGTCGAAAACGCACATCGATATCGCTGCGCTCAAAAAACTGGGCAAGAAAATCTGCGTAAACGCTTTTTAAGTCGGTCAGGCTGATGTTCTTGTCAATCCAGAGCCCTTCAACCTGATGAAACATCGGTGAATGAGTTGCATCCGAGTCAACCCGATACGTTTTACCAGGCGCGATCACCTTAATTGGTGGTTCATGCATTCGGGCATAACGAATTTGCATCGGACTGGTATGGGTACGGAGAAGCAGACCGCCATCTTCGCCACGCTTGTCTCCGAAGTCGACATAAAAAGTGTCATGCATCGACCGAGCCGGATGGCTCTCGGGTGTATTTAAAGCGGTAAAGTTATAGAAGTCTTCTTCAATCTCTGGCCCGTCAGCAACTTCAAAACCAATCGACCGGAAAATTTTCTCGATACGGGCTATCGCAATCGTCAGTGGATGCAGACCGCCCCCGCTCGCACCACGACCCGGCAGGCTGACATCAATCGCTTCTTCGGCCAGACGCGCTGAAAGCAGCGCAGCACTGATACCGGCCTCACGCTGGTTGAGCAATGCTTCAATGGCTTTTTTTGTCTGATTCAGGCGCTTGCCCGCTGGTCCGCGCTCCTGAGCGGACAACTTGCCGAGCGACTTCATCTGAACAGTGAGCTCACCGTCTTTACCCAGGAATCGTGCCTTGGCGTCCGCGAGGGATGCATCGTTGGTGCACTGGCTAATGGCTTGGCGCGCCAACTCAATGAGAGCGGCATCGACGTCAGTTTCTTGTGAACCCAACGATTGTTACCCCTGTAGGAGCCTGGCCAAGGCTAACAGACTGGCGATAACCGCAAAGTCAGCAACCGGGCCGGCTAGTCAGCTTAAGGCGTGGCCGACAAAACGGTCGGCTACGGAGATCAGGCTTACAGATCAGGCTTGCTGATCTGGCTTGCTGATCAGGCTTGCAATACGCCTTTCACGCGTTCCGCAATTGCACCAAACCCGGGCTTATCGAATACAGCCATGTCGGCCAGCACTTTACGGTCCAGTTCAATGCGGGCCTTGTTCAAGCCGGCAATAAACCGACTATAAGTAAGTCCGTGTTCACGTGCTGCGGCGTTAATACGCGTAATCCATAACGCACGAAACACTCGCTTCTTGGCCCGCCGATCGCGGTACGCGTATTGCCCCGCTTTCATGACAGCCTGATTGGCTACCCGAAAAACATTCTTACGACGACCCCGGTAACCGCGGGCTGCGGCCGTGACTTTCTTGTGGCGGGCACCAGCCGTGACGCCTCTTTTTACTCGTGGCATTTATCTCTCCTTACGCGTAGGGCAACATGGCTTTAACCGATGCGACGTCCGACGCATGCACCTCGGCAGAGCCACGCAAATGGCGCTTCAGCTTTGTTGTCTTCTTGGTAAGGATATGGCGCTTGAACGCCTGCCCACGCTTGATTGTGCCGCCTGGGCGAACACGAAAGCGCTTCGCGGCGGCGCGTTTGGTCTTCATTTTTGGCATGATGCCTTCCTGCTATTTTTTTATACCTTGTCAGGGGGTTGGACTACTGGCCAACGCTTCACTGCCCCGCTCGGCTTCTTTGCAATGTACTTCTTTGCTATGTGCTTCTTTGCTACTGAACTTCACTACTGATTATAGAACTTCAATTTACAGAACTTCAGGTACTGCTAATCAATGAGCAATTACCAACCACTTCGATTGTGCTGCTACTTCTTTTTCTTGGGTGACAAAACCATCACCATTTGCCGGCCTTCCATCTTCGGCATTGCTTCAACAACGGCCAACTCTTCCAAATCATCGCGCACCCGTTCCAGCAGCCGATAACCGAACTCCTGGTGGGCCATTTCGCGACCACGGAACCGCAAAGTAACTTTTGCTTTGTCGCCTTCTTCGAGAAAGCGAATCAGGTTCCGCATTTTAACCTTGTAATCACCTTCTTCGGTACGGGGCCGAAACTTTACTTCTTTTACCTGGATGATTTTTTGCTTTGCCTTGGCTTCCTGCAGGCGCTTTTGCTCCTGGTACTTAAACTTGCCGTAGTCCATCAGGCGGCAAACAGGTGGGTCAGCCTGGGGTGCAATTTCAACCAGATCGACCGCCGCATCTTCTGCCTGCTGCATCGCGTCGCTTAAACTCATGATGCCCAGGGATTCGTTTTCTACTCCATTGAGGCGAACCTGCTGAGCAGTGATGTCTTCATTAATGCGGTGCGCACGAGTCGTAGCGATACTGACCTCCAAGGTTTAGACAAAAAAACATGCGAAAAACGGGCAGATACGGATAGCGGTTGACCGGTACCGGCTGAGCAAATGACAAATCAGGTTGACGGGCAGCCCAAACCAGGGACCTGCGCGAAAATTGCCGAATCATCATGCGGCGGGCTCTGCATTTCGGGCTGAGACCTCCGCTTGAAGCCGATCGGCAAACGTGCTTAACGGCATCGCCCCGAGGTTGTTGTTACCCCGGGCCCTTACCGCGACCTGGCACGAGTCAACCTCTTTGTCACCTACTACCAGCAAATACGGAATTTTCTGCATGCTGTGTTCCCGAATTTTATAGTTGATCTTTTCGTTTCGCAAATCAGATTCAACCCTAAACCCTTGTTTTTGCAGCGAATCAACGACTTTGGCAGCATATTCAGCCTGAGCATCGGTAATGTTGGCCACAATCACCTGCACCGGGGCCAGCCACATCGGCATCGCACCGCCATAATTCTCAACGAGAAGTGCAATAAATCGCTCGAATGAACCGATAATCGCGCGATGCAGCATGACCGGGGTCTGCCGACTGTTGTCGCTGGCGACATACTCGGCACCAAGGCGCTCAGGCATGTTGAAATCAACTTGCATCGTGCCGCACTGCCATTGCCGCCCCAGAGCATCCTTGAGCGTGTATTCAATTTTCGGGCCGTAGAACGCCCCTTCACCCGGCGTAACCTCGAATTCGACCCCCGACGCCCTCAAGCTTTCGATCAGAGCATGCTCAGCCGAATCCCACTGGGCATCCGTCCCAACCCGCTTTTCCGGCCGCGTGGCCACCTTGTAAAGAATCTCGGTAAAGCCGAAGTCGGCATAGACTCGCTGGAGCAAGCCGGAAAACGCAGTGCATTCAGGCAGGATATCGGCTTCGGTACAAAAGATATGGCCGTCGTCCTGGACAAATCCACGCACCCGGGTAACCCCTTGTAAGGCCCCGGACGGTTCGTTTCGGTGGCAGGATCCGAACTCGCCATAGCGAATCGGTAAATCGTTGTAAGAACGCAGGCCTGATTTATAAACCTGGACATGCCCCGGGCAATTCATCGGCTTGAGCGCATAGTCGCGGTTCTCAGATGCCGTTGTGAACATATTTTCTTTGTAGTTATCCCAGTGACCTGACCGTTCCCAGAGCGAGCGGTCAAGAATCATCGGGCAACGGATTTCCTGGTAACCGTTATCACGGTAAACCGCACGCATATATTGCTCAACCTGCTGCCAGATAGCCCAGCCCCGCGGGTGCCAGAACACCATCCCGGGTGCGTCATCCTGCAAATGATATAAATCGAGCTCACGCCCAAGCTTGCGGTGATCCCGCTTCTCCGCTTCTTCTATGCGGTGCAGGTATTGCTTTAACTCGTCTTTGTTCGCCCAGGCTGTCCCGTATATCCGCTGAAGCATTTCGTTATCGGAGTTACCACGCCAGTAGGCACCGGCCACCTTCATAAGCTTAAAGACTTTAAGCTTGCCGGTTGAAGGTACGTGGGGTCCGCGGCACAGATCAATGAAATCGCCTTCGCGATACAGTGAAATTTTCTGATCCGAAGGAATTGACGCAATAATTTCGGCTTTGTACTTCTCGCCAATCGAATGAAAAAACTCAACCGCGGCATCGCGATCCCATTCCTCTCTCACCACGGGTTCATCCCGGCTTGCGATGTCAGCCATGCGTTTTTCAATGGCCTCGAGGTCTTCGGGGGTAAACGCGCGCTCAAACGAAAAATCGTAATAAAACCCGTCGTCAATGGTTGGCCCGATTGTTACCTGGGCGCTGGGGAATAACTCTTTCACCGCATACGCGAGCAAGTGCGCCGTGGAATGACGAATAATCTCCAGTCCTGCGGTATCCCGCGGGGTAATAATCTGCAGCGTTGAGTCGTTATCGATCCGATGACTGAGGTCGACCAGTTCGCCGTCGACCCGCCCCGCCAGCGCAGCCTTGGCCAGCCCGGCACCAATTGACTGGGCAACATCAGCGACGGTAGGCGCTTGGGCAAATTCTTTTACCGAACCGTCAGGCAGGGAAACTTTGATCACGGTCAGTCGGCGCTTGTCACAAGTGGCAGGTTGCGGTCAACGGAATACAGTTAACCAGGTTGGCAGTGAGTACAATCAGTTTCTGCAAGTTTCTGCAATATAGTCTGTGCAGGCAGCGCAGCAATATGTTGGCAGGCAAAATGGCGGAGCCACAGCGCAGCCCCACCGGGCAGCCCTTTGTACTAAGTGCCCTTTGTACTAAGTGCCCTTTGTACTAAGTGCCCACCGTACTACCGACCGCACTGCATTTGACCACACTGCATTTTGCTTGCCAGCATCCACCGGGCACTGCCCCGCAAATGTTGGTAGGCACGATTGGACTCGAACCAACGACCCCCACCATGTCAAGATGGTGCTCTAACCAGCTGAGCTACGCGCCTAAGGCGGCGAAGTATAGCATTGGCGCGGCAACTTTTTGTAGTGCCAAGTTCGGTAAATTGACGACACGCATGGGCACCGTCTATTAAACTTGCCACTTCGCGGTGAATCCACGTTATTTCCGCAGTAAACCGCTCCCCCGGGAAATACCGATTCAGCGGCTTCAGGCTGCGGCGCAATTCAGGACTACTCCAGGCCAGACCAGGCAATGGCCCACCCCACCCATATGGCAAAAGCACAAAGCACTTCCGGCCACGCCCGGCCAACAGATGCAGCCGGCGATCGCGCCGAACCAGCGCCGCTAGCGGCCGCCCTGACGGTTGATGATTTGTGGGTCAGTTTTGGGTCTGAAACTACGCCGTTTGGCGTCCTTAACGGCCTGTCGTTTGATCTCCAGCCAGGCAGCATCGGCTGTCTGCTGGGAGCATCCGGATGTGGCAAGACCACGGCAATGAGGACTATCGCGGGCTTCGTTCACCCCAATCGCGGCCGGGTTCTGATCGATCGGGTTGACCAATGTGATCCGGCCCACTGGATCGAGCCCGAACATCGCCCGGTCGGTGTCGTGTTCCAGGACTACGCGCTGTTCCCGCATTTGTCGGTTGCACAAAACGTCGGCTTTGGCCTGCGGCGATTGTCCCGCACCGAGCGGCGCGAGCAAGTCAGCGAAATGCTGACATTGACCGGCCTGACGTCCCAGGCAGCAAAATATCCGCACGAGTTATCCGGCGGCCAGCAGCAACGGGTTGCGCTCGCCCGCGCGCTCGCCCCGAAACCGCGGGTCCTGCTGCTCGACGAGCCGTTTTCGAACCTTGACCCAGATCTTCGTGAGCGGCTTGCCCATGAAGTGCGCGATGTATTGAAGGCCACGGCAACAACTACCCTGGTCGTTACCCACGATCAGTACGAAGCCTTTGCCATGGCAGATGTTGTTGGCGTCATGGAAGCCGGACGTATCGCCCAGTGGGATACGTCATACAACCTTTATCACCGACCCGAGTCACGCTGGGTTGCCGATTTTGTCGGCCAGGGGAGTTTCCTCACTGGCACGGTGAATAGTCACGACGGGCAATCCAGCGTAGCCATTGAACTTGGGGAGCTGCCGATTGAGCACCGCAAGGATCAATCAATGGCAACGGCACAGGCTGACACAAAAAACCGGGTCGAGGTTTTGCTCAGACCTGATGATGTTATCCATGACGACGCCAGCCCGATAAAAGCGCGGGTGATTCGAAAAGCTTTTAGGGGTGCGTCGTTTATGTATACGTTGCGACTTCCCAGCGGCGACTCATTGATGGCACTGGTACCCAGTCATCATGATCATGCGCTGGGCGAATTCATCGGCATACGATTTGCTGCCGATCACGTGGTGACCTTTCCATATGAAGGCAGTCCGAACCCTGCTAGCGACTAGCAGGCACTTAAAAACCAGGGGCCGACAATAATGGGGGCGCCACCGCTTACTTACATTCGGGCAACTTGTTCGCGCTGCAGCACGAGTAACGTGGCCTTTTCTATCAGCCCTCGAATCTCCCGCCCTGACCGGGACATCGCCCGCCCGTCCGGATGCCGGACCAGCAACATCATCGTGCGGTTTCTGTTCAGCCAGGCCACTTTCAACCATAAAACTCGCTTGTTCGGGCCATGCAGCTCAAGCCAGGTGCCCGGGCGAATCCGATCAAAAACAGCATCTGTTCCACCTTTGAGATAACGAGGCCGAAGCGGCAGGTCGTTCAAGCCGGTTGCAGACAAGCTATTCACCAGTTGATTATCGAGCGGCTGGTCGTCGTTAGACGCAGATGCCGATGCTGGTTTAATCAAGTCGGTGGTTGGCAAAGCAACCTGAGTAGTCAGCTCAACGCGGGTGGAATATCCGCTGGCATATCCGATGGAAGACTCACTGGAAAACCCATCGGTTGCACTCGCACCCATTGCGCTATTCGTTGCCCGGGTTGATACACCAATCGAGGCCGCAGTTGTCGCATCAGTGAATGCACCAGTTGATGCATCGGTCAGCTCGCCAGATAAAGTATCGATTGCCGTTGAAACGCCGGTGTCATTATGTACCGGCAATTCGATTAACGGTGTCAGCCCTGCCGAGGCCAGGTCTTTCAGTGAATCTATCCTCGAACTCGCGCGCGCACTCTCATCCTCCGATTGTTTTGACTCATCGGTCAGAGGAACGGCCAGAGGAACGGTGGTCAGCTCGGCACTTAACGTGTCGTCCAGAGTCGGAATATCAACATCGGATTCACCAACATCACTGAGCGCGTCATCCAGCACGGGGACATCGTCGCCCAGATCGTATTCTGCCATGCCAGGCCTTTCCGGCGAACCGGCACGCACCTGATGCGCGGACATTGCTGACTTAGCCGACGCGGTCGGCACAGTTGACGCCGCCGGCATAGCTGAGCCATCAGCGAGACGACGGCGCAGCTTGTGCAGATGCAACAGGAACAACTCATCAAAAAACGCCTGATGATCTTCTTCCCTGGCCCCGATCAGCCTCATGCCACGAGTTAATTCGTCAATCAAACCCGGAATTCGCCGGGCGAGTTCACGCCGACTCTTCTTTTCGCCACTCTGATTCAACGTCCAGATTAATTCATCCACGACTCCGGCTGCCGTTTGGTAGGCCTGGCTGTCTTGGCCATCGCGTAAGCGCGTGGTTCTCATGTGCCGCAGCCAGACACCTTCCAGAAAAGTACGGACCGACTCTGGCACGTCGTTCTGCCGTAGTCGCGCCGATAATTCCGTGGCCAGCTGATCGGTCACCAGGCGCTCCTCGTCCCTGCCTGGGCGGCGGCTATAGTCGCGGCGGTTCCGCCTGCCCGGTGTTGACTCAAGAGCCAGTCGCTCCCGGCGGATTCGATCAACCAGCTGAGTCATACTCGCCGCGCAACGCTCATATTCTTTCTGTACCTGCATTGCAAGGACGTTCGCGCGAAGATATAACACGCTGCTGATGACTTCGAACGCTCGCACGACAGTTTCAAGCCGATGGTAAAGCTCGCTGCCCCGGATAAGTTCGCTGCCAAAAGTGCTCGCAATCGCGCCGAAGTGTTCGATCAGGTGTCGTACTGAACGTTTGTCATCACCAATATATGCCGAATCAAGTAAAGTCAGCATCAGCGCGGGTTGCTGCAACCGCCACACCAGCGGGCGAGCCGAATCGGCGAGGCGACGGTTATCGACCACGAAGTCAAAGACCGCCGCAACCAGATCGACAAGCGCTAACTGTGTTGGGCTCGTGCCGCCAGCAGCAAGGCTTTCACGAACCTGGGCAAAGTACCGTCGTCGGCTCTCCGGGCTGTACGGCAATTCCCCGACTGCGTGGGCAAAAGCGACCGCGTCCCGCTCCATGCCGGCCACCGGCTGCAGGCTGGACAGTACCGCCAGGTTTGCTCCCTGACGAACGCCAGCCAGCGGGGAGACGGCAAGATGCCGGCCTGTCTGGTCGGCATGCCAGGCGTATCCCGCATATCTTTCCCTCGATGCGGTACTTTCGGCAGCATCCACGCCCAGGCTGCGGCTCGCAACATTGTCGTCAGTTGATTCAGTCAATTCGGGTTGGTTATTTTGGTTTGCAGTCCGAAGCGTTTCATCGCTGGCCGGTTCTGACAAGTCATTACTTTCACAGCTGTGGCGTGTTCGGCCGTCAGTGTGGCGATCATCAATCGGCACGCCTTCCTCGGATTCGGGTGTCTGGATTTGAGCAATGGACGTATCGGCTATCTCAATCGGATCAATCGGATCGACTGGATCAAACCGAATATTGACATCGAGAAACGACTCTCCGGTGACATACACTGCAGCCAGGGTGTTACCTAACTTCTCAATCAAAGCCGGGCTCATCGCCCTGGCAACGGCTCGGCGCGCCAACACATCACTAACCGATGCAATAAAAGCGCGACTGATAACCCGGGCAGACAGCGGATTATCCGATTCAGAACGCGCCTGGTTCGGGCTAAGCAAACCTACGCCACGCGCATAGCGGGCATACGCGTGGGGCCGCGCTGAGCGTATCGCACTAGTCAGGCGATCATCGAGTTGCTGCAGCCTCTTTTCAGCGCCGATCGGCTGTCGGGGCGAGTGATCACCGGCAAGCCTCGCAACCACTTCGCGGTCGAAGCTCTCAAGAGACAACGTAATGCGGCGGCTGACGTTCTCCCAAAGCAAAGATGCTTCGTCAATACCTTCATAATCACCCGAAACTCCTGAAGCGCTGACCTCGTCACGTAACGCCGCGACCAGTTCCCCAATGGCCAGTCGACTGGCGTCACCACAACTGCGCCGGCATAGCAGGCGTAATGATTCGAACAGCTTGGGTGCGTCTGAGCGGGGAACCGAGTTCATCAAAATCGCTACGTAGGGGCAACCACCACGCGGCTGCGTTCCCGCATCGTAACGCGACTGGTCGACATGCATTGTGATTCAACACACAGCGCCAGGTCAGGACTCTTGTCGAAAAATTTGACAACCATTGCCAGAAAACTCGCCGCCTTACCGGTCAAACTGTTTAAATCCGTATTTTTCAGCGAGCGCCAAAATCGCCGCCCGCCTTTTTTTTACTTCCGCCTGCGCCTGAGCACGCAACATCAGATGCTCCGGCCCGATACGCACCCCACGGCCCGCTCCGGCATCAACATACACCGGGTCGCGACTCAGCCGGGTCAGCCAGGTTTGCCAGCGGTCTATCACGATGGCATCGAGACGTGGCGGACCCGCCACCCCGTACCAACTGTCCAGCGAAGACAGGTCGGGCGAGGCCGGCATCGGCTTTACCACTTTCAAATCATTCATTGCCGAACTTGCTACCAGAGCAATCAACTGCTTCTGCGCCAGCAGGGTGCGGACCACCGGAAACGGTGCGCAGGCGTAATCGGCTGCACCCGTCAATACCGCAGCAACTGCTGCCGCTGGAGAATTGAATGCGATCGCAGTCAGCTTTGTTGTCACCGGCAGGCCAGCGCTGCGTAAACTGATCTGAGCCATTAACGCAGATTGCGAATGTTTACCGGCTGACGCAACCCGCAAATTGCCGTCGGACTTTACCCCGTTAATGAAGGCTTCCATACTGGTAACTTTTCGCATGGTGTTGACCGCACACACCATTGGCGAAGTCTCTATCACCCCAAGCAACTGAGCGCCTGAGTCAGACCCGGTCAGGAATTGCGACGCCGTTGCCAGCAACAGCAACTGACCCGCAGGCCGCGCCTTCGCCAGCGCAGCAAAAACGGCGTCAGCTTGTTTGCTACTGCGATCGTCGGGCTCAATCGGGAAGTCAAGGTCGCTGTTAAGTTGCTGGGCTATCGCCTGGGCGGTTGCCCAGTCTGTACTGTTCGGTCCAGCCTGCACCATCAGTTTGACCGGCCATTGCGGATAGTCTGCGGCCGCCGCCGGCAACCACACCGCCAGACACACAATCCAGGTCAGCAATGACCGACACGCCGGGACACCGGAATATGCACGCAGTTTTTTAATCAGTTTGTTCAGATTAACGGTCATCGTCCTGCTCTCATGCGAAAACGTCAAAGCCAACATTGTGCTCCCGGCCAGAGTCAGGCTGGACGAACGCCGCCAATTATTGCACTCTGACCTCTTGCGAAATCACACGGAACCAAAATGCTGAGTCCTGCCGACAACATCTTGTTTACCCGGACCGCTCCACAAACCGCCATGGGCGACGTGTTCAGACGCTTTTGGATACCTGCAGCATTGGGCAAAGAAGTCGCCACGAAAGGCGACGCCCCGAAACGAATTCGCCTGCTCGGTGAAGACTTGTTGATCTGTCGCCACAGTGACGGACAGGTGATGCTGACCGAACCACGTTGCCCCCATCGCGGGGCCGATTTGTACTGGGGACGCAACGAAGACTGTGGATTACGTTGCGTTTATCACGGCTGGAAATTTCGGGCGGACGGCCAGTGCGTCGATATCCCAAACATGGCTGCCGGCTCCGCCCGCGACAACCTAATGGCTCAGGTAAAGATTCGTACTTATCCGACTCACGAGGCGGGCGATCTGATTTGGGCCTATCTGGGTCCCGGCGAACCACCACCTATGCATCTGTTTGAGTTTTGCGAGGTACCGGGCAATGCACGATACGTGTCCAAGAAACTGCAGGAATGCAACTGGGCGCAAGCTGTCGAGGGTGCAATTGACACTGCCCACTTCTCTTTTGTTCACCGCAACCTGCCCGGTTCTTCCGTTCGCGAGGTCTACGAAGATGACCGCGCTCAATGGATTAACAACGATGGGGCGCCGCGCTACGAAATACTCGACCATGCCGCCGGCATGACGCTGGCGGGCGAGCGGCGAGCCAACCCCGGCAACAGTTACTGGCGAATTGCGCAATTCCTTCTGCCCTGCCACTCACTGGCCCCGGGTGCCATGCCCGGTGAAACTTTTACCGGACA
>JBAUID010000217.1:0-1890 GCA_049680625.1 Burkholderiaceae bacterium | reverse complement strand
CCCAATGCGTAATCACCTCATCGAATTTCTGGTGAGTCGGTCAGAAGACTTTGCTGAAAAAATATCAAGCTTTCGTTACGACCCAAAGAATCCGCCGATTCGACGACCAGGTGATGAAACCAGTCACCGTGCCCCAATCCTTGGTGTCGCCTGACACCTGCTACCTAGACAATGAATGGAGAGTTTTATGTTTCCGATGACAAAACTGCAGTTAACCGAGCAGATCCTTGGTAAAAAATACGAAAAACGGCTCAGCTGGGCCAGCCTGTCTGAGGCCTGCGGCATGAGTGATGTTTTCGTGGTCTCTGCCTGCCTCGGACAGAACACTTTGCCGGGCGCCGCCGCCGAGAAACTCAGTGCCTACCTGGGCCTGGGGCCAGAGGTGACAGAAGCACTGCAAATAGCTCCCAAGAAAGCACAAAGCGCCGAAACAGTTAGCAAAGACCCACTGATCTATCGCTTTCACGAAATTACATACGTCTATGGCGACACGATCAAAGAATTGATCCACGAGAAATTTGGCGACGGCATCATGAGTGCTATCGACTTTGAGATGAGCGTCGAGAAAGTTCCCAATCCGAAAGGCGATCGGGTTGAAGTCAAAATGTCGGGCAAGTATCTGCCGTATAACCAGTGGTAAACACGCGACCTGAACTGCGTTAGCTATTCGGGTCGTTAATAGGCTCCCATTCAGGATAAAACTTTTTACCCACGAAACCACGACGGATCGCGCTTCTCAACAAAACTGGCCAGACCTTCAGTAGCTTCTGACGTCTGACGCTTGGCGGCATGGCTACCAACCAATTGCTCAAACGATTGCTCAGACATGATTTCGCCGGCGCAATCAAGCACAACCCGCTTGGTTTCAGCCAGGGCATCCGGGCCCGCTTTTAACAAACCCTCGAGTACCGGTGCAACCGCGTCATCCAGTTTTCCGGTTTCGCATACTTCGTGCACCAGGCCTAATTGCCGAGCCGTGTGGGCATCAAAGCGCTCGCAGGTTTGTGCATAGCGGCGCACGTTACGCGAGCCCATGGCCGCGTTCAGATGCGGGAATATCGGATTCGCCACCAACCCCCAGCGCGCTTCGCTAATCGCAAAAGTGGCATCTTCAGATGCAATCACAACATCACAAGCCGCGATTACCCCGGTCCCACCGCCAACGCAGGCCCCGTGCACCAGGGCGACGGTAGGCTTCGGAAATTCATTCAGGGTTCGCACCAGTTCACCAGTCAGCCGGGAGGCCGCTTCGTTTTCTTGCGGGGTGCCGGCGGCAACAGATCGAATCCACTTCAAATCAGCACCCGCCTGAAAATGGCGGCCGTTTCCTCGAAGCACTACCACCCGCACGTTGTCATCGCCAGCCATAGCGCGTAAGCCGTCGAGTGCCGCCTGAAGTAAATCTGCGTTGTACGCATTATTAACCTCCGGACGGTTCAGACTAACCCAGGCAACACCGCGCTTATCAATTGAACTTAGAACAACATCATCACTCATTATTTACCCCGAAAATGTGGGCGACGCTTTTCCAGGAAAGCCGTCGCCCCTTCTTTAAAATCTTCTGACGTAAACGCGCGCACAGCCGCATCGCGCTCAGCCGCAAGCACGTGATCCATCGTGTGAGGATATTGGGCAAACATCTGTTTGATGATGGCCTGACTCAATGGCGGGCCATTGGCGAGGCGCTTGGCGTGTTTTATAGCCACCTCAAGTGCCTCACCCGGCGCGCAGCACTCATCAACCAGGCCCATGGCCTGAGCATCGTTCGCATTCACCTCTTCACCGGTGAGCAAGATGCGTCTTGCCCGACCCATCCCTACCCGAAACGGCAGGGTCCAGAACAAAGACCCGTCCGGCGAGCCACCCACCCGTACCTGCGCCGCGCAATAC
>JBAUID010000216.1:0-5817 GCA_049680625.1 Burkholderiaceae bacterium | reverse complement strand
GAATCGCTGATGCACTTGGTTCTGCCCGAGGCATGGCAACACTTTGCGATTCACTGGCATTTGCCTTTTGGCATTGCGTTGATTCTGAGTGTCTTGTTTCTTAAAGGTGGGGTGATTCGGTTTTTGTATGGCAAAGGGGCGGGCCATGAGTGATGCCATCTTGCAAGTGCGTCACTTAAATAAATCATTTGGCGGTGTCGCGGCAACCTGTGACGTCAGCCTTGAGGTTTACCGCGGCGAAATTCACGCCATCATCGGCCCAAATGGCGCGGGCAAGACAACACTCATCTCACAATTGTCGGGTGCGCTTGAGCCGGACAGTGGTCAGGTTTTCTTCAATGGCCACGATATCACCCGGCTGGCGGCGCATCAACGTTCGCACGCCGGCATGGCAAGGTCGTTTCAGATTACGTCGGTTTTCATGGAGATGTCGGCGCTTGATAACGTGGCCCTGGCGGTGCAGGCCCACGACGGCCATTCCTATCGTTTCTGGCATGCAGCCCGGGCAGTAACGGCTTTGCGCGAACCGGCCATGGCTGCGCTCGAACGGGTCCGGCTGGCCCATCGGGCTGGGGTACTGGCAGCAAAGTTATCACACGGCGAGCGGCGCCAACTGGAAATCGCGATGTCACTGGCCACTGAACCGAGTTTTATGCTGCTTGATGAACCGATGGCAGGTATGGGGCCTGAGCAGTCAGCAATGATTGTTGAACTGCTGACCTCACTCAAAGGCGACACGTCGATGTTACTGGTTGAGCATGATATGGATGCAGTCTTTGCCCTGGCTGATCGTATTTCGGTGCTGGTGTCGGGGGCCGTGGTTGCCTGCGATTCGCCGCAGGCGATTCGCGAGAATGCCGAGGTGCGTCGTGCGTACCTCGGAGAGGAAGCGTAATGCTGCTCAAAACAGAGAACATCGAATCGTTCTACGGCGTCAGCCAGGCATTGTTTGGCGTCTCGCTGGATGTGGCTGAGGGGGAAGTTGTGACCTTGCTCGGGCGCAACGGTATGGGCAAGACAACCACCGTCAACGCGATCATGGGGATCAACCCGGTAGCTCGTGGACAAGTGACATTTGCCGGGCAATCCATTTCTGGGCGAGCGTCATTCCAGATAGCCCAGATGGGTATTGGCTTAGTTCCGGAAGGGCGGCAGGTATTTCCGAACCTCAGCGCCCGTGAAAATTTGCAGGTAGCGGCCGCCAATCGGCGCGCCGCAAAAGTGTCATGGACACAAGACCGGGTGTTTGACATGTTCCCGCAGTTACAAAGCCGGGCCGGCTCAATGGCCAACTTGCTATCTGGTGGAGAGCAGCAAATGCTGGCTATCGGACGGGCATTGATGACCAACCCGCTGTTGTTGATCCTGGACGAAGCCACCGAAGGTTTGGCTCCATTGGTTCGTACTGAAATTTGGCGCTGCCTTGAGCGCATTAAAGGGGAAGGTTTGTCGATCCTGCTGATCGACAAAAATATAAAAGACCTGCTGCGCCTGGCGGACCGGCATTTTATTCTTGAGCGTGGTACCGTTGTCTGGACAGGGGGTAGTGAGGCGCTCAGTGCAGCGAGTGATGTTCAAGAGCGCTACCTGGGAGTCTGAAATGACGATGACACTGTATGGTATTGCTGCGTCGCGCACCGCCCGGCCGTTGTGGTTACTCGAGGAGATGGGCGCGGACTACGCTCATGTCGCCCAGACCTACAAAGGTGGCGCAACCCGCCAACCCGACTTTCTGCGGTTGAATCCAAACGGACATATCCCCGTTCTTGATGACGACGGCATTCTTGTGTGGGAGTCGATGGCTATAACCTTGTACCTGGCCCAGAAGCTGGGTGGGCTACTGGCTCCCGCCAGTCATGCAGAGACGGCGGAAACCCTGCGCTGGACATTCTGGTCGGTGACCGAATGCGAAAAAGATGCCCTGGTGATCTTGTTTCAGCGGGTGGCCGGTCCGCCAGCGCAGCGCGATGCGCATAAGCTGGCCCAGGCTGAAAAGCGCCTGGCCGTGCCGTTAAGTGTTTTGAACAGTCACCTGGCTGACCGCAACTATATTGCCGCAGAGCGATTTACCGTGGCTGATGTCAATGTTGCGTCGATAATCGCATGGGCCAAGCCAGCGTCAGCGCTGCTGCAGGGCTTTGAGCATGTCGAGCGATGGCTCACGCGCTGCCTGCAGCGTCCCGCGCAATTACGGGTTCGGGAGATGGCCCGCCGCGACCAGGCGCCGCAGCCGGCTACGGGTGCCTGAGGGCTCAGTCCCGGAAATTATTGTAATCAAGAGGTAAATCTTTGATTTGGTCTTTCAGCAGTGCAATGGCCTCTTGCAGATCGTCACGCTTTTTTCCGGTAACCCGTACGGAGTCCCCCTGAATACTGGCCTGGACTTTCGATTTTGAGTCTTTCAGCAGTTTGACAATTCGCTTGGCGGCGTCAGTTGCAATGCCATTACGTAATTTGACAATTTGTTTGACTTTATCGCCCCCCATTTTCTGAATGTCGCCATAGTCAAGGAAGCGAATATCGAGATTTCTCTTCGCGCACTTGTTGAGCAACACATCGTTGACTTGCTCGAGCTTGAACTCGTCATCAGCAAATATCGTGAGTTCTTCGTCTTTTTGTTCCACCCGGGCGTCTGAGCCTTTGAAATCGAATCGATTGCTGACTTCTTTGTTTGTCTGGTCGATGGCATTTCGCACTTCAACCATATCGGCTTCACAAACAACATCAAATGACGGCATGACTTACACTCCGGAAATAGGGTCAAAACAAATTAAATGACGATCGCTTGTCAGCACCGGATTGTTCACGCGTAACGAATACTAATGCGACGGATTCGCGCGCTCACGTTCTAGTTGCACTACACTTTAGCCTCAGAATTTCAAGTCTGAGTGGGTCTGAGTTTAGCAGAGTGATTTCCAGGGAGGAGCGCCATGCAGCGCCATGAAAAAAACCGTCCACAGAGCCCGGCGTTTCGCCACCTCAGCAGCGCTCTGGTCGCTTCTCTGACGGCAATTTCCCTGGCCGCATGCGGTGGTGGTAATACAGCCGTTTCCGGGCCGGCGCCAACCCCGCCACCGACACCGACACCAACGCCGACACCAACACCAACGCCAACACCAACGCCGACACCAACGCCGACACCAACGCCGACACCAACGCCGCCTCGGCTTGAAGATCCGCAAACCCCGGCGCCACCGCCGGGCAGCGCGCCGGCTTTGTATTCCGTGTCCGGCAGTATGTCTCTGAGTGAGACCAATACGCTTGACTCCGATACCAACGATCCATTTCAGGTTGGTCGGGTCAGCAACGATTTGCTGAGCACCGCACAGGGGTTGGTCAGCCCGACAACAACAATGGGTTATTTGAACATGCCCGGAGAAGGTCCGGACGGCCCAAGCTTTGCTAATGGTGACATGTTTGACCGTTACTCGGTCTCACTTGAGGCCGGGCAGGTGGTTGAGGTGGAGTTCTCTGCTGACCCGTCAGTGATTGACGTCGATCTGTATATTTATGATGTCGATTCGGATACCGACGGTAATGGCGTGCCCGACCTGGTTGGTGCCTCACAAGGGGTTAGCGCATCGGAATGTGTGCGCATCAACCGGGACGGTAATTACAAGATCAGCGCGTCCTTATATCAACCGACCAGTTTAGGCGGCGGCGGCACGGTGTACCTGATGCGGATTGGCGCGCCAGGCACCGGATCAAGCTGTAGCACCGAAACCTCGCTGCAGTCTTACGTGATTCCGGGACAGGTGTTTGCCCAGACCAGTGACGCGGGTGCATCACTGTCGGCATCTTCGAAAAAGTCGGGTCAGACACCGGTTGTTGTCAAAGGCGCAATCGGTGATGGGCGGTCATCTGTATTACAAGTCCCTCTGACATTACCCGCGTGGACATCGGCCCGGGCCGGTGTGTCAGCAAAGGCAGCTGCCACAAGGACATCTGCCTCGACTATTGCATCGACCACCGCAGCGACCCCTGAACCGGTGATTGGTATCGGGCCGGCGGAGAATAAATCTGCCCGCACGCTCGAGCTCGAACGCACCTTGCTGTATGCCAAGATGCTGAGTCAGACCCCAGGTTATACCGTCGCAATGCCGAACATGCGCCTTAAAGCACTGCAGTCCGCTCCGGTTGGCGAATTTCCGCCGAACGATCGTGAATATCAGAAACAGCGCTGGCACTACGAGGCGATTGAATTACCCGCCGCGATGGAGCGTTTAAGCGCGCTCGCTACATTACCGTCGCGACGCCCGATTGTGGCTGTTCTGGACACTGGCATTGTCGGGGATCACCCGGATCTGGAAAATCAGTTGGTACAGGGTTACGACTTTGTGCGTGATGTCGAAACCGCAGGTGACGGTAACGGCATTGACGCGGACGCCAATGATGCGTCGGACTCACCGGGTTCGTCGTTTCACGGATCTCATGTGGCCGGTACAATTGCGGCGCAGACCTTTAATACAACCGGTGGTGCCGGCGTAGCGCCAATGGCCCGGATCATGCCGATTCGGGTGCTGAACGTGAACGGCGGCGGCGACTTTTATGACATTGACCAGGGCTTGAAATTTGCCCTGAAAAGGACCAACGATTCGCTAGGTCTGCCGGCGGAAGCCGCTGACATCATTAATATGAGTCTCGGGGCAAATGCGAGCTGTAGCACGGGTGCTGCTGATTACTTCCGTAACCTGACGGCGAATGGTGCGATTATTGTTGTGGCTACCGGTAATGACGGTTCACGCACTGGTCCTATGCAGCCAATTGGGTTTCCGGCCAACTGCCCCGGGGTGATCGCGGTCGGGTCAACCGATGCGCAGAATAATCGCTCGTTTTTCTCCAACGGCGGGGCAGAACTCGCGTTGGTAGCACCCGGCGGTGATCTGACTCAGTCGACCACTGGTAACGGATTACCAGACGGTATTTTCAGCACGGTGGCCACTTTTGATCGCGGCCAGCGCGTGCCGTCGTACTCAATGCTGATGGGCACATCGATGGCAACCCCCCATGCTGCCGGTATTTTTGCGCTAATGAAGTACCTGGTGCCCGGTATTACCCAAACCCAGGTGTTGGCGTTGTTGTCCCAGGGTAGGTTAACAATTGATCTTGGCCAGACCGGGCGCGATAACGAAACAGGTTGGGGGTTACTGAGTGCCAAAAAAGCGGTTGAAGAAGCCTTGGCGTTGTCTGGTGGTACAACGCCACCGCCGCCGGCTGGCACAATCGAATCACTGCCCAGTTCGCTCAGTCTGGGTACGACGCGTAACAGTGCCGAGTTTGAACTACGCGCCTCGGGAACAACCGCCGATGTGGTTACCGGCGTAACGGTTGACTCAACGGCGATTAGTGTTGCAAGCGGTGGTGTTAATGCTGTCTCGGGCCTGGGTAGGTATGTTGTAACGGCGAATCGTGCTGTTCTGCAGCCGGGTGAAACAGTTTTTGCCAATGTGCGGATTGCGCTGCAGAGCGGGAGATCGTTTGATTTACCCGTGACGGTTCAGCGGCCATCTAGCTCGATAGGCAATAGTGCGGGTAGTCTCGGTCCAATCTACGTCCTTGTCGTTGATGCCGATGATCCGGATGCCAATCCGGTTGCCCAGGGAATGGTAGTTCAGCCTCAGAATGGTACTTACACGTATACGGTTGACCGGGTGCCGGGCACCCAGCGCATTGTGGTAGTGGCCGGAAGTGATACCGACAATGACGGCTTTATCTGCAATACCGGTGAAGCCTGCGGTGCGTATCCGGTACTGGGTCAACAGGCGAAAATCCTGGAGCCACGTGCGAACCTGACCGGCATCGACTTCTCGGTTGCGC
>JBAUID010000215.1:0-39810 GCA_049680625.1 Burkholderiaceae bacterium | reverse complement strand
GGTTTTTAGTGCATCGGCCTTTCTTATCGACGGCCAATTCGTTGCTTAAACCGTTGCAATTGGAGATGTTGGCGAGCCAACGGCGCCGGGCAGGCGTAGCGGCGGGGCCGTGAGTAAAAAGCGTGATCGTTGCTGGGCGCGCAGGTACTTCGCCAGGTCTGAAATAAACCAGATCTCTCCAAGTGGCACGCCAAGCTTGAATAAACAATGTTCATGTAGTGGTAATAGGGCGCAAGGGCCGGCTGGTTTGCCTGCGGTTGCGTCTTCGACCGCGTAGTTGTCAGCACAAATTGCGGCGATTCCGGAATCGGTGATCCATTGCAGCAATCGCTGGTCTCGCCCGTCCAGCACCGGGCAGATCTTATGAATCTGGTCCGGGTCCGGCTTTTTCTCCCAGGCCAGCAGACGGGTCGAGAAGCCGGTATGTAAGACCAGGATGTCACCGCTTTCGACGCTGACTTTGTCCTGCTCCATTATCTGCATCAACTGGTCGTAACCAACGGCAATGCGCTCGTCACCGAAATGGGCATGCAGGTCAACCAGGACTGCACGGCCCTGGATTCCGTGAACCGCAAACTGTTCGATGCCCAGGCGCTTAACCGCGCTGCGCCAGCCGTCTTTTTCTTCAGTGGCCCGGGGTAGTTCAATGCCACCGCGAAAGCCGTTGTAAAAGACCGGCTCGGGTTTGCCGTCGCCGTTGGCGTCGAACATACTGCCGGCATGGGCAAAGCTGTCCCACTGGGTGGAGTACTGCAGGTGTAGCAAGGCGGCGTCATCGTTGATGACGTCAGTGGCGTCCGGGAAGTCCTCGCCAACCTCGAACATCCAGCGTGGCGCGTGGTCCAGCATGGTTGGACGAACCCGGGGTGGATGTCGCCTGGGGTTCAACACGTTGCCACCGGGGTAGTCCAGCGGCAGGCTCAGACAGAATGTCCGTCCTTCGCGGACTTCCGCTATCCCCTGACGAACCTTGTTCGCGTCAACCAGGTTTAGCCGTCCCAGTTGGTCATCCGGGCCAAAATCGCCCCATGTAGAGCCTTCTGGTCTTTGTACCCAACGCTTTTCGCTCATATCTGCCTCGTTTTTTTTACAATTGGTGTCTGCGGGTGCCGGTTCAGGGGCCGCTTCAGTAGCCGGAAGGCCTCCTCGACGGGTATCGCAAACTTGACGGTTCGGCCCCCTGGCCGAATTACCGCTACTATCTCGTTCGCCCCTGAAGAATCCAGCTTTGTATTCTGTTACATAATTACGAATTCGCTAAACATTTTTGACCGGCTTTGAACTTGTGATTTCTTGGCCATGCCCAAAAATTCAGTTCGGATGCCCACTGCCAAGAGGCATCCCCACCCACCGACGAGCATGACTGCCGGCTGAAACCCGCTGGTCATGGACAGTTCAATTTAGAAACCGATGCAATGTCTTTAATACAATCTAGTGGTTTAACCAAGTCTTTTGGGCAGTTTAAAGCGGTAGACGACGTCAGCTTCGCCGTTGATCGCGGTGAGGTTGCGGGTTTTCTGGGCCCCAACGGTGCCGGAAAATCGACCACCATGAAAATGTTGTGTGGCTACCTGCAACCTGATCGTGGAACCGCCAGTATCAGCGGCTTCGATATTCAGTCGCATCCGGTCACTGCCAAACAGCATCTGGGTTACCTGCCCGAAGGCGCGCCGGCATATTCCGATATGTCGGTTGCTGCCTACCTGCAATTCTCCGGGCGTATGCGCGGTATGAGTGGTGCGCGCCTGCGCAGCCGCCTGGGTGAAGTGGCCCATCGCATTAACCTGACCGAGGTCTGGAACAAGCAAATTGACGCCTTATCAAAGGGTTATAAAAGGCGGGTTGGCATTGCCCAGGCCTTGCTTCATGATCCTGAGGTCCTGGTTCTGGACGAACCTACCGACGGCCTCGATCCGAATCAAAAGCACGAGATGCGCGAGCTCATTCGTGAAATTGCCGCCAACAAGGCAATTATTATTTCCACCCATATTCTCGAAGAGGTTGAAGCCGTATGTTCGCGCGCAATTATTATTTCAGAGGGCAGGGTTGTGGCCGATTCAACGCCTGACGACTTAATTCGCCAGCATGCACCGGCAAATGCTCACGAGTTGGTGATGGACGGCCGCGCCCCGGATGCCGTGACGACCAGCTTGCAGGCAATAGCCGGTGTCGAAACCGTGGAAATCCTGGACCGTTCCGACAGCACGACCCGCCTGATTTTGCGTATGAACGATGCGGGTGAAATACCGGCTGGTGTCTTTGATACCGTCCGGAACGCACAAATGCATGTTCGCGGCTTTGGCGAATATCGCCCGACATTGGAGCAGTTATTCCGCCAGATTACCCAGGCTGACACAACCACTACCCGAGGTGCCTGAGATGACAGAAGCCACAGCAACAAATCCTGCCAAGCCGGAAACCGCCGACCTTTCAATACGCACCGTGTGGGTTGTTTTTTCCCGTGAATTCAAATCGTATTTCAGTACCCCCTTGGCCGCTATTTTCCTGGCTGTCTTTGCCGCCTTATCGGCGGGTCTGACTTTTTTTGCCGGTGGGTTCTTCGAGCGTGGTCAGGCCGATTTGTCGTCTTTCTTCACCTGGCAGCCCTGGTTGTTATTGATTCTGATGCCAGCCCTGGGTATGCGTTTGTGGGCTGAAGAGCGTCGCTCCGGCACGATCGAAGTGCTGATGACGATGCCGGTCCGACCGTGGGAGCTGGTACTCGGGAAATTCCTCGCGGGTTGGGCTTTTGCCGGGCTGGCCATTGTGCTGACCATGCCTATCTGGTGGACGGTTAACTATCTTGGCTCACCGGACAACGGCGTTATTGCATCGGGATATCTGGGCAGCTGGCTGATGGCAGGCGCTTTCTTAGCCATCAGTTCGTGCATTTCGGCCATTACCCGCAACCAGGTGATTGCATTTATCGGCGCATGTATTGTGGGTTTCCTGCTGGCAATGGCTGGCACCGACCTTGTGCTTGCATCCGTTCGCGGCTGGGCGCCGCCAGCCATTACCGAGGCGGTGCAGTCTTTGTCTTTTGTGAGTAACTTTGGTCGTATGACTCGCGGTGTAATCGAATTACCCACCGTCTTTTATTTTCTTTCGCTAATTGTTTTGTGCTTGTGGATCAACGTACAAAACGTGGTTTCCAAGCACAGCTAGCATTCTGCGAAAACCGTTAGTTGCGTAGTTTATTTATCACGAATTTTCTTGTTGATTCAGCCCGCTGAGGTTTTGTAAACAATGGCAGCAAAAAAAACCCATTCACCACGCCTGGTCGCAATCGCTGTTGTCCTGGCGATAGTTTTGTTCATGGCTCTTAACCTGCTGGTGTCCCAGCATGGCAGGGGGGTACGCGGAGATGTCACCGACAGTCGTTTGTATACTTTGTCGGATGGCACCCGGTCGGTACTAAAAGGCCTGGAAGAAACTGTCCACCTGCGGTTTTTCATGTCATCTGACATGGTCAGCAAGGCGCCGCAACTCGCCGCATTTGCGAACCGGGTGAAAGAAATGCTCGACTCCTACACTAGCCTTTCTAATGGCAAGTTAACCCTGGAAGTCATCGATCCAAAACCTTTTTCAGATGAAGAAGATCGGGCAGTGGGCCTGGGTATCAACCGATTTTCCATCGCCGGTGGACAAGACGCCTTGTTTTTTGGTGTTGCCGGAACTAACTCTACCGATGGCAAAGCGGTGATTCCGGTGTTTGCTCCCGATCGTGAACCCCATCTTGAATACGATCTGACTCGCATGGTGTCAGAGCTCGGTCGATCCGGGAAACCCAAGGTAGCGATATTTGACGGCATCGGGCTGGCTGGCAATCCGATGAACCGCCTGCCTCCCCAGCAAATTCAGGAGCAACTCGGCCAGTTTTTCGAGACCCAGACCTTATTCGGGGATATTGATCAGATGCCTGAGAATACCCGGGTTGTCATGCTGATTCACCCGCAGGATTTAAGCGACCGCACCTTGTACACCATTGACCAGTGGGTGCTTAGCGGCGGTGCGCTGATGGTGTTTGTGGATCCATATGCCGAAATGCAACCCGGAATGCGCCCTGGCATGCCACCTCAAAACCCGGGTTCCCACCTCGAGAAGTTGTTTAAAGCATGGGGGGTCAAGTACGACCCAACGTTTGCAGTTGGTGATCCGGCGGTGGCGTTGCGAACGGTGCGCAATGTCGCCGGTCGACAGATGCAGGTGGCGAACTATGCGTGGCTGGGTCTGCGTGGGGCCTTGTTTTCGCCGGACGACCCGGTGATGGCAAAACTCAACACCGTATTCATGACCACAGCTGGTAGTTTCGATGTTGAAGACGGCAAAGGGGTCACCATGAAACCGCTGATTATCTCGTCGCCGGAATCTGGCACTTTGCCGGCCATGCAAGCGGGGAATCCGCAGATTGATCCGAGTGACCTGGTCAAGCAGTTCAAGAAAACAAGCGAGCCCCTGATTCTGGCTGCCCGGCTTGGCGGCAAGCTGAGTACCGCATTTCCCGATGGCAAGCCAAAAGATTCAACCAGCGAAGGCGAGGCACTCAAAGAGTCAACTCAGCCGCTTAACGTGATGTTATTTGGTGACGCTGACATGTTGATGGATCGCAACTGGATTCAGCAGCGCGAAGTTCTTGGGCAGCCGGTCGCCCAGGCCTTTGCCAATAATGGCGACCTGGTGCTTAATGCTGCCGAGCAGATGGCTGGCGGCGCCGTGTTAGCCGGTTTACGCGGTCGTGGTGTTGCCTGGCGTCCGTTTGAGCGTATTGACGCGCTTGAGCGTCAGGCTGAAGCCCAGCATCTGGCCAAGGAACAAGATCTGATGAAGCGACTGCAGGACGCTGAGAAAAAAATTGTTGAATTGAGCCGCGAATCTGCGCCAAAGAAAGGGGAGTTGTTTAGCGACGAAGGCACGGCAGCGATCGAAAAGTTTCGCTCTTCCATGCTGGCAACCCGCGCCGAGTTGCGCGAAGTGCAGTTCAACTTGCGTAGTGAGGTCGATCAGCTGAAAAGCTGGGTGACCGCGCTTAACGTTGCTGTTGTGCCCGCGATTATCGCTGTATTGGCACTGATCTTTGCGTTCCGGCGCCCGCGGCGCAAGGTACCTCCGGCGCCGTCAGCCAGTCGCGATGACGCGACCGCCAATTAAATTGTCGGAGAGAAAAAACATGATGACACCCACCAAACTGATGACGCTTGCGATCGTTACTGCAGTTGCTGTTGGCGCTGCGACTATTAGTGTGCAGTCTTCACAAGCAACCATTGCCCAGGCTGATCGCGGTAAATCTTTCCTGCCGGACCTGATCGGAAAAATGAATGCGATTGACGGCATCGTTATTCGCAACGAGGCGGCAACAACAAAGCTGCGGCGTGATGTCGACCACTTTGTTGACGACAGTGGCTTTCCGGTGCGCGAAGATGCTGTTCGCAATTTGCTGACCGGCATGTCTTTATTGACTATCGAAGAACGCAAGACCGATCAACCCAAACGCTACAAAGACCTTGAGCTGGCCCCGCCGGATGCTGAAGGCGGTGGTACCCAGGTGATCCTGCAGTCCGACGGGACAACACTTGCTGACCTGGTAGTTGGCGTACGCGACCCTTCGGTTGGCGGCAGCAGTGGTGGAGTATTCGTGCGTCGTACCGAGTCACCGCCAGCTTATTTACTGCGTGGTGCCGTGCCACTGCCCGGGTCCCGGTCGGGATGGTTTGAAACTGAGCTCTTTAAGTTGGGTGCAGACAAAATTCTGAATGCGGAGATCAAGCCGGTTCAGGGGCAGCCAATCCGCCTCGCACAGTCTGCCAGCACAAACACACTGGTGCTCGATAACCTGCCGCCCGCCGGCTCAGCTGATCCGGCGAAAATACAGCGGCTGGCGAACCTGGCAGCGGGTTTGTCTTTCGAAGATGTGCGCAAGGCAACCGGCGCGTTGTCCGGTGCGGAGTTGACTACAGTTGGCGCGGATAAACGTCGCTATGTTGTTTCCCCGGTGGGCAAATTTGACCCCGAAAACACCTGGGTGCAAATCAAAATTCAGCCCAGCTCAATGAAAGATGTGAACGATGCGAAGAAAGAGTCCGAGCGCTTTGATGGGTTCGAATTCAAACTTACTCGCCACAACTCCGAGCCGTTCGGGTGGACACTAACCGATGTCCTGAACCAGGCGCCGCCAGCGAATCCTGCGATTCCGGGAAACCCGGCGAATCCGGTTGGCCCGCTACCCGGGATTCCCGCACCGGTAAAATAGCAGGCTGTTGTTCAGAATGGGGCAGTGAGGTAGAACAACTCCTGCCCCGGATTACGGGCCTGCAATTGCGGCATCACGACGTAGCTGTCGTTTTCGGCGTAGACCGGATGGCCGTGCAGATTGCAAACGTGGGTACCGCCGGCAATGAAGTCAAAGCCGGCCGGAGCGTCTGTATACACCCATTCAATGACGTTGCCGGCGGATTCGGCGAGACCAACAAAATACGTGTTCAATCGCAACGCCTGATTGCTCAGCTGCCGGGGGGCGCCGTCGAGTACATCGACCATTTGCAACAGCGCTGCAACATTGTCAACATTGCGATCAACAGTGCTGAAGTCAAAATGTTGCCCTGCTTCGATGACCAGTGAAAACGAAGCCGATGACCCGGACTGCTTTTTGTCAAGCCGGTCGCTGACAAACTCATGGTGACGTTCAATCATCGCCGTGCCGTTCAGGTATTGGCCAATATTTGGCAACACGTAAGGTACGTCCAGCACTTCACATACCCGGTCGAGTGTGCCCGGGCTGTCGGTGAGTAAGATGCCAATCGGTGTTGACTTTAACGAAGTCGAATGCAGATCTATCAGGTAGTCAGCCTTGCTTAGCCAGGGCAGGAGGCGTTCGCGAATACCGAACTCGTTGCTGCCGGGTTGATCATCAGCAACCGGCTGCCGGTCAGCTCCCCAGATCCGATTCAGGTCAAGACCACGGTGTCGGGTCAGTTCTTCAAATCCGGTGGCGTCTCGCAGGATCTCATAATTCGCCAGAAAAACCTGCAGCTTGCCAGCCGCCAGTCGCCAAACTCCGGATTGAATGCCGGCGACAATGTGTTCGGCTGTCAGGATGCCGGAGATTTCATTGCCGTGGGTCAGCGCGGTAATTGCAGCAACCGGGCCGGGACGACCGCTGTCGAGTTCAAGGATGCCGTTGCTATCGGCAGCCTTTAACAAGGTGTTCAAAGCCGTTTGTACTCGGGAGAAGTGCATTAGTTTCTCGACGCTGTACCGGCACTATTACCGGCACTGGCCCGCGCCTCGTTGAGATGGTCGGGAAGACAGGACAAATCGGTACAACCAAGATTGGCCAGGTTAGACAACATGTCGGCGCGTAACAGCTCAGCGACGTGATCACCACCCCGTTCGGCCAGTGCCGCCACCCCGTAAATGAATCCACGACCCAGCATGACAAAATTTGCACCCAGTGCCAGCGCCCGGCAAATATCCAGGCCGCCGCGAATACCACTGTCGAATACCACCGCACCCTTACCGCTGATGGCATCGACAACTGCCGGGAGGGCGTCAATTGCGGCGGGTGCACCATCAAACTGACGCCCGCCGTGGTTTGAGACGATAACGCCGTCTGCGCCACTGGCAATTGCTTGTTTCGCATCCAGCGGGCTTAATATCCCTTTGATCAGCATGGGGCCGGCCCAGTCTTTCCGGGTCTGCTCAATGTACTGCCAGTCAATCGAACCCATGTTGGTATTCATGAACTGGCCGATCTTTGCGATATCGGTGGTCTTGACGTATTTCTCCAGGGTGCGGAACCTGGGCATGCCATGGCGCAAGGTTGCAATCGACCATGCCGGGCGAATGGCTGCACGCCAGTACGTTCTGAATGTTTGTTTCGGCGGTACAGAGACTTCCGCCCGCAGTTGTCGTTCGCGCCGGCTTTGTGCCGGTGTATCCGCAGTAATAACCAGCGTTGTCAGGCCAGAGTCGCGTGCGCGTTGCAACAGGTCGCGCCGGAAGTCAGGATCTTTTGGTGGATACAACTGGAACCATCCCATCCCCTGGGCAGCCGGACCAATGGTTTCCGGCGTTTCGGTGGCAACCGTACTCAGGCAATACGGAATGCGGTAACGCGCGGCCGTTTTTGCCAGTATCTTTTCAACCCCGGGCCACATCAGGCCTGTCAGTCCAACGGGTGCGATGCCAAACGGCATGTCGTAGCGCACGCCAAATAACTCAGTTGATAAATCAACGTCGAGTGGACCTTTCATAAAGCGTGGCATCAGGCGAATTTCCTGCAGTGCGCTCATGTTGCGTTCAGCACTCTGATCAAGACCCGTGCCACTGTCCAGGTACTCCCACGCGAAATGCGGAATCCGTCGCCTGGCACGTGCGCGTAAGTCTTCAATGGCCGGATAGCGATTGAGTAAGTCCTGGCTCATTATTCATACCTTAGTGGATAAAAAAACCGGCCAAGGAAATCAGGCCGACTTGCATTATGGCAACAATCGGCCAACTTGTTGTAAGTGATGACCTGTACATCGACCAGGCCCGCGCCGACAGGGAATGGTGATGATGAAGACTTTCACGATTTTCTCCTGTGAATCTTGTTCAGACTCAAAACTGCCGGCAGTTCGACTGAATGACAAAGTCAGGACCACGCGCCACCAGCTATGATTGAGTGACAAGATATCAACAATCAACGACAAGAATGGCCAATGACACATGCGCTAACCCGATGGGTCAAGCGGTAGTCGGGCCCGAACATCTAACAAGCAGGAGAACTACTTGGCCAGCCAGCAGAAAACAACAGGCACATCGGACGCCGCCGACACCACAGACGCCGCGATCTGGGGTCGTGAGGCATTTTTGAAACTATTGCTGGCGGAAGGGGTGACCCACATGTTTGGCAATCCGGGTACAACCGAATTGCCAATAATGCATGCGTTACGCGATGTTCCCGGCATGACTTACGTTTTGGGGTTACAAGAATCTGTCGTGGTTGCAATGGCCGACGGCTATGCGCGGGCATCGGGGGAACTCGTTTCGTGCAACGTCCATGTGGCGCCCGGTCTTGGAAACGCCATGGGCACCTTGTTTACTGCCTGGTACAGTGGCACGCCGATGATCGTAACCGCCGGGCAACAGGAACAAGGTCATGGCCTGACCGAACCATTGTTGTATGGTCCGTTGCTGCGCATGGCAGAGCCGGTTGTCAAGTGGGCGGTAGAGGTTAACCGACTCGAGGATCTGCCTCGAATCATGCACCGGGCGGCAAAAATTGCACTGACTCCGCCGACCGGGCCGGTGTTCATCTCTTTACCTGGTGACATTCTCAACCTGAAGGGGCCGGTGGATCTGAGCCGTGCGTCACGGGTCAGAACCGATACCGTACCGGGGAGCGCATTGCGTGATGAAGCGGTATCGCGCATCCTGGCCGCGAGAAACCCCGTCATCATGGCGGGTCATGAAATGGTTGCAGCCAATGCATTTGACGAGGCAGTTGAATTCGCCGATCTGTTGGGTGCACCGGTGTACCAACAGACGGTGCCCAGCGGAGCGCACTTTCCGTCCCAGCACCCGCAATACATGGGTGACTTGTCGCGCAATCAACTGGCCGTACATGACAAGCTCAAGCCACACGATTTACTGATTTCACTGGGGGCGGATATTCTACGAATGTCGGTCTACGACCCGGTTCATCCGTTGCCACGGTCAACCGAGGTACTGCACATTGGTTTGAACGACTGGGAAATGGCAAAGAACGACCCGGCTGCATTAGCGGTTCGCGCAGATTTGAAAGAAACGCTGTCAATACTGAATCCGGCAATCCGCGAGAAAGGCGGAAGCGCGCTTGGTGCACTGGCCGCACAACGCCGGCAGGAGCTTCAGAAAACCAACTGGAACGCAATTCGCGCGGCCCGTATCGAAGCAGCCAGAGACAAGCGCAATGCTGTGCCAATGAATCCGGACTGGCTGATGCAGGCAATAGTGTCAAAGCTGCCTGATGACGCCATTGTTGTTGAAGAGGCCTTGGTCACGTCCAGGCCCTTGTTAACTTATCTGCCATACAAGAATCGTCATAGTTTTTTTGGTAATTGTAGTGGCGGCATTGGGTGGGCTATTGCGGCAGCGGTGGGAATCTCGCTGGCAAAACCTAAACAACGTGTTGTCGCAATTATTGGTGATGGCAGTGCCATGTATTCCATTCAGGCCTTATGGACAGCGGCTCACCTGAAACTGCCGATTACCTACATTATTGCCAACAACGGGGGCTACCGAATTATCAAAGAACGGTTACGCCTTTTCCACGAAAACGAGAACTATATTGCAATGGACTTTGAAGATCCGCCGATCAGCAGTTCGGGTCTGGCCGAAGGCTTTGGCATGCCCTCCGTGGTAGCTGGCGATGCGGCTCAAATGGAGTCTGCCCTTGAGCAATCGTTCGCCAGTGATGGGCCGATGCTGATCGAAGCCATGGTCGAAACGGGGCGGTAGTGGTGAACCCAACATCCCGGCGGTTTATCCAGGTTGATGTATTCAGTCCGCGACCAACCCAGGGTAATGCACTGGCAGTTGTTGTTGATGGTCACGGCTTGAGCGATGTGCAATGTCAGCGTTTTGCTGCATGGACAAATCTGGCCGAGACCACTTTTCTGCTACCCCCGAGCGACGCCCGGGCTGACTATAAAGTGCGGATCTTTACACCAATACGTGAAATGCCGTTTGCCGGCCATCCGACCCTGGGCAGCTGCGCGGCCTGGTTACACGCTGGCGGACAACCGAAACAAGACCGGGTTGTGCGCCAGGAATGTGGGGTTGGCCTGATCGATATCGAAGTTGGCCCCGACACCCTTGCATTTGCAGCACCGCCGACAATAATTGAACCGATGTCAGCCCAGCAGTTCAGCGCAATCACCTCCCGGCTTGATATTCCCGCGCGCGCTATTGTCCGGACTGCGCAACTCAACAACGGCCCAGTGTGGCAGGCATTTCAACTGGCCTGCGCCGATGACGTACTGGCCATCGATTCGTCCCGCGTACGATGGCCAGCGTTTAAGTCGATTGGTTTCATCGGGCCACATTTGTCCGGTGCGCCGTGTGACTTCGAGGTCAGGATGCTGGCGCCGTCAAGCGGCATGCGTGAAGACCCAATTACCGGATCACTGATTTCTGCGCTGGCCAGCTGGATGCGTGCGGACGGGCACCTGACCGGGCCAATATCAATTGCCCAGGGTTCGCGAATTGAACGCTATGGCCGCGTTGCCGTACGACCGGATGAAACCAGCAATCAAATTTTCATTGGTGGCCACACCCATGTTCTTATCGACGGAACCGTGATCCTGTAGCGCCGCGTCCTTTATCGAGGGGTCCGGACAAGAATGCCAGTACGCGCTGCGTCGAAATCCGGCGCGACCTCGCAAGAGATGAGTGTTACTAGTTGACTCATTCGTTGCTCAGCCCTGTCTCGCGCAGTTTAACCAACGCATGCAGTACATGGTTAACAGGGGTTGGTACACCTAGTTCTTTGCCGCGCCGAGCGACATAACCGTTTAACTCGTCAATCTCGGTGAGCTTTCCGCGGACCAGGTCTTGAGCGGTTGACGAGGTGGCGGGGCGCATCGAGTTGCCGGCCTTCAAGATGGTGGCGAATGTTTCGTCAGCATCCAGGCCGATACCAGCAGCATTGGCAACGGCAGCCACTTCATTGATGGACAGCTTCATTGATTCCAGGGCGGCCGGCATGTCAAGAATTGTCGCGTAGTTAGCCTGGCCAACCGCTGAGATCGCATTAAACGCGCAGTTGATTGCCAGCTTGGACCACAGTTTTACGTCAACGTCGTCGGATACCGGGCAGGGTATTTGTGCGGCTTCGAACAAAGTACTGAGGTCTTGCATCAGTGCTGGTGTCAGTCGATAATCGTCAGCGCTTTCGATCGGCTTGCCAATAATCAGGCTGCCGGCGCCGGCGTGAAGTAAATGACCCGGCCCAGCCATGGATGCGGCAACATAGACGACTGACGGCACCACCGGGTTGTCGAGAACCGACTTGAGGCGGCGCAGGTTGTCGACACCGTTTTGTACTAATAAGATGACGGCATCCGGGGCCAGATGAGGTTTTATCTGGGCGGCAGTTGCCTCGGTGTCTCCGGTCTTGACGCAGAACAACACAAGGTTTGCACCGGCGACGCCATCGACCTGTGTTGTCGCTGCGACCTTAATCGATTCAGCATTGAATTTTTTGCTGTCAAAACGCAAACCATTTGTATTGATCGCATCAACGTGGGCCGGCCGGCCGATCAGCGTGACACTGGTGCCCGCTTGAGCCAGCAATCCCCCGTAGAAACATCCCACTGCGCCAGCTCCGACAACGGTGACCTGACTAAATTTTCGTGAACTCATACCTGACCCTTATGGAATAACTGAAAGCTCTCAATGACACGAGACAGTTTGTCGTCGTCAATATCGAGATGAATGACCAGACGCTTGGTTGGCGCCGCTTTGCCCAATTCAATGCCGCATTTTTCCAAATGGGCAAACAAGGCATCAGACAAGCCAGGTTGCGGCGTAATAAACACCATGTTGGTTTGCACCCAAACCGGTTGCAACCAGAGAGTTTCCAGTTGGTTCAGTGCTGCGCTCAGGCTTGCGGCGCGTCGATGGTCGTCTGCAAGTCGGTCAACATGGTGTTGCAATGCATATAGGCCGGCAGCGGCAAGAATACCCGCTTGACGTAAGCCGCCGCCCAACATTTTTCGAATCCGGTGTGCTCGCGCGATGGTTGCGCGATCGCCAACCAATACCGAACCAACCGGTGCCCCAAGCCCCTTGGACAAGCAGACCGATACTGTGTCGGCGACATCAGCCATATCTTGTGGGCGGGTACCTGTTGCCACCACGGCATTAAAAAACCGGGCACCGTCGAGGTGGACTTTCAGGCCGGCGGCGCGGGCTGTTTGTGCCGGTGCCTGCAGATCGGTAACGGCAATTGCCTGGCCGGATACGGTGTTTTCCATGCACAACAAACGGCTGCGTGGATAGTGTGCATCGTCGGGTTTTATTGCCGCCTGAATATCGGCTACCTGGACAAGCCCGTTGGTCACAGGAATGACAAACGGATACGTGCCACCCAGAACAGCGGTTCCGCCGGCTTCATGACGATAAATATGAAACTGATCACCAATAATATATTCATCACCGCGCTCGCAATGGGCCAGTACGGCGCTTAAATTACTTTGAGTTCCGGACGGTAAAAAAAGGCCGGCTTGTTTGCCAAGCATCGCCGCCGCGGTGTCCTGCAAAGCGTTAACCGAAGGGTCGTCGCCGTAAACATCGTCACCCACGCGAGCAGTGAGCATCGCGTCGCGCATGGCCGGGCTTGGCCGGGTGACCGTGTCGCTTCGCAGGTCAATATCGGGTTGCTTTATTGAAGGCATTGAATTCCTCGATAAATGCGGCTTAACACGTCACGGCATCGCCATCCGCAGCATGCCACCGTCGACTGGTATTTGAGTGCCGTTAATGTAACGTGCAGGTTCAGAAGCCAGGAAAACAACCAGGACGGCCAATTCGTCAGGGTCACCGAAACGTCCAATCGGAATGCCGCGTTCGATTTCAGCCTGGCGCGCCGCTTCGGTTGGTACCAGTCGTTCGAGAATTTGCGGCGTATTAATTCGACCGGGCTGGACACAATTGACCGTTACCCCAAAAGGCGCCGCTTCAACCGA
This sequence comes from Burkholderiaceae bacterium, assembly GCA_049680625.1. GTDB lineage: Bacteria > Pseudomonadota > Gammaproteobacteria > Burkholderiales > Burkholderiaceae_E > JAUIAI01. The sequence continues at coordinate 26,104 of JBAUID010000215.1, read as the reverse complement.
TACCGTTCGCGACCAACTCCACAGGGCTGCTTTCGCGGGGCCGGCAGCATTCGATTTTGGGCTGGTCATCGCACCGGTTAAGTTGATGATTCGGCCCCAGCCCTGGTCACGCATTGCCGGCAACAAGGCGTCGGTCAGTCGCCTGGTCGACGAAAAATTCAGCGCCATCGCTTCATCCCACCAGGCTTGTTCGTCAAAGTCACCGGCTGGTCTGGGCCGCGAATTGCCCGCGTTGTTAATCAGGATATCAACGGTGCCAAACTGGGCAAGCGCGGCGTCGGCGATGGCTGAGCAGCCTGCCGCCGTTGTTACATCAGCCGCCAGGCTGTGAACCAGACCACCGCTTTGCTGAACTTCACCCACCGCTGCGTCAAGCCGGGTTTGATCCCGCGAGCTCATGAATATTTCGACCCCTTCTCGTGCGAGGCCAAGCGCAACCGATTTCCCGATGCCAGTACTGGCGCCCGTTACCACTGCTTTGCGCCCTTTGATACCAAGATCCATTCCATACCCCATGCGTTTGTCAGATGGCAGATGATACGGTTAATTTGTATTGGGTCAGCAAGCAGGGAAGGGTGGCACCCCGTGATATTCTCTGGGAAAATGACCGGATCAGTGTGATGACAGCAGGTAGTCTCAGCGAAGCGGCAAATGTCTACTTTGCCCAGGAAGAGCCATTCTTTGAACAATTCGCGCGCCAGTTTTCGCTCGACCCTGAGGTTGTGTACTTTATGGCCGGGCAAAAAGGTTCGATGCCGGCCAGTGTACTGACTCGCTTTAAAGACGGCCTGGACCAAACGGCGCGCGATCCGTTTCCGGTTTATGTTGAACCGTCGGCAGACACGCGCAAAACAATCGCCGATTGCTACGGCACCAGCGCGGACCAGATTGCAATCACGCGAAATACCACCGACGCACTGGCGCTTGTATTCAACGGTATCGACTGGCAGCAAGGTGATGAAATTCTGGTGTCACCACTCGAACACCCGTCGGGCATCACAACGGTTTTGCGCACTGCGGCGCGTTATGGCTTGATCATTCGGCAATGGGGTGTGCCTGTGCATCGCAACGTCACTGCTGACGAAGTCGTGGCCGCGTTCGAGCGTCAACTCGTACCCGGGAAAACCCGCGCAGTATTTTTTTCATCACCGGTGTGGCCAATTGGCCAGAGAATGCCGGAGCAGCGTCTGGCCGCAGCGGCGCAACGGGTTGGCGCACTGACAATTGTTGATGGCGCACATTACAACGGGATGATTGATCCGCAGCTCGACGATACCGGGGTCGATTTTTTTGCACTGTGCGGTCACAAGTGGCAGTGTGGCCCCGGTGGCACCGGCGTGCTGTATATCCGAAACCGGAAACTGCCCGCCAATCCAACCGAGCTTCCAAAGTTTTTTATCAGTCGTTCGCACGCGCGGGAATATCCATTCGATGGCTCGCGCGGAGACTGGGATATTGGCGCAGCCTTATCAACTTACGGCTTTCCCGAATCCGCGGCCTGGCGCGCGCTGGGTGATGCCTGCCGGGTGTGGGATGACACCGGTCGTCAGCGGATTCAAACCTGGCACCTGACCCTCGGTGACTATTTCCGCGATAAGCTGTCGGCTACTTTTGGTGACGATGCCGTTGTTGGCGCACGCGACGATCCGGCGCTCAAGTCGGGCATTATCGCGTTCAATCCGTTTCCCAGGAAAGAACAACGCGGTGATGAAGCGATCAACCTGGCATTTAAAGACCGCATTCTGACCGAATACGGCTTTCGGATTTCAGGTCGCGGGGTTGGTGACAACGGGCTGACCCGTCCGCCGGACACCGAAGCTGGGGCATTTGCCCCAGGAATGGTCCCCAATCGTGACCCGGCAACGCTGGCCCCGGCCCCGATGGACTACCCGCATCGGGTTAATGCCTGCGTGTGGAATAACCGCGCACAGATTGATCAATTCGTCGTTGCAGCACAGGATTTGGTCACGAAGATGGCATGACCGCTACAGTGCAATTTTGCACAGGCTTTGTGTTCATTTAGTGACTTGACCGGCCGCCTAATGTCGGGCCAAATGGCTCAACCTAACCGAAGGAGGATGGTATGAAGAATCTGAGTAAGTCCAAAGTAGTGCTCTCTGGTGTTGTTGCTGCTGGGTTTTTAGCCGGTGCGATCGCGTTACCGGGAGCTGATGCGCATGCCCAGGAAAAAAAAGGCCCACATACTTCTGCCATTAAGGCCCGCCAGGGTTTGATGCAAATTCAGGGTCACAGCATGGGTATTCTGGGTGGCATGGCCAAGGGCAATATCCCCTACGACGCCAAGCAAGCGTCGGATGCTGCGTACAACCTGCAACTGACATCTCTGGTCATGCAAGGTGCGATGTGGCCTAAAGGTTCCGAAAAAGATGCTGCCGGCCTGACCGAAAAAACTTCAGCAAAACCAGAGATATGGTCTACCTATCCGAAAATTACTGAAAAAAACAAAGCCTTCAAAGAGGCCGCGGACGAATTGGTAAAAGTGGCCGGTAATGGCCTCGATGCACTGAAGGGCGGATTAGGCCCGGTTGGCAAAAGCTGCAAAGGCTGCCACGACGACTACAAGGCGAAATAGAACACATAGTCTATTGCTGGCGGGCTCATAACAGGCTTATTTAAACGGCCCGCCAGTACTCGTATAAGTCTTGCTGACAATTTTCCAGGTATCGTTGATTTTCGCCAGCGTGAAAAAGTTAACGAACTCGCATCCGCGGTAGTCTTGTTCAATCAGTGTCACCACTGCAGCAAGGCCGGCCACTTTGATGTCCGGCATTTCAAATCGATAATTCGGGCCGGTCAGGTTTGGCCCGGCGTTGCCAACCCCCGCAATAAACTGGGTGATCGGCATGTCACGTCGTACATCGCCAACGTGGCCAAACATCTGGGCGTTTTCATGAAAGGCCTGGTTGAGTTTGGCGACGTCTCCATCAGCTCCGTCTATATAAAGCTGCATGACTGCTTTTACCGCGGTAATGTCGTTGAGATTTTCGACGATATTCATTTTGTGGCTCCGAATACAGCGTGATGGGGTTGCAAGTGATTTGGCTTCGAGTCGGCTTGTAGCAAGGCTTTGGGGCCGGTCTATCTTCGGTCAGCCTGTGCCAATGACGGCTTTGGTTTTCAGTGCGTGGATTTCCTGCTTATCGATGCCAAGTGCGGTCAGCACTGCCTCGGTGTCGGCCCCTAGTTTCACCGGCGCCCGGATAGGGGCAACCACTTCACCATCGGCTTTAAAGCCCAGGGTAGGTACAAATGCCGGCGTATCCGAGCCAGGCATTGGCATGCCCACCATCAGGCCCCGCGCCTGAAGCTGCCCTTCATTCAGTACTTCGTTGATACTGCGCACCCGCGCTGCCGGCACCAACTCTTTGTCCAGCGCGGCTTCCCAATGGTCTGCTGTATTGGTTTTTATCGCACTGGCGATGGCCTCACGCAATGCTTCGGTGTTCTCAGCGCGGGCTGCGAGGGTCGACCATCGCGGATCGTCGAGAATGTCGGCACGTCCAATGCCGCGACACAGGCTGGCAAACTGACGTTCGTTGTTGGCCGCAATCATTAAGGTGCCACTGGTGGTTTCGAATGCACCGGAGGAGGGGCTGCGGCTGAATGCCTCATTGCCGTTGGCTTCGTGTTTCATACCAAGCGAAAGTGACTGGGTCAGCATCGATGCCATCAACATCATTGCCGAATCGAGCATCGCAACATCAACCCGTACGGCTTCGCCGGTCAATCGCGACTGATGCAGTGCATTGCTCATCGCGAAGGCGCCGTTTAATCCGGTGACGTAGTCAATATACGGCGACCCGACTTTGTTGGGCACGGTGCCGGCTTGCCCGGTTGACATCATAATGCCGCACATGCCCTGTACAACATGGTCGTAGGCAGGGCGGTGGCTGATTGGGCCGTCCTGTCCGTAGGCCGACATCGAGCAGTAGATAATCCTGTTGTTCACCGCTTTGATGTCTTCGAACGACAAGCCCAGGCGTGCCGCTGTACCGGGGCGAAAGTTTTCGACAAAAAAGTCAGCGCTGGCAACCAGCTTCTTGAGCAATGCCAGGCCTTCAGGCTGCTTCAGATCAATAGCAACCGACTTCTTATTGGCATTTTGCGTCAGGTAGCTGGCACCCAGCCCCTGGTTTTCATGGCCGGGCAGAGACTTTCCCGCTCGGGTCCAATCGCCGCCGTCCGGATTTTCCACCTTAATGACTTCGGCCCCCATTAGCGCCAACTGGTAGGTGGCATACGGGCCCGCGAGTACCTGGGTTAAATCAATGACCCGCAGGCCTTTCAGAGGTTGAAACATGGGGGCTTCCGACATGGCTACTCCTTACTTCGCAACATAGCCGGTGGCTTCGATAATGGCTTTATACGAATCCCATTGCGCTTTCATCTCTTCGGTTGTTGCTTTTCGGTCGCGGTAGTGCAGTGGGAATTTTGTCTTATTGGAGATGTCGATCACGCTCGGGTCGGTCGAAGCGACTTTTACGGCAGCCGCCAGTTTGTTCATAATGGCATCCGACGTACCCTTGGGTGCAAACAAGGTGGTCATTGCGTTGGCAGCAACCGGAATTCCCTGTTCCCGCAGGGTTGGGATGTCGGGGGTGGCTGCCTGGCGATCTGAAGTAACTGGGGCAATGACTTTGATTTTGTCCGGATGGCTGGTGTGGATGCCACCGGAGTAGGCCAGATCCACTTCATTGCCTAACACCACGTTCAACATGCCGGCACCACCTTTGACGGGCACGATATTCAGTTTGATACCTTTCTCTTTTTCAATGATCTGGCCAACCAGACGCGAGAACGGGTGCAGGGTTGCGAAGGTCACCTCACCTTTTTTCTTGGCAAAGGCGAGGAATTCGTCCCAGGTATTAAACGGCGCACCAACGGGCGCGACCAGCGCTGGTTGAAACGCAGTCAACATGCCAGCGTATTCAAAATCATCGACGGTCACTCGAACTTTCTTGGTCACATGAGGCCCACTGGTGACTGAGTTGGATGGCAGCATCATGATCGTGTAGCCATCATTTTTTGCGCGGGCCACTTGCATTGCGGCAACCCCACCACCAGCGCCAGGCTTATTGACAACATTAACTTGCTGGCCAAGCTCACGACTCAAAACCTTGGCAAAGACCCGGCCAACGGTGTCCGTGCCGCCACCGGCTTTATAGCCGATGACCATGGTGACGGGTTTTGTTGGCCAGTCTGCCGCTTGTGCGGTGCTGACAGCAAGAGTGGTTACGGCCGTTACAGCGGCAGCGGCAATAAGTGTTGAGCGCAACATAGTAAATAGTCTCCTTGGTTGTGTGTTCGAAACAGTAGCAAATCGACTGATCTCAGGCAATTCAGGTTTTTGTGCGTACCGAGGTGTCGACGTGGCGTACAAATGAATAACGTGGCGTAAAAGACTTGGGATGACCCTGTTAACAAGAGCGATTCACTGAAGAGTGATTCACTGATCAGAAATAGCCGCTTGGGTCGCAGCCCGCAGTTTGCGGCGTTGTTGCACTGCAATGCGCCAGGCCGCAATGACAGTCATCAGAATGAATACGACAGCAATCGGGTGGTAGATAACGTTAAACAGATTGTGATGGGTTAAGGCAATGGTTTGGCGAAAAGACAATTCAAAAGCCGGCCCGATAACAAAACCGATAATGAAGGTTACAAAACCAAAATCGAGTTTTCGCATAAAAAAACCGACAACGCCAAAGAACAGCATGATGCCGACCCCAAATATGCCATTGCCTTGCAAGTAGGCTCCCATGCTGCAGAAAAACACCACTACCGGAATTACGTATCGCATCGGAACCCGTACTACCTGGGCAAAAATACGCTGGCCAAAAAAACCAATGATCAATAGCAAGAGACTGGCCAGGAGCATTGAGATATAAATGCCAAAGACGAGCTCTTTTTGTTCCGTGAACATTAACGGGCCTGGGGTTACCCCTTGCACGATAAATGCGCCGATAAGGATTGCTGCGATCACGCTGCCCGGTATGCCGATGGCAAATAACGGTACCAGGCTGGATGGCACCACCGCGTTATCTGCGCTCTCAGCGGCAGCAACGCCTTCGAGCGCGCCCTTGCCAAAACGGCTCGGATCTTTGGCAGCCCGCTTGGCAGCGCCATAAGACAAGAACGATGCCACGCTGGCACCCAAACCAGGCAGGATGCCAACGACGGTACCAATTGCCGTGCCGCGCAGGATTGACGGGAAGCAGGCTTTCCATTCGCTCCAGAGGATGACGGTGTCTTCATAGCGACTGCTTTTGTTGAGCAGATCGGTTTCGACATCGAGAGTGCGTTGATTGCCCATTTGGATCATCATTTCTGATGTGGCCAGTATGCCAATGGCCACCGGAACAATGCTCAGTCCGTCGTATAGTTCGAGCGAATCAAAGGTGAAGCGCAGAGCGGCGGTTTCGACCTCGGTGCCGACAGTGGAAACCAAAACACCAAACAAGCCAGCGATCAGGCCGCGAGTCAGTGAATCGCCTGACAGGCCGGCGATGAACGTTAACGAAAACAGTAGAATTGCGCACAGTTCAATTGGGCCAACGGCCAGCGCGTACTCGGCCAGGGGCTGCGCTAACAAGATCAACACAACGGTGGACACGAAGTCACCAATTACCGAGGCAAATAAGCCCATTTTAAGTGCTTTTTGTGCCTTGCCCTGCCTGGCGAGCGGGTAGCCGTCGAGCGCGGTTGGTGCTGACGAGGCCTCACCCGGTGCATTGAGCAAAATTGCCGAGACCGCGCTGCCCGCGGTACTGCCCTTGGCGATACCAATAAGAAAGGCAATAGCAGAAACCGGCGCGATGTAGAAGGTCAGTGGAATAGCCACCGCCACTGCCGTGCCTTTGCCCAGGCCGGGAATCACCCCAACTACATAGCCTAAGGTCACGCCAAAAGCGACCCAGAGAATATTGATCGGCGTCAGGACTGTCGCCAGGGCTCCGTAAATTTCTTCCATGTGTTTTACTGAATAGCCGTGCCGAGAATTTTGTAGAACAGGACCCAGGAGCCAGTCATCAGCACAACTGGCATCAGGATTAGCGGCAGGAGGCGGCGTTCACCCATTGCCAATAAGATGCCAACAATGAGTACCGTGCTGGCAACAATAGGGCCGGCTACCGAGAAGAGAAAAATGCCGACAGCGAGCAAGCCACCAATCGTCAGCACGGCACGCACATCAGGCCAGGTCAGTGGCGATTTATCAGCGGCGATAGCTGGGGTTCGCAGGTTGGTAATAATTAATACGAGCGACAGCAGGCCAATACCAGCCGCGCAAATTTGGGGCAGCAGTCGTGGAGAGACTGCGCCGTCAAAAGTCTCTTCAACCTGCCAGGGAATAATCCAGAACAGCAAGGCCAGACTCAGGAGCATCAGGAATACACCCGACAACAAGTTCGCTTTCCTCATCGCTGCGTCTCCTTCAGCGAGTGGTTTTTGTCTCTGTCAGGCCCGCCCACTGGGCATTGGGGCGTGATCCTGAAGCTCAATTATTCTCCGGAGTAAATTTTCCGTGAGCCGCTCCCGTTGGGGGCGTGCTTCGGAGATATCGTACAGGTTATTCAACTCATGGGGGTCGTCTTGCAAGTTATACATCTCGCTCCACGGCTCGCCTTCTCGAACAGTCATCCGCCAGTCCGGGGTGACCAGGGTTCTGAGACGCTGAAATCGCTCGAAGCCGATGAGCGACCGTGAGCTGTCTTCTTCCACAACAATAGAATCCGGCGATGCCGAATTGAATAAGTCGCGGCCCTGAATACCGTTATACGACTGGATGCCGGCCCGGGCCAGAATAGTTGGCGCAATATCAATTGATGAACCGAGGTCGTTACGTCGCTGGCCACCGATGGCACTCGGTTCACGCCAGATGAAGGGAATCCTTATCAGCCCCTGAAAGTGGAGTAACAGTTTCAGCATCACGCCGTGGTCACCCATGTAGTCGCCGTGATCCGCCGTGAACACAATGATTGTGTTGTCGTCCAGACCGAGCGCTTTGAGCTTGTCGACAATGCGGCCAACGGCATCGTCGATCATCGTGATCATGCCAAAAGTCAGGGCCAAAATTTCCCGGGCTTCGCGTTCATTGACAGCAAACGGAGCCTGGTTGTCCCGCGGGTCAGTGCCGGCCAGCATGGCTTTTTGCATCGCCAGCACCGGAGGCAGTTTGCTTTTACCAAAAGATGCTGGAATGACCATGTCATCCGGGCTGTACATATCCCAGTATTTTCCCGGTGGGGTGAACGGGTGATGTGGGTCCGGAAAAGAAACCGTCAGGAAAAAGGGTTCATCCTCACCGGCGAGCTTTTCAAGATGGGCTTCGGTTCTGTCGGAGATCCAGGTGGTCGAGTAAAGCTCTTCCGGAACCGACGTACGCCAGGCCTGGGGTGAGTTGTACCGCTTATCTGGGATTGCGTTTTTGGGGCCAACCAGAGAGTCGAAGTCCGGATGCTGGTTGCGTGCCCATAGTTTGTAATCACCACTGGCAAGGTCAGCGTGGTCATCGGCAATTTCAACGTGTTCAAAACCATAGAACGGTCGTGGCCAGCGTTCCATCAGCGAGGTTGTCCACTTGGTGACGTCCTCGAGGCTGTATTCCGGGCCGTTGCGCTGGTTACGAACGGCATCGCGCAAATGCGGTGGCGGGGTGTGCAGGCCGGGTGTCGGCTTGTATTGTTTTCCGGCCGGCAGGCCGGTGAAGTTTTGCAAATGCGACTTGCCAATCAGCCCGGTACGGTAGCCTGCATCGCGCATGACATCGACAAAAGTTGTGTCGTCGATACTCAACGGGATGCCATTATGTCGCACACCGTGCACGCTGGACATGCGGCCGGTCATGATGCTGGAGCGGTTTGGCATACAAATCGGATTGGCGACATAAAAGCGATCAAACAAGGTGCCGCCTGCGGCCAGGTTATCAAGGTTTGGCGTTTTGATAATACGATTTCCACCGCAGCCCAGGTGGTCTGCCCGATGCTGATCAGTCATGATAAACAGGAAGTTCGGGCGTTTGGTCGGGGCTGCGTTCTCAACAGTCATTAAAAAGTTCCTGGTCGGTCTTGTTTAGCCTGACAAAGTGAATGGAAAAAAGATCAGCTGATTGCAAACACCGGGCTGCTCCATGCCTGGAATCCGTCTTCGGTGGTGACGCAGATCCATAACGGGTTGTCTTTACCTGTGGTTAGCGGGATTTCAACCGTTGCCGTCATTTCATGGGCTGTGTTCTCAGCAGGCAGGCGGTAGACTTTGAGTTGTCGGTCCAGGCCGCCGAGGTCCAGCACGTGATGATCGATTCCAATACTGGCCAGCGGAATCTTCAGTTGACCATGATTGCAGTCAATTGACAGCTCGCCGGCATTGGTTTCATCTAGCCACGCGTCAAAGCCACCAAAATTACCGGTTGTGATGGCATTGAACTCAACAGCGTCCGCACCGTTCTGGCGGAGCAGGCGTTCGTGGTTCCATGCGTTGATCTTTTCCATCCGTTCGATTCGGCAACCATGAAACCGGGCTTTGCCAATCCAGGTTGACTGCCGGCCCCGGCCACGGTATTCCGCGCCGCTCCAGATGACGCGAACCCGGTTGCCGAGTTGCTTGTCGTTATACGGCCGCAGCGTCTGTACAACGGTTGTGCCGTTGCGCACTTCTATCCGGTCGATTGGCGCATGCGCGGCGATGTCAAGATCAAGGCTGACACTGTTGGCCTTGGTTCGGACAATATCGCCCATCATCACCTGCGATACCTGGTGAGATACCGGATTGTTAAAAGCATCCGGGTCACGCTCATACAGGGTTGAAACCTCTGGCAGGCGAACCTGGACATCCATATGCATGCGGCAACCCGTCGTGGCGTAATGATGACGGCGTCGCAGACATTCAAAAATGCCGTCGCGGGTGAGGTCATCGGTTAAAAAACAGGTCAGACCACCATAGGCCCCAAAGGTTGCGGCTCCGGGGTAGCTTGCCCCGGGTCGTCCTTTGTGGCCATCACTGTTGCACACCACGCCGCAGCGGTGACCCAGGGCAAAACCGTCGGTCAGTAACCACTCGAACGTACCCCAGGCCGAATGGATTTCCATCGCGGTTTCCAGCTTCGGGTCGTGGGCCTGGGCCGGATCGGCATAGCGCCCACCCACATGGGCGTAGACGACGCAGTCTTCGTCAGCCAGTTTTTCGAATAATGTCGCGGCGTTATACGCATCGGTTGCAATATCAGAACGGTCGGTGATCAGCGCATGGGAAGAGCGGTGAATCTGCCGGCCTTCGTGTCGGAAGAATACGTTCCGATCACCGCCAACTGCCGTATTGCCCGACCATTCGTAGCCAGGGAAAACCACAAAGCGATTGTCTTCGTGATATTCCGCTGTCAACTCGTTCAGGTATTTCCAGAATGCGTTGTTTACCTGGAAATCGTTGGCCTGATGGCCGGTGACATCCAAAAAAGATTTATTACGGGCAAAATCGAAATACTGGCGAGATGTCGTGATACCTATCGACTCACCACTTTGTCCGTGCAAGTCTCCCCAGTAACCGGACACTTTGCCGTCGCGGATGATCAGTGGCCCGGCAGTCGCAACACATTGCTCACCCTGCATAACCCGGATACGTAAGTTGCCGTCTTGTTGGCAGCTAAGGCCGTCAACCGACACAGATTTTTCACCCAGTGGATAATCCAGGGTTGCTGGTAAGCCATCAACTGGCAGGTTGGCTTCGAAGCGGAAACTGGCGGCCACCAGATCTGTCGGGTTACCCCACAAGTCTTCTGCTTTGATACCAAGCCGAAATACTTCACCCGGACGACGCAGGCTCGGCAGCACGGCTCGCCACAAGTGGGCAGGGCCGGGAACTACCGAGATGTACGGGGTTTCGGGCAGTGGAATGTAATGACCCACAGAGCAAACATCAGCCAGAACCTTGAACTCAAAGCCGGCTTCGGCCATGGTTTGCAACTGCATCCCCGGCGAGCCCTTAGTGGTGTCACCAAAAACTACCGTGATTGTGTCACCTTCTTTCAGGTAGCCACCACGAAGCCGAACCGTCACTGCACGAAAAAATGGTCGTTGATGGGCCGTCTTACCGTAAGCAACGGTCAGTCGTGAATTCGGATTGCTTGACTGTGCGGTCACGTAGTTATATGCCGTTGGGTCCTGGGTCTGAAAATCACCCCAGTCGCCCATAAAACGGAAAACGATACGAATACTGCCGGTGTCATCAATACCGTATCGACCGACGGTGTAAACAAGGCGGAAGGTTTGCAGGCTGCGGGCTTCAAACGCGCCACGTGGTGACAACTCAACGTGGCCATAAAGAACCGGGTCTTCCCCCGGCTCGGTAGACGGCCAAACCGCTCCAACCAATTCAGTGGCTACGACATCTTTTGACATTTCTTCTCCGACGTTTTCGGCCGCCGGACCGACCGGCAGCGCTGCAAGCTAGTTTTTGGTACTCGGTCCGCGGTCTCACCCGATCGAATTGAACGGCTGTTTTTGCGTTGTTTTTGCTTTGTTTTCGCTTTGTTTTCGCTTTGTTTTCGTATAGGGAACCACGGTTGGAATCCTCTGGATACTCTAGCATGGCAGCGGTACTATCATGGCTTGCTAGCCGGTTAACCAATTTCTCATCAGGGGGAAAAATGCTGGACTTACTTATACGTGGTGCGCAGGTTTACGACGGCCTGGGCAATCCGCCAGTCCAGGCCGATGTTGGCATTGCAGACGGCAAGATTCGGTCAATTGGCCCGACAGACGAGCCGGCGACGCAGACAATTGATGCTGATGGCTTGTCCCTGATGCCCGGAATTGTTGATCTGCATACCCATTACGATGCCCAGGTCACCTGGGACAAAACCATGTCTCCGTCTCCGGCGCTTGGGGTTACTACAACGGTCATTGGTAACTGCGGTTTTGGCATTGCACCGTGCCCTGCCGAGCAGCGGGAGACCATGCTTAAAAACCTCTCGGTTGTTGAAGGCATGGACTTACAAGCCCTCTTGACTGGCACCGATTTTCAGTTCGAGTCATTCGGGCAGTATATGGACCAGCTGCGGCGTATCGGTCCGTACCTGAATACCGCGGTCTTTGCCGGGCATTCAGTTATCCGAACCGCAGTAATGGGTGAAGGGGCATCTGAGCGGGCCGAGCCAACCGAAGATGAAATGCAGAAAATGCAGGACATGGTCCGAGAGGCGATGACCTCCGGTGCCATCGGATTTGCATCATCATTCTCGCCGAATCATTCGGGTTATGCCGGGCGACCGATGCCGTCAACCATTGCCACCGATGCAGAGCTCGACCGCCTGGTTGATGTCATGGGTGAATCGGGCCGTGGCGTATTCATGTCGGCTACCGGCCCCAGGCTCTCTCCGGAAAAAATGGAAAAAATTGTTGAGCGGACCGGGCGGCCCGGTTTTATTTCGACGATTCGCGCGATGTACAACGAGGCGGAACCCGACCTATGCCTGACATATTACGAAGCGGCCGCCCAGGCTCAGGCGCGTGGCCACGAAGTACAGATTTTATCCAGTTGCCAACCGCTGTCATTTGACTTCGACTTGAACGACCCTTACCTCTTGTACAGCCATTCCGCATTTAGTCGCGTACAAGGCCTGCCACCTGATCAGTTGCCGGCTGTTTATGCGGATCCAAAATTTCGGGCCGAATTTCGAAAGAATCTCGAAAACCCGGCCAAAGGGATCTTGTTCCTTGGCAACTGGAATCATTTTGAAGTCAGCGAAACGACGCCAAAGAACGATGGCTTGCGCGGCCTGACCATTGGAGAGCTGGCCCATCAGCGAGGCTGCGACCCGCTGGATGCCTTTTTTGACCTGGCGCTCGAAGAGAATCTGCAAACCCGGTTCATTGCCAAATTATTTCAGAATGATGATCAAGGGGTTGCCCGGCTGCTGAAACACAACGCCGGGGTGGTGACCTTGTCAGATGCCGGTGCTCACTTACTGTATTTTTGTGATGCAGGCTTCGGTTTGTACTTCCTGCAGCACTGGGTACGCGAGACCGGAGAGTTTGAGCTGGCTGAAGGTATTCGGCGCTTAACGAGCCATCCTGCCGACTGTTTTCGGATTCCGGAGCGTGGTCGACTGGTCGAAGGCGCGCCAGCAGACTTGTTGTTGATTGACCCGGCAACGGTTGGTATCAGTGCGCCAATGAAACTGCACGACCTGCCCGGTGGCGGTATCCGAACAGTGCGTCAGCCAGTGGGCGTTCACGGGGTGTGGGTCAACGGGGTGATGGTCCATGATGGTAAGGACTACTGCGAAATGACCAAAGGGCCTGGAACGGTGCTTGATCGATTTAACGCATAAACCGGGCAGCTCGCAATTAAAAGGAACTGACAATAAAGAACTGCCAACAAGGAAATGAGCTACGCCAGACGGTTTGCGTCGTAAACTACAGCGATGACAACCCTGATAAAAATCGATTCCCTGTCCAAAGTCTTCGAAGGCGGTTTCCAGGCACTGAAAAACGTTAGTCTCAACATCCGTCAGGGCGAAATTCTCGCCCTGCTTGGGCCTAACGGTGCTGGCAAAACCACCTTAATTAGTACCATCTGCGGCATCGTGAACCCCACCAGCGGGTCGATAACGGTTGACGGCTTCGACGTCATTAACAACTACCGGCAGGCGCGCTCCCTGATCGGCCTGGTGCCTCAAGAACTTACAACCGACGCATTTGAAACAGTCTGGTCGACAGTTTCATTCAGTCGTGGTTTATTTGGCAAGCCGACTAACCCGGCCCATATAGAAAAAACTCTGCGGTCATTGTCTTTGTGGGACAAGAAAGACAACATGATCATGACCTTGTCAGGCGGTATGAAGCGACGGGTACTAATCGCAAAGGCCTTGTCTCATGAGCCTCGCATCTTGTTCCTTGATGAACCTACCGCCGGGGTGGATGTTGAGCTGCGCAAAGACATGTGGAACCTGGTTCGAGAATTACGCGCAGGCGGCGTCACCATAATTCTGACCACTCACTACATTGAAGAGGCCGAGGAAATCGCCGACCGGGTTGGAGTGATCAATCATGGTGAGATCATTGTTGTGGAGGACAAAGTTGAGTTGATGCGCAAACTCGGCAAAAAACAGCTCACCCTGGAAATGACTGAGCCGTTAACGGCCCTGCCATCCGGTTTGGAAAGTGATGCACTGCAGTTGCTCGATGATGGTAAGCGCCTTGTGTATACCTTTAATACAACGGCAAAAGAAACCGGTATTTCTGCTGTCCTGCGTCGTCTGGATGCAGCTGGTGTTCAATTTACTGATCTTCAGACCACCCAGAGTTCCCTCGAAGATATTTTTGTAACCCTTGTTCAGGAAACTCAATGAACTGGTATGCCGTCAGTGCGATCTATCGGTTTGAGATGGCACGAACCCGACGCACGCTTTTCCAAAGCATCGTTTCGCCGGTTATTTCAACTGCACTGTATTTTGTGGTGTTCGGATCGGCGATCGGCTCGCGTATTACCGAAGTTGACGGTGTGAGTTATGGCGCGTTTATTGTGCCCGGGCTGATGATGTTCTCTTTATTGACCCAAAGTATTTCAAATGCAGCATTTGCCATCTATTTTCCGAAATTCACCGGAACAATTTATGAGCATTTATCTGCCCCAATATCACCCATCGAAATAGTTCTGGGTTATGTCGGTGCTGCGGCGACAAAATCCCTGGTGCTTGGGCTTATTATTCTTGCCACCGCAGCTTTGCTTGTGCCAATTCATATTGCGCATCCGTTCTGGATGTTTACCTTCCTGGTACTGACGGCTGTGTCGTTCAGTTTGCTGGGTTTTATTATCGGAATCTGGGCTGATAACTTCGAGAAACTACAGATTGTGCCGCTACTGGTGATTACGCCGCTAGCGTTTCTGGGGGGCACTTTTTATTCAATTTCGATGTTACCGCCGTTCTGGAAAACCGTGACCTTATTCAATCCGGTGCTCTACCTGATCAGTGGGTTTCGCTGGAGTTTCTACGAAATTGCTGACGTCAATATTGTTATCAGTATTGCTTCGATCATTGGTTTTCTACTGCTTTGCATGGCAATTGTCTGGTGGATATTCAAAACCGGCTACCGTCTCAAAACCTGACGTCCCCGGCGGACGCAGGCAACGGCCTGATGTCTGGGGGCGGCTGGCCGACGACTCAAGGCACGCATATTGTCTTTTTGCTTGATGCCCGCGATCGTTTCGAGGCAGTAATGCTTGAGCAGTGGGCACGACAAATTTCCGAAGTCCACCCGGTCAAGATGGACTTTGTCCGACTGGGCACGCGTCAGACTCAAAGTCGCCTGGCTAATATTCTTGGCCAGGCCTGGCTGACGGAATCGTCAGCCCTGCAGATGCCGGCGTTGTGGTTCCAGCCGCTGAGAATCGCCTGGTTTTCGCGGTCTCGTGGCGACGGGGTGTCGTCGTTTGGGTCAGATCTTTTTTACGGTCGAATTACCCAGCCCGGGTACTGGCGCCGGCGATGGATTGCTAAGAACGATCCGGAGCGAATGCGGGTTATCGAAGGGGTCGGTGCCTGGACAGCAGATATCCACGCAAACTACCAGGCCCGGCCTGAGCGAAATGGCGCAAAACCTGGTGCCCAAAGGTCAATCCAAGTTGCAGCCGGATCCCGGTTCACCGACTGGGTGCAAGAGCAGGCCTACCTTGTTCTCGAGTTGGCTGAGCGTGTCGCCCGAGGCGCACGCTACAAGATTGCCCGGTTGCTGCCGCACCAGGTGTTTTCTGACGGCGCATTCCAGCGACAACTCGTGTCGATCGCCGACGAAGACAAATTGCCGTTAACCCGGGTGCAGGCGCGTGCCGAGCGATACCTGCGCGAGATGGCTGCATCACAGTCCCCGTTTACTGTTGACCTGATCACCGCACTTTACCGGGCTGGTGCCCGCAGCAGCCACGACCCAATTATCGACGTTGTCGCTGAACAGCTGGCACAGGTTGCCACTATGATGCACGATCGTCCCGTCATTTTTTTAATCAGTCACAAGTCGATGCTCGACACTTGTGCGTTTTCACTCGTGTTGTTTGATGCCAACCTGCCCATACCGTTAACTTTTGGAGGCATTAATCTCAGCACCCCCGGGGTGGGCGCTCTTGCGCGACGTGCCGGCATTATATTTTTGCGTCGTTCCTTCCAGGATAATGCCATCTACAAAACAGTGTTTCGTCGCTACATAGATCACTTGATTGAAAAGCGTTTTTCGTTGCTGTGGGCTCTTGAAGGAACGCGATCACGTACCGGTAAGTTATTGCCGCCGCGGTTCGGCCTGTTTAACTACGTTGTCGAGTCGATTTTGCGCACCCGGTTGCTCAATGCCGCCTTCGTGCCGGTTACGGTTGCTTACGACCAGATTGTCGAGGTTGAAGACTACGCAATCGAGCAACGAGGTAGCAGCAAAAAGGCCGAAGGCATGGGTTGGATGCTGCGGTTTTTCAAGCGCGGTAAATCCCACGGCAAGATATTTGTACGCTTTGGTCAGTCGATCAGTCTGCCGGATCTCGGCTATGGCTTGTCATTGCCGCCCGATATGCCCGAGGCCGACAGGAGCTCGATGTCGCAAACCCTGGCATTCGAGGTCGCCTTACAGATGAACAAGGCAACCCCGGTGACAGCGACCGCCGTAATTACGCTGATCCTGCTGGCCAGCGGCACCCGGGCAATGACACTACAGGAAATTCAGCTGTTGGCGCGTTCCGCCGCAATTTTCATTCGCCGACGCCATATTGAGCTGGTTGGCCACAGTGACTTTCGCCGTGATGATGCTGTGCGCGCTACCCTGGGCCAGTTGCATGAAACCGGGATTGTCAGCTATCACGACGACGGCATAGAACGTCTTTACAGTATTCGACCCGAGCAACATCATAAGGCGGCCTACTATCGCAATACCGCCATTCATCACTTCCTGGTTGATGCACTGGTCGAGATGTCTTTGCTGATGACTGCGGACACACTGGCCAATCGGGGTTTGGAATCGGGAACGAACCGGTCAACCGATCCAGCTGAAATTTTTGTTGATCTTGCGGTTCGCTTGCGTGGTGTTTTCAAGTTTGAGTTTTATTTTTCGCGCAAGCCTAGATTTCGGGAGGAGGTGGTTGCCTATGCTAACGACCGTTTCCCCGGCTGGCGCACGGCATTGTCAGCCGGCAAGGATGCGCCTGATGCGGTTGCCCGCCTCATGCGCAGCGTACGACCGTTGGTCGCCCACGGGGTATTCCGCTCCTTTGTTGATGCCTACGTAGTGGTGGCATCTCAGCTTGCATCGCATGGCCGGGACGAATCAGCCAGGGCCGGCGAGTTTGTATCAAACTGTCTGAAGCTTGGTAAGCAGAAATTGTTACAGGACAAGATATCATCGCCCGAGTCGGTTTCCAAAACCTTATACCAAACCGGGTATAAGTTAATTGAGCATCGTGGCCTGACACAAACGAATCAGTCAGAGCAACGCCAGGCATTTGAAAGTTTGCTCAAACAGGCGGCTCGAAGCCTGGATGCCATTGTTGGCCTGACGGTGGCGGACGACAACTAAAACGCGGATTTTTTTGCGGCAGAATTTCTTGATTGCGATATTCTTCTACCGATAGGCGAGCATGCAAGACATTTCCTGGTTGATATTTTTTCTGACCTCAGTAGTAATTATCATCACGCCTGGCCAGGATTTAATTCTTGTTATGTCGCGGGCAATAACCCAGGGCGCGGCTGCCGGTGTGGCAACGGCAGCCGGTGTTGGTACCGGTCTGATGGCGCACACGGTGCTGGCCACGCTTGGGGTCGGTGCTATTGTTCAGGCATCCGAATGGCTGTTCTTTGCGATGAAGATATTGGGTGCGTTGTACTTGCTGTACCTTGGCATAACGTTGCTTCGAACCCGTAGTGCCGATGTTGCGATTGCGTCAGACGTGCGCCGTTCGGTATTCAAGTTGTATCTTGATGGCGCCATATCTAATATGGCCAACCCCAAAATTGCGATTTTTTACTTTGCGTTTTTACCCCAGTTTGTCCCACCCGGTGCTGACAATACAACCGGGCTGATATTTCTCCTTGGGGCGAGTTTTGCTTTACTGACGTTTCTGATCAAAGCACCGGTTGGCATTTTTGCCGGTCGTTTGTCCGGTTGGTTACGTGAGAACCCTAATCGCCTGCTTATTGTGTATCGCTTGAGTGGCCTGATGCTGATTGGGCTTGGTCTGCGTCTGGCAACGGAGGTAAGACAGGCCTGATTTCGTAAAACTCTACGAAATATTCGATTTGTAGAATTTTGCTCGATATCTAACCGTTGTTCGGACGTAAATTAGTGAAAAACTCCGGGGAAAACACGTTATCGTTTAACGAATTGTAAGGACGATGCTGGCATGGACAAAAAGAACGCGTTAAGCATTCATATACCCGAGCCCGGGGTACGCCCCGGGGATACGCCAAATTTCAAGCATGTGCGCATTGATCGCGCGGGGGCAGTGGCGTGCCCGCCGGTTAACGTGGCGGCGGCCAAAATCAAAGACCACGCCTATTCTATTGTTCGCGTGCTCAACCGCCAGGGTGAAGCGGTTGGTCCGTGGTCTGAATTCCTGGGTGACGATTTAAACGACTCTAACTTGCAGCGTGGTCTGATCGACATGATTCGGGTGAGGGCGTTCGACCAGCGCATGTTGCTAGCACATCGCCAGGGAAAAACCTCTTTTTATATGCAGTGCACCGGTGAAGAAGCAATTGCCTGCGGGTTTCGCCGCATGCAGGCCGACGGCGATATGAATTTTCCGACCTATCGGCAGCAAGGCTTGTTGCTGTCCACGGACTATTCAATGGTTGACATGATGTGCCAGATCTATTCCAACGAGAGAGACCCGCTCGGGGGACGTCAGTTGCCAATCATGTATTCGTCCAAGGCACACGGCTTTTTTACGATTTCGGGCAACCTGGGTACCCAGTTTGTCCAGGCGGTGGGCTGGGCGATGGCGTCAGCGATCGCCGGTGATAATAAAATTGCGGCCGCGTGGATTGGTGACGGGTCCACCGCCGAAAGTGATTTTCATTCCGGCATGTTGTTTGCGTCCGTTTATAAACCACCGGTCGTATTGAACATTGTGAATAACCAGTGGGCAATTTCCACTTTTACCGGATTGGCTGGCAGCGAAAGCGCACCATTCGCTGCGCGGGCTCACGGGTTTGGCATTCCGTCACTGCGGGTCGACGGTAACGACTACCTGGCGGTCATTGCAGCTACTAAGTGGGCGGTACAGCGGGCGCGTGCAAATCTGGGACCAACCCTGATCGAATGGGTTACTTATCGGGTGGCCGCGCATTCGACCAGTGATGATCCGTCGGCTTATCGGCCCCGCGAAGAATCGGACGCCTGGCCGCTTGGAGATCCAATAGAGCGCCTGAAGCAGCACCTGATCAAACACGGTAGCTGGTCTGAAGAAAAGCATCAGGAGGTAACCCGTGATCTTGAAGCCCAGGTGTTGGCGGCGCAAAAAGAAGCAGAGCAATACGGTACGCTAAAAGACGGGGGCAAACCGTCGTCGCGCGATATGTTCGAAGGCGTTTTCGAAACGATGCCGCCGCATTTGCGCCGGCAGCGTCAGGAGATGGGGGTCTGATGGCACAGCTCAATATGATCGAGGCCATTCGCGATGCGCTTGATGTCTCGATGGGGCGCGATGACGCCGTCGTGGTTTTTGGTGAAGACGTTGGCTATTTTGGTGGTGTTTTTCGATGCACCCAGGGTTTACAAAAAAAGTACGGCTTGCAGCGCTGCTTTGACACCCCCATCAATGAAAGCGGAATAGTGGGCTCTGCCATCGGCATGGCGGCTTATGGCTTAAAACCCTGTGTTGAAATTCAATTTGCCGATTATATGTATCCCGCTTACGACCAGATTACCCAGGAAGCAGCCCGCATTCGCTATCGCTCACATGGCGACTTTACCTGCCCGCTGGTTGTACGCATGCCTACGGGTGGCGGTATCCGGGGTGGGCAGACCCACAGCCAAAGCCCGGAAGCGCTGTTCACCCATGTATGCGGGGTGAAAGTAGTGCAACCGTCAAACCCTCACGATGCCAAGGGTCTGCTGATTGCAGCCATCGAAGATCCGGATCCGGTGATCTTTCTTGAACCCAAGCGCTTGTATAACGGGCCGTTTGACGGCCATCATGACAAACCGATTGAATCCTGGGCCAAACACCCACTGGGTGAAACACCCGATGGTCACTACGCGATTGAGCTTGGTAAAGCCCGTCACGTTCTGGAAGGGGACGAACTAACTGTTCTGGCCTATGGCACCATGGTTCATGTGGCTCAGGCGGCTGCAATTGAAACCGGCATATCAGTTGACTTGCTTGATTTGCGCAGCCTGATTCCGCTGGATCTGGACGCCATTGTGGCATCAGTTAAAAAAACCGGACGCTGCGTCATCGTTCATGAAGCCACGCGTACATCAGGTTACGGGGCCGAATTGATGTCCCTGGTGCAAGAGCATTGTTTTTATCATCTTGAAGCACCGATTGCCCGGGTTACCGGATGGGATACGCCGTATCCGCATGCACAGGAGTGGGAATACTTTCCCGGGCCGAACCGGGTAGGGCAGGCCATGCGCGAGGCAATGGACGGGCAGGGATAACATGGGTGAATTTGTATTCAGGCTGCCAGACGTGGGTGAAGGTCTGGCCGAAGCAGAGTTAGTGCAATGGCAGGTCGCCGTTGGTGATACGGTAACTGAAGACGATGTGATTGCTGCTGTGATGACCGACAAAGCGACGGTGGATATACCGTCACCGGTCTCCGGCAAGGTATTGTGGCTTGGTGGCGAAGTCGGTGATGTGCTGGCAATTGGTGCTGACCTGATTCGTTTTGAGGTGCATGGTCCAGGTAATGGCAGCTCAGCCAGATCGGCCCCCCCAGCTCCCCCAGCCTCATCAGCCCGATCGGCGCAAACGCCGCCTGCGGTTGGGCAAGCTGAAGCCCAAAAGTCTGCGGGCAAAGCGCACGTGAATGCACCAACCAAATCAACCGCAAAGCCGCCGCTGCCGTCTGCCCAAGATCCTCAGATGCCTCGCGCTGCGCGCCAGCGGTCAGCGCAAACGCCCGCCGAACGACCGGGTAAGGGAAAGCCACCAGTCAGGCAGACTGGAAAGCCGCTGGCAGCGCCATCAGTGCGCCGACGTGCACTTGACCTTGGAATCGACTTACGTCAGGTAGCAGGCACCGGCCCTGCCGGGCGGGTTACCCACGAAGACCTGGACCAACACCTGGATTCGAAACAATCCACGTCGCCAGCCGCGACAAGGCAGACTGCGCCGAATACATCAGTAACTGACATCAAACTTGTCGGCTTACGGCGACGTATCGCCGAAAAGATGGTGATAGCCAAATCGCGGATTCCACATATCACCTACGTGGAAGAAGTGGATATGACCAAGCTCGAAGAATTACGCGCAACCCTGAACGAAACCCGTAGCGAGCAACAGGCACGACTCACCATCCTGCCGTTTCTGATTCGGGCAATGGTCCGGGCGGTAGCAGAGCAACCGCAGGTCAATGCAGTATTTGATGACGACGCGGGCGTAATACATCAGCACGGTGGTGTCCACGTGGGTATGGCAACCCAGACTGATGCCGGCTTGGTTGTGCCGGTAATTCGACACGCAGAGATATTAGACGTCTGGGCATGTGCTGCTGAGATAATCCGTTTGTCCGAGCAGGCGCGGGACAACGGCCTGAGCCGTGAGGAACTGACCAGCTCAACCATCACGATTACCTCACTGGGGCCGATGGGTGGCATTGTGACCACCCCGGTTATCAATTACCCCGAAGTGGCCATTGTTGGCGTGAACAAAATGCAGATACGCCCGATGTGGGACGGCAGCCAGTTTGTGCCAAGAAAGATGATGAACCTGTCTGCCAGCTTCGATCACCGGGTAATCGACGGCTGGGATGCCGCCACTTTTGTTCAGAAAATTAAGTCCTTGCTGGAAACCCCGGCAATGATTTTCATGAATGCGTAAGCAATTCGTCGCATAGCCACATAACTGTGTAAACGCATAAACCATCAGCAGGAAATCCGCATTATGAATGAACTCTCCTGTCAGCTCCTGATTATTGGTGGCGGCCCCGGTGGGTATGTGTGCGCTATTCGCGCGGCCCAGCTTGGGCTGGATACTATTATCGTTGAGAAGAACAAACCCGGCGGCACTTGCCTGAACGTGGGTTGCATTCCGTCTAAAGCACTGATACATGCGGCCGACGAATACGCGGGTTTGAGCGAATACGCTGGTGGTGAATCAGCGCTGGGGATACGGGTGTCCAGCCCCGAACTGGATCTTGCGGCAACCATGTCCTGGAAAGACGGAATTGTGTCCCGATTAAATAACGGCGTTGGCGGGCTGTTAAAAAAAAGTGGGGCGCGGTTAATGGAAGGGGTTGCGCAGTTTCTTGATGGCAAGACCGTTGTTGTCAAGGGAGCCGAGGGGCAATATAAAATTCACGCAACAAACGTTGTTATTGCCACCGGATCAGAGCCGGTTGAAATTCCCGGACTGCCGTTTGGTGGCAAAGTGATTTCATCAACCGAAGCCCTGGCGCTTAACACGGTGCCAAAAAACCTGGTTGTGGTTGGCGCCGGCTACATTGGGCTGGAACTGGGCATGGCCTACGCAAAGCTTGGTAGCGTTGTTACTGTTGTTGAAGCCGGGCCAAGCATATTGCCGCAGTATGACAACGAGTTAACCGCTCCGATACTAAAAAGAATGCAATCGCTGGGCATCAAACTTTTGTTGAACTCAACAGCGAGCGCAATGGCCGCCAACAATAACGGCTTGCAAGTGAAAAATGGCGACGATGCCAACGCGCAGACGCTTGCCGCTGACAACGTACTGGTGGCGGTTGGGCGGCGCCCCGTGATCAACGGCTGGGGGCGGGATGAGCTTGTACTCGAGATGGACAGCCCGTTTATTCAGGTCGACAACAAATGCAAAACCAATATGCGCGGAATCTACGCCATTGGCGACGTCACCGGTGAACCAATGCTGGCGCACCGGGCGATGGCCCAGGGCGAAATGGTGGCTGAAATCGTTGCCGGGCACAAACGTCAGTGGGACAAAGCCTGTATTCCCGCGGTATGTTTTACCGACCCCGAGCTGGTGACCGCGGGGCAAACCGCTGCTGAAGCGAGTGATCAAGGTGTTGAGGTGGTGATTGGCAAGTTTGCCTTTCGGGGCAATGGCCGCGCCATGACTACCGAACGTGAAGATGGATTCATTCGGGTAGTGGCCAGGGCCGACAACCACCTGGTAATAGGCGTACAAGGGGTCGGTGTCGGTATTTCAGAATTGTCGGCGACTATGTCGATGGCAATTGAAATGGGCGCCCGGCTGGAGGATATTGCTGACACAATTCATGCTCATCCGACCCGCAGCGAAGCCTTCGCTGAAGCTGCAATGACGGCACTGGGCCGCGGCCTGCATAGCTAAGCGGTGAAAATTGTTGCCTGGAATATTCGCGCCGGTGGTGGTACCCGGATGCCTGGTATTGCCGATTCAATCCAGCAGTGGCAACCCGATATCGTTGCACTAAGCGAGTTTCGCGGTACTCCGGCCAGCGTTGAACTGGCCCGACGTCTCGCCCGCGATGCCGGCTTGCGACATCAGCGGCACACTACAAGCGCCACAGAGCTGGCAAAAAACGCATTGTTAGTTGCGTCGCGGTGGCCGCTGCGAGTCGTGAGACACCCGGCGCGGCCCGCGATCGCAGAGAGATGGCTACATGTTCGCGTAGCAGCGCCACAGCCTTTTGCATTGATGGCAGTGCACGTACCCAATCGAGTCAGTGGGCTGAAGTATCCGTTTCTTGATGCCGTTGCGCGCATCGCCCGGGAATGGGACACCGGTATCGATGGCTTACCCGCCCTCATTGTTGGCGATACCAACAGCGGCTGCATCAACATCGACGAAGAATCGCCGGCGTTCAATACAACTGAAGATCAATGGCTGAGAAATATGAACCACTTTGGCTGGCGCGACGGTTTTCGATTCCAGCGCCCGCTGCGCCGGGAATACACCTGGTATTCACCCAATGGGCGCAACGGATTCCGACTTGACCAGGCATTTATTAATCAGCGGCTAATCGGGCAACTGAAGCGCGTTCGCCACGTGTGGGCAGGTGCTGTACCGGAACGCCGCGAGGTGCTCAGCGACCATGCCAGCCTGGTGATCGACTTCGACTGAACGACGTGTACGGCATCGTTGGTGAATCAGGCTGCTTCAGCCGTTCGAGGGACGTATTTTCTGGGCTCGTGTCCGGCGACGGTTATTCGCCGCATCACGCGCCGTTGAGGATAGTAGTCCGCAACGGCGTAATGCTGGGTAGAAAAATTGTCCCACATGGCAACCGAGCCTGGTTCCCACTCGAATCGGACCTGAAATTCTGCGAGCTGTTGGTGCTCACAGATCATGCTCATTAAGTGGCGACTTTCCAGTCGGCTCATGTTGGTAAAGCGGGTTCCATGGGTTGCGTTGACCAGTAAACCGGCCTTACCCGTAATGGGGTGGGAAATTACCGCTGGGTGGATGACTGCTGGGTGCTTGCGTTTCAGTTCTGCTTCCTTCTCGTCTCCGCCAGCACGCTCGAGATAGTTTGTCCCTCGATAGATGTTTAGAACGTCGTGCTCCAGGGTTGAGTCAAGCAGCAGCGCTTTCATGTCTGCAGACAGCGCCTCGAAGGCAAGCTGGGTGTTCAAGAACAACGTATCGCCGCCGACCTCTGGGCACTCGAGGCAATAGAGAACGGAGCACAGGGTGGGCGCCTTGCGGTACGTGACGTCGGTGTGCCAAGTATTGATTTCCGGAGGCTTGCTTGCATCGTTCTCGAGTAGCGAGAGTTCTGGGTACATCGGATTAGACGCGAATATCTCGTGAGCCTCGGGTTCGCCGAAATGGCGTGCCAATGCGATCTGTGCCTCCGGGCTCATGTCCTGTCCTCTGAAGAAGAGCACATGGTGATCCCACAAGGCTGTGGCGAGCTCTTCGTGTACCTCTTCGCTCTGCGGGTCACTAAGATCGATTCCGGTGACATAGGCCCCGAGAGCCAAGCCGGCGCGGCGCAATTCGATGTGACGAAAATCGCGCAGGACCGTTGGTTCGACAGTTTGATGACCGGGTAGGGGCATGAGAATTCTCCTAAGCTGCGATTGACGGCTGGTCACTACTTCGGAACCACCTTATCCTGCACCGGTGGGCGGAGTCAACACTGGTGGAGTTCACAGGCATACCTTAGCATGCGCAGTCGGCTCGAAATTGTTCGAATGGTACGGTTGATGTTAGGTTGCGAACCAACGGATATGCGCAAAAAGCAGCAACCGATTTGCCGGGCCCATCGAACCTGCTTGAAGGGACACGTGAGTCAATGCGGCACGTTAAAGTTCAGTCTTATGACGATTTGGTTCCCGAAGTGATTGCTCTTGTTAAAGCTGCAGCTAAGCTGGCGAAAACAAAGAACAGGTGAGAATGAAATTGATCCACACAACGCAGCGGTATTGCTAAACTGGAGACAGAAGAACCGACCTCTAAAAGTGATCCGCGGTGGTTTTCTGGTCGGTTCTCTGGTCTTAAACTGGTGAGACGATTCGCCACAAGCGGTTGCGGTTGAAGATTTCGAATTTGGACTCAAGGGTCTGTACGCAGTGGAAAGTCCTTGCAATTTGGTGTAAAAATTTCCAGGAAACACCGACCAGCGATGCTGAGTTCGAATCTGCGTGAGAACGGTTGATTGAGGGAACTGAAATAACGGGCCTGGGTGCGAAGATCGACGGTAAGCTCGTGGGCATCGCCCACTATTTGTTTCATACGACGATATGGGCGCCACATGCTTGTTACCTCCAAGATTCGTTCACGGCACCAGCTGCCAGAGGTCACGGGGTAGCCCGCAACCTGATAAGTGAAGTTGTCGTTAGCGCGAAGCGGGAAGGGGCCGACCGATATGATTTCCCCTTAAATTGGCGGTGTATGCCAAACATCAGGTGAAGCGTGGACGCGAGACAATTTGCTCAAAGGTGCGCGACGCACAGAACCGCGCAATATT
>JBAUID010000214.1:2500-57007 GCA_049680625.1 Burkholderiaceae bacterium | reverse complement strand
CATTTGGGTCGTGCGGCGCAATCCCTACCTTTTGGATGATTTAGTTAATTCACCCAAACGGCGAGGGGCGCTGATTGAGGCGATGCGGCATCGGCTCGACGAAATCCGCAAACGTCGCAAACTGACTGCTCTGGACGGAGATGAGGTTCAGCGCAATCGGGCGGTCGGTGATTTGCTTGCCATGGCCGATGCTGCGGTCTTTGATTTCGAACGCGAAATTTCTGACTCTGAAAAATTGCGTAAGCGTTGTGAGCAAGTGCTCGCGCGTCACACCCACCGGGACAACGTCGCCTTTGATGCAATGGCTCGGGTCTCCCACGTAACCGACGCCACGGACTGGCGGGTCGAGTATCCGTTTGTGGTGTTGTCGCCGGCCTCAGAGCGTGAGATTGCCCCGCTGGTAGCCGCCTGTATCGAGCTTGGACTGACCATTATTCCGCGTGGAGGTGGCACGGGTTATACCGGTGGTGCCGTTCCCCTGACTGCGCATTCCGCTGTAATCAATACCGAGAAACTTGAAGGCCTTGGCCCGGTTGAGTCGATTCAGCTGCGCGGGCGTGAGCAGCCCAGTCCGACAATTTACTCAGAAGCCGGTGTGGTTACCCGCCGGGTTACGGACGCAGCCGAGCAAGCCGGCCTGGTGTTTGCCGTTGACCCGACATCGCTCGATGCTTCTTGTATCGGGGGTAATGTTGCGGTCAACGCCGGTGGTAAAAAAGCCGTGTTGTGGGGCACGGCACTGGATAATCTTGCCTGGTGGCGCATGGTTGACCCTCAGGGCAATTGGCTGGAGGTGACACGATGTGGTCACAACCTGGGCAAGATTCACGATGCTGAGACGGCGACTTTTGAGCTGGCCTGGTACAGCCCGAAGCAACTGGGCGGTGACGGGAAGATGACCGGCGAGCCGCTGCGCGAGCAGGTTCTTGATATACCTGGAAGCCGTTTTCGAAAGGCCGGCCTGGGTAAAGATGTTACCGATAAATTCCTTGCCGGTTTGCCCGGGGTGCAAAAAGAAGGTTGTGATGGCTTGATCACCGCGGCACGTTGGGTGCTGCACCGCATGCCGGATCACGTGCGCACGGTGTGTCTCGAGTTTTTCGGGCAAGCCCGCGATGCAGTGCCATCGATCGTAGAAATCAAAAACTACCTCGATCAGACCGCACGCGAATCCGGGCCGACACGAGTGCAACTGGCCGGGCTCGAGCATCTTGACGACCGTTATTTGCGGGCCGTTGGTTACAGCACGAAGTCGCGTCGTGGTGGTCTGCCCAAAATGGTGTTGATTGGCGATATTGTTGGTGACGACGCAGATGCAGTTGCCAGGGCAACCGCCCAGGTGGTCCGCATGGCCAATTCACGTTCCGGTGAAGGTTTCATTGCGACTTCGGCCGAGGCGCGCAAATCGTTTTGGCTGGACCGCGCCAGAACGGCGGCCATCGCCCGCCATACCAACGCATTCAAAATCAACGAAGACGTTGTGATTCCATTGCCGCGCATGGCGGAATATACCGATGGTATCGATCGCATCAACATCGAGTTGTCGATCCGTAACAAGCTGCGCCTGGTGCGTGCTATGACCAGTGCGCTGAATGCAGAATGGCCGTTAGGTGGAACCAATCCGAGTGAAGACGACTCGGACGCCCTTACTGATGTTGTTCAGGCGCGCCGTGCCCAGGTCAGTGAATTGCTCGCCAGGGTCAGTACCCGCTGGGAGTTTCTGCTGGCGCGAATTGACGAGCCGTTAACCCGGCTGATCGATTTGTTTGAGCCGCTTGGCCTTGCCAGTGTGCTGCCGGAGGCCAAAGAGCGTATTGCCCTGAATCGCGGTGCAACTTTGTTCGAACTGCTGCAATCCCATGAAATCAGGGTGTCTTTCAAGCAGGAAATTCGCGCACCCATCGCTGACATTTTGTCCGGACAGCGCTTTGCGCCGGTGCTTGCGCAGGTTGTTCAACTGCACAAAAAAATACTCCGTTCGCGTGTCTTTGTTGCCCTGCATATGCACGCCGGAGATGGCAATGTGCATACCAATATTCCGGTCAATTCTGACGACTATCACATGTTGAAAGAGGCCGAGGCTGCGGTGGCCCGCATCATGATGCTGGCGCGGTCACTCGATGGTGTGATATCCGGTGAGCACGGCATTGGTATTACCAAGTTGGAGTTTTTAACCGATGAAGAATTGGCACCGTTTCGGCAATACAAGCAGGAAGTAGACCCTGACGGCCATTTCAATCGCGGCAAGTTGATGCCCAATGGTGATTTGCGAAACGCTTACACCCCGTCCTTTGGTCTGATGGGTGCTGAAAGCCTCATTTTGCAGGCTTCCGATATTGGCGCAATTGCCGATTCGATAAAGAACTGTCTGCGTTGCGGCAAATGTAAGCCGGTATGCGCCACCCACGTGCCGAAGGCTAATTTGTTGTACTCACCACGCAACAAGATTCTGGCCACTTCGCTGCTGATTGAGGCCATTCTTTACGAGGAACAAACCCGGCGTGGCGTGTCGCTGGACCATTGGGACGAGTTCTCAGATGTTGCCGACCACTGTACGGTTTGTCATAAGTGTGAAGCGCCGTGCCCGGTTGACATCGATTTTGGTGACGTCAGTATGAATATGCGCAGTCTGCTGCGCAAAGCGGGAAAGAAAAAATTCAACCCCGGCAATGCCGCCGCGATGTTCTTTTTGAATGCAACTGACCCGTCGACGATTAAGGCAACCCGCGCCGCAATGGTCGGTGTTGGGTTTAAAGCGCAACGGGTGGCAGCTGATCTTTTCTCTGGTTTGTCAGCCAGGCAGTTAAAACGGCCGCCATCGACCGTGGGCCCGGCGACATTGAAAGAGCAAGTCATTCACTTTGTGAACCGCAAGATGCCGACCGGCCTGCCGAAGAAGACGGCGCGTGCCTTGCTGGACATCGAAGATGCTCGTTACGTACCAATTATTCGCGACCCACAGGCCACGACAATTGATTCTGAAGCCGTCTTTTACTTTCCCGGGTGTGGCTCAGAGCGTTTGTTCTCGCAGGTTGGGCTGGCGACCCAGGCGATGTTGTGGAAGGTCGGTGTTCAAACCGTGTTGCCGCCCGGCTACCTGTGCTGCGGATATCCGCAGCGCGGCGCCGGGCAAACTGACAAAGCAGACAAAGTTATTACGGACAACCGGGTCTTGTTTCACCGCGTAGCCAACACGTTGAACTACCTGGATATCAAGACAGTCGTGGTGTCCTGCGGTACTTGTTACGACCAGCTGGCCGGTTACGAGTTCGACAAGATTTTCCCGGATTGCCGGATCATCGATATTCACGAATATTTGCTTGAGAAAGGCGTGCGGATTGATAACGTGACCGGCGTTCGTTACCTGTATCACGACCCTTGCCACACACCAATGAAACAGCACAATCCGGTGCACGTAGTAAACACGTTGATGAACAGCGAGCTTAACGGCAACATCGAAAAAAATGATCGTTGTTGCGGCGAATCTGGCACTCTGGCGGTAACCCGCCCCGATATTTCAACCCAGGTACGGTTTCGAAAAAGCCAGGAGTTGCACCTTGGGGTGAACAAGTTGCGCGACGAAGGTTCAACCGGGCCGGTCAAAGTGTTGACTTCCTGCCCGTCCTGCCTGCAGGGGTTAAGCCGCTACGACAATGACACCGATACCTCGGCTGATTACATCGTTGTTGAAATGGCCAAAAACCTGTTGGGTCCGGACTGGATGAGTGCTTACGTCAGCAGCGCCAACACCGGGGGAATCGAACGGGTGTTGTTGTGACCCGGTAACTTGGTTACTTGGCTGACCAGATTCCGGGCAAAATAAAATCAATAACGGAGACAAACATGTACAAAGCATTTGACCTGACTGGCCGCAAAGCCCTGGTGACTGGTGGTAACGGCGGTATTGGCCTGGGCATGGCCAAAGCCTTGCTTCAGTCTGGTGCTGATGTAGCGATCTGGGGTTCAAACCCGGACAAAACAGACGGGGCAGTGCAGCAATTGTCCGGCGAAGGCGGTCAGGTAATCGGGTTTAGTTGTGATGTGGGTGACGAATCGGCGGTCGAGGCCTGCTTCGCCAGGACGCTTGACGCACTTGGCGGGCTTGATGCGTGTTTTGCCAATGCCGGCGTTTCCGCAACCCCGGTCAAAATCAACGATATGAGTAGTGAAGAATTCCGCCGGGTGCAGCGGATCAATGTTGACGGCGTGTTTTACACCTTTCGTGCCGCGGCCCGGCACATGATCGACAACGGTGGTGGCTCTCTGGTGGCAACTGCCAGCACGGCAGCTGTCGAAGGGGCTGCACGCAACAGCCATTACGGGGCCTCTAAAGGGGCGGTGACATCCTACGTTCGCGCGTTGGCTGTTGAACTGGCCCGCCATCAGATTCGGGTCAATTCAATTTTGCCAGGTTGGATCGAAACCGAAATGACGGCCCGTGCTTTTGGTGATGAACGATTCGCGGCGAACGTCATGCCAAGAATTCCCGCGCGGCGCTGGGGCTCAATTGACGATTTTGGTGGTATTGCCGTCTACCTGATGAGTGATGCGTCGTCGTATACAACCGGCGAGCAGTTTCTGATCGACGGCGGCTACACAAAATTTTAGGCTTGCACTAACCAGTGCCTTATTCGCGATAAAGAGAATCGCGCGATGATGACAATGAGTTTGACTGCACTGTCTGTCAGTCATAAGCTACCTGCCAGCCGACTTGATTTAAGGATAACCAGTGACTTCGCTAACACCGTCAGGCCAGACCGTTCAGAGCAATCAGGGGCATAAAACCAAAGCGGCCAAAGCGCCACCGCTGCACATTATTGTTCGCGGAGACGCCGCTACCCGGGGCCGGCAGTATGGCCAGCAAACGGTTGACCGAATTCACCGCTCACTGCGCGCCTACCGGACGATGTTCGAGACTTGTGACATCAGCTGGACCGAGGCACAGCAAAGAGCGCTGCTGTGCATACCGCTGATAGAACAAACGTTTCCCGATCTGCTGGAAGAACTGCAAGGTATCGCCGAGGGCAGCAAGGTTGATTTCTCTTCATTGATGGCCTTGAACTGCCGCTCCGAGATTCTCCCCCCCGATTACCTGGTACGAGCAACCAAACTCGCGGCGGACCAACTACCCGATGCTGGTCACATTAGTGAGTGCACCTCGTTTGCGTTTGCCCGTGATGGCCAGCCGGTATGGCTTGCCCAGAACTGGGACTGGGTCGGCTCACAACGTGAGGCCCTGGTCACACTCGAAGCCCATCCCGAGGACGGACCTGCCTATTTCACGGTAACCGAAGCAGGCATGCTTGCAAAAATTGGTTTCAATGAACACGGGCTCGGGGTGACGCTCAACATCTTGCGCTCGGCAAACGACGGCGAGCAAGCCGGTATTCCGGTTCATGTCCTGTTGCGCGGTTTGCTCGACTGTGAAGATGTCAGCGAGGCAACTGACCTGGCCAGAGGGCTGCAATATGCCGGTTCCAGCAACGTTATGGTGGCCGATCCTTCCGGTGCCATTGCAAGCATCGAACTGGCACCTAACGGCGCCCGGGTACTGCCGTCTGAAGGTGGTCAGTTATGTCATACCAACCATTTCCTGCATCCTGAGCTTGCGGGCGGAGACTCCGGCCTTACCGGGAATTTGTCAACAGAGGCGCGCTTAAAGACAGCGCGTGAGAATATTTCCACCATCAATGACTTTGACGGTATCAAAGATTTACTCAGCCATACCGGAGACGGCCCTGAATCCGTATGCCGCTTTCCCGATACCAGCCTGCCATCCGATGCCCAGGTGGAAACCGTGGTCGGCGTCGCGATGGACTTGAGTAATAAAGTCCTGCAGATCAGTGCTGCCCAGCCATCGGTTACGGCGTTTACCGCCTACACCCTGGTCAGTCAGTCGATGCCGGCATCCGCTCAGTAACGCAGTATCGCATTTCGATGGCAGGAGCAAATCCAGGGCCAACATCGGGTTCGGCAACCGACGCGAGTGAGTGCCCGTTGTGCCGTGACGCGGGTGGTGATCTTGTTTACCAGAACGACGAGTTGCGCATCGTTCTGGCCGACGAGCCGGACTACCCTGGCTTTACCCGGGTGGTCTGGAACGACCATCAGGCTGAGATGACCGATTTGTCACCATCGCAACAACAAAAGGTGATGCAAGTTGTCTTTCAGGTTGAGTCCGTGATGCGCCAAGTCATGAAACCCGACAAGATCAACCTGGCCAGCCTGGGCAATCAGGTGCCGCATCTGCACTGGCACATTATTGCGCGCTATCAGGATGATCCGACGTTTCCGGCCCCTGTATGGGCGAACCCTGTCCGCACTGCAGACCCGGCCCGCCTGCGGGATCAGCGGACCCAATACCGGGTGGCACTCACCGGGCTGGGCTGATAACCGAAAGATACAGCGGCCACTACCCGCCGCTCAGTGCCGGCTGATACTATTGGCCTATGGCCGGACTCAGTAAAGATATCCCTGCACCCACCCGCATCGTGGTTCATCAGACCTCGCGCTTACTTGAAATCGAGTTTGCTGATGCCCGCGTGTTCAAGTTGCCTTTTGAATTGCTGCGCGTGTATTCACCGTCTGCCGAAGTTCGTGGTCACGGGCCGGGCCAGGAGGTTCTTCAGACAGGCAAACGAATGGTTGGGCTGACCAGTGTCGACCCAGTCGGCAACTATGCGATTCAGCCACACTTCGACGACGGTCACAGCACGGGTTTGTTTTCCTGGGACTACTTATACTGGTTGGGCGACGAGCAGGAGTCCCTCTGGGAAGACTATCTGGCCCGCCTTGAGCAAGCAGGTGAGAGCCGCGGGCCCGGCGGCACTGATAACGATCAAGAGCCCGGCGCCAGCTCTCCCGCGGATAAACCGGACGCCGGGGGCGCAATGAAGGCAACATCAATCAGTCGACCCCGATAAGCCGCGAAAAACGATGTCTGACGGCGACAAATTCACCCACTTCGGATTTGACCAGGTTAACCCCGCCGAGAAAGCTGGCCGGGTTGGTGAAGTTTTTTCTTCAGTAGCCCGGCGTTACGACGTGATGAACGATCTCATGTCGGCTGGCATGCACCGGGTTTGGAAAGCCTTCACCCTGAGCCGTGCTGTCCTGAGGCCGGGAATGAAAGTCCTCGATGTTGCTGGTGGCACCGCTGATATGTCCAAAGGTTTTGCGCGCCGGGTTGGGTCTGAAGGCCAGGTGTGGTTGACCGATATCAATGAATCAATGCTCCGCATTGGCCGGGATCGCATGCTTGATGAGGGCTATCTGCAACCGGCTTTGCAATGTGATGCCGAACGCTTGCCGTTTCCAGATGCCTATTTTGATCGCGTGTGTGTTGCCTTTGGATTGCGCAACATGACCGACAAACAAGCTGCGCTTGCCGAGATGTATCGGGTAATACGGCCCTCTGGCAAGCTCCTGGTGCTGGAGTTTTCGCGGGTGATCCCGGCACTGGAGCCGTTCTACGATGCGTATTCGTTCGAAGTCCTGCCCCGCATTGGTGAGCTGGTCACTCAGGATGCTGACAGTTATCGGTATCTGGCGGAGTCGATTCGTATGCACCCCGATCAGGAGACGCTGGCTGACATGATGCGTACGGCTGGCTTTGCCCGGGTGATGTACACCAATCTCACAGCCGGGGTTGTTGCCTTGCACGAAGGGACGGTTGTCTAACCATGGTATTGCCCGCCGCTTTGTTTAAAGCGCTGGTGCCGCGGTTGGCATCAGCCGTCAGTCTGCGCGTGGTCGGAGCGGCTTTCAATCACTTGTTGGCTCAGCATCCCAACGCGCGCCGCCGCCTGGCAGCCCACCAGACCAAGACTATTTGTATCGGACTGGAGAACAATTTACCCCGGGTTGTTGATGCAATAGTGTCGCCGCCGACGCTGTGGTACAAAATCGAACCAGACGGTTCGCTGCGCACCGCGCCAGCCGGCAATGCGGATGCAACATTACTTGTGCAGCCGTCAATTCAGGCGGCTATGGATGTGGCGTCATCCGGCACCGGTGATCTGGCTCGTCATTTACGGGTTGAAGGTGATGTCTTGCTGGCCGGTTTGGTCGGCGAGCTGGTCCAGGATTTGCGCTGGGACTACGAAGACGATTTGAGCCGTGTTGTCGGTGATATTCCAGCCCGCCGGGTTGGCGAGTTCGCACAACGTGTCGGAGGCTTTGGGCAACAACTCAGCCGGGAATTTGGTCGTCGGGTTACGGCCGCGGCTACCGGGGTGCATGATGCGGTCGGGAAGGCGCAGGATTCAGCCGGTACCGGACGCAGCTCAGCGCGTGCTCCAGACGATACAGACGATAGCTTAAAAGGCGGCTCAAAAGGCGGCTCACAAAGCACCACACAAGATACGTCGGCGGATAGCTCGCGCAATACCGACGACCCGACTGCGCCATTGCTGGCTCGATCGGTGTTTGATCATTGGCGCAATGACGTTCAAGCGCTGAACCGCCGGCTGGATACGATTGAAGAGAAGTTGCGCAGCAAATAGGCGGCTGGCTGACTCGTGTCCAGCGGGTAAGCTTTTTTCTTGTTATTTTTCTTGTTGTGCCTGCGTGATAAGTATTCATAAACAACTGACCCAATCGGAGCCAGCCCATGCCCAGCCAGAAAGTCTCTTTTCCCGGTTCACTTGGTGAACCCCTGGCAGCGCGGCTTGATCTGCCCGACAACAGCCCCCGCGGTTTCGCTGTTTTTGCTCACTGCTTTACCTGCTCGAAAGACAGCAAGGCTGCCGCTTACATTGCCCGGGCTTTGGCAGAAGCGGGCTTTGGTGTATTGCGTTTTGACTTCACCGGCCTGGGCGGCAGCGGTGGTGACTTTGGAAACACGAGCTTCACCTCAAATGCAGACGATTTATTGGCGGCGGTGGCGTACTTACGTGCCGAGCACCAGGCGCCGTCGTTAATGATCGGTCATTCCCTTGGTGGGGCGGCAACGCTTGCGGCGGCCGGTCGAGTGCCGGAGTGCCGCGCCGTGGTTACTATTGGCGCCCCGTTTGATCCTGAGCATGTCAGTCGGCAGTTTGAGGGTGAGCTTGAATTGATCCGCGAGCAAGGTCGGGCGAGTGTTTCAATTGCCGGGCGGCAGTTCAATTTGTCCAAGGGCTTTGTTGATGACTTGTCCGGCCAGCCTCAGCACGATCGAATACACAATCTGAAAAAAGCATTGTTAGTCATGCACGCAGCTACCGATCGTATTGTTGGTGTCGATAATGCGCGCCGAATTTTTCAATCTGCACTGCATCCCAAGTCTTTTGTTTCGCTCGACGATGCCGACCATTTGATGACCAAAGAAACGGATGCTCGCTACGCGGCTTCCGTGCTGACTGCCTGGGCGGCGCGTTATATCCAGGCCAATGATGCTGAGTCGGGTCTGCCGCCTCAAGCGGACATTAGCACTACCGATGCAAGCGCCCGGACGCCGGAAGGTTTTGTTCGGGTGAGCGAACGCGGGACCGGTTTGTTTGCCAATACAGTCTCTACCAGTCAGCACAGCCTGATTGCTGATGAGCCGACATCTGTTGGCGGGACCGATCTTGGCATGACGCCGTATCAATTGTTGCAGGCGGCTCTGGGTGCGTGTACGACGATGACTATCCGAATGTATGCTCAACGGAAAAAGTGGCCGCTGGACAACGTGTCGGTCGATCTGCACCATGACAAGATACATGCGACCGATTGTGAGCACTGTGAGACTACCAGCGGAAAAGTCGATCAGATTTCGCGGCAAATTAGCCTGCAAGGGAATCTGGATGCTGAGCAGCGGGCCAAACTGCTGGAAATAGCCGACAAATGCCCGGTACATCGGAGTTTACACAGTGAGATTTCGATTACAACTGAGCTCGTCACTGATTCGGGTGAGGTCAGCAGTTGAAATAGGCAGCTGAAAATCTTTTGATTAATCAAACGAAAGTTTGAAAGTAGGTCAGTCTGTCGGTTGCAAAATGACATTCCCGAACCAGCCTGATGCCATCCTCGAAAACCACCACAGATCGTCCCCGCGAATCTGACCCTGGTTATCCGAAAACTGCTCGAAAAGACGATTCGAAAGTCGACGGCTCCGAGCAGATGTCGGCTTTGCAACGGATCTTCAGTGGCCACTGCGCCCCCGTTATCCTGGTTCGTCCCGAAACCGGAGCTATTCTTTACGCAAATGAAGCGGCTTGTACTTTTTATGGATACGAACCAGCCGAGTTGATCGGCATGACAGTTGAACAACTCAGCATTGGTTCGAATCAAGCGGTACGCGCAATCCGCCAGAAAGCTCTCGAAGGCCTTGGGCGGTCGCTGAATATCAGGCATCGCCTGGCTGATGGCAGTGAACGCTCGTTATTGGCCCATAGCTCTACCATCAGCATTGATGGTGAAAACCTGCTGCTGTCTATCTTGCAGGATGTGACTCCTCTGTATGTTGCCAGGGACGCGCTGCGTACGCGTCAGCAGCAACTTGACCTCGTGGTCAGCGCGTCAAATTCGGGTACTGTCTCCGCAAATCTGCTGACCGGGGAACTGGAGGCGTCTGACACCGTCTGGGATCTGCTGGGAATTGGCAGCGAGAGGCCACGGACGCTCGAAGCTTTTTCGAAGCTGGTGCATCCGGATGAGATTGAGGCCGTTACCGAACACCGGTGGCATGCAGTTGAACATCACCAGCGTTTTGAACGGCGCTTTCGATTGCGTCGGGCTGACGGTCAATACGTGTGGGTTCTCGGAACGGCAAAAGCCGTTTACGACGATAACGGGCGAGCTATTCAATATGTCGGTTCCGTGCGTGACATTAGCTTTACCAAGCGCATTGAAGCCGATTTGCGTGCCAGTGAGAGCCGTTATCGTTCAATGTTTGAAGCTTCGCCGATGCCAATGTTGGTAGTTGACGAGGAATCATCCCAAATTATTGAAGCTAACGAGTCGGCTGTTTCTTTGTACGGACGAGATCTGAGTGGCGGCACAACCTCAATTGCCGAATTGATTGATGGCAAAGCATCAGTCGTGTTGAAGAAATTGTTCGGCGCCGAGACGCATTCGTCGGTAATCGAAATGCAACACTGCGGCTTGAACAGCCAGGTCCTTGACGTGGTTTGCCGCAGCTGCGCAATTGGGACAGCAGGCCGGAAGCTTCGCCTGGTCATGATTCAAGACCTCACCAAGAGCAAAGCTGACGAAAGCGAAATTGAACGGCTGGCGAGCATTGACCGCGTCACCGGACTGCCAAACCGGGTTTCATTCGAATCGTATCTTGAGCAGTCAATTAGCGTGGCTGACAACGAAAGAAAAACCGGTTCTCTGATTGTGGTCAACCTCGATTCTTTCAGTGCCGTGAACGAAACCCTTGGGCGGGGTGGGGCAGATCTGGTCCTGGCAGAAATCGGGCGACGCCTGGCATCAACGGCCGGTCCCAATGACATCGTTGCCCGTCTTGAAGCGGATAAATTTGCGGTCTTGTGCCACGGTATCCAACGCAATGCGAAGCTCATAGCCAACCGGTCAGGCCGGCTGGCCAATGCATTGCGTGAGCACTTGAAAGAGCCTTGTGGTATTGACGGGGTGAATTTCAATTTGTCCGCCAGTATTGGTATAGCAACCTTTGGTGGCGCTGGCGAAAGCCCCGAGGTAGTGATCAAACGCGGTGAATCCGGGGCAACTCAGGCCAAACGTTTTGGTGGTGACGGGGTGCGGTTTTTTGACCCAAAAATTCAGCTGGCGATTGACGAACGAGCCAGTCTTGAGCTTGATCTTCGACGAGCGGTTACAGAGTCGCAGTTTGAACTTTACTATCAGTTGCAAGTTGACCAAAACGCTCATCCGGTCGGCGCTGAAGTCCTGCTGCGCTGGAACCACCCCGAACGTGGCTTGGTGCCGCCGTTTCAGTTTATTGAGTTGGCGGAAGAAACCGGGGTCATTGTCACCCTTGGGCAATGGGTACTTGAGCAGGCTTGTCAGCGCCTGGCCCAATGGGCTGATGACCCTGAGTACAGCCACTTACGCATCTCCGTAAACGTCAGTGCGCGGCAATTTCGTCAGCCGGACTTTGTTTCCCACGTAACGAACATACTGGCGACTACGGGGGCAAGCCCCGAATTGCTGACTCTGGAGCTGACTGAAAGCCTGTTGCTGGACTATGCTGACGAAGCCATAGAGAAAATGCAGGACTTACGATCCCTTGGGGTTGGTTTCTCCCTGGATGACTTCGGAACCGGGTATTCATCGTTGGCCTATCTCAAAAAACTGCCGCTGGATGAGTTGAAAATTGACCGTGGTTTTATTCGGGATATTCTGACCGATCAAAGTGATGCGGTGATTGTGCGAACAATTATCGGTATGGCGGTTAACCTCGGTTTATCCCTGATTGCCGAAGGGGTGGAGTGCGCAGCACAACATCGGCTATTAACCCAATGGGGTTGTACTGGTTTTCAGGGCTATCACTTTGGCAGACCAGAGCCTATTGCCAGTTTTTCAATCGTACCGTTATCGGGCCAGGTTAGCGGTGAATCGGCCCAGGCCACGGCACAAGCTCATGATGGCGGAAATGAAAAAGGTGAACTCATGTCGTAGATCATTTAAGCCTGACGCAGACCGCCTTAGTCTACCCAGTAGCGGCGCCGGGTTAATACCCAGAGCGCAACACAACTGATGACCAGGTACAGTCCACTGAGAGCCCACTGCACCGATATTTCGAGAGCTAAACCGGTTAACACCGGGCCTGCCAGGCCGCCCAGGGTATAACAAAGCACTAGCAGCGATGTGGTGTTGATCAGTTCACTGCCACGGTATGTTTGACCAATTCTTATCATTGTCAGCGTATACAGCGCACCACCGGCAGCCCCCCAGACGAAGGTCGTTAGCCAGGCCAGCGCTGACTGGTAAACAACCAGGGGTAGCAGCAGGGCGCAGGCAACCAGGGCGCACGCGCACAAGCGCATTGGCAATGCCGCGCCAAATCGATCAGCCGTCAGGCCGACTGGTAGCATGATCAGGCTGCTGCCCAACCCGCTGGCGGCAATCAGCATTGCAGCCATTGCAGCGCTGAATCCGATTGCCATGCCATAAACCGGCATGACAGATGAAATTCCAAGTTCAAAAAAACCACCGGCAAAGCCGGCAATGACAATCAGTGGTGACGTCCGCCCAAGCTTGAGCAGGCTCAGACCGCCTGCGCTAGCGCGATGCCCGGCTTCATTTGTAGTGCCTTTATTTTCGATTGCCGGCATCAGGCAGGTCAGGGCAAGCCCGGCCATTAGTAAGGCAAGGCTCGCCCATGATGCATTTGGATTGGTTGGCCCAAGCCAGGCCAACAGGCTTGGCGCAACCACAAATGCGGTCCCAAGCAGCATCTGGAAAATCCCGACGATTCGGCCGCGCCACGCCGCTGGCGCAAGGCTGGCGATCAGGGCTTCACCAACTATCCACCGTAAAGCGCTACCAAAGCCGATAGCAAAATACAGCAGCGCCCACAGCGCAACAGAGCGGGTGGCCATGATGCCGGCCAGGCAAATAACGGGAATGAACAACGAGAGCAGTAAGACAGGACGAACCCCGAGTCTTGAAGACAGGGTTGCGGTGAAAGGTGTTGTCATTAAGATGCCCAGCCAGCCCAGGGCGCTGAACATGCCAATTGCTGCCGGTGAAAACCCCTGGCTGTTTAACTGGAAAACCAGGATTGGTGAAATCAGAAACTGCCCGGTCAGCGCAACCGGGGTCGAGGTCATCAGCGAGAACAATCCCAGGTTGCGCTGCCTGTTAGTCAGTGGGATCTCAGCAGTCAGGACGGGCACCGTTGCTCGCGGGTGGTTGCTGGGCCCGGTTAGCGCTCGAATTGATCATGCAGCCGTAATGGCGTCGCGTCTGTCAGGGCGGTCCAGGTGGGGATATGTATTCATATTAATCAGGCGAAGACCGGATGAGCTGGCGATCAGTTCGCAAAACGCTGAGTTCCTGAATTGCAGGTTCAGTTCGATGGCAGCGCTTGGCGGGATGCCTAGCAAACTGGCCAGTCCGCGGGTGATGGCGCCGCCCGAGCTGACCGCCAGTACAACATCATCGCGGCCCGCGCTGCTGACACAGTTATTCATTGCGCGGGTCACCCGGTCACCAAAGCTTTGCCAGGACTCGGGTATGTCCGTTAATTCATCCGCGGCCCAGGCAGCCATTGCCCGTCGAAACATCTGCCAGTAATTTTTGTAATCAGCATTTTGCATCTCGACTGGATCAATGTCACCGGCGTAAGCCCTGAGCAAAGGTTCCGCATGGTATTCGTTAAACCCAGCGTCTTGCGCAATGGGCAGCGTTGATGCACCCATGGCATCGAGGATTTCCCGGGCCGTGTCGTGTTGTCTGACAAGCGTGCCGCAATGGACCGAGTGAAAATTCAGGCCGCGATCGACAAAGTACTCCCCCAGCCATCGTGCCTGGGTTTTACCAAGTTCTGATAATCGATCGTAGTTGCTCGTACCAAAAGAGGCTTGCCCGTGACGGACCAAAATGAGAATTGCCATTATTGCTGGTGAATACCTGCTGGTGATTGCCGGTAAGCAGTGGTGAGACACGGTGAGTTCAGGTGAGACCCGTGATCACCGCTGGGATTGACGAATCTTGCCTGAGCCGGCCGGGCGGCACAAGGTGGCCGGTACGAGCTTAAGGGTTATCCCCGGCCACCCGCTGAAGGTCGAACTTCG
This sequence comes from Burkholderiaceae bacterium, assembly GCA_049680625.1. GTDB lineage: Bacteria > Pseudomonadota > Gammaproteobacteria > Burkholderiales > Burkholderiaceae_E > JAUIAI01. The sequence continues at coordinate 42,320 of JBAUID010000214.1, read as the reverse complement.
GGCAGAATTGATGCTGCAGATTGTTGCCAGCCCCGCGGACTATCCGATGCAGCATATATTTATAGAGAATCTTGAGATCGACTGTGTTGTCGGCGTGTTTGCGCATGAGCGTGTTCAACGTCAGACGCTGCGATTTGATATAGAAGTTGGCATGCAAAACCTGGGTGGCTTTCAATCCGATCGCCTTGACGAAACCGTTGACTATGCACAAGTTGCCCAGTTGGTTCGCGATGAGCTCAGCGCCACTTCGTTTAAGTTGCTGGAACGGCTGGCGGATCACCTGGCCGATTGTATCGCCGAGCGCTTTGACGTGAACCGGGTTCGACTGAGAATTGCCAAGGGTGCCATTGTTCCCGGGGCGAGCCGGGTTGGGGTGGTTCTTGAGCGTCAGTATTAATGTCCACTGCGCCCACTGCATCCACAAAACTGCCGTCTGAGCCCGATTCAGCATCGGGGACTGCAAGTCATGATGATTCTGACTCGCCCGGTTTGTTCCCCGAAATCCAACCCTTTGATGTCGGCTATCTTGATGTCGGTCACGGCCACCGGGTGCATTACGAGCAATGTGGTAACCCAAACGGTTTGCCAGTCTTGTTTGTACACGGCGGTCCGGCCAGCGGATTTGCCGCACGGCAACGCCGATTCTTTGACCCCGATCTGTATCGCATCATCTTATTGAACCAGAGGGGGAGCGGGGACAGCCAACCTTTCGGTGAGCAAGCCAACAATACGACTGCCGACTTACTTGCCGATATGGAGGCCTTAAGAGTCACCTTAAAGGTGTCGCAGTGGCTGCTGTTTGGTGGTTCCTGGGGGGCAACCCTGGCACTGGCCTGGGCAGGCAGTTATCCGCAACATACCCTGGGTCTGATTTTGCGCGGTGTTTTTCTGAGCGGTGATGCCGATATGGACTGGTTTTTCCGCGACGCCGGAACCCTGGTGCCCGACGCATGGGCTGCGTTTGCACAAACCGTTGGTGTCGATCCACTCAGCATTCAACCGAAAGACACGGACAGCCCGCAGGGCTTAGGCGCAAATCTACTGGAAGCATACACGCGTGCCCTGGCAAACCCGGACACAGCGACCAGCGCCTGTGCCAGCTGGATGGCCTGGGAAATGAGTCTGATGCGTGCCGGTGGTTCGCCGCACAAAGCTATCGCCGCATCATCGGTCAGTGAAAACAGCTTAAAGACTTATCAATTGCAGGCGGCGTATCTGTCCCGCCGTTGTGATCTGGGTGAAGCTGCGGTCCTGGCGGCGGCGCGTCGGGCTTCTTTACTGCCGACGGCTATTGTGCACGGACGACTCGACTGGGTTTGCCGCCCGCACAATGCGTGGAAAATTCATCAGTTAATGCCAGGTAGTTACTTGCGACTGGTAGACCGGGGCGGGCATGATCCGTACAGTAAACCCATGCTCAGTGCGTTAGTGCAAGCCACTAACTGTTTTGCGAAAACCCGGCAGTTTTCTGCCCTCAGTTCGGAATGGATCCGTTGAATCGACGATTGGAAATCATAGGCTTGAGCCTGCTGGCATTCTTGATTTGTGCGTTAGCTATCGGGTGGACGGAAGGCTTGCCGGGTCTGAAACGTGTCTGGGGTGTTCTGCTTGGCGGGGTGGTTTTGGTGAGTTGTCTCGGCTGGCGACTGGGTGGCTACAGCCCGGTGGGCGCCCGGAAAGAAGGGCCTGTCCATGAGCCTGCCGTTGAGCGCAGTCACGCGCTGAACAATGGGCCTGATGACGTCTTGACAGCTATAGAAACAAAGGAACCAGAGGAACCAAAAGAACCAAAAGAAGCGTCATCGGCACGAGCGACCGTTGACGACATTGTCGTCGAAACGTCGGTGGTCCCTGAAACATCGGCACAAGACTCTGAACGATTGATAAATATGCCAAAAGATGCGCAGCCCAAAGCAGCGCAACCTGAAGCCGCGCCGTCAAAAGAGTTGTTCCACTTTGCGCAGAATTTGCACGATGATGTTGCCGAGCATGTTGCTGCTATCAGAAGTATGGGTTTGTCGATTACCCAGCGCGCGCAAGACCCGGCGATGACCCAGGCCTCTGAGCTTATTGTGCAATCGGCCGACCGGATTGAGGCCGCGATTGCCAGTGTCCTGGCTACGCACCGCGGCGATGCCGACCCGCAGTCCGGTCTGTCCGATGCTGTCGCCAGCCTGGTGCGGCTTTACCAGCAAAAAATTGCTCTTGAATCGTCAGATCGAAAGATTGTGTTGCGAATCAGCCCACAAGTAGACAGCGCTCGAATTGAAGTGATGAATGCGGCTTATCAGATCGTCCGGCAGGCCCTGGACAATGCAATAGTCCACTCTGGCGCAACCCGGATCGAAATTAACCTGCGGCTGGCGGATCGCTTCCTGAGTGCTGAGGTTACTGACAACGGTGTTGGTATGCCGTCGGCATCGTCAGCAGTGTCGGCGCACCGCGGGCTCGATGCAATGAACAGCCGGGCTGCTGCTGTTGGTGGTGTGGTTGAGATTGGCAAGCGACGTCTGGGTGGGGTTATTGTCCGCGCCCGGCTTCCGGTGGCTGGGATTGCCTGACCGTCATTGGCGGTCCGAAACTATTGGGATAAACAGAGGTGCAAAACGTTGGAAACCGTTGATGCCGTTGTTGTGGGTGCTGGTGTGGTTGGCCTGGCAGCAGCGCGCGCGCTGGCAATGCAAGGGCGAGAAGTCATTATTCTCGAGGCTGAGAATGCTATTGGCACTCAGACCAGTGCGCGCAATTCAGAAGTCATTCATGCGGGCATTTATTATCCGAAAGACTCTCTAAAAGCGCGTTTTTGTGTACGCGGTCGCGAACTGCTCTACCATCTCAGTAACGAAACCGGGTTTGCGGCGCAACGTTGCGGCAAGCTGATTGTTGCCACCAACGATGCTCAGGCCCAGGCCTTGCGTTCGATTGAAGCCCATGCACGTGGCAACGGTGTCTCTGATATTCGCTGGCTTAATCAGGCTGAGTGTCGTGAGTTAGAACCCGACCTGTTTTGCGTCTCTGCCCTGCATTCACCGTCAACCGGCATAGTCGACAGTCACGGTTTCATGCTGGCATTACAAGGACAGGCTGAACATCACGGTGCCATGCTCGGTTTGCTTAGTCGCCTGAAGCGTATCAGCTGGCGGGCAGACGGGATTGAACTTGAAGTTCAAGACTGTAGCGGATCGTCTGCAGACGCCAGCCCGGGTGACTCGCCCGGGCCAACCGATACGATTCTTGCGTCGCTTGTTGTCAATGCAACCGGGCATCACGCGGTTCAACTAGCCAGCAGTGTTGCCGGCGCTGCGCTGACCAATTATCAGCCCGTGTTTACCAAAGGCAACTATTTCAGATTACAGGGGGCGGCGCCGTTCTCACGCTTAATTTATCCGGTGCCTGAGCCTGGTGGTCTTGGGGTTCATCTCACCCTGGATCTTGGCGGGCAGGCGCGCTTTGGCCCGGACGTTCAGGAGGTTGACCGCTTCGACTACGAAGTACAGCCGGCACGCAGCACCCGGTTTTACGACGCGATTCGTCAGTACTGGCCGGGTCTTCCGGATGGTGCACTGCTGCCAGACTATTCTGGCTTTCGCCCAAAGCTTAAGCGGGACGGTAGCCCGTTTGCGGACTTTGCAATCGAAACCATTGGCCAGGCTGACGAAGCGCGGATAATTCACTTACTCGGCATCGAGTCACCGGGCCTGACCAGTGCACTGGCGATTGGTGAAGCAGTGGCTGAATTGGCTTCTAAGTAAGGCCTGGCAGGCTCCCGAAGGGCTTTTCAACCCAGGGCTAGGGGGCCGGGATTATCGGTCGGTCAGCAGAACCGATTGCGGCGCTGACACCGGTCCGTGCATCAACAGGGAATAAACCCGGTCGGTTTCGAGTTCGAAGTTCCCCAGATCAAAGGTTTGTGCGCCGTTGGTATATTGAGCGCCAAAGTTGTAAGTCGCCGGCACATAGTCAAGGTATTGATCGGACGCCTGGCCCTGGGGGACAGCTGAAAAGCCAACCGTATATCCGACCAGTACCGTGGCATCTCCGGCGCCGCTGACACCGTTAATGATGCGCAAGCCGGCAAACGACGACCGTGGCAGATTGTTATTGTCCGTGATCAGGGTTAAGCCAACATTCGGTTCGTCGCCCACTGCCAGTATCGTGTGATCTTCACCAGCAGTCAGGGTTAGTGGAAAGTCGCCGAAGTCTGCTGACGGGACTGCATTATTGTCCAGCGAGTAGGTATTGGTGGCAGCTGCCACCTCTTTATAAATTGACCCGCCCGACGACGGCATACCCCCGAACAACAGGTTGCCGCCTTGCCGCAAATTTAAGGTTTGGACCGAAGTTGACGCATTGACCAGCCGTATCCGTGCCAGGCTGTTGGCACTGGCTTGTGCAGAATCTGCCGCTGAACCTGTCAACAAAATGGCTTTGACCAGGGTTGCACTGGCACCTTTGTAAATCACCAGTGTGCCGGTGCCGCCACTGGTAAAAACGATGTTGGCCAAAGGGCCGCTGTCGAATACCAGGTCGGCCGGTGTGCCGGAGGTCAGGCGCAGTCGATAAGTGCCTGCCGAAAAACTAAAAGCGGCTGAAGTCTGGCCGCCTGCTGTCGATAAAACCGTCGGGCTGACGCTGGCCAGACTGGCTGAGTCGGGGGTGATATAGACGTCGTAAGCGGGGCCCGAAGTGATCGTGTTCAATACTTGCACACGGAATTCACCGGCACCTGGTGCTGCGGGTAACTCGTCGACCAGATAAAGCGCCGGGGAGGCAGTTGTGCCTGCCAGTACCGCAGAGTATTGACCATCAACACCAAGATCGACGGTTGAGGTCAACAGGTTGCTGGTGCCGTCAGCGCTTTTGAGCGCCATTGTCCGTTCCCCGGCTTCGGGGGCGGCATACGTACTGACCGTTTCGTAGCCACCGCCGGTGATTGTCTTGATATCGTCGAAATAGGCATCAGTCGGGGACAGCGAGTCAATTAGTTCGACAACCCGCACCAAGGCGGTGTCTTGACTGACTGAACAGCCCGCGACAATCACCCCGACGGTAATCGCTGCGAACGCAGTCATCACACGCCATTTGGGGCGCTGCATGGTAAAAGGCCAATTTTCAGCCGTGCCTGCTTGTTCCAGCCGAATTGCCGCCGAACCCATAAGAAATTCCATCAATTGTGATATTCGTATCGATTGTATCGTCAGCGCGAGACAAGGGGCAGGCGAGCACAAGCACTGGGCAAGCGGGGCTATTTTGAAGGGTTTGGCGCCATGAAGGGCGTCAGGCCCGGGCATCTGAGCCAAATTGCGCAGCTGGCCGGGGCCAAAAGAAGCCGGTGCTTAAGGGGGAGCCGGTGCTTAAGGGGGAGCTGGTGGCCAAGGGCGGAATCGAACCACCGACACAAGGATTTTCAATCCTCTGCTCTACCAACTGAGCTACTTGGCCTGCCTGACTTAACAGTCATTGCTGTTAGATATTGCTTAGTGTTGTTAACAGCGACGGCGATTGTAGCACCTGACTTCTATAATGGGGGGTGACTTCAATCCGATCAGACATCACGGTCGTTGGCGCCGGTGTCGTTGGCCTTGCCGCGAGTCTTCGCCTTGCGGGGGCCGGGCTGCGCGTTATTTGTCTTAGCCGTGATGACTTGTCCGCGCCGCTGCCAGGCCCGCCTGCTCTTGATGCGCCGTGGGATAAGCGGATATTTGCAATTTCAGCCGCTTCGCAGTCCTTGCTGGCGGAAATTGGCGCCTGGGATCAGATGAATCTGCAGCGGGTGGGGCCGGTGTCATCTATGTGTGTTTTCCCGTCGGCAGGTCACGATCGTGAACCCATTAACTTTTCCGCTGACGATGCAAACCTGCCTGTACTCGCCAGCATTGTCGAGCAGTCAAACTTGCTGGCCGGCCTGCACCTGGCCATGGCCGGTGCACCGGCCCGACTGCGTCAGATCCGCGGTGAATTGAATGCAATCGACTCCCCGTCGAATAGCGAATTTCTCACCCTTCAAATATCGGACGGCACCAATATCCGAACCCGTTTACTGGTCGCTGCTGACGGCGCGCAATCGCCGACCCGGGCGCTCAGCGGCATTGGAGTGCGCCGCGTGCCTTATGGACAGACGGCTGTGGTGGCCGAGCTGAAAACTGAACATCCCCATCGCGGCTGCGCGTACCAATGGTTTGGTGAGCACGGTGTACTCGCGTTATTGCCGTTGCCAGATAGCAACGTAGCGCTGGATCGGGGGAGCCATCGGAACTCAGCTCCGGACCTGTCTCCGGACTCTGCGCCAGACTTAGCATCGACCGCCGTCAGCATGGTTTGGTCTACCGATCCGGCTACTGCCCGAGGGCTGGTGAATGCATTACCGGATCAACTAGGTACTGATTTATGGCCGATTTGCGGTGCGGTTGTTGGACGGTGTGAAGCGCTTGGCCGATTGCAAACTTTTGAACTGGCCAGTCAACAAGCCGATACCCTGATTAGTGAGCGGGTTGTGCTTATTGGTGATGCCGCCCATGTTGTCCATCCGTTGGCCGGTCAAGGCCTGAATCTGGGCCTGGGTGATGTCGCCACGCTTGGCAATTTGATAGCCAAGGCTAAAAGCGACTGGAAGCGGGCCAATTTTGACCCTGGGTCACCTTTGCTGCTGCGTCGATATCGCCGTCACCGGGCTGAACCCTTGTTGGCTATGCAGGCCACGATTGATGGTTTACAGCGCTTGTTTGCGCCTTTCCGGGGCACTGACGATGTGCCGCCTCGTCGCTCGCCTTCTCCAGGTACCCCAGCTACCGCCATGCGGGATGTCGGCTGGCAATTGTTTGCAAGAAACGAATCGCTACGCCGACTACTCATAAAATTCGCGGCTGGAAGGGCATAGTTGCTTCATGTTGATGCGTCGCGCATCATAAACTCACCTTGTCGCGCGATGCCGGCGATCTGGGCTGGTCAGAAGATCCGGCCCCGTATTAATCACACGACTAACACAATCCACTGACACTCTGGACCCCTTAATTATGAAGACACCCTGGATTGCCGCCCTGATCGCGGCTGCACTGTTCACCGGCAGCGCGTATGCGCAAGCACAATCGGCTGCGCCGCGGTCGGGAGCCATCGCTACGCCGGGGGCGTTGGAATCCGAACCGGCACCGCCGGCCGTTACCAAATTGCTGATTGAGAAGGTTCAGTCATGGATTGGTGATCCGCGCTTTCGGGTTGAAGGTGTCCGCACAACGCCGATACCGGGTTTTTACGAAGTTCAGGTACGTACCGACTTGTTTTTTGTTGACAGTAGTGGCCGCTACATAATCATCGAAGGTGAAATGGTTGACATGCGGACCAATCAAAACATTACCCGCGAGCGGATGAAAGCAGTTCTGGCCATTGACTTTTCGGATCTGCCGATTGCCAAGGCAATCAAAAACGTTAACGGTGATGGCAAGCGTGTCGTCGCACTTTTCGAAGACCCAAATTGCTCCTACTGCCGGCGCTTGCGCGCCGACTTGAACAATATCGACAATCTCACTATTTATACTTTTGCTTACCCCATACTTGCTGCAGATTCTGACCTTAAATCACGTAAAGCGCTGTGTGCCAAAGATCCAAGCCAGGCATGGAATGATTTAATGATGAAGGGTACGGTGCCCGAAAACGACGGCACTTGCAAAACGTCCCTGGATGAGTTTGTTGACCTTGGTCAGCGCTGGGGGATTAGTGCTACCCCAACGGTCTTTTTCCCCAGCGGTCATCGCCTGCGCGGTTACACGCCGCCAACTCAGTTCGTTGAGCTGCTGGAAAAACACCAGAAATCTCCGTGATCCTCCCAACTGCTTTATGGGTTAGGTAACGTCGCGATACAACTTGTTAGGGATTAATCACCGGGCGGGCGACCGGAATTGTAGCCGGCGGTACTTTGCCTTTTGGCCACAACAACCAAATCCGGGCTGGCTGTTTCATCTGGCCGGCAAGCTGGCCCGCAAGCTGTCCACTGCCGGTAAATAAATCTGCTCTCACTGCGCCACGGATTGCGCTGCCGGTATCCTGGGTCAGCGTCAGGCCAACCAGCGATTTGCCTTCATCGCGGTCGTGATTCGCGACGTTGCGATTGGTGTCGCCAGCCCCGGCACGCTTGCGGGACGCTGGCAGATGGCTGTCAAGATAAAGCAGTGAGCCCGCCGGCAAGTATCGTTTATCGGTTGCCACGGAACGCAGGGATGTCAACGGTACCTGCATTGATCCGGCCGGGCCGACGCCGTCGGGCTGGCTGAAGTCCAGTTTAAAGAAAATGAATCTTGGGTTGCTGTGCATCAGCTCGCGGCCGGCAACCGGATTGGCCCGTATCCATTGCTTGATCGCATCAGCCGTCATGTCGGCGCGGCGAATTTTCCCTTTGCTAATCAGTTCGGCGCCGATAGCCACGTAGGGATGACCGTTGTGACCGGCAAAACCGGCGCGCACAATCCGGCCGTCTCGCAGGCGTACTTTGCCCGAGCCCTGGATGTGCAGAAAAAACGCTTCGATTGGGTCGTCCAACCACAGCAATTGCAGTCCGCTCAGTCGCTGATCGGATTGTCCGGTCTCTATTTGCCCGCGGGTAAACATCGGGTCAGCGGCGATCAGGTCGGCGGGTCTGGCGTACAACGCGACCTGGTCCGGGTTTTCACGGGTCAGACTGCCAGTTAGCAGGGGTTCGTAGTAGCCGGTTAACAAGCCGTCGCCGGCGCCGAGCCGATTGATCAGCTGCCAGGCATCAAAATGTTGCCGGATCCACTGCTTCAGGTAGTCATCAGAGGCGAGGCTGGCATGATGTGCCAACCGTGCCGCCGACAATGGGCCGTGGGAGGTTCTTGCCTTGACTGTTGCAGTTGTTGCTGCCGCTTCGCTTGTCGGGATCTGCTCAAGTGTCGCGCACAGGCGAGGCCATGGCGGAGCCAGGGCGGCGACGCGGCATTGGGCAGCGATCGCTTTGCGCAGCCCGGTTGCGGATTCCTGTGACCAGCCTGGCAGGCTGGTCACAGGTTGAGCGCCAGAGCGAACAAAACCCGGCTTGTCGAGCGATGCGCAGCCTGACGGGAGCAGACCGGCAAGAGCAATGCCTGCTGACACGAGAAAATGTCCAGGCAGGTGTCGCCCCAACCGACCACAATCGCTGAGCTTCTGATGAGCACAGCCGATACAATGGTTCACTTCTATTTACCAGCACAGTCCGAATAATTATGTGGGTATTCTATCTCGAAGCGCTTGGAATCCTGATTGTTGTACTGGCCTTCGTCTGGTGGGTAATGCGCGGCTCCGGGCCACGGCCACCAACAACCGTTGATCATTTGTCTAAAGACGAATCAAAGGATACTGACCGCTGACCGCTTACACGGGGTGCCGGTGTATCACCTATTAACTGTTGTCGAATGGCACGTTTGGAAAATTCGTCCAGGCTGCCTGGGCCGGGTTTTAGTGCAAAGTGCGCGGTGTACTGAGCACAAATGCGGGGATGTCCGCATCGAATCGGTGACCGTCTTCGGCGACAAAAAAGTAACTGCCGTGCATTGATCCGGTTGGCGTGCGCAACTGGCTGCCGCTGGTGTATTCGAATTGCTCGCCAGGTTGCAATAAGGGTTGGTAGCCCACCACGCCAAGCCCCTGGACTTCAATCATTTCACCCGATTCGTCTTCAATTATCCAACGACGACTGATCAACTGGGCGGGCACGGAACCGTCGTTGATGATGTTGACCGTATAGGCAAACGCGTATTCCCTGTTGTCCGGATTTGAATGCTCCGGTACAAACTTCGCCTCAATGGCAATCCGAATCTGGTATTTCGGCTGGTTTTCTTTTTCACCCATCGAGATGGCTTGTCCATTTTGAGCGTCTACAATGCCGTGATTGTAGCCGTCTCAGCAAAGAGTTCTTCGATGACCCAGATAACCTCCGGAAACGCGGTGAAACCGCAGCCCACCGATGAAAGAGGCATTGTGATTGCCCCAAGCATCTTGTCCGCCGATTTTGCACGTCTGGGTGATGAGGTGGTGCAGCTCGAACGCAGTGGCGCCGACTGGATTCATTTTGACGTGATGGACAACCATTACGTGCCAAACCTGTCGGTGGGACCAATGGTTTGTGCCGCGGTGGCCCCGCTGGTGTCGATTCCGGTCGATGTACACCTGATGGTGAAAAAGCCAGACCGGCTGATTACCGACTTTGCAGCCGCCGGTGCGAACCGAATCAGCATTCATCCCGAGTCCACGGACCATCTGGACCGCAGCCTGCAGTTAATTCATGATGAGGGTTGTCTTGCCGGTGTTGTATTGAACCCGGCAACCCCCATTGCGGTGCTCGACTATATTCTTGATCGGCTCGACCTGGTCTTGCTGATGTCGGTTAACCCGGGTTTTGGTGGTCAGGCGTTTATCGAATCAACCCTGGAAAAAACCACGGCAGTGCGCCGACGCCTCGATGCCTACTACGAGAAAAGTGGCCGTTATATTCGCCTGCAGGTTGATGGCGGAATCAAAGAATCCAATATTGGTGCGGTGACCGCCGCCGGAGCTGATACTTTTGTGGCCGGTTCGGCCGTGTTCTCGGCGCCGGACCCGGATGGTTCGTATACCGGCGTGATATCCCGGTTGCGCATGGCTGCAGTTAAGGGTCAGGGGCGATGATGATTTGCTGGCCCCAGATCAAGGCGCTGATATTCGATCTTGATGGCACTTTATTGGATACCGCGGCAGATCTGGCTGCTGCTGCCAATGCGGTGCGTACCGATGCCGGTCTTGCAGCGCTTCCTGAAGCGCGTATTGCTGGTTTTGTCGGACGCGGCGCAGATGCCTTGATTCATCGTGCCTTGACTGACTCACTCGATGGTCAGGTTGATCCGTTGCAGTTTGCCAGCGCGCGCGCCGGATTCGATCGGCACTACCGCCGCGAGAACGGGCGTAGCGCGCGAGCGTATCCCGGTGTGCTTGCCGGGCTGCGGCAGATTGCGGCCAGTCAATATCCCATGGCTTGCGTGACCAACAAGCCGCAGGCCTTTGCTGAACCATTGCTGAAAATGCATTCGATGGATCAGTTTTTTCAATTTGTACTTGGCGCAGAGGCATTGCCAACGCGTAAGCCTGATCCGGCCCCTTTGCTGCATGCGGCGCAACGGTTTTCCCTAGACCCTGCACATTGCCTGATGATCGGCGACTCGGTAAACGACGCAGCCGCGGCCCGGGCAGCCGGCATGCCTGTGCTCATTTTGCCTTATGGCTATAACGAGGGCCGTAGTGTTCACAGCATCGACTGTGATGGTATAGTCGCATCGGTTGAAGAAGTCTCAGCGGCGCTATTGCAAGATGGTGGTTCATTCGCTGAATAGATTCATTCGCTGAATTGGTTGTTCGCTGAATAGGTTTCTAAACACTGAAACGCTACAACACTGTCAAAACTCTCATGCCCATTCTGTTGTCCCCGCACCCGGTTCAAGCCAACAATATTTTTACAATATTGGGCTGTTGTGCGTGTTCAACCCATGGCAGGTTAACGGAGATCCGACGCGCTTACGCCTCCTGGCGACGCGTCTGCAGCTGGCGCTGATTTTCGCTGCTGATTTTCGCCGATGCTTCACGCCGCTGCACTGAACGCGGCCTACCGCGGATCGCTGCAAGCCGGCTGCCGAACGGTTCTTGCCGGTGCTACCCGGGGGAAACCGACAGGCGATAACTCGCCCGGACACACCAAAGATTCAATGTTTACCAATGATGAAACCTAATGACTGAAATCGAATTTCGCGCCCTGGCTGCCCAGGGCTATAACCGCATTCCATTGCTGGTCGAATGTCTGGCTGATCTGGAAACGCCACTGTCTGTTTACCTGAAACTAACCGAAGGGCAGTCCAGGGCTAACACGCTGTTGTTGGAATCAGTTGTCGGTGGTGAACGATTCGGACGTTACTCGTTTATTGGTCTGCCGGCGTCGACGATGGTTCGTTCGACCGGTGATCTCATTGAAGTGCTGACCGATGGGAAGATAGTTGAATCGGTACGTGGCAATCCGCTGGATTTTGTGCGCGACTTTCAGGCGCGCTACCGGGTCGCCCTGCGTCCGGGGCTGCCGCGTTTTTGTGGAGGTCTGGCCGGTTATTTTGGTTATGACATGGTGCGCCATATCGAACCGCGTCTGGGGCCGTCAACCAAACCCGACCCCATTGGAACGCCCGAGATGCAATTGCTGCTTGTTGATGAGCTGGCCATCGTCGATAACCTGGCGGGTAAGTTGTATCTCGTTGTTTATGCAGACCCGGCGCAGCCTGAAAGCTATGTCATGGCCCGCCGTCGCCTGCGCCAGTTACAAGTGCGACTGCGCGAGGCCGTAATTGAGCCGGCCCTGACCGCACCGGGCGCGACCGACGAACCGATGATTCGTGACTTTGCCAAAGCGGACTATCTGAAAGCGGTTGGCCGGGCACGTGAATACATTATTGAAGGTGACATGATGCAGGTGCAGATTGGTCAATGCCTGCGCAAGCGCTTCCCGCATCCCGCCCTGTCACTGTACCGGTCATTACGGACGATTAATCCGTCGCCGTACATGTACTACTACGATTTTGGCGACTTCAGTGTCGTCGGCGCGTCGCCGGAAATCCTGGTCCGTGCGGAAACTGTCGACATCACCGATGCGGACCCGCCGGCCCAGCGTCGCTGTGCGCGCGATGGCAAGGTCAATAAAGTGACAATCCGTCCGCTGGCTGGTACCCGTAAGCGGGGTATTTCGCCGGCCCAGGATGACGAGCTGGCTCGTGAGTTACTGTCCGACCCCAAAGAACGGGCAGAGCACTTGATGCTGATTGACCTGGCGCGAAACGACGTGGGCCGCATTGCTGCAACCGGCACGGTTAGGGTGACGGCGAAAATGGGTATCGAAAAATATTCTCACGTCCAGCATATCGTGAGCAATGTTGAAGGTGTTTTGCGTCCTGAGCTTGATGCTATCGATGTTTTCTGCGCCACCTTTCCTGCCGGCACGCTGACCGGCGCCCCAAAAGTCAGGGCAATGGAAGTGATTGATGAACTGGAACCGACCAAACGGGGCATCTACGGTGGTGCCTGCGGCTATCTCAGCTATTCAGGGGATATGGATGTTGCCATTGCGATTCGTACTGGCGTGGTGCGCGATAATTTTCTGTACGTTCAGGCGGCGGCAGGGGTTGTCTTCGACTCGATTGCGGAAAACGAATGGCAGGAAACTGAAGTCAAAGCCCGCGCCCTGACCCGCGCTGCCGAGTTGCTCGATGAGGGGTTGAACGGTGAGCTTTAGCACCTGGCAGTTCTTACCGCATAGAAGCCAACACCATTGTCCAGTACTGACCATAGTTATTGGTAGCCGCACCCTGAACAACAGCAACCCCGAGATGCCGAAAATTGGAACTCATCAGGTTGCGGCAATGATCAACGCTGTCAATCCATCCCTGTACGACGGCCGCGCCTGTCGGATATCCAGCGGCAATGTTTTCGCCAACCGCAGACCACGTATAACCGGCTGCGGTCAGGCGATCACCGACACTGGATCCGTTTTGTCCGGTGTGACTAAGATTGTTGCTGTCTTTCATGAATTGGCTATGGGCCTGGGCAGCGGCTTCGGTAAGCGTATTCCATTGCACGCTGGGCACTGCCGGCATCGTGTTACCTCCGCAGGCAGTACCCTGAAGGCGCACGGCATTGACCCGATCAAGAATGTCGGTTTGGAAACTAGTCAGATTGGCGCTGTTGTCGCCGGGGTTTGCATTACTGTTTTGGCCGCCGGTCGAGTTGTCGTCCTGCGCGATACTGGCGTCGCCACCGCAAGCTGCCAGGGTGAGCAACAGGCTAATGCTCAGCACTGCAAAGCTGGCATTGTTGGCATTGTTGGCAATGCTGGCTGTGATCGGTTTCATCCCTGGCATTCTCCGTATTCGTCTGTTCATTATGGTCCGGCTCAGAACCAGAACCGTCAACTGTATAGCGTGGGCTATGGGGGGCAATGGCCGGTACCCGGTAATGACCAATGGTCAATTTGTTACGAAATACGGAAGGCGGATGTGACATTCGCAACAACGTCCGGAAACCAACGAAACCCGCGGTTTGCCAGAGCAATGATTCGCGCAAGTATTAGGGGCCAGTAATGACCGTGCTGATGATTGATAACTATGATTCATTTACTTACAACCTGGTCCAGTATTTTGGTGAGTTGGGTGCGCAGGTTGTGACCTTACGCAATGACGAAGCCACTGTTGACGAACTGGTGACCATGAAGCCCCGGGCGGTAGTGATATCTCCAGGGCCGTGTACGCCGCGACAAGCCGGTGTATCAATGCAGGCCATTGCCGCTTTTGCGGGGGTGGTCCCGGTGCTGGGCGTTTGTCTTGGCCACCAGGCGATTGGAATGCATTTTGGAGCTCGGCTGACCAAAGCGGCGCGGGTGATGCATGGCAAAGTTGATCGCTTGCAGCATACAAATGTTGGTGTCTTTGCCGGTTTGCCAGCCTCTGTCGACGTCGTTAGGTACCATTCCCTGGCGATCACCGATCTGCCTGACTGCCTTGAGCCCACAGCACAGACGAGTGATGGTGAAATCATGGGCATACGACACCGTGAATTAGATGTCGAAGGGGTGCAGTTTCACCCGGAGTCGATTGAATCAGAATACGGCCACCAGATGCTTTATGCTTTTTTACAGCGTGCTGGTATTGAGGCCAGCCTGCCGGCGGGCTAACGGGATCAAGTAAGGAGACAGGTAATGCCAATCACCCCACAAGAAGCAATCGAGCGATGCATTGACCATCGTGAAATTTTTCCGGACGAAATGCGTCAGCTGATGCGGCTCATTATGTCCGGTGAAATGCCGGCCGGGCTGATGTCCGCATTGCTTGTCGGGTTGCGTGTCAAAAAAGAAACCGTTGGCGAAATCACTGCAGCAGCCGAGGTGATGCGCGATTTTGCTAACAAGGTTCATGTTGATGCCGGGCCCCACTTTATCGACATTGTGGGTACCGGTGGTGATGGTTCTCAGACGTTTAATATTTCGACCGCTTCAATGTTCGTGGCCGCAGCGGCTGGTGCGCAAGTGGCAAAGCACGGTAACCGCAGCGTGTCTTCCAACTCTGGCAGTGCGGATGTCCTGGAATCTCTCGGAGTCAACATCATGTTGTCTTCTGAGCAAGTTGCCCTGGCAATTCGTGAATGTGGTATCGGTTTTATGTTTGCCCAGACCCATCATCCGGCGATGAAAAATGTAGCCCCGGTGCGCAAAGAGTTGGGGGTTCGGACAATTTTCAATATTCTTGGCCCGCTGACCAATCCGGCAGGAGCGCCAAATATTTTGCTGGGCGTTTTCCATCCTGATCTGGTTGGTATTCACGTGCGTTGCCTGCAGCGTCTCGGCGCCCAGCGTGCCCTGGTTGTGTATGGCAAAGATGGCATGGATGAAATTTCGCTTGGGGCGGCGACCATGGTTGGCGAACTGAAGGATGGTGAGGTTACCGAATACGAAATTCATCCCGAAGACTTTGGCCTGGCCATGCACAGCAATCGCGACTTACAGGTTAGCGGGGCACTTGAGTCACGTGCCATGGTGCTCGGTGCCCTGGATAACGAAGAAAGCACGGCCCGGGAAATTGTGCTGTTGAACAGTGGTGCCGCCTTATACGTTGGTGGTCTGGCCAATTCAATTGAACAAGGGATTGCTATTGCCCGGAAAACCGTTGCCTCAGGTGCCGCACGTGCCAAGGTTGATCAATACGTTGCTTTGTCCCAGCGACTGGCATCCTGAATTTTTAAATCTCGAAAGCGAGCGACGGACCGAAACCGATATGTCTGCCAAGTCTGATATTTTAAACAAAATTCTCGCGGTAAAAGCGCGGGAAATCGCTGCAGCGCGCCTGGAAATCGCTGAGTCTGATTTATTGGCGCTGGCTCAGAGCAGCCTGCACGATGGCTCGAACCTGGACCTACCCAGGGGTTTCCTCTCGGCGCTTCGTCAGCGTATCGATCAAGGCTACCCGGCTGTGATTGCCGAGGTAAAAAAGGCCAGCCCAAGCAAAGGCGTGTTGCGTGAAAATTTCTCGCCGGCTCAAATTGCCGAGAGTTACCAGGGCGGTGGCGCGGCTTGTTTGTCTGTCCTGACTGATGAGCAGTTTTTCCAGGGCCACCCGGACTACCTGCGGCAGGCGCGAAACGCCTGCCAACTGCCGGTAATCCGAAAAGATTTCATTATCGATGCTTACCAGGTGATGCAGGCCCGGGTCTGGGGCGCTGATTGCATTTTACTTATTGTGGCCGCCCTTGATGACCACGATCTGATTGCGTTGGAGGACTGTGCCCGCGATCTGGGTATGGACGTCCTGGTTGAAGTTCACAATGCAGAAGAATTGCAGAGTGCCTTGAAGCTGAAGACGCCGCTGGTGGGGGTGAACAACCGAAATCTGCGCACCTTTGACGTATCACTCGATACCACTCTGGGCCTGTTGGCTCAGATGCCAGATGACAGGCTAGTGGTAACCGAAAGTGGGATTCTCAATGCTGATGATGTGCGGCGGATGCGAGATGCCGGTGTGAACGGATTTTTGGTCGGTGAAGCCTTTATGCGGGCGGAAGACCCGGGTGGGGCGTTGAACCAGTTGTTCGGCACGGCGGCCTGAGGTTCACCACTTTGATACCCCCTTGGCCAGGGCCGGCAACTATAAAGCAAAGATATAAAGTAAGAGGCCATACGGCCCCTTTTGCTATTTTCTGCTGTTGAATACTGTTCAGCAATTCACTACATTGCCGCTGAGCACCAATCTGGCATACGAGCGTCAAAATTGGTCTGATCGTATTGAGCCGTGTTCCGGCAGCGAACCGATCCTGTTGCCGGATTACCGTCGTCAAACGAGGTGTCAATTGTGCTCATGATTTTGTGGGTGATTCCGCGGGAGTCGTAACCCAGGGCCGGATTGTTGCCTGCGCTTGGGTAGTAGTTTTCCCAGCGTGCCGGTGACGCGATTCCACCGAATGCAGTGCGCAAGCCTTCGTTACCGGCACCGGCGATAAACCCGGCCACTCGCAGATGATGTAACGCGTTGCAGTTCTCGCCGGCATTGCTGACCCCGGTGTTCTGGCAGCGAGAGCCGTAGGCGATCAAGCCGTCACCGTTGCCGTCAGTTGTTGCCGGGTTGGCTGTAGGAAAACGTTGCGTTGCCTTATTGTCGTCACCCGGGTTCATCCGATAACGGTCCTGGTACGCGTAAAGCGCGGCTGCAGTTTCGCGGCTCATGTTGTAGGTCGACTTGATTTTGGTATTAAAAATCAGTTCCTGACCCTTTAGTACGGCACCAAGAAGAAGGCCGACAATGACCAGGACAATGGCGATTTCCACGAGGGTAAAGCCGTTCTGTCTGGATGATTGGTTTGCTGGTACTTTCGATTTCATGTGGGAGATTTCCGGTTGATTATTCGGGTTTGGGTTTTAATTCGGCATTTCCAGGGCCCGGACGAGGCCGCTGATCGGGCTGAAATCGACCCCCGATCCGCTCCAGGTCGGCAATCATGACTTGCAGGGCCCGTTGATCGCGAATCTGACCACTGGCAATCAGGCCACCCAGTAGGGTTCGTGCTGCTTCCAACTCGTTCAGATCCAGCAACAGGAACACTTCAAGATCGCGTGCCCACTGCGGCACTGGCGCATCGCCTGCCCCGACTCGTAGTTGGTGAGCGTATTCAAGGGCCAGTTTGGTGTCGCCAAGCACATGTTTGGCAAGGTAAACCGCATGGGCGAGCCATGGCCATTGGGTGGCCGGAGATTTCGAATAATGTCCGGCAACCCAGTCAAGCAGAAGTCGAGACTGAGTCGGCGGCGCTACCGAGGCATAGATGCGGCTGGCCAGAAAGCCGGGATACGCTGACGTGGGGGCCAGCTCGCCAGCGGTTGCTAACCAGTCACGGGTGGCTTTTAAGTCGAGCCTTGCTATCGACATTGCCTTGCCAGCCTGAATGTCAAAGCTCTGCGTATATAGCGCCAGGCCGCGGCCCATGCCGGACTGTTCCCCCAGGCTGGCCAGGGTCAGCCATTGGTGCCCGGGCGCCGGCCCTAACGAGAATTGAGCCGTCCATTGCCGTTCGTGAACATTACTGAACCAGGCTTGTAAGCCCGTGAATAGTAACAACAGCAGACTGGCAATTGTTGCGTTGACTCGTTTACCTGTCCAGAAGGTTTCAGACATCGCGATGGTCGAAATCGATCACGCCAACGCTTACCGAGATGGCAACATAGATAGCGGCTTGTACCAGGCCACTGCCAATGGGCAACAGCATTTGGTCAATAACTGGTTCAGACAGCCATTGCGTCTGGGCCATCAGATCCAGACGTGGCAATAGCACGGACAGGCTGGTCACTACCGCGTCGCTAAGCGTGCTGAGCAAATCGGTTCCGGCCACCACGTCAGCCTTGTCCGATATGGTGGATGGAATCCCCGATGCGTTTAACAAACTGATAACTCCGATAGTGCGCGCACACAGATAAACAGAGAATAAGCCCAGTAAGGCCGCAGGCAATCTGGTCAGCGACACCGACAGCATCAGACCAAGGGCTGCAACCATGACCAATTCTCCGGCCAGGGATAACGTCCATTGAGCCACTCTCAGTGGTGACGCGAACAAGGTCAGCGGCAGGCCTGCAAAAATTGCAATGACTATTGCGGCAAGCATCAGTCCGGTGAGTCGTCCCAGCAACCATTGTGAACGGCTGACCGGGGCGGACAGAATCATGTCCAGTCCGCGTTGCTCAAGGGTTCGACAAGTGCCGCTGATCACAAAAACGCCAATGATTGCGATAGCAACCAGGCGGGCAACGGGTGCCATGATGCTTACCGCGTTGAGGTCGAGTTCAATGACAGAAATTGCCTGCAAAAACCACCCACTTATCAAAAGCAATACGCTCATTAGAAGAGCAATCCACAGCAGGTGACCATAGCGCGCTTCAAGCCAGGTAAAGCGGGCAATTATCGAAAGAGATGACGGTTTCATGTTGACTACATTACGTGGCCGCCAACCAGTAGGCGGTCGGCGATAACAGGGAAGGAAATCCAGCTGACAATATCGTCGAATTGCCCCCCGGTTGCATCCGGGGGCGCAAAGTCGCGACTAACGAAGACGCGGGCAATTGCATGGGTTGTATTCTGGGTTTCATCTGCGGAGTAGCTGGCTGGATTGTTTCCGTTAATGCCGCGTGACCAGACAACGGCAACGGCATTGGCACTCAAGGTGTTGGCCGCAGAGCCGCACCGGTTGATACCTGCGCCGGCGCCGGCGGCGCTACGACAAACGAACACGGCCTGGCCGGTGTTGATTGCAGCCTGGATTTGCTGGCGTCGGTTTGATGCACCGGGAAGTCCAAGTGCTGGTGAGGTCAGTGCGTTTGCAACTGGCGCTGCCAGGCTCGATATACCGTACATAACTGACCGCAAATAGGTTCCGTTTCCAGTGCCGGCGCCGTCGGCAAACGCATCCGGGAGCAAACCATTGGCATCAAGGTTTGGCAAGCCCAGGGTGACCGCGGGCAGAAAACCGTTTTCGGCGGTACAGGTCACAACTGATCCGACGGCGCTCAATATGCTTTCCTGGCCGGCTGACGTGGCATTGGCAGGGCAGGGCAACCGTCCGTTTGTGCTAGCAAAGGCAATCAAGGCAGCGCGCGCCGAGTCCACCAGCTGCCGGGTTTCTACTACTTTCTGTTGCTCGAGTTGTTTGCTGAGTGAGGCAATCATGCCAACGGCAGCGAGCGACAGAATTACCAGACCGATGGCAATCTCTACCAGGGAGAATCCCGAGTCAGCTTTGGGTCGATTCCGATGGTTCTTTGGGTTCATGTTCACCTCAGTTAAACACCAGCATTCGGTCGTTATCATTGACGGCTGTCGAGTCTGGCATCACAAAGACGTCAGCCGTACCACCGGCGTTTTCGATGTTGTCGAGACGGTCGGCAAGATTGGTCGACAACACGCCGTTGATGTCCATTGGTTGCTGTGCCATGCCGCGCGACGTTGCAAACGGCAGCTGGGTTAGCGGTTGGCCTGGAAGAAACAAGGCCGCATTGACGTTGGTAGACGCATCAACCGTCAGCCCAGGTGCGATACAGGCCGCGAGACTGGCCACGCAACGAGGGGAAACCGCATAAACGAAGTAGCGCTGCCAGCCAGATGCCGTCAACCAGTTGGGTAGGTTGAGCGAGCGATTAACGCCACAATCACCATCGTCTGTTGGTGGGTGACCAACCCGGTCGCCGGTGCTGCAACTTGTTGTTGGTGATCCAACCGGGGCGGCGTACGGGTAGTAACCGGTGCTCGCCCGAAAACTGTCGAGTGTCGTACGTACGGTTTGCAAGGCTCGAGCCTCAAGAAAGGCAAATAATTCATCAGCTGTTACCCACACAACAGTGTCATTGAACAGAACTGGTGCCTGGTAGGTTGTCCCGCGGTTGATAAGCGGCCCGGCGGTTGGCGCATGAATCAGTGTCCATGTACTGTTATCAGCATGGGCGTAATTAGCATTGTTGTAAGTGCCGGGCTGGCATGGTGGCTGACAGCCCGGCAGGATGGTCAGAGTATCCAGGTAGGCGGTGATTGGTGCGGTTGGGCTGCGTGTTTGCCCGGGCAGCGCCGTGCCGGGCATGACCAGGGCGAACGCCACCCGGTCGGATAGCAAGTTGCCGCGTGCATCAACGACGCGTAACCACGGAAAAGGCATTGCCGATGGGCAAGTGAAACCGCCATAAGCCTGGCCCATCATCATCGGGTTGAGATTGGCGAGACAGGTGGCGCTGATTGCCAGGTTGGGAGAGGCAATCACCCAGGGAACAACACCGGCGGTATCCGCATCATCATTACCCCGCAGGGACAAGCCCAGACTTTTCCACGGAATACGGCCAAAGCAGCGTGCGCTGGCGCCGGCAGTGTCAACCGCTGACAGTGGCTGACCGGTTGACCATATTCGGGTTGCACATCCCGCAATCTCTCCAAGACCGTCGTAGTTTGGTTCTGTCGCGTCTGTTGCGCCGCCGACGGCAATGGGCAAGTCCGGTAGCAAGCTGAATTGTCCGAGGCGATTGAGCCCAGGGTTAAGATCTGGTTGGGCCAGGTGAGCCAGTAAAAGTTGCCGCGCCTGCGCCAGAGACTCCCGAGCGCTTTCGTCCAATTGTTGATGGCTGGTCAAATTACGCGCCAGGCCGATGGTGATTCCGGCGCTCACTACCAGGGTCAGCACAACAAACAAGTAAAAGGCCAAGCCGGATTGCTTGTCCCTGGGGGCGCGGTGCCGACCTGCAGTGCCAGCGGATTGAATCCATTCTCGGGGTTTCATCTTACCAACTGGTGCTTGACTCGTAGCTGCTGGCTCGACGGCGTCACCATTCGTTGACTGATTGAGTCGCCCGGTAACAATACCGACTGACCTGATTCATCGGTCACGATCAGGCGTTGGCCATGTAGCCGAATCCGTCGTTGCGGATCACCATTCCGGTCTATTGGTGATCCGTTTATCCATGCTCGATTGGCACCGCCGTGAATCTGCATTACGCCGTTAAATCGCAGCGGTCGCGCGGTTGACGTCAACGCCTGGTTGGGTAGTCCTCCGGGTCGGATCCTCAGTTGGTCGATCGCAATACGTTCAGACTCGGAAAAGATGATGCGTCCAATTGGTGGTTCATCCTCGGTTGCGTGCAATAGTGGTGACAAGACTCCAAGGGTCGTCGCGGATAAAGCGATAGTTAACAAACGCACAGGTATCGCCTGGATTCGTGCTGCCTGTATTCGTTCAAGGTGCATTGCACTGTCTCAAAATAGTTACTGGTTTCGATTCACAGCTGATCACTGCTGTTGATTTCTGTTGATTCACACCTATGTCAACTGGGTCAATTCGCAACGGGTGGCGGTGCTGCGCCGGCCATCGTGTCAACCTTCACCGGCGAAAAGACATACCAGTTCACTGTGCAACGTGCCCTTAGGCCTGGAGAAGAATTTGCTGATTGAACCGTCAGACTACTATTACTGGTATCACGAGTTAACGAGCAGGCTTCCATTGTGCTCAGGCCGCTCAACGCATTCTTCACCGCCGCCGCCATCTGACCAAACTGCCGTTCGTGAAGCACGTCAGCGCTGAAGGTGAGTTCAAATCGACCCGGCGAAAACTGCCGAAAATCATGGGCATTGAGCGGATCGGTGGGCTGCTCAACACCCAATGAGAATCCGTGTACGCTGATACCCTGGGCGCGCAGCGATGACTCAAACCTGTCCAGTGTCCTGGCTTTCGGAAAGTCGCCCACCACGCCGGATGCCTCGAGGGCTTCAAAGCGTGGGCTGAACAGAGTCGCCTGGCGCAGTGTTTCACGCATGCGATCCACCCTGGCCATTTCGGTCAGCAGGTTACGTCCATCGTTTTCGCGCACTTCGCGCGCGGTGTCGAATCGCCACCAGGCATATCCGAAAGCGGCACAGCCGACTAATGTCAATACCAGTGCGCCAATCAGGGTGGGTTTTAACAGTTCAACTTCGGTTCGGTTGATCATTATCACAGTTCTCCCGAACTGACCCGAACCGGGCTGCCAGGGGGGGACAAAACAACAATTTCGAATGACGGGCGCCGCGCTGCGTCACCAATATAGTCGTGGGAAATAGCCACTGACGGTGACGGGTCGTATGGCAATTGAACCCGGGGTTCAGTGCAGGCACACTGTGACTGCAATCGTTTTGCCATCGCGCTGACTTCATTGTTGGCCCGCTCTTTTGACCAGCTGGGATCGACCGTGCCATTAAGCGATATCCGGGTCATCGGACCAGATGATCGAGATGACGAATCGGTTGTCAGCGGGCTCAAGTCACTGGGTGCGGCACCGGCTGCACCGTCAACCAAGTCGTCTGGGTCCCAGGCGAGCCGATCTATCTGTATACCAGGGTCGTCTGAGACCGCATTGCCAACGGCACGCAGCATTGCCCAAGGGCTAACTGATCTGCCCTCAATAGCGATTGCATTGACGACGGTCGCACGAATTTCATCGACCGACACCGAGAAGCGGCTTAGCGCCAGGTCCAGTTCGTTGGCTTCGCGCTGATGAATCGCAAATAAGCGCTTCTTTGCGGATGTGTCGGGCAGATAGGTGTCGATTGCATAACCGATTCCGAGGGCGGCGACCATGCCCATGACAGCTGTTGCTGATGACAACGTCCAGAGCCTTTTTCGTACTCTGTCCACGCGGGCGAAGCGGCTCAGGCGGGCACTTCGATAGTCCGTTATCGCCTTGCGTCCTGGTACTTGCAACCACAATGACAAGCCGGTCTGACCTGCGAGAATCGGCAGATTGAGCTGGGTTGGATCGACAATTCGAACCGTAATGGTTGCGCCCTGGTCGATCACGATAGAGTCCGCAAGCCCGATTTGATCTTTAAAACCGGTATCAATCATCCAGACTTCGAAACTGCCGTCGCGAATATCGTCGCGCGACAAACGCTGCGACATCAGTAAGTACTGAAGTGTCCGGGTAATCTCAGCCTGAATTTCAACTGAGCTGTCTTCTTTGAGCATTGCGAGCCGTGAAAATTTCACACGACCGCCAACAACAATTGTCTGACGCAAACCGGCAGGGTTCAGGCTGACCAGCAGGCCGGACCCGCCCGGGCGGAACATTTGTACGACCCGCTCGGTAAGTAATGCTGGTGATGCAAGGGAATCAACCCGAGCCTGGTACTTGAGTAAAAGGTTAAACCACGGAATGAGCTGATTTTCATCACGCAGTGCCATCATTAACGCAGACAGACGTGGTTTGCCGTCGATTTTTTCGTTTTTCAGAATGACGGTGGTAAATTCGTTGTCGCGAAATTGCTGCTTTGTCTTGCGCTTGAGCAACGCTTTTCGATCACCCCACCCGAGACGCGGCATGATTTCGGTGTGCTGAAGTTCACCAACACTGTCGACTAGTATTTCAAACCGATAATGCTTGCGTTGTACCAGCCATTGCTCAAACTGGCCCGTCGATGGCGCCCGTGGCAGATCACCGTCACGTGCTTCGTCGTCGGAAAGGAAAGCTTCAAGCGAGACCGGTTTATTGCCGTCAAATTCGACGGCGAGCAGGCCGCGGGCCGAAATATACAACACACTTTTTGGTGACTTATCAAACATAGGATTTCCCGGTCTTACACACCAACTTTGCTGATCAAGTCGTAGATTGGACCTAGCACTGACATCATCAGCCAGGCAAGAATGACGCCAAGGGCAAGAGTCAGGACCGGCTCCACCATGGCTTGTATTCGATTAATGGTTTGCTCAATGTCACGTGTATAGAAGTAGCTAACATTCTTGAGCCCCATTTCAACTTCACCTGTGGTTTCGCCGATTCGGATCATGCGCAGCATCAGGTTCGGGAACAAACCGGTTGCAGTGAAGGCTTCGGTGATGCCTTTGCCTTGTTCGATTTCTTCGATCGCCTTGTTGATTGCGGCCGCTACTGCCCGATTGCCAATCGCATCCCGGGCGGTTTCCATAGCCTTGATGACTGGCAACCCCGATTCATACAACATGCCCAGTAAGGAGCTGAATCGAGACAGAATAATTTTCTTGAGTACCGGGCCAATGACCGGAATCTTCAGTTTCATACCATCCATGAATTGTCCGGCGACCGATCCACCGATTCGCAACATCACAAATACGGCAATGCCTATCAAGAATGGCGCAATCAGTAACTGAACCCAAAAGGCAATCAGAAAATCGGACATCTTGAGCAGGATCAATGTCTGGAACGGCAGATCTCCGCCGCTCATCGACTGGATGAAGCCCGACAGTTGCGGCACGAGGTAGACGAGCATAAAGATCGTGACAGCAGCCAGCACAGACACCGTAAATGCAGGGTAGACAATCATGCGTTTCATTTGCGACGATAGTTCATCCTGCCAGCGCAGGCTTTTTCCCAGGTTCGTAAATGCCTCGGCGAGCCGTCCAGACTCTTCGCCAGTATTGACCATACCGACAAACACTTCATTGAATACGTGTGGAAAGGCGCGCATCGAATCCGAAAACGATGTGCCTTCTCTGACTGCCTGCAAAATCACCATCAACACATCCCGAAATGGCTTGTTGTCAACCGATTCAACCTGGTCTTCAAGCGCTTCGGTCACAAGTAATCCGGCGCGCAGCGTGGTTTCCATGTGCAGGCAAAAGTTAATCAATTCCCTGGTTGGCGGACGGGAGCGAAACAGAAAACTGCTTTTAATCTGTTTTGCCTTGACCAGTTCAAGACCGGCGGCCTGCAGCCGCGATTCCAGTTCGCGGCTGTTGAGCGCTGGCAGTCGGCCTTTATTGATGCCCCCTTCCTGGTCGATGGCCCTGTATGCGTAAATACCCATCGCCTAGCTCAACTCCTGGCTGGCGGTGCCAAGGCTTGTCAGGTCAACTACGCGAACCGCTTCGTCCAATGATGTTGTGCCGTCACTTATCCGCCGTATGGCGTCATCAGCCAGTTCGGTAAACCCCTTGGCGCGTGCTGCAGCGCGAATTTCCCGAATTGGGCAATGGCGCGCCAGCATGTCGTCAAGATCATCATCAAAGCGGAGAACTTCGGTCAGCGCAATCCGACCCGAGAACCCCTGGTGCTCGCAACGCCTGCAGCCAACCGGTTTGTATAAAGTGACTGGGTCTCCGTTACCAAGACCCAATTGGGCTGCTGTTTCACCGTCCAGGTCGAATGACTGTTTGCAGTACGCACACAGTTTTCGAACCAGGCGCTGGCCGATAGCACCAATCAGATTACCAGCCAGCAGCTCTGACTTGAGCCCCAGATCATGCAGGCGCGGTAAAACACCCAATGCCGAATTGGTGTGCAGGGTTGAAAACACCTGGTGACCAGTCATTGCTGCGCGCAAGGCCATGGTTGCAGTATCCGCATCGCGGATTTCCCCGATCAGAATGATGTCAGGGTCCTGACGCATCAGTGAACGGACACCGCTGGCAAAGTCCATCTTGAGACCAGCGGCGAGGTTTACCTGCCGAACCATCGGAATCGGATATTCAACCGGGTCCTCCAGGGTCATGATGTTGACGCTTTCGCGATTTAGACGGCCAAGAATCGAGTACAACGTAGTTGTTTTACCGCTGCCTGTTGGTCCGGTGACCAGGATCATGCCTTCGGGTCGAGAAATCATCGTTTCAAGAGTTTCGAATTGAGCCTCAGTCAAACCGAGTTCAGATATTTTGACAAGTGAACGAGTCCGATCCAGGATGCGCAAAACGACGTTTTCACCGTAAAGCGTCGGCTGCGCCGCTGCCCGGAAGTCCACCTGTCGGCCATTCATGATGATCGAACTGCGACCGTCCTGAGGGGCCCGGGATTCCGCAATATTCATTGCGCAGATGATTTTCAGTCGAACCAGCATTGGCGCCCAGTACTTGGCATGTAAAGAGCGAATCTGGCGCAGGACACCGTCGATGCGATAGCGGATCCGTACAAAACCCTGCTCTGGCTCAAAGTGGATATCGCTGGCTCGCCGTTGTACGGCGTCATTGAGAATCGAATCAATCAGTCGTACCACCGGACCTGAAAATTCGCGGCTTGATAATTCAACGCTGGCGAAATCGGTTTCCCCGGTTTCAATTTCGTGGAGAATTCCGTCAATAGACAGTTCGTGGCCGTAGTGATTTTCGATGGCATTGCCAACTTCACCATCTGCCGCCATTCGCAAATCAATCTGAAAATCACCGTGCAAAATGGCGTTTAACTGATCGCGCATCACCACGTCATTCGGATTCGGCGTGGCAATCGTCAGCAGGCGCTTCTCTTCGTCAACCGAAACCGGAAATACCCGATATTTTTTTGCGAATTCAGTGGGCACCAACTCCATCGCCAGTGGGCTTGGAATCAGTCGGGATAAGTCAATTTCTTCGTGTCCGAGATTCTCCGCCAGGGCTTCGCGTAATGTTTGTTCGGTCAGAAAACCGAGTGCAACCAGCACTTTACCCAGGGGTTTATCGACATTTTTTTGCTCCATCAGTGCAATTCGCAGCTGATCTTCGCTCAGGACACCTTTTTCGATCAGGGTCTGACCCAGCGGCCTTCGTTTAGTCGCTGCTGGTTTATTCTTGTCGATAAGTGCATCAGCCATGTTCAATTAGCGCCGTCTGAGCTGGTACCGACGATGGCGTCGATGCGCGCTTGTGCGACAGCCGGATCAAAACGAGCGGAGTATTTTTTTGCTGTTTGTAAGGCGCGGCGATAATGCGACACAGCGGCTTGCGGCTGGCGCAACCGGTCCAGTGAAACGGCCAGATTGAAGGCGTAATCCGGCTGCTCTGGTTGTGCCGAACTGGCTTCAAAATAGGCTTGTTGCGCCTCGGCCCAACGCCCCTGGCCAGCCAGCGTATTACCCAAGGCGAACTGGACTGCATCATCTGTTTTTGTACGTGCGATCAGGTTGCGCAAGCGGCTTTCCTGGCTGACCGGGTCAGCATCTGCGGACAAAGTTGCCAGGCCGGCCATCGCAACCGCATCGTTCGGGTTGATTCGCAGCGCTTGCTGGTAGTACTGCTGCGCCTTGGCCGCGTCAGCGCTGCGCGCGGCGATTGTCGCCAGGCCAATCCAGGCGTCAGACAAGTTGCGGTCCATTGTCAGTGCGCGTTCATAGCCGGCCCGCGCGGCGTTTAAGTCTCCCCGCCTCAATTGTTGATAAGCCGAATTCAGCTGATTGAGTTTTTTGTTCCGGGCGTCTTGTTTACGAACGAATCGTACTGGTGGAAGCTTGGGTGTCGTTCCATCGAAATTCTTCGCAGTCGACGACGCAATACGGATGCTTGTGGTCGGCTTGTTGGCTGAAGCCGCCTTGGTCGTGCTGGTTTTTGGGCGGGTTGTGGCTCTGGATGGAGCGACCCGCGACGATTCTGAACCCGATTCGGCCGCTGCCCCTGTTGACCCCGCTTCAATTGAGGCCGTTGACGCATCAGTTTGTCGCTCCTTTAGTGCAGGCTTGGAATTTGCACTGCTTGTTTCTGTCTCGCTCGGTCCGTTCCGAGTCAGCGGTTCCCTTTGTATCGGTGAAACTGGTATGGGGGTCAATATGTCGTTGCCGGCAGGTATCGTGCCCACCTTCATATACTCAAAGCTGAGCCAGGCGAAACACGCCAATGTGGCCAGGATGACAGCAGCCCAAACCAGTAGTTTTGGCGCCTTACCTGATTGCACAATCATCATCGGCTTGGCCAATGGGGGCTGTTCTGGGGGCGCGGCTTGATTTATCGTCGCACCGGGACTATTCATCCCGGTCGGGGCTGCGAACTCCGCGGCCGATGGCGACGAGTCGGCAACCGAGGTCAGCTGCATCTCGTTGTCATCGGGTTGGCGCTGTAACGAGTCTGGTGGCTCGCGCGTGGGTTCCGGATTCGGTTGATGGCCGGGTGTTTCGTGTCGCGGCGTGTCAACCGCCGGCACCGGCGGCGAAAAGTCTTCTGCCTGGTCAGCAAATGCGAGTGGTGGACGCCTGTCAAGCGCCGGCGGTTCGGCCACCGGCTCCGTTGCTGGTGTGTTTACGGTGGCCGCGTCCACCGCCGGGCTTGCCTGGATCGTTGTGGACTGCTGTTGACCCTGGACCTCAGCCGGGTTTGCCGAGGTCTCAGTGAGCATTGCGAGGTCGCGATCGGCCTGTTGCATTGCCTCGCGATTCTTTTCATTATCTCTTTCGGCCTTCTTCAGCGCTTTGATGAGCAGACTCATGCGACTGGTCTCCGTGATGATGGTTTCGGTTGCATGAGTTAGCGACTGCTGGCTGTCGCGGCCGGCGCGGTTGTGCCGTCCAACGGTGGCAGGCTGTCTACCTGGACTTCGCTTCGGCTTGTCCACGCCCGAGGCAGCGGCAGATCGTTTGATTTTCTAAAAAAGTCTTTACCCGGTTGGAGCTTTTTAAATCCGTTGTAGTCACCTTCAAGACTGGCGTCCTTAATCACAATGGGACGAAGAAAAATGACCAGTTCGCTTTTGCGCGCAGCGTCGTTCCTATATTTAAACAATCCGCCGACAAAAGGCAGGCTGGCGGCACCCGGCACTGCATCGGTGGTGTCGTTGATTGACTCCTGCATTAATCCACCCATGACGGCGATATCACCGCTGCCTACCTTCAGGATTGATTCGATCTCCCGGGTCTGAATCTCGGGAATCCGGCTGACAACACCATTTTGGGCGAGTGCCGGATTCGGGTCGTTAACAAAACCTATAATGCGCGAAATTGTAGGCCGTACATTCATGGTCACTGCTCCGGTGTTCCGGATCTGGGGCGTGACGCTCATCACAAAACCGACGGGTACCGTGTTCGGCGTTGAGGTGTAAGTGACCAGTGGGGCCGTTGTATCCGTGCCTGGGGTTACTTGCACGCCAATAGTGAAGTAGACCCGGTTATCAACCACTTTCAGAACAGCGGTCTGGTTATTCATCACGCTGATCTTCGGACTCGACAACACTTTTACCTTGCCGAACGATTGCAGCAATGACAAGGCAAAGCCAACGTCACCTTTAGAACCTGAGTTCAAATAACGCAGTACGCCCAAGGCCGGGGTTGCGGCGCCGGCTGCACTGGCGGCCCCTTCCAGGCCACTGTTTAGCGAGGGTACAGTTGGAAAATTAATGCCGGCCGGTCCGCTACGCGGATTGACGCCGGTACCCAGAGGGCTGGTGCCGTCGGGTTGCTGCGTGAACGACCAACCCGAGCCGTTCAGGCGAAGTTTTTGCCAGTTCACCCCTTGCTGGAAATCGTCGGACAGTTGCACTTCGGCAATGGTTGCTTCGATTAATACCTGGCGACGGGCAGAATTCATTACCCGGTCCAGATAGACCTGAACCCTTTCATGATCTATTTGCTTGCCGCGAACAGTGATGATTCCGGTTTCGCGATTCACAAAGACAAGATTGGGCTGCGCTGCTGATTCCTGCGTCGATATGGTTGAATGACTTTGACCGCGATTGTTCTGATTGTTGGCAGTCGATGCTGATTCGGCTGACGCCGCCGGTGCGGATGAATCGCTGCCACTGGGTGCTGCAGTACTACTATTGCTGCTGGCTTCACTGCCTGAGGCTGAACCCTCATTCTTTTCTTCCGCATCAATCAGCTCACGCAAATTGCTGACCAGGGTGGCCCAGAACTGGTTGTTCGACGTGTTCGTGATCGACGAAGTCGAATTGTTGTTGGATTGCCCTGAACTCCCAGTGCTAAGAGGGTTGCCACCGGTTGAAGATATCTGAGTCGCAATATTTGTACTCGATGTCGCGGCCCGTTCGATATTGACGTAGTCAACCGCATAGTGCCGAATGAAAGCCTTATTCGGCATGACAACCAGGTTTTCGCCGTCCAGCTCATAGCGCAAGTCAACCTGGCGGGCAAGCCGGGTCAGAATTTGTGGCAGCGTTTGTTCAATGGCATTGACGGTAACTCTTCCACGCACTGCAGGATGAACGTCTACGTTGATTTTCGCGTCCCGTGCCATGGCAAACAACAGTTCAGCAATCTCGATATCAGCAACCACTACTGAATACGTTTCCAGGCCTGGGGTGACCCGTGGTGGTGGTGGCAGCATGGGTGCCTGAACAAGCGCGGGGATGTCCGACTGGTTCGGTTTGGTCGCCTGCATGGTTGCCGCAGGGCGATCAATCAAGTGGTAGTCACTTGGTTGTAGTGGTTTGCCCGCACAGCCCGCCAGGAATGTCGCTGTCGCTACCCAACTGAGCACGGTTCGACATCCCAGCGGGGGTCGGGCCTGGTTGCTTAATCGAATATTGACTTTCATTGTTATGCCTGCGGTTTTGTTGGGTGCTGCTGCACAAACAGTTCATACACGGGACGTGGTCGCCTAAGTATTGACGCGCCGTCCCTGATTTAGTAGGTTGAAACGGCGGGTTTTTTCCACGCTTTTCGGCCTAGTTGACCTTATGCCCGGTACTAACCTTTTGTTTATGGTGCAAAACAAAACTACTGGCGTAAGCGAAGGTCAGCTGGCGGATTTCGACAGCCCGTTGACCTATCGTTCGGTCACAAAACAGATCGGAAAAAACATGCTTGTCAATGACGTCAGCTTCGAAATGAAGCGAGGTGAGACTGTGCTTGTTTGTGGTCTGAACGGTGCAGGGAAAACCAGCCTCATTCGTCTGGCCCTTGATTTCATCCGGCCCGATGCAGGCCAGATTACTGTTTTTGGTCACCCGGCCACCGAAGCAGCAACCAGGCGGCGGCTTGCGTTCTTGCCGGAGCGCTTTAGCCCAAGCCCGGAATTAAGTGGCCGACAGGTTTTGCAGTTGCTTTGCGGCTTACGCGGATTACCGAGCCACGATGTGCTATTTCGGTCAGTTCTTGAGCAACTGGATTTCCCACTGGATGCTATTGACAGTCCAAGCCGCCAGTATTCGAAAGGCATGACTCAAAAACTGGGATTAACAGCCACATTGATGGCCAGGGCTGGCTTGACCATTCTGGATGAACCTTTCAGTGGCCTGGATCCCGTTGCCCGCAAAAACGTTTTGGATTGCCTTCAGGCAATCCGCCGTGAGGGCAGGGCTTTGTTGTTTACTTCTCACTCGCTCAGTGGCATAGGGTCTTTGTGTGACACGGTAGTGGTGATTCACCGGGCAAGCCTGATTTTCTCCGGATCACCCCGGGAAATGATCGAGCGATTTGGTGATGACGATCTTGAACAAGCGTTTGTTAATTGTATTTCGCAGTCGAACAGGAGTTACGCATGACGTTTGCAACCAGAGTTGCCGACCCGGTGATGTCTCGATCCAATGGTGTTGGGCTGGAGGGGCAGGCGATTTACCTTGATCATTTTGGCCTGAAAAGACAACCGTTTCGCTTAACTCCCGGCATTGACTGTTTTTATGAAGGTGCTGAGCGCGGCCGGATACTGACGGCAATGGCTTATGCATTGGTGCACGGAGACGGGATCATTATGCTTACCGGCGAAATTGGCTCCGGTAAGTCAACGCTCGCCGGGGTATTAATGGCGCGGGCTTCCTCCAGGATCAAGTTTATATATGTTGCTAATCCTTCATTGGAGCCGCGCGAATTACTGGAAGTCATGGCTGACGAGCTCAGCCTGGGGCATCTGGCCGATTCACCAAACACAACACTGACCCGTCACATACAAAAACGGTTAATTGCACTGCACGCCGGTGGTCGGCAGGTTGTTATGCTGGTTGACGAAGCACAGGCAATGCCGGTTTCCACGCTGCAGCAACTGCGCCTGATGTCGAACCTCGAAACCAGCGTACAAAAGCTACTGCAAGTGGTTCTGGTTGGGCAGCCTGAATTGGATGACGTGCTGGCCCAGCCGCAATTGCGGCCGCTGCGAGAACGCATCGCTCATAGCTTTCGGGTAAAACCACTGACAGAAGCTGACATACGCCGCTACCTGACTTATCGGATACGTCAGGCGGGAGGCGATCCGGGGATTTTTGACGGGGCCGCGGCTTCGGCAGTCAGTCGTAACGCGAAAGGCATCGCCCGACGGGTCAACCTGATTGCCGATAAGTGTTTACTGTCCGCTTATATGGACGGCAGTAACCACGTGAATCGTGATCATGTTCGCGAAGCCCTGGCCGATGTGGCGTTTCAGTTTGATATCGATCCGTCAGAATTTCAAACCCGGCAACGGGGGATATTCCCTAATGCGCTGCTTAACTGGTTTGTCCCGGCGAGAAGCTGACGAGCAATGCTATGCGACAGCTGCCAGTTCTGCTGGGCTTAGTACCAGTCATTAAGCATGAAGCCAATGCCAATTCGGCGAACCCGGCGATTGTAGTCAATAAGGCTTTCCCCGTAGCCGTCAAACAGGCGGACATACCAGCGGGTCCGGGGGTTGAAGCCAGTCGGGTAACTCAGGTTTAGCTCAGCGGCACCTTTGCCGTTGGACCGCAGGCTGCGCCGGAGCATGAGGTTCCAGTTCCACCCGGAAGAGCTGTAGCCAAAGCGTAGTTCGTGATGTCCGTAGTAGCGTGAAATATCCGGGTTGTCATCACCTTCGGCCTGGGTTGGCGCTAATTTTTCGCTTTCCGGAATCCGCCACCACGATCGCCAACTCAGCCAGTAATCGTCTTTATGCTCAAGATCGAGCTTGGCAAAAACCCGGTTCCAACTGCGTGAGCTGCCACTGGCGCGACCGTTCGAATGATGTTCAAAACCAACGTCAGCGGCTTTGGCGGTCCAGTTTAATAGCCGCCAGCGGATAGGAAGCGTCATAAATACCTCCGGCGAATGGTTGTATTCGCGAAACGGGCTGGAGCGATCACTGTTATAGGCCTGCCACCAGGCCTGGCCTGTGTAGCCAAAGAAAATCACCGGGGTATCGGGGTTGTCAGTCAGGCTTCGAATCGTGAATGGCAGCTTCAGGCTTAGTTGAAACATGATCTCAGAACGGGTCGATGACGTATCGACCGTGTTAAACCCTTCACCATAAGCCCACGGTAGAAGATAGTTCGGGCGGTGAGGCATAAAGCCGAGGCGATCGACCAGTAAGCCAACCTCGCTGGCAAAGCGGCGCTCAATTGGTGGCGCGGTGACTTTTTCCGGCAATGGAATGCCGCTTGTGGTTGTCGGTATTGGCTCGTTGGCTTCACATTTGTCCCGCAGCGTCGCCGCGGTTTCATCCGCATAGGCGGTTTCCAGTGCATTTGCCAGGCATCGTTGCCGCTCGGACAATGCAACGCTTGATGGCTCCGGTTCGGAAACAGTCTGGGCGAGAGTCGTCGAATGGAGTAGCGCGGCGCTGACAATCAGAATTCCTGATGCCGGGACTGGTTGAAATTGCCACATCAGTCTGACTTCCCAAGATGCAGCCATTGCACGACTGGTTTTTTCCGTGGTTTTTCCAGTTGTAATTCAACCGCACTGGCTGGCGGGCTTTCCAGTTGCAACTGAACCTGAAATAGCAAGTCAGCGCGGAACGCACTCACTTCAATTTTCTGATCAGGCGAAAGCCGGTGCAATCGCTCGGACAGTTCAGCCGTCGTTGCGACCCTGACGCCGTCTATGGCAATAACGTTGTCCCCCGCGGATAAACCTGCACGATGGGCTGGCCCGTCTGAGTAAACCGCGCTGAGAACGAGGTGATTGTTTCTTTCGACAGTGCGTGCTCCGATCCATACCGGTTCTTTTTCTGACGGCGATTTTTGTATGCTGATGCCAAAAGGTTTTAGCAGTCGGGTTAGCGGTATATCTGTTGTGCCGTAGGCCCATTGTTCGATTTGTCGGCTCAGATTCAGCCCAGTGGCGTCGCGGACCAGGGCGGGGATGTCGGACTCGCCGATGCCATTTTTTTCTGCGTCAAAATTTTTACCGAAACGCAGCCACAGCAGGCGCATGACATCATCAAGCGATCGGCGATGACCGGATCTGGCCCGAATGCTCAGGTCTAGCGCCAAAGCAACCATAGCCCCTTTGCCGTAGTAGCTGACGATGGCATTGGCGGCGTTTTCATCTTGTTTGTAGAACCGGGTCCAGGCGTCAAAGCTGGATTCGGCGACGCTTTGCAGATGGCGTCCCGGGCCGCGTTGAATGTTAGAAATGTTGCGGGCTACTAGCTTCAAGTAGTCGTCCACCCCAATTGCGCGACTGCGCACGAGCATTAAGTCGTCGTAGTAAGACGTAAAACCTTCGAACACCCACAGCAGCCGGGTGTAGCTTTCCGATGCCAACTCGTAAGGAACAAATTTCGCTGGCTTAATTCTCTTGACATTCCAGGTATGAAAATACTCATGACTGGCCAGGCCTAAGAATGTCTGGTATCCACCAGGTGTGCCCTTCATTGACTTGAAAGGCAAGTCCTTGCGTGCACAAATCAGCGCCGTGCTGGCCCGGTGCTCGAGGCCGCCATAGCCATCGCCAACGGCTGTTGTCAGGAACAAATATCGCGCTACTGGTGCCCGTTTCCCGACCGGATCAAACAGCTTAATCTGCGCTTCACATATCGGTTTCAAGTCAGCAATCAGTCGCTTGAAGTCAGTGTCGTGTTTGCCGCTGATAACAATTTCGTGTCGTGCCCCACCGGCAGTAAAACCATCTGTTGTGAAGTTGCCCATTTCAACCGGGTGGTCAATAAGTTCGTCATAGTCGGCTGCCTGGTAGCGTCCAAAACCCCAAAGCTTCGCGCCGTCGCGCGGCATTGTTGTTGCTACTCGCCATGAGCGAAAAGCGGCTCCCTTAGGTGGTCGGATGTTGAGCTGGCAGGCGCTCGATTCGAAGCCGGCAGCACATAAAAACATGCTGGTGCCGTTAAAGAAACCATGACTTTGATCGAGATGGGCACCACGTACTGACAAATCCCAGGCGTAAACCCGGTAGCTTATGGTCAGGCTGCCAGCAACTGGTGCAGCAACCCAACTGTGCTTGTCATTCTTTTCAAGCGTGATCTCACGCCGGCCCGAGTGCGCGCGGATTTGCACAATATTGCGGGCGAAATCGCGGATCAGGTAGCTGCCGGGAATCCAGGCAGGCAGCCATACGCGTTGACCGGCCGGGTCCGGCTGGTGAATCAGCATTCGAACTTCGAACAAATGGCCGGCCAGGTCAACCGGTGTGATGTCGTATACAACCGCGGCACCCGCCGCAACTGCCGGAGTCACCTGGTGTTTCGTATTGGCCCCGCGACGTTTGGTTGCACGGGCGGTTCGCCGGGTACTGGCATTAGTTTTTTGTGCGGGCATCGGCTTGGTTGATTCCGTTAGTGGTTTTTTCAGTCTGTTTTCGTAGGCGGTTGTTGCAAAATTCCGTTGGACCGCCGGTTATTGCTTTTTCGTGTCTTGCGCTTGCCAGGGTAGATCTTCGGTTTGGTCGATGTCCCGGATCACCGCACTGTCACCCGGGTCAACCAGGCTCACCGGATACTGTTTCAACAACTGGCCGGCACCGTTATCACCCCGCAGCGCACATAAAGCGCCAAAATGTGTATGCCAGAACGCCACCGGATGGCCCCGAATACCATCCGTTGCAGCGGCGACAATTGTGCGAGTGGCGCTAAGCTGACTGGCAACCGCCGTTATCGTTGCTGGTGAGACAAATGGCATATCCCCAAGTGCAACCACTACGCCGTCGGGCTTATATTGGCGTTGGACGCTCGCAATTGCATACGCCAGCGAGTGACCCATACCCAGGTCTGCGTCTTCGCAGACGATGACTTCGCATCCCGCCTCAGCCAGGGGAATTGCCGGTGAATTCTCGCCGGGTCGTACAACCGCAACAACGGGTAAACCGGCCGCCAACAGATGACGGGCAGCAAGAACAGCAACGGACTCGCCGTCTATTTTGGCCAGCAACTTATTTTGACGGCCGCTTGGGTCAAAACGGCGGCCCGCGCCGGCAGCCAGCAAGACCGCAACAAGCCTGGCACCGGGTTCAGGCATTGACGTCGACAACAAGCCGACCGCGAATCTTGCCGCTCAGAATTTCGCGGGCACTGGGAATTGCCTCGTCAAGGCTGACCCGGGTGGTAATCGTCGCCAGCTTGTCCATGTCCAGATCAGTTGCCAGATGTTGCCAGGCCGCCAGGCGATCGTCACTTGGACACATGACAGAATCAACCCCGATGAGTTTCACACCGCGCAAGATAAACGGGGCGACGGTCGCCGGGAAATCCATTCCCTGTGCGAGGCCGCAGGCGGTGACCGTGCCGCGATAACGGGTTTGTGCGCAGGCATTGGCCAGCGTATACGAGCCGACTGAATCGACAACCCCGGCCCAGCGCTCTTTCTGAACCGGTTTTCCCGGGGCACTCAATTCTGTGCGGTCGATAACCTCGGCGGCACCGATGGCCTTTAGATAGTCAGCTTCTTCGAGCCGTCCAGTTGACGC
This sequence comes from Burkholderiaceae bacterium, assembly GCA_049680625.1. Taxonomy (GTDB): domain Bacteria; phylum Pseudomonadota; class Gammaproteobacteria; order Burkholderiales; family Burkholderiaceae_E; genus JAUIAI01. The sequence goes on along the minus strand of JBAUID010000214.1, from coordinate 5,487 downwards.
AACTACCCGATAGCCACGGGAAGAAAGCACTGAAATAGCAACACTGCCAACCCCACCGGCGGCGCCGGTGACCAATATGTCTCCGTCACCGGGTAGGACACCGTGTCGATCCAGCATCATGACGCATAACATCGCGGTATAACCCGCGGTGCCAATAGCCATCGCTTGCTCGCTGGAAATCGACGGCGGCAGTGGAATCAACCAGTCAGATTTCAGCCGGGCCTTTTGTGCCAGGCCACCCCAATGGGCCTCACCAACACCCCACCCGTTGAGCACAACCCTTTCACCCGGGTTGAACTTTCCACTGTTGCATTGAGTCACGACGCCGGCAAGATCAATGCCAGGAACCATTGGCCATTTACGAACGACCGGTGCACCTTTCGAGATCGCCAGGCCATCTTTGTAGTTAATCGTTGAAAATTCAACGTCGATGAAGGTGTCACCATCTCCCGCGTGTTCGGTCAGTGCGTCATCGGAAAGTTCAGCGACTGACGAGACGACTTTTTTATCTTTCTGTTCAAGATAGACAGCTTTGAACATCTGGGCTCCTGGTTGGTGTTAAAAAAATTAAAACTACTCTTTGCTTACAACTCTGGTCAGCGCTTACGGTTATCGATCACTCGTTGGGCTTTTCCCATTGAACGCGCAATGCTTCCCGTTTTCTGGACTTCAACCGCTGCCGTTACCCCGATCAGATTTTTAATATCGGTTTCGAGCCGGGTCGCAGCTAGTTTTGCGTCATCAGAATTGTCATCACTTTTGGCCTCAACGCGTACGCTTAACTTGTCCATTGGCCCGTCTTTGTCAAGTACGCAAACGTAGTGCGGTGCCAGTCTGTCCTGGCGCAGGATCAACTCTTCAATTTGAGTCGGGAATACGTTGACCCCGCGGACAATCATCATGTCATCAGAGCGGCCGGTGATTTTTTCCATGCGGCGCATTGTCCGGGCTGTACCGGGTAACAGGCGAGACAAATCGCGCGTGCGGTAGCGGATTATCGGTAGTGCTTGTTTTGTCAATGACGTGAAAACCAGTTCACCGAACTCGCCATCGGCAACTGGTTCACCAGTTTCCGGGTTAATTATCTCGGGCAGAAAGTGATCTTCCCAGATGGTTGGCCCGTCCTTGGTTTCCAGGCACTCGTTTGCAACCCCGGGGCCCATCACTTCCGACAATCCGTAAATATCAACCGCGTCTATACCAACCCGGGCTTCGATTTGCGACCGCATTTCATTTGTCCACGGTTCGGCACCAAATATGCCAATGCGCAAACTGGTCGATGTTGGGTCAATCCCCAGCCGTTCCATTTCGTCAGCGATGGCCAGCATGTAACTCGGGGTCACCATGATCAGATCGGGTTTGAAGTCCTGGATCAACTGGATCTGGCGTTCCGTCTGCCCACCCCCAAACGGCACCACGGTCAACCCAAGCTTCTCGGCACCGTAATGCGCGCCGAGTCCCCCGGTAAATAGTCCGTAGCCGTAACTGATATGGGCAATGTCACCGGGCCGCGCCCCGGACGCTTTGATTGAACGGGCTACCAGCGAGGCCCAGGTATCAATATCTGCCTGGGTATAGCCAACCACGGTTGGCTTGCCCGTGGTTCCGCTCGATGCGTGGATTCGGATAACCTGATTGCGGGGCACGGCGAACATGCCAAACGGATAGTTATCTCGCAGATCACTTTTAACCGTAAATGGAAATTTGCTCAGATCTGACAGCGATTTCAAGTCGTCCGGTGCTACCCCCGCGGCATCGAACTGTCGCTTGTAAAACGGCACTTTATCGTACGCATTTCGCAGCGTTTGTTCCAGGCGCTTCAGCTGCAGCGCGCGTAACTCGTCAACAGATGCCGTTTCTACGGCCTCAAGTTCAAACCCGCCGGCCGATCGTTGTTTGCTCATTTGCCTGCATGCTCCAGGTTGGAATGTCGGTTAAGAATGTCGGTTAACGATCATGATTCTACGATCTCCCCCTTGATGGTTGCGGATTTGCCGCGAAATACCGCAATCAAATTGCCACTCTGGTTCGTCACCCGAATGTCGTAAACCCCGCTGCGACCGGCGCGATGCGTCTCTGATGCGACGGCATTTAATACGTCGTTGCGCTGCGCTGAAGACAGGAAGTGAATTTCTGCGCTGGCAGCAACCGCACGCTGATTGTGACTGTTACATGCAAAGGCAAAAGTACTGTCAGCCAGCAGGAAAATGAAACCACCGTGGCACATCCCATGGCCGTTAGTCATATCGGGGCGAACGGTCATTTTCATGCTGGCACGACCGGGTTCAACCGACAGCAATTGCATACCCAGGCTTTGTGAGGCCGTGTCGTCGGCCCACATGGCCCGCGCTGCGGCCTGTGCAATGGCTTGAGCTTCGGTTTCGCCCGAATTCAGTTGCTCGGGAAGCTGCGTTTGCGATGTTTGTACTGGCACTGAATTTCTCCCGCTTATGGTCTACCTCGCCAGGTAAACCTGTTGATGACCATCTCGTCGCATGATGGTAAGCCGAGGTCACGGACACCCCGGGGTCTGCCAGTAAAGACTTAATTCGACCTTCATGTCGGGCCCTCGAGCCGCGTCCAAAATTCGGGCCGACGAAATTTGGGCCGACGAGTCCTTTCGAACTTATTTAAAAAAAACCGCTTGCATCGGCGCCGATATGCTCTAGAATGCCGACTCTCTCGGGAAGCGGTAAGCCCGGAAGGTCAGAAGTAGGGGAAATTCAGACAGACCTCACAGGGACAAGTCACAGCGACAAGTCACAGCGACAAGTGAGATTCAGACGGGTTTCAGATGGCATCAGTTCACACCGGTGTCATTGGCAGCAAATCAGCAGCAAGCGGCAGTAAATAAATTTGCCAAATCTGTTGACACCCCCAAATTTGACCCCCATAATTCCGCTTCTTTGTTGCTCGCAAGGCAACAGCTTCAGACGCTTCAGTCTGAGGTGGCCTGAGAGGGCAGGCCAGGGCTCATCAGCTAGGTA
>JBAUID010000213.1:0-5812 GCA_049680625.1 Burkholderiaceae bacterium | reverse complement strand
GGTAAAACGTAAGCCGTTGTTGGCCAGCGCATCCAGGTTTGGGGTCTGGACTTCGCCACCGAAGCAGCCGATATCGGAAAACCCCATGTCGTCACACAGGATCAGCACTACGTTGGGTTGTGTTGTCATTGTTTTCATTGTGAATTGAGTCCAGTATTTTGTGAAATCAGGGCGTCGTTTCGGCCAACCGCAGACCGGTCTGCGGATCAAACAAGTGGACGGCGCTGGCATCAAATGAAACCGGCACAACCGAGCCGGCAGTGCTCGCATCCAACTGTGGCGGCATTTGAGCGCATCGTAGTTTGATCAACTTGTGGTGCAAATGCAGGTTCAGCAACCAGCTTTCACCCAGGTTCTCAGCCAGGTACAAGGTTGTCGACATACCGCCGTGTTCAATCCGTAAATCACCGGGACGCACCCCAACGGTGACTGGGCGCGATGGTCCGACACGGCTGGCGAGCTGCAGTGTAATGCCGTGAACATCCAGTTGACTGCCATTGAGCTGACCGTCAAAAAGGTTCATGGGCGGACTACCGATAAAAGACGCCACCTGCACCGATTCCGGCCGGTTGAACACCTGGCTGGGTGTGCCGATTTGCACAATTTTCCCGTCCATAAAGACGGCCATCCGATCGGCAAGCGTCATCGCTTCTTCCTGATCGTGGGTGACGTAGATCGCCGTCACGTTCAGATTTCGCTGCAGATTTTTAAGCTCAACCCGCGTTTCGAGTCGCAACTGCGCATCTAAATTGGAAAGCGGTTCGTCGAGTAAGAACAGTTTTGGTTTGCGAACGATTGCACGGGCCAGAGCGACCCGCTGCTGCTGCCCGCCACTGAGCTCGCCAGGGCGACGATGCAACAAGTGGGCGATCTTGACGCGTTCGGCGGCCTCAGCCACTTGCGCTTCGATGCTTGCGCGCGGTACGCCGTCCATTTTGAGCGGAAAACCGACGTTTTGCCGCACAGTCATGTGCGGATACAACGCATAATTTTGAAACACCATGGCCACGTCGCGCTCGCCCGGTGGCGCATGGGTCATATCCACGCCGTCAACAACGACGGTGCCACTATCGGGTGTATCTAAGCCGGCAATCATTCGCAGGGTAGTTGTTTTGCCTGAACCCGATGGCCCCAACAACGCAAAAAACTCCCTGGGTTCAATTTTGAGGTCAATACCTTTTAACGCCTCAAAATTGCCAAACGATTTTCTCATTTGCGTGAGCACTACTTCGCCACCCTGGCGCTGATTGTCAGTCATCGCCGCCCCCCGCCTTTGACCGCGCCAACCGTGAGCCCTTTCACGATCTGCTTCTGGGCCAGGATGCCAATCACGACCACCGGCAACATCGCCAACAAAGCGGCCGCCGCCAGCTTGGCCCACAAGGTTTGCTCAACCGAAACAAAGTTGTACATCGCAACCGTAACAGGACGAACCACATTACCACCCAACTGAACAGCAAACAAAAACTCATTCCAGGCATTTAGGAAAACGAAAATGACGGTTACCGCAATCCCGCCACGGACCTGCGGCAGGATCACGTACCACAGCGTTTTTAGGCGCGAGGCTTTGTCAAGCAATGCGGCTTCTTCCATTTCATAGGGAATGTCTTCCATGTATGACACCAGCAGCCAGATCGCAAATGGCAATGAGAAGGTCAGATATACCGTGATCATCCCCTGGTAAGTATCGAGCCAACCCACTTTATTCAGAATTAGAAAATACGGAATGACAAGACCAACCGGAGGCACCATCTGAGTGGCCAGTGTATAGAAGCCCAGACTGCGTTTGAACGGCAACTTCAGGCGGGCGAACGCATACGCGGCCGGTACGGCCAGGATAATGGTTAGTACGGTGGTACCGGTCGCGACAATAAAACTGGTCCACAGGCTGTCGGTGATCGAGAAATCACCAACAATCGCGTCACGGTAATTTTTACCTATGGGTTCGAAAATCAGGCTGGGCGGATAGGCCAGCACTTCGCTTTCCGACTTGAATGAAACCACCACTGCCCAGATCAACGGGAAAACCCAAACCAGAAGTAGCACACTGGCCAGAACCATGAGAGCGAGGTTTCTCCGGCGAGCCGCGAGCAGGTGGTTCATTGGTTTTTCCAGTGCCATGAGTCAAACACCCCGGCGTTCGGTACGTAACGCAAACAACACACCAGATACCACCATGGTGACCACCAGTAATGAGACTGCCAGCGCCGACCCATAGCCAAAGTTGAGTTCTACAAACGATGTTTTGTATGCATACAGATTCAGAATTTCGGTTGCGGTGCCCGGCCCGCCACCCGTGGCGGCAAAAATGGCCGCAAACGCCGCCAGCGAAATCATTGCCCGCATAATAATGACAATCACGATGGCCGGTCGCAATAATGGCAGCGTGATGTGAACAAAACGCTGCCAGGCCGATGCTCTGTCAATTCTTGCCGCCTCGTAAACATCGGGTGGCAGCGACGCCAGACTGGCCAGAAAAACCAGAAACGAAAACGGCGTCCACTGCCAGGTGTGAATGGCAATGACGGAAATCAACGCTGGCACCGGCGACCCCAGCCAGTTCACTTGCTCAAAGCCCAGCCGTTGCACAAAAAAATCAACCATGCCGAAGTTAGGCGCCAGCATCAGGGTGCGCCAGAACAAACCAACAACTACCGGTGCCAGCACAATCGGCAGAATGGCGATGATCCGAAACAACCACTGAGCACGTGGAATCTGCATGACCAGAAGGGCCAGACCCAAACCAATAGCAATCTGCAGAAAAACGGTTGAGCCGGTATAGATACCCGTCAGGCTAATGGCATGCCAGTAGCGCGAATCAACCCACATCTCCCGATAGTTTTGCAGGCCGACAAAGCCATCCAGATACGGCATCGCCAAGATGATCTGATGGAATGAATTCCAAATCAGATAGATCAGCGGCGCGGTTGTTGTGAGCAGCAACACAAACACCGCTGGCGCCGTGAGCAGCGTTGCAAAACGCTGCTCGCTGGCCGCCAGCGTGCCACTACCCGAGGCCTGGGACGCCACGTTCTGACCGGCTCAACTACGCTTTGACGATCTTATCGATCTTCGCTTGCGCAGCCACCAAGGCATCTTTGGGTTTGGCCTGGCCAACCAGTGCGGACTGAATCGCCGTAGCCATGGTGTCGCCGACCGCCGGCCATTGCGGCAGGCGTGGGCGCCAGTCCGGGTCGGTGTCGTTGGCAAATGACTCGGTGGCGGCATTGACGTAGTTGTCGCCAAACCCGCCCATCATGTCCAGGAACTTCGCGTCTTTCCACAGCGAGGCTCGATTGGCGCCGGTGCGTTTGTATGCGCCCGGAAACGCATAAGATGTTGCGATCTGGGTTTCGCGCGAGCCGGCCCATTGTGCGAACAACCAGGTCGCCTGCTTTTGCTTTTCACTGAGGGACGCGTTGATCGGGAAACTCCAGTTCCAGATTGATGTCACCCGCTTTCCAGACGGCCCTTTTGGCCAGCGCGCAAAGCCAATTTTGCCAACAACTTTTGACTTCTCGGGGTTCGCAATCACCGCTGCGCTACCGTGCGCATCGATATACGAACCAACAGTACCCTGACCAAACGCATCGGCGATATCCGGCCAGTTCCAGTTCTCAACCCCGGACGGCGCGTAGTTGTTCAGCAAATTGACGTAGTACTCAAGCGCTGCAAGCGCCTGCGGCGTGTCAACGGTTACGCGCTTGCCATCAAACCACTCCCCCCCAAACGCCCGAAAAATTGACGGATAGATGTACATGTTCTGGCCGGCACCGCGGAATCCACGCAGCGCGCACCCCCACAATCGTTTGCCCGGGTCATGAATTTTGGCAGCGTTAGCCGCATATTCATCAAGCGTGTCTGCTGGTTTGATACCGGCGGCATCATAAACATCTTTACGGTAAATCTGGATAGTCGCTTCGCCATCAAACGGGACGCCATACGGTACGCCGCTAACCGACGTTGCGCCGCGGTGACCCGGCTGTATGTCTTCAAACTGAAACCACTTGTTGTCCGTGAGTTTCGGGTTGCCAAGATAGCGGTCCAGCGGATCGATCCAGCCGTTGGCAACATACAGTTCGTAGTACATCGGGTCGGCCGAATGCGACGCATACGTGCCGGTCTTACTGGACAAATCCAAAACCGCCTTCTGGCGAATTTGGCCCGGGGGAATCATCTCCAGCCGTGCGTCCACCCCGGTCAGGGTTTTGAAGTCCGCCATCACCGTGTCAAGATTCTTGAAGTAACCAGCCGGGATAACACCAACAGTGATTTTCTCGCCTTTGGCCATTTGCCAGTCAATGCTCGCGCCGCGCAATGAATCCAGATCCATATGTTTGCCCGCTGCATGGGCCGCGCCAATCAACAACCCGGGGGCACCCACTGCAACACCGGCGCCAACAGCTCCCTTCAATATCGTGCGACGTTTGTTGTTGTGATTACCGGCCTGATTGGTTATTTCGTCTGCCATGATGTTCCTCCGTTAGTGTGGGTTGTCCGAATTCGGCCCTGATCGAAGCAAATTGAAGAAAGAACACGGACAAATGGCTGAAACGTATTAAAGTACAAACGTATTAAAGTACTAATGATAGGTCTTTATGATTTGGAGTCGAATGTACTACGATCACTCCGCCCGTGACAAGCCCACAGAAAAACCCACAGTTCCCCCGAATGACCGAATCAAATGCCTTAATTCACGGACGGCCGCTGGCCGGGGCTAGTCCGATCCCGCTGTATGTGCAGCTTGCCGATGTTTTTCGACAGAGAATAGTGCGCGGGCAGTGGACCCAAGGCGAAATGATCCCAACCATCAATCAACTGGAGCAGGAATTCGGCGTATCGCGGGTTACGGTTCGTCAGGCGATTCAACTGCTGAGCAAAGAAGCGCTGCTGACGTCGCAACGCGGCAAGGGAACCATCGTAACCAATGTCCCGGCAGCGCAGCAGCAGTTGCGGGTGGAGACCACGCTGACCGACTTGTTCGCAATGTATCGCGGCGACAAGCCCGTTCTCACCAACATTGCCGAATCGAACGCACGGCCCACATTGCATGAAGGCGAAGGAAATGCTGCACCAGGGTATTTTCATATGCGCCGGGTTCATGCGCGTGACGGGGTGAAGTATTGCGTGATCTCGATTTACATCGAAGACAGTATCTTTCAACTGGCACCAGAAAAATTTCGCAACGAGGCTGTGTTGCCAGTACTCGAATCACTACCCAGTGTGCAAATTGGCCGCGCGCGTCAGAAAATGCACATTACCAAAGCCAGTGCGGAAGTTGCGCAGCTTCTGGAAGTCCCACCCGGTGAACCGATGGCTGACGTGCGGCGGATCTTCTGGTCGCCTGACGGAACCATTATCTATCTGGCCGAGGTTAGCTATCGTGGCGACTATATCCATTTGGATATCGATTTGAAGCCGTAGTGACAGAGTCCTTCAGCGCGGCAGTTGGATTTAACTACCCATCGGTCTTAATTTACGCAGCATGCGAGAATGGCGGCAAACCACGGCAACAGTAAAACCCGTTGAAGATTCTTCTCCTGTCCGACCTCCACCTCTCCGCCCACCCGCTGGCAGCGCCGGATTCCAATGCGGATGTGGTCATTCTTGCCGGCGATCTCGGCAGGCCGGCCACCGCCATCGCATGGGCTAAGCAGTTCACCCAGCCCACTTTGTTTGTTGCCGGTAATCACGAATACTATGGGTCTGATCTGCAATCGACGATTGAACAGTTGCGCGAACTCGCCCATGGTTCAGCAGTCAGCGTGTTGGAGTGCAACAGCCAGGTTATTGACGGGGTTCGCTTTCTGGG
>JBAUID010000212.1:0-97753 GCA_049680625.1 Burkholderiaceae bacterium | reverse complement strand
TTGCCCCCGCCGGCGTCATTGAGATGAGCCTTATTGCATTGACTCTGGGCGCTAACCCCGTGTTTGTCACGACCCATCACGTGGTTCGGATCTTCGCCTGCGTCGCCTTGATGCCACAAATTTACCGACTGGTACTGGCCCCGAGGAATAAGCGAAACCTCTAGTAAGTACGCAGCGCAAACTGCGTTACCAGGAAACCAGTAGCGCATCACATTTTTACCCCAGGAAAATAACTCGTGGATAAAACCCAACTTGGAAATACCGGCCTCTCGGTAAGCGTTGCCGGCCTCGGATGTGGTGGTAACAGTCGCATCGGCTTAACCCGCGGCGCCAGTACTGAAGAGTCGGTTGCCCTGATTCGTGAGGCCATCGACCTTGGCGTGAATTTCCTTGATACCGCCGAAAACTACGGTACGGAATCTATTGTTGGTAAAGCCCTAGCCCAAGTGGACCGCTCCGCCATTGTGGTGTCAACCAAAACCCAGGTGCGAAAAAACGGCGCCCAAGTGCCTGCCGAGCAAATAATGCTGAGCATTGATCTGTCGTTACAGCGGCTGGCCACAGACTATATCGACATCTTTAATTTGCACGGCGTATCACCCGAAGACTACGACTACGCGCTAAACGAACTGGCCCCCGTACTGGTCAAGGCAAAACAAGCCGGAAAAATCAGACATATCGGCATCACCGAAACAAGTCCGCGCGACCCTGAACAAAACATGTTGCACCGGGCCGTTCAAGAAGAACCCTGGGAAGTAGTCATGCTGGCCTTCAACATGATGAACCAGGGGGCCAGTCACAAAATCCTGCCGATTACGAAGCAACGCGGGATTGGCACCTTGATCATGTTTGCCGTGCGCAACGTGTTCAGCCAACCCGACACGCTGCGCAAAACCCTGCAATCCCTGGCCGCCAGCGGACAAATACCGCCTGAATTAGCGCTTGAGGACAACCCGCTCGAGTCCCTGGTCAGGCAGGCCGGTGCCTATAATGTGACGGATGCCGCCTATCGATTTGCCCGCCACCAGCCAGGGGCCGATGTGGTTTTGTTTGGGACTGGCAATCGCGCCCATCTGGCGACTAATATCAATTCGATCAACAGCCCGCCGCTAAAACCTGCCGCCGTCGAGAACATACACGCTTTGTTTGCCAGGCTGCTCGGGGTTGGTCTGGACTTACCCGATCGAATGGAATCTGCTTCCTGAAATCGTCAACCCACTATAGAACCAAAATAAGAAAATGACTCAGCTTGCCCAGGCACCCGGAAAACGCTTACCCGGTACACCAGTGCCCTCGAATACATGGACTGGCTTCAACGGGGTAACCATAGCCGGTGACATCTGGGGCCAACCGGACGGACCGCTGGTCGTGCTGCAACACGGTGGCGGTCAAACCCGACATGCCTGGAAAAATACCGGTGAGACACTCGGACGCGCCGGCTACTACGTGGTCGCAATTGATGCACGCGGTCACGGTGACTCTAGCTGGGCGAGTGATGGCGACTACTCGGGTACCGCCATGGTGCGCGACTTGTGCTGCGTCATCGATGCGCTTAACTGCCAATCGAACCGCCCAGCTATTCTTGTTGGGGCATCAATGGGCGGTGGCACCAGCATCATAGCGATCGGCGAAAAGTTCATTAGCGCTGCTGCGTTGATTCTGGTGGACATGGCACCGCAAATCGAAACCGAAGGTGCCCAGGAGGTGCTGGACTTCATGGCACAGCGACCCGAAGGTTTTGCCAGCCTGGAAGAGGTGTCTGACACAATCGCCGGGTATCAGCCGCACCGCAAGCGGCCACGCAATCTTGACGGCCTGGCCAAGAATGTGCGGCTGGCAGATGACGGCACTTATCGCTGGCACTGGGATCCGGCATGGCACCTTGCCCGCGAACCCATTGCACAATACCGCAACCGAATGATTGCCGCAGCTGACCACCTGAACTGCCCTACTTTACTGGTTCGCGGCGGCTTGTCCAATGTCTTAAGCGAGGCTGGGGCGCAAAGTTTCTTGAATCAGTGCCCACAGGCCGAGTACGTGAATGTTGGGGATGCGGCCCATATGGTGGCGGGCGACCGCAACGATATATTCTCAAACGCCGTGGTTGAATTTTTGTTCCGGACGGTACCGACAGGCGACACCATCGTTTGAAGCCCAACCTAACGTGCGTGATGCCCACGTTCATTCAGACAGGCCACAACCGACGATCGATAAGCCGCTTTGGTCTTGCCGTACTGCCCCCTGATCACCCCGGCACCTGGCAAGGTCGGATCAAAACCAGATTGCTCAACCCCGGCATAGTGACACTGTGCTTTATCGTTGCTTACCTCTGACGAGGATCGATCGCTTGCCGCGGTCAAATTGATCCGGGGCATATCGGGGTATTGATCAAGGTTTTCTACATCACGATGCTCATCTGGCGGCGAATCTGCGAACAAGATATAGCCGTTTTCAAACGCTTCATAAGATTTGTCGCCAAACAGGAAAACCACGCGACCGCGTCGGACTACCCGGGTGAAACCGTTCGGCAGCACTTCGACCCACTCAAGCGGTGTTACGCGCTGACGATAACGCTGCGGATTCTGTTCCATCCAACGATTCAGGCGACCTTGAGCAGCAACAGTAAATGACGCATGACCGCCGGCGGTGGTAATTCGATTATCGAAACCCGGGTTAGCCGCCACGAGACGGGCTGGAAAGGCAAACGCAAGGCAAAAAACCACGACTGCACCGATCAAATGCTCAAACGCATTGTTGCGGTTGCTGCTGTTGCAGGCATTGCTGCTTTGATTGCCACTCATGTTAATGCTCCGCGCTACATAGTTGATGGTCACACAACGATGCCATGACGTAGCACTCAGACACGACCCCGTTCGCATCACAGCCCTGGACAATGCGGTCAAGCTCGTATTCGAGTCGCTTAAGCCGGGTAATTTTGTCACGCACCACATTCAGTTGCATGGCAGCAGTTTGATCAGCATCCGCGCACGGTTTATCGGGATTCGCATTCAATTCGATCAATCCGCGGATCGCTTCGATTGAAAACCCAAGATCACGGGCGTGCCGGATAAAACCGAGCTGCTGTAGATCTTTCTGAGCATAACGACGTTGATTGCCTGACGTACGGGAAGGTGCACTGAGTAAACCCATTTGCTCGTAGTAGCGAATGGTTGGCACTTTCACTGCGGTCAGCCTGGAAAGATCACCAATGGAAAACATGTAACAACCGTTGAATCTCTAGTAACTAGAGATAATACACTGGCCTGAGGCTCACAAAACAGCACCAATGTCTCATGCCTCAATGCAATCATCACACTGAATTCGACGGGGTCGACCCCGCGTACAAGCGACGCTTGTGGCTTGTTATTGGCTTAAACGCCCTGATGTTTCTGGTTGAAATCAGCACCGGCAACCTGGCCCAGTCGCAATCATTACAAGCCGATGCACTGGACTTTCTTGGTGATGCGCTCACCTATGGATTGTCCCTTGCAGTGATTGGGCTATCTGTTCGGATACGCGCAGGTGCGGCAATGGCCAAAGCCCTGAGTTTGCTCTTGATGGGTCTATGGGTATGTCTATCCACCGCCATGCGATTCATATCCGATGACATACCGGATGCCAACATCATGGGGGTTGTTGGCTTTGCGGCCTTGCTTGCCAACCTGGCCAGCGTCCGGATACTGGCCAGCTATAAAGACGGTGACGCCAATGTCCGATCGGTCTGGCTATGCTCGCGTAACGACGCGATTGGCAATGTTGCGGTCATGGTGGCTGCGGTCGGAGTCTGGGGCTCAGCCACCCAGTGGCCCGACCTGGTGGTGGCATTGATCATGGCAGTCTTGTTTGTTTCTTCTGCTGTACAAATCTTCATGCAGGCGCTGCGCGAATGGGGCAAATCCCCGCATTCCGTGACCCCACCCCTGCGCTAGCGGCCCCCCCTACAATAGCGCAATGAGCACAGACACACCCCGCAATCATTCTGCCCCAACGCAAGTCGACCGCCCTGCCTACACCAGCTTATGGGAACGGCCTGGTTACCTGGTGCGCCGTCTGCACCAGATTCACCTCGGTTTGTTCGCTGACGAATGTGCCACCTTCGACATCACTCCGATTCAGTTTGCCCTGCTGACCGTGCTGCGCAACGACCAGGTACTCGACCAGATCAGCCTGTCGACAACGGTTGGCATTGATCGCACCAGCGGTGCTGATGTCATTAAACGGTTGCAGCGGCGCGGCCTGGTTGAGCGCTTCGCCTCAACCCAGGACCGGCGGGCAATGCTGGTTCGAATTACCCGTGAAGGCAAAAACCTGGCGATGAATATGCAACCCGCGATGCAGGCCGCGCAGGCGCGTTTAATTGCACCGCTATCTGATGCCGAGAAACAGGTTTTCACCAGCCTGATGCAGAAACTCATCGAGGCCAACAACTCGGCAAGCCGGGCACCCGTCGGGCCAGCAAGCGCAGGGGATGATCGCAACCAGGATTTCAACGCCGGGATAAAACCCTAGCGTACAAATAAAGAAGGCCTCCGAAGAGGCCTTCCCGGTCAGCCCATTGTCCCGCAGGAGACAACCGGCCTATCCGTGACTTTTTTCAGTCGACTTACTTGCCAGCTTTGGGCGCAGGCTTGGAAGCGGCAGCGACATTGGCTTCTGCTGTCTGGGCAAATTGTTTGGTCGCTTTGGAAGCTTGCTCATAAGCACTGCGCGACACGCTTAGCCCTTGTTTAATCATATTGATGGCGCCTTCGGTGCCCGCCGGGGCGTTCTTGGCCATGGCGTCGATCGCAGCATCAACTTTCTTGTTACCTTCAGCAACCTGCTCTTCGATCAGGCTGACGACGTCAGCATTGGTCTGGGCAGCAATTTCATAAGCTTCTTTTGCGTAGCCAGAAAATACTTCAGCAGACGGCGTGTTGCCAGACAGCAGCTCAGTCATTGCCTTTGGATCTTTGGCAGACATCAGGCTTTTAACTTGCTCGGCTGATTGCTCCATAGCAGACTGGGCGACACGGGTGTTCAACTGTGAAAGCTTTTGAAAACCTTCGAAGCTCTTGGCAACAAAGGCATTAGCAGCTTTCATGGATTCAGCTTGGAACTGGGTGAAATCGGTTGGGGTCATGCGAATCTCTCCTTGAGAAACGTTTGGCCCTGGTTTGATCGCTCAGGGCCTGGTGCGGTTTGGAAACAGCGGTTTAAAAACAGTTGTTTGTATTTGATTTTTTCGGCGCCTTGCTGCAGCGCACAAATCAAATTATCCACACTATGTTGCACTGCGTCAAGTATTTTTTTGCTGCAGTGCCACATATTTCTCGCAAGACCAGCCTAACTACAAGGCGCCGATAAGCTACTGAATTTAAAGGAAAATAGCCTCCGGGAAAATAGGCTTAACCCTGACCACCTGGATTTGGGCTCAATAAATCTGCTTTGCCTGGCTTGTCCTTCCACTCATCGGCATCGTCGGGAACTTTACCAATACGGGTGATATTTGGCCACTGCGCCGCATACTTGGCATTGATTTCCAGCCAATTCTCCAGGTTGGGTTCAGCATCAGCCTTAATGGCCTCGGTCGGACATTCCGGCTCACAGACCGCACAATCGATGCATTCGTCCGGGTGAATGACCAGGAAGTTCTCACCCTCGTAAAAACAGTCAACGGGGCAGACTTCAACACAGTCCATATATTTGCATTTGATGCAATTCTCAGTCACTACAAAGGTCATTCTCTGATCTCCTCAGTCAGCACGCACAGCGAATTCCACGCTGCGAGCAATAGAAAGCAAACGGCGGTCAGCCATTGTCTCACCCATAAGCATAAAGCCAACCGGCGCCGTTCCGGGAATGTGACACGGAATTGATATTGCCGGCCGGTCCAGGAAGTTGCCAACCGCCGTATTTCGCAAGCTCAGCATATTGGCACGGTTGGACAGCTCAGTATCATCCATATCGGAAAGCCGGGGTGGGGTAATCTGCACAGTGGGCATCACGAGAGCGTCAAATGCTCTGCTCCGATTAGCGACAGACGCAACGATGCGCTCACGATGGGCGACAACATCAAGGTAGTCAGCCGCACTTTGAGCTTTACCAGCGGCAAAACGTTCTTTGATCCACGGATCATAGAAATTACCACGCGACTCAAGGAAAGGCCGGTGCCACGCATAGGCTTCAGCACCAACAATGCCGCCGAGACGATTCACCTCGGGCAATTCGTCTAACTCGGCGAAATTAACCGGTGTCAGGCGAATACCGCGCTGTGACAACCGGGTCAGCGCCGCCTGGAAACTCTCGGCAACCTGGGGATCAAGGTATTCTGTGGTGTACCCCTCGAGAACACCAAAACGCAAACCGGCTTCGGGGAAAGATTCTTCGTCCTGGCCAATCCCGCCGGCCAAAACGGAGTCGAGCACGGCGCAACACGACACCGATCGGGCCAGTGGCCCGATCGAGTCCATTGTCGGTGACAATGGCACCGCGCCACGTTTGGAAACCCGGCGCGAGCTTGGTTTGAAACCCACGATGCCACAAAACGCCGCTGGTATGCGGCACGAGCCGCCAGTATCGGTGCCAATGGTTGCCGCCGCCATATTGTCAGCGACCGAAACCGCCCCGCCGGAAGTGGAACCACCCGGTATATGACCAACATCTCTGGCGAAAGGGCTCAACGGGGTTCCGTAATGACTATTCACGCCGAGACCGGAATAAGCAAATTCGGTCATATTGGTTTTACCAACAAGGATAAATCCGGCATCACGCAATGAACGGACAATATCGGCATCAGCGCGTGCCGGCGCCTGCTCGTCCAGCACGTGTGATCCGGCGCGCGTCACTTCACCGGCTACGTCGAATAAGTCTTTGATCGACAGCGCAATACCGGCAAACGGTGCCACCGGCCAACCGCTGCGACGCGCGGTATCAACGCGCTCAGCTTCGCTTAGCGCCTGGTCGCGGTAAACGGTGAGGAAAGCACGGCTACCCTCACCTGCAGGATTATCGATATTGGCCAGCGCCTGCTCGACCAGGGCACGGCTGGTGAGTTTTCCGCTCGCCAGCTTGCGCGACAAGTCAATCAAGTTACTCATGTGCTACTCCCGGACAACAACCAGCGGATTTCAGTCGCCGGCCTGGGCAGAATATTTAGGACTGTCCCTCTGAATGGTCTCGGGGTTATTACGCTGGGTCGAAAACTTAGTTGGTTTTTCGTAAACATTAATCGGGATATCGTAAAAGCCGGATGCCAGCTGTTCGGCACTAGACGCATTCATTTTGATTGAGTCAAACGGGCAAACATCAAGGCATAACTCGCAGCCGATGCAATTATCGGTATGCACTTCGATCTTGCCTTCCGGGCTCTGTGACAAAGCTTCGTAAAAACACATTTGGACGCAGACATTACACGACGGGTTTTTACAGGTCTCGTGGTTAACTTCAGCATGGGTACGGGCCTTGGCGAATTGTTCTGAGTAATCTTTGGCTGCACCTTTGGAAGCTATACCGCGCATTTGCTCTACAGTTTCGTAACCGTGGTCATCCATGAATTTTTCGAGGCCCGAAATAATCTTTGGCATCCACTTCATACCTTTTATCATCAATACTGAGCCAACCTGCACAAGGCCGGCGCCGGCCATAATGAACTCAGCAACATCGCGATGATCAAACACGCCATTTGAACCGGAAATCGGAATACCAAGATCTTCGTGAATCCGGTGTACCCAGCGCAGGGTCAGGGGTTTTACCCATGTACCGCCAATGCCGGCCGGCCCGCCAATACGCGGCTGTCCGGTTTCAATGTCGATGGCAAACCCGGTATGACGATTGGTTGCGGTGACTGCGGCTGCGCCTGCTTCCATCGCTGCTCGGGCAACTTCTACCGGGCGCGACTGATCGGGAGTGAGTTTGATCATGACCGGAATATCAATCGACTCACACACAGCGCGGGTGACTTCAAAGGCAACTTCAGGCTCCTGACCGATCATGGAACCACCGTGTACCCCCGGCATCATGGCCGGATGTGGGCAACCAAAATTGAGCTCAACCATTGGCAAGCCACAATCTTCAATCGTGCGGCAAATATCTTTCCAGCCGTTGATGTCTTTGGCGCCGGCACTACCGATTAAATGGGCACCTCGCTCGGCCGCATACTTTTGAACGTCGGTTAGATCGTCAACCCAGTCTTTATAAAAAGTACTGGAATAGCCGGACCTACTGTAAAAAACAAAATCGCGCGGGACCTTGCCTTTGATAATTTCACCCCGGTCGTTCATCACGCAATACTTTGAGTTTTGCGTCAGTCGCGCCATGTCTTCGATATCAGTCAGCGTTTTAACGATTGCGCCGGCAGCGCCGTTGTCAAAACACTGGCGCATGAGATCCGGACTGTTCGTCGTTTCGAGCGAAGCCGCGATCACGGGATTCTTAAATTCCAGACCGCAAAACTGTACTTTGGTATTGGCCATGACTGGTCTCCTTGTCGACGCACTCATCTTACGGTGCGCTTCGGGTTGGCGCTTAAGGTTCGCACTGTGAATGCACACCGGGCATAGTGCCTGGAATGAATTGATAAGGAGTATACTCCTTATCAATTCAATATCCATTTTTTTACTATTAGTTTCGGTGCGCTGCCAGGGAGTTTTGATTAGCCTGCTGCCTCGGCGACAGGTGTCTGGGCAGTCCAGATTGCAGGCTGCATAAGCATCGGGATTTCGCCGAAATTGCGCTCAAGGAGACAACATGGGCTTGGCATCAATCGGACGCCCGCCGTGGCGGGTCAGTGTTGACGTCGGTGGCACCTTCACTGACATGGTGGTTGCCGACAGCGATGGTCAGTCGCGGGTGTACAAGGTGCCGTCGGTGCCCAGCGACCCCGGCCAGGGCGTTATCAATGCTCTAAAGTCAGCCTGTGAGGCGATGGGTATGACAACGCTGTCGTTTCTGGGTGACTGCCAGTATTTCCTGCACGGCTCCACCGTCGCCACCAACACCTTGCTTGAAGGCAAAGGCGCAAAAGTTGGCTTATTAACAACCCGCGGATTTCGCGATAGCCTGGAAGCACGACGCGGCTTAAGAACGAATCCGTGGGATCACCGCACTCCCTACCCGCCGGTCCTGGTGCCGAGGTATTTGCGTCAACCGGTCAGCGGGCGGATTGACGCCGACGGCAGTGAAAGCATTGCGCTTTCTTTAGCCGATGTCGAGACGGCCGCTGAAGTATTCCGCCACGAAAACGTCAGCGCAGTTGCAATTTGCCTGCTCAACAGCTTTATCAATCCGGCCCACGAATTGGCCGCGGCAAAATTTCTGAGCACAACGGCTGGCTTTGAATACGTATCCGTTTCGTCAGAAGTTGCCCCGGTCATCGGTGAATACGAGCGCACGTCAACAACCGTCATTAACGCCTGTCTGATGCCTCGTGTGGCAACCTATCTGAACGAGATGGAGCGCGAACTGATTGACATGGGGCTTCGCACGCGGCTGCTAATTCTGCAAAGCAATGGAGGAGCAGCCTCTTTAAAGCAGCTTCGCAATCGACCGGTCAGCTTGTTGTTGTCCGGTCCGTCTGCCGGCGTCGGCGCACTGCAACACCTCGCTCAGGCCAGTGGCCGACAAAACATGTTGACAATGGAGATCGGCGGCACCAGTTGCGACGTCATGTTGATGCATGGCGGCGAGGTTGCGGTGACCGACCAACTGAGCATCGATGACTACGACCTGGTGACCCCGTCGGTTGACATACATACGGTTGGTGCGGGCGGTGGCACTATCGCCGGAATGGACAAAGCTGGCATGTTGTTCGCCGGCCCGGCTGGCGCAGGCGCCCGCCCGGGGCCAGCTGCTTACGGCCACGGTGGCACGGAACCCACGGTAACCGACGCTCAGCTTATCCTGGGCCGGCTGCGGCCCGGCCCCTATGCCGGCGGCTCCGTGTCCCTGGATCTTGACGCCGCCACCGCCGCGCTGAACAACCGCATTGCAAAGCCGGCTGGCATATCCCTCGCGCAAGCTGCTGCAGGGATTATTCAACTGGTTGAGCAAAACCTTTTGCATGCCGTCGAAAGAATCAGCATGCAGCGCGGTTATAACCCGCGCGACCTTGCCCTGGTTGCGTGCGGCGGTGCCGGCCCAATGCATGGCGCCAGCGTTGGCCGACGGCTCGGGACAAGCACCGTGTATATTCCGCGGCAGGCGGGCGCGTTTTGCGCCATGGGGATGCAACACGCTGACGTACGTCGTGACTTCGTTATGGAGTTAGGTCAACCGTTAGCGGGCGACGTGAAATTGGCAATTGGCCGGCATGCCAAGTCCCTGCACGAGCAAGCCGGCGCCGCTTTGGAAGAAGAAGGCTTTGCCGCCGCCGACTGCCGCTACGCACTGTCACTTGATATGCACTACACAGGGCAGCAATGGTCGGTGCAAATCGACGCATCCGCTGACGATGATCTTGAGCAACTGCAACAGGCGTTCGAAGCGGAATATGATCGTTTGTTTGGTCACACCAACCCCGGCAACCCAATAATCGTCGCACGAGTCCGGCTGGCAGCAACCGGGTCTATTCCCAAGCTCGCGGTTTTGCGCTCTGAATTGTGTACAACCTCGCCGACGCATGAACATATTCGACCCGTGTTTTCCCTGGCCATCGGAGAGTTTGTTGACACCCCGGTCTATCACGGCCCGGACCTGCAATGCGGACAGCGACTGACTGGCCCCGCAATTATCGAAGAGGCAACAACCACTATAGTTGTCGACGCCGGTGACGAGGTTGCGATTGACGACTTAGACAATTACGTCCTGACACTGGCTCATTCAAAATGAAGATATCCCCTATATCCCAGGCAATGCACCAGGAAACCGACCCCGTTCTGTTGGCCCTCACGCAAAACCGCCTCGACCACATATCGCAACAAATGGGCTGGGTAATGGTGCGCACCGCACGCAGCCCAATTTTCAGCCAGGCCCACGACTTTTCATGTTTTATTGCTGGACCAGATGGCGAAGTGGTGAGCCAGGCTGATGGCATACCAATTCACACCGGCAGTGGCGGTTTTGGAGTTCGCGCCGTACTGGCCGATTTTGCCGATGATATAAACCCGGGTGATGTTTTTTTGCTTAACGATCCATGGGCGGCGGGCGGTAACCACCTGCCAGACTGGGTCATCGTGCGGCCCGTGTTTATCGACTCCGGTGAGCAGGACAACCCATCGCAGCTGGTTGGATTCACCTGTAACCGGGCCCACCAGTCCGACATCGGCGGTGGCGCTGCCGGCACGTACAACCCAACGGCAACCGAAGTGTATGCCGAGGGAGTGCGCTTGCCGGTTTTGAAACTGATAGAAGCGGGTAAACGCCGCAACGACTTGTTTAAGCTCTTGATGCTCAATACCCGTACGCCACACCTGCAGGAAGGTGATCTGGGCGCAATGCTTGGGTCTACCCGAATCGGCGCAGAAAACGTGGCCTCCCTGGTGAACGAGTTAGGTGTCACACAGGCAATGGCCTGCTTCAGTGGCATCCTGGCACATGCTGATCGCTCGGTTCGCGCGGAAGTTGTCCGCCTGCCCGATGGGGTTTACCAGGCGCAAGACCATTCGGATAACGACTGCTTCGAACAAGTCGACGTTACTGTACGTGTCAGCCTGACGATTCAGGAAGATCAGATGACGGTCGACTTTACCGGCAGCGATCCACAGATAAAGGGCTTTAAGAACTCCACCTATGCCAATACGTGTTCCGCGGTTTACACCGCACTGGCCTCCTTTTTTGATCCGTCATTGCCACACAACGAAGGCGCTTGGCGCTGCGTTGATATCGTGGCCCCGGAAGGCACAATCGTCAACGCTCGCGAAGGGGCGGCGACAACGATGTGTACCGTATTTTTCGCCCACGAAATTATCCATGCCATCTGGAAAGCCCTGTCGCAGGCCGACCCGCAGCGGGCCTGCGCCGGGTGGGCAAAAAACGTCTTTGGACTGTCCGTAGGGCAGGAAAAAGACAATAAAACTTATGTGTACTACCACGGCGCCGCCGCAGCTGGAGGTGGTGCTGTACACGGACGGGATGGTTTCAACCAGATCGGTCACTTGTGCACCCTGGGTGGGCTGACTATGCCCAATGTCGAGGTTTACGAGCAACTGTATCCAATTCAGTTTAAGCAGCAGGAGTTTCGCTGTGACGGCGGCGGAGCGGGTCAGTGGCGTGGCGGCACAGGTTGCGACTACGAGGTTCAGATTCACACGCCGGCGACCCATTCGTTTCGGGGAGAAGGTTTGCACTACCAGACCGGCTACGGCGTAAACGGTGGCATGAGCGGTGCTGCCGGTGATATGCACCTGGTTGACGATGCCATGGTATCCACTGCCGCACCAAAGTTTGGCCTGCGCCAAACCGGGCCGGTCAGCTTTAAAACCCAGTCACCAGGTGGCGGCGGCTACGGTGAGCCGACGCTACGGGACCCGGCCCTGGTTATTCGGGACTGGCGCGACGGCTTAATCTCTGCCGCCGCAATGCGGGATGTCTACCGCGTGGTCCCAAGCGAGGACGGGCAGAAGGCGGATGACATTGCTACCAGCAAGCTGCGCAGTAGTTAACCGCTGCCGATGCATTTAAGCGTTGCCAAAGACCTGAAGTACGCGGTTAAGCCCGGGGCGTGTAACCGATAAGTCGTTCGGGTTCAATCCACTGGAAAGAATGTCATCCGGTATTGGTTCCCGGTTGATCAGGGCTGCCGCCACTCGCGACAACGCGGGGGCCGACTGAATTCCGTATCCGCCCTGCCCGGCAAGCCAGAAAAACCCGGGCAAGCTGCCGTCATAACCACAAACCGGTGTTTTATCTAGAACGAAACTCCGCAAGCCTGCCCATTGATTTTCAATGCGGGGCACCGGCAGATCAAAGGCGGTTTGAATTCGATCAACACAGGTAGCAATGTCCAATTCGTCAGGCTGCGCATCACAAGGCGGTGACGGCGTTTCGTCAGCAGGCGAAATCAGTAAGCGCCCGGCATCGGGTTTCATGTAGAACTGTTCGTCAACATCGATAACGGCAGGCCAGGCCGCTAAAGGAGCGAGCTGCCCGTGGTGTTTCTTGCCGCCATCGGAGCCGGAGGTGGATTCAGCCCAACTCGGCGCGGCGACGATCAGTGCCGTGCGCCGTTTTGGGACCAGTCCAATGGGCTCGGTGCCGGCAAGCTGGCCAATATGCTCCGCCCAGGCGCCGGCCGCGTTAATAACCACTGAGCCTCGATAGGCCTGGTCACCCACCCTAACCAACCAACCCGAAGCACTCGCTTCCAGCCGGGTGACCAGCCGGCTGTTTTTCAGTTCGCCACCACCGGCCCGAAACATCCGAAGAAAACCCTGGTGCAGTCCGTTCACGTCAATATCGCGCGCACTGGTCTCCAACATTGCTCCAGCCACGTAGTCGCGACGCAGTAGCGGACACAATGCCAGGGCTTGTTCAGCGTCCAGCCGGCGAACCGGGCTGAGTTTTTCAGACTCACTAATCAGAGCATCAAGGGCTGTTAACTGATCACTCCTGGCAATCAGCATGGCGCCACGGTCGGAAAGCAGCGGGTTGCTGGCAAAACCGGCCGGTGGTTTGTTAAAAAAGCCCTGCGATGCCCGGGTCAATGCCCGAATGGGCATCGGGCCGTAGGTTTCACTGAACAACGCGGCAGAACGACCGGTGGTGTGATAACCGGGTTGCGACTCCATTTCTAAAAGCAAGACCCGCGCCTTGGGCACAAGCCTCGCAGCAACCGAGGCACCAGCAATGCCGGCACCAATAACAATCACGTCGTATTGCGATACCGGGCCAGACCCATTGTCGCTGCCGCTGGTCGCGTTCTCGCTGCGGTTGGTGTTAGGGTCAGCTTTGCCTGAGTTCATCTCGATTCGCCCGAAAGATTAATGCGTCAATGTACCAAACAAGATGTCCGGGCCAGGACGCGCGCCTGCGATTTATCAGTAAACTAACCAACATTGATGCCTGTAGCGCACAAAAAACCGACGGCTCCATTCTTGACGGTAGAAATTGAGCGATTGTACGCGGGCATCAAACCAAACAATGAACTAAGACAATATAGACGAAGGCGAGCAGACATGGATCAGAGCGACGGGCCATTAAAAGTTATCAAAGCCCAGGGCGTCGGGGCCCGTATTCCGCGCAAAGAAGATGCTCGCCATCTCGCGGGCAAAGGTAACTTTGTGGGCGACATGAAGATGTCTGGGCTACGCGAAGTGGCCTTCTTGCGCAGCCCGCTGGCGCACGCCCGCATCGAGCAGATCACCATTCCAGAAACCATCGCGCCCGATGTTGTTGTGCGCTCGATGATGGACGCGCGCGATATCGTAGCTGACTCAAAACTGCCGACGTATCAGACATCGGGCCAACCACCGCTTGCACACAACAAGGTGCGCTATGTCGGCGAGGCCATTGCGCTTGCATTCGCCGCCACCCGTGCTGAGGCCGAAGACCTGGTTGAGCAAATCGAAGTTGAATACACCGAGTTGCCGGTATACGCCAATGCTGACGACTCCATGGCGGCCAGCGCCGATCTGCTCCACGACCATTGGGAACACAACCGGTTCATGACGCTGAATGCTGATCAGCACTTTGATCATTATTCGGCGCAGGCCGACGTCATCGTCAAACGGACAGTCGAATTGTCGCGTCAGTGCATGGTGCCACTTGAAGGAATGGCGGTCATGGCGTACTGGGATTTCCAGGCAGATCAACTTGTCGTTGTCAGCGCAACCCAGGTGCCGCACATGATTCGCACCGCCCTGGCTGAATTCCTCGATATGAATGAAGCCGACTTACGGGTGGTTTCCCCCGACGTTGGCGGCGCTTTTGGCTACAAATGCGTTTTGCATCCTGAAGAAGTCTGTATCGCCTGGCTTGCCAAAACGCATAAGCGACCGTTTCGGTATCTTGAAGACCGTCGCGAACATTTGATTGCCGGGGCGAACTCCCGCCAACATCACTACGAGATGACGGCCTATGCCGACCAACGTGGCAAAGTTCTGGCGCTGGATGCGGTGATCACCATCGACGGTGGTGCGTATTCGGTTTGGCCATTCACGGTCGGGCTCGAACCGGGTCAGGCCCTGGGTAATCTGCCCGGGCCGTATGCGCTATTGGGCTACCGTTGTGAAACCCGCTGTGTTGCCACCAACAAACCTGGCTTCGTGCCTTATCGCGGTGTTGCGCGAACCAGCGTCTGCTTTGCCATGGAACTGACGCTTGATGCAGTAGCGCGCGCCGTGGGGCGTGAACCCTGGGAAATAAGGCTTGAGAACCTGGTGTCCGCGGAGCAAATGCCTTATACCAATATCGCAAACAAAGCATTTGATAGTGGCGACTACCCGGCCAGTCTGAAACGGGTATTGGAAATGATTCAATTTGACGCCGTGCGTGCACGTCAGTCCCAGGGTGAGGCGGATGGCCGCCTGATTGGCGTTGGACTGGCCACATATACCGAGCAATCAGCCCACGGTACTTCGGTGTTCGCCGGCTGGGGAACACCACTGATACCAGGCTACGATCAGGCCAGCGTCAAGATCACTGCTGATGGTGGGCTTGAATTACGGGTAGGTGTTCATTCACATGGACAGGGTATGGAGACAACCTTTGCCCAGATTGCCAATGAAATCCTTGGAATCGATGTTGATCGAATAAAAATGATTCACGGTGATACCGGACAGACACCGTTTTCTACCGGCACCTACGCCTCACGTTCACTGGTAATGTCAGGGGGCGCGGTCGCTGCTGCCTGTGAAGAACTCGTTCCCAGAATAAAGCATATTGCGGCCCACCTGATGAAGGTCGATTGCCAGACCATAGTCCTTGGTGGTGGCTTTGCGAATACCGACCACCAATCCATTGCCCTGGCGGATATTGCCAATGCCTGGTATCTGACCCCGCAACGTTTGCCCGATGATGTCGACCGGGCGGGCCTGGAAACAACCATGGGTTACAAACCCAAGGTGGATACCGGCGCATTCAGTTATGCAAGCCAGGCCGCCGTTGTTGCCATTGATACTGACACCGGTGATGTTGAAGTTCTCGACTACGTCGTAGTCGAAGATTGCGGCACAATCATCAATCCGTTGGTTGTTGAAGGACAAATGCTCGGCGGAATAGCCCAGGGCATTGGCACCGCTTTGTATGAAGAAATGCCTTACGATTCGAACGGACAACCCCTCGCGTCAACCCTGGCAGATTACTTACTGCCCGGAGCCACCGAAATTCCGGCAATTCAGATGGAACACACGGAAACCCCATCACCACATACAGCTTTTGGCGCCAAGGGAATGGGTGAAGGTGGGGCGATCGCCCCACCTGCGGTTATCTTCAATGCTGTCAACGATGCTCTGACCCGTATTGGCGCCAGCGAAGTCAATATGACGCCACTGACCCCGCGCCGCTTACTCGAAGCGTTAGGCAATTCAACAACCAGCAGTCGGAGCGAGCAATGAAGGCCGCTCGATTTGAATACCAACGGGCAAGCTCGTTAACCGATGCTCTAAGCAAGCTGCATACCGGCGATGTCTCAACATCAACAAAAGTCATCGCCGGCAGTCAGTCGCTGGGGCCGATGCTAAACATGCGACTTACCCGGCCAGACAATCTGGTTGACGTCAGTCAGTTGCCGGATCTGCTCAACGTGCGCCAGGAGACAGATGGCATTCGCATCGGCGCCGGGGTGACCCACGCGCAGATCGAAGATGGACGTCACGACTTATTACGCGGCCATCCGCTGCAATCCGTGGCCCGTGATATTGCTTATCGAGCCGTGCGAAATCGCGGCACCATCGGAGGTAGTCTGGCCCATGCAGACCCTGCTGCCGACTGGGTGGTCGTTCTATCTGCCTTTGACGCAATTGTTCATATCGCATCTCACCAGTCGCAACGCAACTTACCAATCAGCCAGTTTCTTGTAGGTGCATATACAACCGCTCTCAAAGCCGACGAATTGATCACCGGCATCACAATCCCGAATCCGCCGCAAGACATACACTGGGGATACGTCAAGTTTTGCCGCAAGCCTGGCGAGTTCGCTCATGCCAGTGCGGCCGTTCGATTTGAGGCGTCAACCGCAACAGCCTGCATTATTCTGGGTGCCCTGGATGGCCCGCCGACCACCCTTCCCCAGTTGGCGGCCGCGCTCGCCCGCGGAGAGTCTCAAGCCATGAGCCGCGCAAACCTGCTTCAAAGCGTTAGCGCAGTTGTCGATGCCAATGATGCCGCCAGGTGCCAGTGGCATGCCGTTGCTATCGAACGCGCCCTGCAACAGGCAGGCATCTGTGGGATTCCGCTGAGTAAGGGAAGCAAGGGAAGCAAGGGAAGTACGGGAAACAGCGGAAACGGTGGGGGTAACGCATGAAAACAATCACAATCGCGGTCAATGGTGAAACCATGCGATCTGCGGCACCAGACCGAACCCACCTCGGGGACTTTCTACGTGAAAACCTGGCACTGACCGGTACCCACCTGGGCTGTGAGCACGGAGTTTGTGGTGCCTGTACCGTGCTGCTGGACGGAGAACCGGTCCGCTCTTGTATTACCTTTGCCGCAGCCTGCGACGGAAAAAGTGTCACCACGGTGGAGGGTTACGATAGCGACCCCGTTATGCAACGCCTGCGCCTGGCTTTTAATACCCACCACGGTCTGCAATGCGGTTATTGCACACCGGGAATGCTCGCAACCGCACGCGACATCGTATTGCGCTACCCCAGGGCTGATGAACAAACCATTCGGCTTGAGTTGGCCGGTAACCTGTGCCGTTGCACGGGGTACCAGGGAATTGTCAATGCAATCAGCGATGTTTTAGATCATTACCAGCAGACACCGGATGATGCAGTTACTGCGTTACGTGTGCGGGCAACGGCTGGCGAAAGCACCCCCTCAGACCTCAAACCTTCTGGTACGACAGGCTCATCTGACAGGCATACGCAGACAACCGTTCAATTTCAGCCATTCGATGCGGCGACCAGTTCATCAGTAACAACAGAAGACACCAAGACATTCGCTCAGGTCGGCGCACCAAATGTGGAGGGTGTAAAAGGATCAGAAAAAATTTCCCGCACGGCAGATGATCCCAACCGCATTGAAGATGTCTTTGAGCTGGCTTTTTCGGTCAGCCAGGTCTGGCAGTTCATGGGCGACTTGCCGGCGGTGGCAAGCTGCCTGCCCGGCGCATCCATCGACAGTTATGACAATGAACGCGTTAAAGGGCGAATTGCGATCCGATTCGGCCCAATGTCGGCATCCTTCGTTGGTGGCGCCCGGCTTGAAAGAAACGACGAAAACTATAGCGCCATACTGCAGGGCGCGGGTCAGGATTCCCTGAGCAAATCGCGCACTAATGCCGATATTTCTTACCAGTTGGAGGCCCTGAGTATCGATCGCACGCGGGTTAAGCTGTCGATTCAATATGCGTTGCAAGGCCCACTGGCGCAGTTTTCACGTTCTGGCCTGGTGCGAGACTTCGTCAAGCGTATGCTTGTCGACTTTGCCGGTAATGTTGACCGCCGCCTAGGTGGTGACACGGGAGAGTCAACGCCAGGCCAAGGCGTGAATTCCAACGCTAATGCCAGCGTCAATATCGCCAGATCGTTATTCGCCTTGCTTACCGACAGGCTACGGCAATTTTTCCGCAAGAACTGACTCAGGCTACCTCGGCCGTGTTCACCTGCATATCGTCCGTGTTCAATGGTTCCGGCTTGCCCGTGAAGTATCCCTGAGCGTAGTCGATGCCAACTTCACGCAGCGTTTCAATGGTTTGTGCTGACTCTACAAACTCGCCAACCGTCTTCACGTTAAGCAAACGCCCAACCGAAGCCACACACTGCACCAGTGCGCGGTCGAGCGGGCTATCGGAAATATTCTTAATGAATGCCCCGTCAATCTTGATGTAATCGAGTGGTAGGTGTTTGATGTAGTCCATTGAAGCGAAACCGGTGCCGAAGTCGTCCAGGGCGATTCGGCAACCCATTTCCTGGACCAAGGTCAGAAAGTCAGCTGTTCCAGCAAGATTTTTCACTGCCGCACTTTCCGTAATTTCAAAACACAATCCGGCGGTCGCCTCAAAATTTTCGCCAAGAGTCTCTACCAGGAAAGCCTGAAATTCAGGATCCGACGCCGAAGCCCCCGACAAATTGACACTCACCGTCAGATTGGTCGCACCGTTGGCAATGCGACCCGCAACCCACGGAACAATCTTGCCGACTACCCAGCGGTCAATACTACCCATGAGCCCATAGCGTTCAGCCGCCGGCAGGAACTCTCCGGGTGACAACATGACGCCATCACGACCGCGCAATCGCAACAACACTTCAAAATGTTCACCGCCTGGCGCATCGTCCTGAACTGGAACAATAGGCTGCTTATATATTTCGAAGCGGTTTTCCTCCAACCCCTGGTTGATTTGGGTCAACCACATCATCTCACCGTGGTTACTGGATACCAGTTCATCACCGAGCCGATAAAGTGATACCCGATTGCGCCCTTCCTGCTTCGATTTATAGCAACAGGCATCTGCAGCACGCATGACTTCTTCGCCATTCTTGAACGAATTTTCCATCTGGGCCGCACCAATACTGGCGCCAACAGCGTACGACTCACCGTGCCAGACATAACGATATTTTTCTACGGCTGCTCTAATTTTCTCGGCAACAATGGCACCGTCATCAATAGTGCACCGGGTCAGCAGAAGCGCAAATTCGTCACCACCTATTCTGGCGACAACGTCACCGTGACGCACTTGTTGACCAATCAACACAGAGAGTTGCTTCAGCAACTCGTCTCCGGCCAGGTGACCGCAAGTGTCATTAACTGCTTTGAACCGATCCAAGTCCAGCAACAGGACAACCGACGGTTCCATTCGGTCAAGAAAGGAAGCCAGGGCCTTATTCAGGCGTCGTTCAAATTCGGCACGATTCACCAAACCGGTCAGCGGGTCATGGGTTGCCTGATGTCTAAGCTCACGCGCCAGATCACTGGCAACAGTCACATCGGTAATAATGCCGCGTACACCACATTCCCGACCTTTGTCATCATGTAGATATTTGACAATGATCTTGACTGATTTAGGATCTTTGCGCTCATTAACCTGCATCAGCCGACCTTCCCAATAGCCGTTTTCCCTAAGCTCGGTTACCACCCGTTCTGGATGGCGGAACGGCATCACCCCCTCTCTGATTAGTTCGGTGACCGTTTTGCCAACGATCAAACCGGGTTCCATTCCCAATAATGACTGAATGTCACCCGAAACAAACTTCAGCTTTTGGTCTGCACCAGTCTCAAAAAAACAGTCTGCCCCCAGATCTGCAAAGTCCTGAAAGCGATCGGTGAGTCTGGTGCGCACGTCACTGGCACGCGATAGCGCACTACGCATTCGGTCAAACGCACGAAAAACATCGCCGAGCTCATCATCCCGCGACGTGTGCTTATCTTTTGGTTTCACCGTGGCCAGTCCGCTCTCACCAGTAGCAATCATCAGCTCACGCAGTTCCATCAAGGGTCGAATCAATAATGGATGCAGACCCAGAATACAACCGGCGGTGACAAAGAGACAAATCGCCAGAACCAGGCCAATAATTCGGGCAACAAAGCCGCGGAGATCCACGGTTATCTGATGAACATTAAATCGCAGCCAGATGTTGACCCGCGTGCCGTCAGGGCCGGTTCGTGCGATAAAGCGATCGTAAATGGAAGCTTTGGTATCCAGAAATCGATGGGTACCGGGGCCGGTCCGTGCCATCAGGGTCGAATCAGTTACACCAACTAGGTAAATCTGGTCATTGCGTTCAATAGCAGCCCCTATTAACGGGTATTTATTTTTCTCATGACCATCCGCGATAAGGGTTGCCGCGGTTTGCGCCGGGCCATTGCCAATCAGCAACGGGGTAATAAAGTCGACCGATACGTCAACCCGCTGTAACAAGCGGTCTCGCTCACCGAAATAAGAAATTCCGAGCAAGATCAGCTCGATGCTGAGAATACTCAGAAAAACGACCAGCGATATACGGTGAACCAGCGGCGAACCGCCAAATTCCCGCCAGCGAGAAGAAGTTATAGGCATACGCACAGCGATGGGGCATCACCATCAGTTCAGAAGCAGTAAATATCCGCCGCCAGGGCCGATTGCAATCTGCTGATAAAACCCGGTTGCCGACCGTAAATCGAATTCCCAAGGGAGATACCCGGACATATTTGCCTTGCTTTCGTGCGAAAATCCCCGATAACTAAGACAAAGCCAATCAGGTTCAAACCATGTCCAGGCGCATTCACGTAATTAACCCAAACTCCAACCAGTTGGTCACCGACGGTATCGCCCAGGCCATTGAGCCCATGCAATTTTCCGACGGACCAGCTATTTACTGTTCGACCCTGGCCGATGGACCGTTCGGCATCGAATCGCAGGCGGATTCAGACAGTGTCGTCATGCCGCTGTGCGAACTGGTGCGCAACGATTCGGAAAGTGCAGCATTCATCATTGCCTGCTACTCCGACCCAGGGTTACACGCTTGCCGTGACGCAACAGACAAACCGGTTTTTGGCATCGCAGAGTGCGGTGTCATGACCGCGCTGGTACGTGCGGACCGATTTGGTGTACTCGCAATTGCAAACGCATCCATTCAGCGGCATTTGCGATACCTTCGCCAGATGGGATTAACCGACCGATTGGCGGGGGAACGACCGCTGGATATGTCCGTAGCCGAAACGGCATCGGGCAGTGACACACTGAATCGTATGATCACCGTTGGAACGGCGCTGAGAGACCTGGACGGTGCCGGCGCGTTGGTTATGGGCTGTGCCGGCATGGCCCGACATCGGGCTCCGCTCGAACAAGCCCTGGGCATTCCGGTGATCGATCCAACGCAGGCTGCCGTCACGATGGCAATTGGCACATTGATGGCCGCTGGTTAAAAAACAGTGCCCGACTGGCCCGTCAGCGACGTTTATGCGTGGCCAGCGGTATCTGCGCCGCCAGTCCGATCAGCGTGAATATCAGCATCAGTCCCGCCATGCCGGCGGCATTACTGCTGTCGACGAAACCGGCAGAGTA
Organism: Burkholderiaceae bacterium; assembly: GCA_049680625.1. GTDB lineage: Bacteria > Pseudomonadota > Gammaproteobacteria > Burkholderiales > Burkholderiaceae_E > JAUIAI01. The sequence continues at coordinate 75,690 of JBAUID010000212.1, read as the reverse complement.
ACTGCCCACGGCACCGAGGGCTTGTTGCATCATCCCGGCCAGCGCAGCGCCGGCGCCCGCGAGCGCAGGAATCACACCAACCAGTCCAGACAGAGTCGGCGGCATGAGCAAGCCATGACCAAAACCCAACAACATCAAGGGCAAAGCGACCGCAAGCGGATGAAAAAAATCACTCAACGCCAACACCCAGACCAGGACAACGCCGGTGACGGTAAGCGCCTGCCCGACAAACATCAAATGCTTACCGGATACGCTTTGTGCCAACCGTGCGGTTAGCGCGTTTCCCGCTATATAAGAGCCTGGCACCATGAGGATATACCAGCCGATACTTGCCGGCCCCACCCCGTATGAACCGAGTACAGTCGGAGCCATCCCAAGAAAAATATAAAAAGCACCGGATGCGAAGCCAGCCACCAGGCAATACGACAGATACGATGGCTCGCGCACCAGGCTCACATACGAACTGGCCATCCCGAGCAGCGATCGCCGACGGCTCAGCGGACGGCCTGGCGCCAAACCCATCAGCGACGCAACAACCAAAGCAATACCAAGGGCGGCAATAACAATAAAAGTGGATCGCCAGCCAAAGTACACGTGTAACTGACCACCAATCAATGTGCCCAGAGGCGGACAAGAACCCATGACAACACCTACAAATGCCATTACCCGGGTTCTGGTGGCGGCAGCAAACGTGTCCTGGATGATTGCTCGTCCAACAACCATGCCGGCGCAGGTGCCGGCACCTTGTAATGCGCGGGCCGCAATTAACTCATTGAGTGATGAGGCCATCGCACCGGCGAGCGAACCCAGCACGCCAATGACCAAGCCTGCAACCAAAACCCGTCGCCGCCCAAAGTTATCTGACAGCGGCCCATAGATCAGCTGGGTCAACGCAAACCCAACCAGGTAAGCAGAAAAAGTCAGCTGAACCCGGGCCTGGGGTTCGTTAAAACTGTCGAGCCAGGACGGCATCGACGGCAGGCAGATTGTCATTGCGAGTAAACCGAACGCAATCTGGCCCAGCAGAATAATCAGCGTTTCCCGTGAAGGAGCCGGCAGCAATTGATCTGCGGCCGGATTCAGCCCGCTCACTGATTAGGCTTTAACTGAGCGTCGCGAACCAGCGCGGCCATTCTGTAAAAACCATGCGCCATCTTGGAATACGGTGTCAGCAAAAAGAACGCCAGCACGGTGCCGAGGTGGAAAGCCAGTAATTGGGTGAGCCAGGGACTCTGCCCCAGACCATAGAGTGCAAGCCCTGATGTACTGACCAGAAACAGCAAGACAATGAAACCGAATTCACCACCCCATACCCTGGTATCGCCGAGATTTCGATCGCCACGCCCTTTCATTAAGATCATTGCCAATGTTCCGAACGATAAAAGCAGGCCGCCAACCACACCAAACAGTTTTGGCAAAGACAGTAACGGATACGGCGCGGGCATATCGAATACATAATGCATGATGGTCGCAACACTGGTTGATGCGAAACACAGCAGGAAGCCCACAACCACCATCTGATGCACATGGCGGCGGCTATTCGAAAACCGGTCTTTGTCTTCGAAATTACATCCTTCACCGTGGCCACCTGCCAGGTTACGCAACGTCGCCGCAGAACCAATCGCATCTAGCAGATGGCGTAGCCGCACCGGCTGGCCGCCAACTGTGCCCCAATAACGACGCAGGCTCACACCAAGGCTTACCAGTGGCAATAAAAAAGCCGGCAAAAATATAGCAACCATCAAGCCATGGGACATGACCGCATAGAAACCAATTGCACCAGCGTCTGCCTGGCCCGCCTCAGCCAGGAAATGGGCAAGCAGAAATACCATTGCAAACGCGATTGCGACAAACAAGCCAATTGCCGTACCACTACGATGGAAAGCCGTGGCCAAAGTGCTCGGAAACGCGAAGGCCTGCCAACTTTCCTGGCGAACCTCGGCCAGGGCTTTGGGAATATTGATCTTGAATTCGTGGGGTTCAGTATATTGACAGGCGTAATAACAGCCCCGACAGTTATGACACAGATTCGCCAGCTGAGTTATGTCGCCAGTGCTGAAAGATCGCTGACGGGCTATTGCCGGAAAAACGGCGCAATAGCCTTCGCAAAACCGGCACGCATTACAAATCTCCACCTGCCGGTTTGCTTCGGCAACCGCACTGGCAATTGTGTCGCCTATGGTGTCGCCGATTGTATCGGCGGCAGACGGTTGAATTGATGACCCATCAGATGGATGATCAGCATTGGGGCGCCCTGACACTTCAGTGGACATATTTGGCAGCCTCACGTCCGGCAATCCGTCCGAAAACGGTGCCAATTGTCATGCCAAATCCGGCCAGGTAACCCTGTCCGAGAATAGAACCTGCCATGGTTTCCCCTGCTGCCCAAAGGTTATCGATTGGCCCATCGTGGCTTTGAACTTTTGCATTGTGATCGACCTTCAGGCCAAGATAAGTAAAGGTGACTCCGGGGCGCAAGCTATATCCGTAAAACGGTGGTTCAGAAATAGGCCGGGCCCAATTGGTTTTTGCCGGGGTTACACCCTGTGTTGCCAGGCCATCAAGGTCAGACGGATCAAATGGCCCGTCCTGGCACGCAGCGTTGAATTGCCGAATAGTCTTGCTCAGCTGATCAGCCGGTAAGTCAAATTTGGCGGCTAGTTCCTCAAGCGTGTCACCGACCACCGCTGGAAAAACCGACGGCATAAACAAATCAGTTGATTTGGAATCAATAATGGAATAGCCAACCTGTTCTGGCTGGGCTGCAACCAGGCGCCCCCAAATGGCATAACGTTTAGGCCAGACATCTTCACCTTCATCGTAAAAGCGCTCACCGTTTTTATTCACGACAACAGAAAATGGCACGCAGTCGAGGCGGGTAACAATACCGCCATCAAATTTTGGCGCCCGCCCGTCGATTGCAACAGCATGACACTGGGTGGGATCACCAACCGATTCGGCACCCTGGTCAAGCAGATCTTTCAAAACCACCCCCCGGTTATACGGTGTGCCGCGAATGAGAAAGTTTTTTGCCGCGGGCCCCCAGGCTCGTACCAGCCAATCGAGATCACTTTGAAAACCACCTGAAGCAATCACAACAGCGCGGGCTTCTATACGGTGGCTTTGTCCTTTCCAGTCAAATTCGACGGCTCGGGCACGACCGCCCTCCAGCTGTACATGGGTGACCTGGGCCTCGTATTTAACTTCAACCCCAAGCGCCTGCGCACGTCGATAATAGGCGTTTATCAGGGCTTTACCGCCGCCAAGGAAAAAAGCATTGGTCCGCGAAAGCGATAAGGTGCCAGACAACGATGGTTGAAATCGAACGCCCTGGGACTGCATCCACGGAAGGCAAGCCTCGGACGATTCAATCGCCAGCCGAGCCAGAACCTCGTCAGTTTCCCCTTTAGTAACTTTTAGCAGATCAGCGTAGTACTCGTCGATACCATAAGTACCAGTCAGTACCGAGAGTGGGCCTTGATGCATACAACGAAAATTACGGGTATGCCTGGAGTTACCACCGCGGTAGTCTGCCGGAGCCGCTTCGAGCAACATAACAGATGCCCCGGTTTCGGACGCCGTGATCGCCGCGCATAAGGCCGCGTTACCACCACCGACAACAACAATATCAACCATATGAGAATTCGTCGGTCAGACGCCGCGCCAGTTAGGAACCCGCCGTTCATTCATTGCTTTAACGCCTTCGGCAAAATCGGCAGTGTCACGTAGTTTGTCCTGGATGGCCAGTTCATGCGCGGTGGCAGCTTTAACCGCATCAGCGAGCCCCTGGCGCATCGTTGCCCGCGTGTCGACAACACCAAGCGGTGAACATTCTGCTATTTCGGTTGCCAGGCTCATGGCCGCGTCCATAAGCTTATCTTGCGCAACCAACACATCAACCAAGCCAATTGCAGCAGCTTCTTCACCTTTGATTCGACGACTGGTGTAAAACATCAGCTCAGCCTTACTGGTACCGATGAGCCTGGGCAGTGTAACCGTCAGACCAAAGCCAGGATGAAAACCCAGGCGAGTGAAATTGGCTGCAAAGCGCGCCTCTGGACAGGCAACACGAAAATCAGGCATTACCGACAGGCCCAGCCCGCCACCAATTGCCGCACCCTGAATTACCCCAATGACCGGCTTAGGCGTTCGAAACAGCCGGACCGCTTCTTGGTAGAGTGATTCCACCAGGCGGTCGGCATTGAGCTGATCATCGTCGCCACTGCCAAAATTGGCACCAGCGCAAAAAGACTTGCCCTCGGATCGCAGGATAATGACCCGGCATAGTGGATCCTGGCCGAGATCTTCAAAAGCATCGGCCAGAGACTTGATCAGGACAAGGTCGAAAAAATTATGCGGCCCGCGCTCAATAGATACTGTGGCGATGAAATTATTGACGGTAACCTTCAGGTCGGTGTAACTACCGTATGCTGTCATGTCCTGCCCTGCTGTCATTGGATCGTTCAAAGATTGCGAATTTTCGCACACAAAATTGCCTGGCGACCGGGAGGCTTAGGAACTTAGGAGTTTCCCTCCGAGAAAGCACCCGAGAAGGCACAATAGCCCCGAACAACAATCGGCCCAACCCAATCAGTCCAACCCAATCAGTCCAACCTTTAACAATTTCATTCAAAGATGACCCCGAGCAATCCAGTGCACCGTCGATCTACACCGTTAAGCGCGATAATTGTCAGAACGGCGGCAAGCGGTGCGGCCAGCCAGTGTCACCGCTTATTGGCGCGACTGCGACTGCGGCAGCCACTGGGCCTGGCGCAAGCAGTGCGAGTGGCGTGCACAGCACTAGTTGTCACCGTAGTTTGCGCAACCACGGCAACAGCGCGCGCCGCACCGTCGGTGGTGGTTACCATCAAGCCGATTCACTCCCTGGTCAGTAGCATTATGCAAGGCGTCGGTGAACCGCGACTGCTGATTCCCGGTAGCCGGTCTCCACACGGTGCCAGCCTAAAGCCCCGACAAGCGGCATTGCTTCAGGATGCTGACCTCGTTTTCTGGGTAGGTCCGGAACTGGAAACATTCCTGAAAAACCCAATCCAGACTATTTCAAAACGGGCCAGAATTCTCGCCCTGCTGCAAGCCGATCCACAATATCCACCGCTGCTGAACCGTGACGCTGACGATTTTTCGTACAACCAACTCGCCACAGCCGACGATGGAAACAAAACTGCGCACGATCACGATCATAGCCATAGCCATAGCCACAGCCACAGCCAGGCAGATCCGCATTTCTGGCTGGACCCGATTCGGGCAGCCTCAATAAGCCAGATTATTGCCAATGAACTGATCAATGTGGATGCAGCCAATGCAACGACGTATCGAGCCAATGCTACCGCTCTTGGCATCCGTCTCACCGCATTGAACCGCCGGATAAGCAATGAGTTACAAGACGTTCAACAAGAGAAACTACTGGTTTTCCATGACGCCTACCAGTACCTCGAAAAACGCTTTGGACTACAAATTATAGGCACGATTACAGTAAACCCCGAGGTGCCGGCCAGCGCCAAACATGTACAACGGGTTTTTGATGCTCTCAATCAGCAACAAGTGGCTTGCGTTTTTTCCGAGCCACAGTTCAGTACATCGAACCTGACTACCGCCCTACTTGCCCGGGCAAGTGTCAAACTGACCGTGCTTGACCCACTCGGCGCCTCACTCACCCCCGGCCCGACCCACTACGAACAAATGCTGCAGGCAATGGCAGATGCAATCGTTAGTTGCGTCAAAAGTTAGTTGCGTCAAAAACTAACGATTCATCAGAACATCGTGAGTTAGTCAGATTCAAACCCGGGGGTGTAAAAACCGTTCACCACAATGTCGTTATTTCCCCGACCATTTCGGTGCGCGCTTTTCGGCGAATGCAGTTGGGCCTTCGATTGCATCCTCCGATTTGAATACGCCCCAGTGCTCGTCACGCTGGTACGCCCAGAATTCAGCTTCAGTCCGGCCCTGCGCCTCACGAACCAGGGCCTTGGATGCGATCAGGCCAAGCGGCGCATTCCTGGCGATAACCTCGGCTAGCGCCAGCGCCACGTTTACGGCTTCACCCTTCTCGGCCAATTCGGTCACCATGCCATGGTGATGCGCTTCTTCGGCAGTTATCGGCTTGGCGGTCAGCGCGAGTTTCATTGCCAGGCCATAAGGAAGATGGCGGGGTAAACGCAACGGCGCTCCGGCACCGGCAAACAAGCCAACGCCGGTTTCGGGAATGCCAAACTTCGCCCCTTTTGCGCTGACAATAATGTCGCAGGACAACGCAACCTCAAGCCCCCCAGCCAACGCAAAGCCTTCAATTGCAGCAATCAACGGTTTTTGCGGCCCCCGCTCGGTTATCCCGGCGAAACCGCGATCACCAACCGCCGGCCATTCACCCTGGACAAAAGCTTTAAGATCCATACCAGCAGAGAAACCGCGACCGTTACCGGTAAGCACACCCACCGCAAGATCCGGGTCGTTGTCGAGCTGATCGCAGGCGTCTGCCAGAGCCTGAGCCAATGCAGGATTAAACGCATTCATTGCGTCGGGTCGATTCAGTGTAATCAGCAGGGTGCGGCCACGCACCTCGGTCAGGATAATTGGTTCAGCCATAATTTTTCTCCGCGGTTGGTGATTCAGTACATTAAAGTCAGGTTCATTTCTTTTGGGCAATCTGATGGGCCAGATCAAGCGTATTGCGCGCCTGTTTCAGATGCGGCATATCCAGCATCATTCCATCGAGCCCAACAGTTCCCAGGCCAGGGTTTTTCTCAAAAACCTCAATCACCCGACGAGCATGGGCAATTTGCGCCTCGGACGGTGAGAATGCGCGGTTGATTACCTCGCATTGCGCTGGGTGAATAGCAATTTTGCCAATGTAACCGATCTGTCGGTCACGAATACATTCGGCTTCCAGCCCCGCGACATCTTTGAAGTTCACATAGACAACCCCGACCGGCTGTGCGTCAATGGCCCGTGCGGCCGCCAGGCATTGCACCTTGGCCGAAACGTAAGCATCGTCGTAGTCACCCGTGGCTGGGTTACGGTTATCGGATGCGCCAAGGGCTGCTGATAAGTCTTCCCCTCCCCAGGTAAGCGCAACCAGGCGTTCGCTCACGTTGTCCAGATAAGTATGAAAGGTTAATAGCGATGCTGCGGTTTCAGTGGCAACGCTCAGAATTTTTGTTGAGCCGCGACGAATGCCTTCCCGGGCCTCCAGTGCATCAAGATAGGTTGACAACGTATTCACGTCTTTTGCTGAGTAAACCTTTGGTACGCAAATACCATCCGGGGCCCCAGGCATAACAGCGGCAAGATCTGGCAATGCAAGGTCAGTATCAAGTGGGTTGATTCGTACCCAGAGTTGCTGTCGGCTGCGGTCAGTATGTTTTTTCAGGTATTCGCATACCAGATTTCGCGCCAGAGCCTGACGCTCGTTTGCCACCGAGTCTTCAAGGTCAAGAATTAACGCGTCCGCGACATTGTCACGCGCTTTACTCAGCTTTTTTTCGCTATCACCCGGTACAAACATCCACGAACGAATAATACTCATGACGGGCGTTTCATCATTAAGCCGGTGCGGACACAATAAGCAATTTCTTCACCACGTTGGTTCAAGCCGGTATGTTCGAACACAACAAGCCCGGCATCCGGTCGGGATTTGCTCTCACGCATTTCTTTAATTCGCGTGGTTACCCGCATCGTGTCGCCGTGAAATACCGGGTTTTTGAAGCGTACGTCAGTCATGCCAAGATTACCAAGCGTTGTCCCCAGGGTGGTTTCACCAACTGTCACGCCAATTAGTAAACCCAGGGTAAATAAACTGTTAACAATCCGCTGACCATAAATAGTGTCTTTGCAAAACTCTTCATCAAGATGCAACGGTTGCGGATTATGCGTCATTGCGCAAAACATGACGTTATCCATTTCGGTGATTGTTCGGGTCAGTGAGTGTTGAAACTCCATCCCGACTGAAAATTCCTCGTAGTACAAACCGGCCATGTCATTCCTTCAAATTAGGTTGAAAAACTCGTCGCGTAGTCGATGCCAGGCGTCGTTAACAAAACACTTAGATGACACCGTCGCTTTTGAGCTTTTTAATTGACGTCGCATCTTTTCCGAGCAGGCCGCTTAGCACGTCTTCGGTATGCTGGCCCAGCATCGGCGGCGCGTGTCGATAAGAAACCGGCGTACCTGAGAACTTTATCGGGCTCGATAACAAGCGCACTGGCCTCTCACCCAATGCGGGATGAGGCATCTCGAGCATCATCCCGCGGGCTTTCACTTGTTCATCATTGAATACTTCCTGCAGGTTGTTTATCGGCCCACAGGAAATCGTGGCCTGCTCCAGTAACGGCAACCAGTGCGACTTAGGCTTCGATTTCAGGATGGGGTTGAGAACGGCAACCAATTCCGAACGGTTCGCCAGACGTTCGGCGTTGGTCAGAAAGCGCGGATCTTTAGTCAGTTCCGGATGCTCGATAACATCACACAAACGCTCCCACTGGCTCTGATTGCCACAAGCAATAACAACATCACCGTCACCGGTGGGGAATACCTGGTACGGTGCAATATTCGGATGCTCATTTCCCAGACGAGGCGGCACAACTTCAGACGACAAATAATTTAACGCCTGGTTTGTCATGGTTGCGACGGTTGTATCAAGCATTCCGATATCAATCGCCTGGCCCTGCCCGCTCACTTCTCGGTGGCGCAAGGCGGCGCAGATGGATACCGATGCATACATGCCAGCCATCAGGTCGGAAATTGGCACGCCACATTTTTGTGGTTCGCCATCCGAGGCACCAGTCACAGACATAAGACCACCCATGCCCTGAATGAGCACATCGTAACCAGGGCGACTGGCGTAAGGGCCGGTATGACCAAAACCTGTGATCGAACAGTAGACTAGTTTCGGAAAGCGCGCTTTCAGACTGTCGTAGTCCAGGCCGTATTTTTTCAGGCCGCCAAATTTGAAGTTCTCAACCAGAACATCAGACTTCTCAAGTAATTCGTAGACGAGTTCTTGCCCGGCTTTTGACTTGATGTCGACCGTGATCGAGCGCTTATTCCGGTTGGCACACTGAAAATAGGCGCTTTGATCGGTGGTATTACCCTGATCGTCCTTCAGATAAGGCGGGCCCCAGCCACGCGTATCATCACCCGCACCCGGCATTTCGAGCTTGATGACGTCCGCCCCGAGATCACCCAGAACCTGGGTGCAGCTTGGTCCGGCAAGAATGCGGGTCAGGTCTACTACGCGAATTCCGTCAAGTGGTGATGCCATTCGTTTTGCCTCATTGTGATGTCAATTGGAATGCCAGCAATTCTAGCCTTTTGATGTACCCGCCTGCTGACGCCAGGCGCCGGGTCGCCGAGGGAGCTTTATTTGATGAGCCAAGGGCTGGTATAAGTAAAACCCTCGGAAAGCGATCAGAAAGAAGACAATCAGCAAACCTCAGGGAACCATCCTGCAACCCAGCGCGCTCGACGCCAATGGAGACCAACATGAACGACAACACAATGCAGCTACACCGGGCAAGGGCCGGCACAAGTGATAACTGGAGCGACCGTGCGCGCTACTTTAACTCTGGAAACGCGTTTGCAATGAGCCTGCCGGCAGTTCCCAGCGTTCAGTTTACCGACGAACGTAACGCCGCTTTCGACCCTGATGGGCCCACTGGCTTAATCGACATGAACCTGAGCCACGTGCTTCAGACTCCGTTCGCCGCCACCACACCGTTTGCGATGTCACGCTACATGAGAATTCGCGCAGGTGAATCGCTTTGCCCAAATCTGGTGGCGAGCGCTCAAGTCATTTGTATTCTCAAAGGCGCCGGGCACACCACTGGCTCTGCCAATACAGGTGAATCGGCAAGCAACAGCGGATCAACACGATGGGCGGCAGGTGACGTGATGTTGCTTCCCTGTACCGAGTTGTTCACCCACGTGGCCACAGAGGAAACCGTGGCCTGGCTGGTGACTGATGAACCGACGTTGTCTTTCCTGGGTTTGAACGCCAGTGACTATCAGCGCATCCCCGTCCAGCAGCCAGTTCATTACCTTGCCCAAGATCTTGATCGCGAACTGGATGCAGTCTATGCCCACCCCGATGTCAAACAATTTGCCGGCTATGCGGTTGTTTTGTCGCACGACCGAATGGAGCAGTCGCGCAATATTCATCCGACACTGACCCTGGCACTCAATTCACTGCCGCCAGAGTCGGCGCAGCGTCCTCATCGCCACAATTCGATGGCCCTGACCATGTGCATTGATGGAAAAGACTGTTACTCCACAATTGACGGCCAGCGCAAAGACTGGGAAGACTTTGCTGTCATGGTGACCCCGCCGGGCGCAATGCATTCCCATCACAACGCGGGTTCGCAAAGAATGCGCTGCCTGATCGTGCAGGACGGCGCCTTGTACTATCACGGACGAACCATGGGGTTCTCGTTTGATTGAAGCAGCGGGCTGATAACCACCAGCCCGGATTACCCACCGGACTGGCTAATCGGACCGTTCGGGCCACTTCTTTTCAAACGACCAAATGTCTTCAAAACCCATCAGGCGGCTAAAACTCATGAAATCGTCGATGGGTGTCTGCAAGCCAGCACTGGAACCCGTGTCGGCAATATGCTGGTAGGCAGATCTTAACGCGGCGCCCATCGCGAGAAATCCGGTCGCTGGAAAAATGGCCATGTTGTAGCCAATAGCCTCTAAATCGGCCAGCGGCAACACCGGAGTCGATCCGCCGTCAACCACGTTTACGAGTTTCGGTTTTTCGATGGCCCTGCAAATCGCCTGCATTTCGTCCGGAGTTTCGGGTGACTCGATGAAGATCACATCAGCACCGGCTTCTTCGAACGCGCGACCGCGCTGTAATGCTTCTTCCAGACCGTAATTGGTGCGGGCATCAGTACGCGCAACAATCAGGAAATCTGATGATTGACGCGCAGCAACAGCAACTTTTATCTTGCGCACCATGTCATCTAGTGGAATGACACGCCGACCCGGCGTGTGGCCACACTTTTTCGGAAACTCCTGGTCTTCAAGCTGAATTGCCGCAGCCCCTGCCTGTTCGTAACCGCGAACCGCATGGTCAACATTAAGCAAACCACCATAACCAGTATCACCGTCGGCGATCAGCGGTTTACTGGTGGCACCGGCAATGGCGGTAACCCGGTTAAGCATATCCGCGTAAGAGGCCAGGCCAGCATCGGGCAGCCCCAGGTACGACGCCACCGTGCCATAGCCGGTCATATATAACGCCGGAACGTCCATGGTGTCAGCAATACGAGCCGAGATCAGTTCAAAAACACCTGGGGCGACGATAAATTCGCCAGCATCCAGACGCCGTTTTAATGATGCCACTTTCGAATTCAAAGGTAGTCCCCTATCAACGTAAACCCCAAAAGCCGGCCAACAGGATCAGCCGGGTAAAGTCAAATCAGGCAACAAACCAAGCTGTTGCGCACAGAGAAAGAACGACGCAATGTGCAAACCTTGTGAAAACTCGCCCGTAGCTATACGCGCTGGGACGTCACAGGGCTTGCAGCGGTGAACCGCCACGGCCTCGCCGGGGTCAAGCGCCTGTCCGGATATTTCAGTTAACCCGGTAGCAATAAACACGTGGACATTGTTCGTCTGGCGCGCCGGGTTCGCGTAAAAGCTCCCGGCTGCTGCCCAGTCGTTGGCAATATGCCCAGTTTCCTCGCGCAGTTCGCGTTGCGCTGCGTCCAGCGCCGTTTCACCCTCATCAACGATGCCACCAGGCAATTCAAGGCACACCGTCTGGGCCGCATGCCGATACTGGCTGATCAGCAACAAGTGGCCATCATCACCCAGGGCAAAAATCTGCGCCCAATCGCGTTCTTCTACAACGTAGTAAGGTGTGATCACAAAATCACCCGGGCCAATACAGGTATCTGCCCGCAACCGCATCCAGCGGTCGCTGACTATGTCAGTACTCGACATCAACCGCCATGGGGTCAGGTCCAAGTGATTTACCCGTTTTTATTCTGATAAGCCGTCAATCGTACCGTAGGTCAGGAAGATACTGGCGACCGTATCTCGCAACAATAGAACGCATTCTCGCCGGGGATTGAAGTAGGATAATGACAAACCGTGACAAACCGGAAACTCCTGCCCACCAATTGTTGAAAAAGTCTTTGAATTATGCGCATCCTCCTAGTCGAAGACGATGTCATGATTGGCCAGGAAGTTGAACGCGCCTTACGTTCGGTTAACTACACGGTTGACTGGTTCAAATCGGGTAATGCTGCCGATACCGCGCTGCAAACAGCCGACTATGACGCCGTCCTGCTCGACCTTGGTCTACCCGATAGCGATGGGCTCAATCTGCTGCGCCAGCTGCGCAGACGCAAACAAGCCGTACCAGTGATGGTCGTTACAGCCAGAGAAGCCGTCGGCGACAGAATTGCGGGCCTGGATGCCGGCGCCGACGACTACGTATTGAAGCCGTTCGATATCGACGAATTACTTGCCCGGCTGCGCGCACTGATTCGTCGTGCAGCAGGTCTGGCCAGTACTTTGTTCGAATCCGGGAATGTCCGAATCGACATCTCGGCAAAACAAGTCGTTGTGAGCGGGAAAACAGTGCCCTTGTCAGCCAGGGAATGGGCCGTACTCGAGCCCCTCGTGTTACGACCCGGTATCGTGCAGTCGCGCGCCCAGCTCGAAGAAAAACTTTATGGCTGGCAAGACGAAATATCCAGTAATGCGGTTGAAGTCCATATTCACAATTTGCGGCGCAAACTGGGCACCGGATTCATCCGCAACATACGCGGGGTCGGCTACGTGGTGAATCCGGCGTGAACACGCCAGACCGAAACGAGTCACTAGCCTCACGGCCGCCCGCCCGGTATTCGCTACAACGCCGTCTGCTGTGGTCTCTCGGACTGCCCATCATTGTGGTTGCCCTCTTGCAAGCGGGCCTGGCCTATCGCGCCGCCCTCACCCAGGCTGACGCTGCATTCGATGCGCAGATGAAGCAACTGGCGACGGCTATTCAGGCGGGTCAAGTCGACAGTCGTCTATCCGCCAGTGGAATCAAAGAACTGGATTTTGTTGTTCAGACCTGGTCTGCCGACGGGCGCATCATTTACCAGTCGACAACCCGCCGCCTGGCTCCTGCCAGGGTTAAACCGGGTTATTCGATCGCGCAGACAGGCGACAAAACCTATCGCGTCTATGCCACCGGTCGCAGCGGCGTTTTTGTACAAGTCTCACAAGACTTGCAAGCCCGGGCAGATAAAGCCCGACAAGAAGCCTTCAGCCGGACCTGGCCGATTGCCTTGCTCGGATTGTTCCTGGTTTTACTAACCAACTGGGTCATTCGGCGTGCACTGGCACCAGTTGACAGGGTGCGCCAGGAGTTATCACAACGCCGCGCGCGGCGCCTCGAACCGGTTGACGACGCCAACCTGCCATCCGAGGTCCAACCGCTGGTTCGTGAACTGAACGACTTACTCGAACGGGTTTCGCAAACGATGCAGGGTCACCGTGACTTTGTTGCCGATGCCGCTCACGAACTACGATCACCACTCACTGCAATCAAACTGCAGGTACAAAACCTGCGTCGCACCAGCCCGCCAGCTGGCCAACAAACGGACCCAGACACTGCGGCAGCGGTTAAGCGCCTGGAACAAGGCGTGGATCGCGCCGCACGAATGACGGACCAGCTCATCAGCATGGCTCGCGAACAAGTGCCGTTGTCAGAGTCCGAACCGTCGCAAATTGTCAGCCTGAGTGAACTGGCCAAGGATGTCATTATTCAACTGACAGCACAGGCCGATGACCGGAATATCGATCTGGGTATGCACCGCGACGATTCGTTAACAATAACCGGCCAGACTGACTCGATTCGAGTGCTGGTACGCAATCTGATCGGTAATGCGCTGAAGTACACGCCAGTCAATGGCACGGTAGACGTCTCAGTCATCACGGAAAACGATCGGGTTTGTCTGATCGTTGAAGACAGTGGCCCCGGTATCGAAGCATCCCAGCGGGAACGAGTGTTCGATCGATTCTATCGTGGCCATCCTTATCGTGAGCACGCAGATGCACCCGGTGAACCAACAATCGAAAGTCAAACCAACACGCCCGATACAGGGCAGCCCGAAGCCACTGGCAGCGGTCTGGGCCTTGCAATTGTCAAAGCGGTCGCAAACCGTCATCAGGCAGACGTGCAACTAGCCAAATCACCCCGGCTCGGAGGCTTAAGAGTTCGGGTGCAATTCCCGCACCTCGAGCGCGCAGCCACGGCGTAACAGCCCGGATTGCGCCCCGATTGCGCCGGACTACGACTTGTACCGCACCGCCCGTCTCGCTTAAGTTTCACTTAAGTCTCAGCCCGGATACTGCATCGGTGTTCAATCCAACCTGTCGGGTGATCCTGATGCAAAACATGAAAATGCGAAAACACGCGATTGCAATCGCCTGCGCAAGTGCCATTGCGGCCGGCGCAGCTATGACAACGATTCCAGGCTACGCACTGACTCAACCAGTAGCGCCGGCCGCGACCGTCTCATCATCGACGGCTGCTCTATCGTTTCCAAACTTTGCCGAAATCACTGAAAAATACGGCGCTGCTGTCGTCAACGTACGGGTGACTGGTAAAACGTCGAGCGCCTCCAACTCACAGGCAAGGCCAGAGCAGCGAACCCCGGATGGCCTTGAAGAATTCTTCGAGCGTTTCGGTATTCCGCGTCCTGACGGAGATCGCCGCGGGCAGGACTCACCCAGGTACTCCGCCGGACAAGGGTCCGGATTCATTGTCAGCGCAGATGGCCTGATACTGACCAACGCACACGTGGTTGGAAATGCTGATGAAGTGATTGTTCGCATGACGGATCGCCGCGAATATCCCGCGCGGGTCCTGGGCCAGGACGAACGAACCGATGTGGCGGTATTAAAAATTGACGCGCACAACCTGCCTACGGTGAAACTGGGCAAACCTGACGCGCTTAAACCAGGCCAGTGGGTCGCGGCAATCGGCTCTCCATTTGGTTTTGAGAACACGGTAACTGTCGGCGTAGTAAGCGCCAAGGGTCGTGGCCTGCCCGATGGTGGCCTGGTACCGTTTATTCAAACCGACGTTGCGGTTAATCCGGGCAACTCTGGAGGTCCGTTGTTTAACGCCGATGGCGAAGTTGTTGGCATTAACTCCCAGATTTTTAGTCGCACCGGCGGCTATCAGGGAATTTCGTTTGCGATACCCATTGATTTAGCGACCCAGATCCAGACCCAGATCGTCGATCACGGTCAGGTTCAACACGCGCGTCTCGGCGTATTGATTCAATCCGTCGACCAAAAACTGGCCAATGCGTTCGGGCTGGACCGGCCACGCGGCGCGCTGGTATCTGAAGTGATGGCGAACAGCGCTGCAAGCGCGGCCGGACTCAAAGTGGGAGACATTATTTTGCAGGCCGGTGAAAAACCCGTCGAACGCTCTGCCGCGCTACCGTCAATGGTTGCCTTATCGACACCAAACCAACCATTGACCCTGACAGTCTGGCGTAACCAACGAGAAATACAGATTGATACCCGCCCGTTGCGCAATAAAGCCAGCAATCAGAAAGTCGGTATGAAAACCGGATCGGGTGCTGGCTCTGCAACCCCAAAACTCGGCCTGGGCTTACGCCCGCTGGAACCCGGTGAAAAGGCCGCGAACAATGGTGCCGACGGCTTGCTGGTTCTGGAAGTTGAAGGCGCCGCAGAAAAAGCCGGTATCCGGCAGGGTGACGTCGTGCTGTCGATTAACGGTGTTTCAGTAAAGTCGGTCGACGACATTGCCGCCCAATTATCGGACGATACCAAGTCGGTTGCCGTCCTGATCACTCGCGGCAAACAGCGCATGTTTGTGCCGGTCCCGGTTAGTTAGATTTACCCCACTCCCCCTGGATGTCCCGCGAGGCTGCCGCCGGTAGCCTTGCGGTTTTTTTTGCCGAACAACCGTAACGATAGTCAGCATCGGCGGGGTACACACAATGTGGGAAATTTTTCTGGCTTTTTAACCTGTTTTCGTGAAATGTCGTAATTTACAAACCTATTGTCGTTTTTAGACAATTCATCACATATAGGATGTTTTTTCCGAATATCTGGACTAATCAATTCTGACTGGAGTAATCTTTTCTTTCACAAGAATTAATCACACAGAGAGAGGAGACACAAATGCCGCGCCCAGTCCCGGATAAAGTCGTTGGAGCACTCGTCAACGGCCTGTCAATTTTGCGCTACCTGCAGCAAACCCCGACCCCAGTTGGCGTCACCAGGGTCGCCCGTGACCTTTCGCTGAATCCATCCACCTGCTTCAACCTGCTGCGAACCCTCGTTTACGAAGGCTTGGTGAATTTCAACACCCAGACCAAGACCTACACCATTTCCCTGGGCATTGTTGCTTTCGCCCAGGGGGCAATGGACCGAGAAAGCCATATCCGCAAGTTGCATCCCGAGCTGGAGCGTCTGGCCAAGCAATATTCCGTAGCGATGCATCAATGGCAGCGCATTGATGACGAACGCGTCCTTCTGGTTGACAGCGCCGAGCCGGAAGATTCAACCGTACGCGTATCGATGAGAATTGGCCAGCGCCTGCCCGTATTTGCCGGCGCAATGGGTCGTTGCTTCGCTGCTTACTCTGACAAGCCCGAAGCTGAGTTACGCGAGCAGTTCGGCAGCATTCGTCTTGCCCAGCCGATGGGGGCTGATGAATGGCTCGACGAACTGAAGGCCGTACGCAAGAAGGGTTTCGCAGTCGACTCAGGCCACCTGACCAAGGGAATAACCACGGTGTCGGTGCCAGTCTTCGATTCCGATGCCCGCCCCTTCCTGGCTATCAGCGCAATTGTGCTGGATGATCAGGTTTCCGAATCGGCGGTTAACGCCTTGGCCAGCGACATGGCTATCGTCAGCCGCCAGGCCTCACGCACTGCACCGTCAGTTTAGGTTTCGACGTTTGATCTGATTTGCGGCAACGCGATGACGCAGCAACAAAACAAGGCCAGCCGGCAACCAACTGGCTGGCTTTTTTTACAACAAGGAGACTGCTATGACGCAACTGAAGGGCATCATCGCCCCTTTTACCACGCCGTTTACCGAGGGTGGTGACATCAACTTTGCACTGGTTAAGCCACAAGTCGACTGGCTGCTTGCAAACGGCGTCCATGGCCTGGCTGCCGGAGGCAGTACGGGAGAAGGCCATGTACTTGACGGTGACGAATACCTCGAATTGATGCAGGCAACCTCACGGGCTATTGACAATCGGGTACCTCTGGTTGCCGGCATCATTGCCAGTTCAACTGCCCAGGTGATTCAGCGCGGGCAAGCCGTTAGTCAACTAGGGGTGGCGGCCCTGCAAATCACCCCACCCCACTATTTGTTTAAGCCCGATGATGACGCCATGGTTCGTCACTTTCAAGAGATCCACCAGGCTTGTAATGTCCCGATTCTTATCTATAACGTTGTCCCGTGGTGTTACTTGTCACCAGATCTGTTGTTGCGGATCATGGATGAGGTACCCGGTGTCCTAGGAGTCAAACAAAGCGCGGGTGATATGAAGTTGTTTGCCGACCTGGTGCGCCGTGCGAGACCCCAAAACCTGATCTTCAGCGCCGTTGACGCCATGTTGTATTCGTCTTATCAACTCGGAGCCCCTGGAGCAATTGCCGCCATCTTGACAGCGGCCCCCGGTCCATCAGTGAAGTTGTGGGATGCAGTAGTTCAACAGGACTGGAAAGCCGGCCTCGATCTCCATGAACGCCTGATGCCGCTTTGGGATGCCATTGGTGTGGACAATATGCCGTCACTGGTGAAATACGCACAACAGCTCCAGGGGCTTGATGCCGGCTTTGCTCGGCGGCCAACCTCCCCGGCGACCGAGGCACAAAAACTTCAGGTGCGCACCGCATTGCAAGGACTGCAACTGTTATAGCTGAATGTTATTGCTTAATTAGCCGCCAGCAATCTTTGGCAAGATAAAAACCTCGGCATTTTCGCTGAGCAACTGAGCATGTGGGTCCTGGTAAAACTCACCATCTATGGCAACCCCCTGGCTACGATCAATCTCGGTACCCAGGCCCGGAAACTGCTCATTCAGAAGTCGCAGTAAGGCGCGGAAATTTGCCGCGTCAACAAACAACTTGGTCTCGCCGCCCGAGAAACGGTCGGCGAGATCCTGGGTTAAGACCACACACGGCATTTTGTGGGTTATTCCGCCTTGAGTGCAGCTAGAATTTTTGGCGGCGACATCGGCAGGCTGTTCATCCGTTTACCGGTGGCCTGATAAACAGCATTGGCTACGGCAGCCAGCGGCGGGATTATCGGTACCTCACCAACGCCGCGAACGCCAAACGGATGATTCGGATTGTTCACTTCAACGATCACTGTATCAATCATCGGCAGGTCGGAACAGACAGGTATTCGATAGTCAAGAAAGCCCGGGTTTTCAAGGCGTCCGTTTTTGTCGTAAATATATTCTTCATTCAAAGCCCAGCCAATACCCTGGGCAACCCCACCCTGGATTTGGCCTTCGACGTAACTCGGATGAATTGCCCGACCGGCATCTTGAACGGCCGTATATCGCACGACGCTTACCCGGCCTGTTTCAGGGTCAACCTCAACATCGCAGATGTGGCTGCCAAAACCGGGGCCTGCCCCCTGGGCATTAAGAGCCACATTGCCAGTGATCGGGCCACCCGTCTTGGCCGACTGAGAAGCGATGTCAGCCAGCGACAGCGACTCAAGCTCGCTGTTGCTCCCACCCACAGCGTATGCACGACCGTCTCTCCACTCAACATCGTCCGGATCGATGTCCCAAAGTTTCGCGGCACGATTGCACAAGTCAGAAATTGCCGCCCGCGCAGCTTCCACAGCGGCCATACCGGTAGCAAACGTCACCCGGGATCCACCAGTCAGAAAGGTGTAACCAATGGCACTGGTATCCGCAATCATCGGTCGAACCTGGTCTAGCTCGATGCCAAGAGTTTCTGCCGTCATCATGGCCAGCGATGCCCGTGACCCACCAATATCAGGACTACCAATAATCAGAGAGACGCTGCCGTCTTCGTTGACATTAACCGTAGCAGTTGATTCGCCACCGATGTTGAACCAGAAACCCGACGCAACCCCCCGGCCCTGGTTCGGGCCCAGCGGGGCTAAATAGTGCGGATGGTTTTTCACAGCTTCCAAGGTCTCAACGTAGCCAATTTTCTTGAATGTCGGACCATAACTCGATACGGTGTTCTCACGAGCAGCGTTCATCAATCGAAACTCAACCGGGTCAAGCTTGAGCAGGCCGGCCATTTCGTCCATTACGCATTCGACGGGATATTCTGACAACGGTGCCCCCGGTGCACGATAGGCCGCAACCTTGGGGCGGTTCACAACAACGTCAATGCCAATGGCTTTAACATGTTCAATATCGTAGGGCGCAAAAGCCGTCATTGCGGCCGGGCCACAAGGAGACCCGGGAAACGCACCAGCCTGTAATTTCATTTCAGCAAGCCCGGCTACCAGCTTGCCGCTCTTCATCGCACCGATCTTGACGGTTGTATGCGATCCCGAAGTTGGTCCGCTGCCCCGGAAAACCTCTTCACGACTCATCACCAGGCGAACCGGCCGGCCACTGATCTGGGCCAACCGTATCGCAACCGGTTCGATATAAACCAGAGTTTTACCACCAAAGCCGCCACCAATTTCGGCCGGAGTCACCTTTATACGCGCGATCTCCATACCCAGTAGCTTCGCGCAAAACCCGCGAATCATGAAGTGACCCTGGCTTGATGCCCATACCTGGCACTGGCCTGATTCATCAACCGCAGCCAGACAGGCATGTGGTTCGATATATCCCTGGTGCACGGGCTCAGTCGTAAATTCGCGCTCGATCACGATGTCCGCTTGCGCAAAACCGACTTCCGGATCGCCGTGGCCAAACATTACCTGCTTGGCAATATTGCTCGCTTTCTCCGGCCTGGGCGTTACCCCTTCGGTGAATAAATCGTCATGCAGTAACGGCGCGTCTGGGGCCATGGCTGCCCGCACGTCGATAACGTGGGGCAACACTTCATATTCCACATCAATCAGCGACAGTGCCTGCAGGGCAATGGCATTGCTGGTTGCCGCGACTGCGGCCACCGCATGGCCGTCGTACAAAACTTTTTCGCGAGCAATAAAGTTGTGTGCGAGATGACGAAAGTTAACTGGTCCCTCTCCTTCGAAAGCTTCCTCTGACGGAATATCAGGGAAATCCCGGCCGCAAACCACCGCCTTCACGCCGGCCAATGCCTGGGCGCGACTGGTATCAATGGAAACGATGCGCGCATGAGCATGCGGGCTACGCAGAATTTTTGCATACAACATACCGGGCAGGTTGTAGTCGGCACCAAATTTGGCGCGGCCGGTCACCTTCTCCACACCGTCCGGTCGCACCGGGCGGGTACCAACCCACCGTAGTTCCTGGTTTTGTTTTACTCGGTCATCCATGACTTAAGCTCCGCTTCGCATGTCAGCAGCCGCGTCCATAACGGCGCGGACAATTTTGTCGTATCCGGTACAACGGCACAGGTTACCGGCCAGCCAGTACCGAACTTCAGTTTCAGTAGGGTCAGGGTGTTTTTCCAGCAGCGCTTTTGCCGCTACCAGGAAGCCGGGAGTGCACACGCCACACTGAAGGGCCGCATGCTCGAGAAATTTTTGCTGTAACGGGTGTAAGGTTTCACCACTCGCCATACCCTCGATTGTTGTTATTTCGTGCCCCTCGGCCTCAACACCTAACACGAGGCAGGAACACACGAGCCGGCCATCCATCTGCACACTGCAGGCACCACAATCGCCCGAACTACAACCTTCTTTACTGCCGGTCATCGCGAGTTCATCGCGCAGGACATCCAGCAAAGTCTGTTCGGTTTCACACAAAAACTCAACCGGCTCACCATTGATCGATGTTGTGATGTGATGTTTGCTCATAAGCTGACTCCCGCACGTTGAGCTGCAATAACAATGGCGCGCCGAACCAGCACACCGGCCACTTCGGTACGAAACGCAACAGTGCCGCGTTTATCATCAATTGGGCTGCAGGCAGCGCTGGCTGCGGCTGCGGCATTTTTCAGTGCGCCGGCATCCAGTGAGCTGCCAATTAATGCCGTGGCAGCGGCATCAACCAACAACGGTCGTGGAGCAACCGCGCCCAGGCCAACTCGGGCTGCAGTACAAACGCCCTGAGCATCAACCGTCAGATTAACACCGGCACCGACCACGGCGATGTCCATTTCGGTTCGCGGAATAAACCGCAAGTAGGCATCGCCGGAACGCGGGCTTCGTCGCGGCAACTTAAAAGACACCACTATCTCACCCACTGCAAGAGATGTTTTCCCCGGACCAGTCACGATATCTTCTACCAACACCTCTCGCCTGCCTGCCGGGCCAGCGACAATGCAAATCGCTCCGGCCGCGATGAGTGCTGGAACGCTGTCAGCCGCCGGCGACGCATTACACAAATTGCCACCAAGGGTTGCCCGACCCTGAATTTGGGTTGAGCCGATTAAGTCGAATGCTTCGACAACACCGGGCCACTGCGCTACAACATCAGGGCGTTCACTTAGTTCGGCACCACTGACTGCCGCCCCGACACAAACCCCATCGCCATCAGTAGAGACCGACCGCATTTCAGCAATCTTTTTTACATCGATCACTTGTTCCGGATTCACCCGGCCGCTGCGCAATTGAACCAGCAAGTCGGTGCCGCCGGCCAGTATTCGGCCTTTTCCGGCAGCAGCCGCTAAAGCGCTTACCGCCGAATCGATTGTGTCAGGACAGTGATACTGCATACTTGTCTTCCTCCTGTTCAGAGACTCCGGCCCCAGGTACCTTGGAAAAAAGGACTTCGGACTTGGGACTTGACTCTGGTATTAAGTTGTTGCGGAACTGCTTGTTTATGACACAGTGGGCCCAGTGAGGCAAGGCCAGGCCAATCCATGGTTGTGAACCCGGTAAACTGAGCCCGCAGCCTCATGTTAATCCCTGACGAAATTCCCTGACGAAATTCCCTGACGAAAAACCGCCCAGAGACCTACTGTTGTGACCAAAAAAGACGCAAAGCCCATTACCGCCGATCAATCCAACCAGTCACCGTTTCACGGCTACAAGATTCTTGATTTTACCCAGGTCATCTCTGGCCCGCTGGCTGTCCAGCTATTAGCAAACTCTGGTGCGCAGGTGATCAAGGTCGAATCGCGCACTGGCGACCAGATGAGAAAACTGTTTAAGACGCCCGGCCAGGCTCGCGATGACGACTCTCCATCCTTTGTAGCCGCTAACCGCGGGAAGCGCTCTTTATGTATTGACCTCAAAACGGCGGCCGGTGTGGCGGCGATTAAACGGCTCGCCAGCCAGTGCGACGTACTTGTCGAGAACTTTCGCCCCGGGGTTGCTAAAAGATTAGGTCTGGACTACGACACGATTCGGGGATTGCGCAAAGACATTGTCTATTGCTCGGTTTCAGGCTTTGGCCAGAATGGACCGCTGGCCCCGCAATCCGCTTACGATGGCGGCATTCAGGCAGTCTCGGGCATGATGTCAACTACCGGACACCCACAGTCCGGGCCGGTGCGAACCGGGTATTTGGCTGTTGATGTACCAACGGCATTGCATACTGCGTTTGCAATTACCTCAGCCCTGTTGCGGCGCGAGCGCACGGGTCTCGGTCAGCGAGTTGATGTGGCAATGATGGATACCGCATTGCTGATGCAAATCTCGGCAACAACAAAGTTTCTGTACGACGGCACACCAACAGTACTCGCCGGCAACTCATCGCCAGCTCACTCGCCACTGGCCAATACCTTTCAGACAAAAAACGGCTACCTGGCAACCAGTGCTGTCACCGCAAAACACGGACGGGCCGCGCTTACGGCCCTTGGTTTGTCACCAGGCGATTGGGATTCGTACGTCGACAACCCTCCGGGCTCAGAACCGGTTAAACGGATTGACGCCGCCGTGCAAAAAGCAATGGCCAGCGAAGCAACTGAATACTGGGAGCCCAGATTGCGGGCAACAGGCATGTCGGTCGAAAATGTGAATACGATTGAACAAGCACTTGGCGTTGCCCGCCGACAAAGCCGTCCAATTATCGACTGGCAGGATGATGAAACAGCGGTCGCCAGCCACCCCGGGTACCTTGGGGCAACTTACCTGGCAAACGTTGACGGGCCGCAGACCGGCGGCCGGGCACCAGCAATTGGAGAGCATACCGTCGATGTACTGGCTGAGTTCGGCTTCGATAAACATGATATCGACCAACTACGTGATGCCGGCGCGATCGACTAAGGCGTCAGAGCCCTTGGCTGATGCAATCCACCAGAGGAGAATAAAACATGGCACGAATCCCCTATATCACTGACTCGCAGGCCGGTGAATCTGAATTAATCGCAGCGATCAAAGCGCGCCGTGGCGGCAACCTGGGGGCCCTTGATCGTCTGTTGTTACATAGCGAACCAGTAGCACAAGGCTGGGGCTCCCTGATGGGTCGGGTGCGCTCAGATCTGTCACTGCCGGCAAAGTGGGGAGAATTTGCGATGTGTGCAGTTGCCGTGCTGAATGGGGCCGAATACGAATGGGTACACCATGCGCCGCTGTATTTAGACGCAGGCGGTCGTGAAGATCAGCTGACTGCCCTGCGCAAGCTGCGGCCCGCACCCGAACAAGCGCTGGCAGACCCGGCATTTGACGACAACGAACGAGCAATGCTGAGACTGGTCGTGGAGTCGACCTTGTCGGTATCAGTCTCTGACAAGACATTCAAAGCTGCGCGAGCGGTTGTGCCGGACAACCGGCAAATATTCGAATTTATCGTCGTGATTTCTTCATACAACATGGTGTCACGTATTCTTGTTGCACTAGAGGTGCAACCGGATGACTAAAAGAATCCAACCTCCAAACCGGTCGTATTTATCCCCGCAGACCACCTGCCCGGTTTAAACTGGCAAATCCCTGACACTAAATTCCTGCTGCCATGATCCCACTATCTATCCTCGACCTCGTTTCTGTACGGGTCGATCACTCCCCGGCCGACGCTCTGCACAATGCGCTCGACCTGGCTCGCCATGCTGAAAACTGGGGGTATCAACGGTTCTGGGTAGCAGAGCACCACAACATGACCGGTATTGCCAGTGCCGCAACATCAGTGGTTATCGGCTACCTGGCCGGAGGCACCAAAACTATCCGGGTTGGTGCTGGTGGCATCATGCTGCCCAACCATTCTCCGCTGGTTATTGCTGAGCAGTTCGGAACGCTTGAATCCTTGTACCCGGGCCGAATCGATCTCGGTCTGGGCAGAGCACCTGGCACCGATCAACTCACCTGGCGTGCACTGCGACGCGACCCGCGCGCCTCTGATTACTTTCCGCAAGATGTGCAAGAGCTGCAGGCTTTGTTTGGCCCTGTTCAGGAGGGTCAACAAATTCGCGCCGTGCCCGGGGCAGACTTAAACGTACCTTTATGGATATTGGGCTCAAGCTTATATGGTGCACAATTGGCTGCGGTGCTGGGCCTGCCTTATGCATTTGCTTCACATTTTGCCCCTGATGCACTTCTCCAGGCGTTGGCCGAATATAAGCAACGCTTTGAGCCGTCAGCACAACTGAAGGCTCCCCATGCTATGCCGTGCATAAACGTTATCGTCGCTGATACCGATGCCCAGGCAACCCGTCTGTTCACCAGCATCCAACAACGTTTCACCGACATGGTTCGCAATCAGCGCGGCAAACTCGCCGCACCGATCGATGACATTGAAAACTACTGGAGCCCGGCCGAAAAAGCGCATGCGCAACGCATGTTGGCATGCTCTTTTGTTGGCAGTGCCGAATCAGTCAAGACACAACTCGAACAATTTGTTTCCCGCACCGGGGCCAGTGAACTGATGATCAGTGCGGCTGTCTTCGACCATAGTGCGCGCCTGCGTTCTTACGAATTACTTGCAGAAATTGGCCGTGATCTCAACCCAGTATCCGCTACCCAGGAATCGATCGCTGCCAAATAAAAAAACCGGAGCCAGGGGACAAACATCACCTGGCACTATCTTCGTCGTTTGCCAAACCGCCATTCGAATCATCTGAAATAACGGAATTCTCGGGGACCACCGGCATGGGTTGCCAATTCATTAATTCTGCGAGGCGGCCAACTACCCAGGGCGCTTCAACTGCTGAAACGCCAGAGTCTTCTGCCAGCAAACCCGCCTGAACACGCTCAAGAACGTCTTGCTCATCAATACCGGTATCAAATCGAATGTTGGCTGCATGTTCAGTCAGCATATTGGCCAGATCATCACAAAACTCAAAGCGTTCATACAATTCGTCGCGCGGTAAAGTCGATTTGTATCCACCAGAGGCCTGATACAACAGGGCAAATGACTCCGGGACGGTCAGTTGGTTCTGATCACTCATATTGTTAAACTGTCGTCATCCTGTGGTTGGGCTGTAGTCGTCCGGTCGTTACCTGTTACCGTCTTCACTAACAGGTGTTCTTAGCTTTCTTTTCCAGTGAACCGGCCAGATCATAACGGCCTGGCCGCCAGAATCTTATCGAGATGGCTGGCAAATGCCTGGCGGTCTCGCGGCGACATCGCTGCGGGCCCTCCGGTTTCATAGCCGCTGGATCGCAAGCTGTCCAACAAGTCACGAGTAGCCAGCCGCGCGCTGATGTTGTCTTCAGTAAACAGTTCACCGCGCGGGCTGAGCACGATACCATCGTTCGCAATAACTTCGGCTGCCAATGGAATATCACTGGTAATCACCAAATCACCTGCGACCAGTTGCTGAACTATTTTGTTATCAGCAACATCAAAACCCTGCGGCACCTGGACAAAACGAATGTATTCAGATGACGGTACTTGCAAAAATTGGTTAGCCACCAGCGTCAGTGGAACTTTTGTTCGACGCGCAGCGCGAAACAAAATGTCTTTAATCGCCACCGGACACGCATCAGCATCCACCCAGAGGTTCATTTGTCGCGCTCTGTGAATTTTGGCGGTTCAAATACGGTAACCGGCGGCAAAGTCCCGGTGAACAGTTCAACATCCACCAAACAACTGTGAGCGCTTGTTCCCTGCGACAAGGTTGACGTACCAACGTCGCGGGTCAAAACATTCGGATTACCATGCACCTCAAGGCTGTTAGGCTGGCTGGGGTATTGAGGGTCAAACCAGGCGCCGGTTGCCAACACCACAACACCCGACCGTACCCGATCGGTAATTATCACCCCGGCAAGGCATGCACCGCGGTCATTGAAAACCCGGATAACATCACCTTCGCGAATTCCTCGTACTTTGGCATCCGCCGGATGCATCTGAATAGGCTCGCGCCCTTGTATTTTTGCGCGTTTGCTGGTCCGCCCAAAATCGTACTGGCTATGCAATCGGGTAACCGGTTGATTGGAATTCAATGCCAGCGGAAAACGATCCGAGCGCTTGCTGCCGATAAACTCCTGCTTGTCGAACCACCTGGGGTGCCCGGCGCAATCTGCCAGGCCAAACGAAGCAATTGTCTTAGAAAAAATCTCGATTTTTCCCGACGGTGTTTGCAAGCCAGATCCGACAGGGTCGTTACGAAAAGCTTCCAGGGTAAATACCCGGTCCGACAGGTCATCCGGGTTAATGTTCACTATTCCGCCATCCCAGAACTGTTCGAATTCAGGAAGCTTTGACCCCGCTTTTGCCACTTCATCAGCACTTACCTGCCATAAGTGCCGGATCCATTCGCGTTTCGAACGCCCCTCGGTAAACTGGCTTTCAAAGCCAAGGCGGACGGCCAATGCTGAGAAAATCTCATAGTCGTCACGCGATTCAGCATACGGTGCAAGAACTTGATGCATGGGTACCAGGGACATCTCTGATGTGCCGCGTGAAAAATCTTCGCGTTCCAGCGCAGTCGTTGCCGGAAAAACAATATCAGCATGGCGTGCAGTCGCTGTCCAGTGTGGTTCATTGACAATGACTGTCTCTGGCTGTGTCCAGGCCTTACGCAAACGATTCAAGTCCTGGTGATGGTGGAAGGGATTTCCGCCGCCCCAGTAAATCAGCTTGATTTCCGGATAAGTCAGCGTCTTACCATTGAACGAGTAACCGGCACCGGGGTTCAGCAACATATCCGCAATTCGGGCCACTGGAATAAATTTCTTAACCGGATTGTCGGGCTGCGGCAATGCGCCTGCACGAAACGGTAAACTGCGACGCTTGGCAAAACCGTAATTGTGGATACAGCCATAGCCGTAACCCACACCCTGGCCGGGCAATCCGATATTTCCCAGCATTGCAGACAGAACGGCGATCATCCAGTACGGCTGATCGCCATGCTCTGTTCGCTGCAGCGACCAGCTGATTGACATCAGGCACGGTTCGGACGCCATTCGACGCGCCAGTTGCCGTATGCGGTCAGCATCAATATCGCATAAGCGCGCCGCCCAGTCCGCGTCTTTGGCAATACCGTCAGCCCGCCCTGTCAGGTACGGGACGAAGCGATCATAACCAACACAATACTTTGCCAGAAATTCTTCATCGTGCAGACCCTCAATATGCAGGGTGTGGGCCAGGCCGAGCATCAGCGCAACATCAGCATTGGGTCGAATCGGCCACCAGTCGGCATCCATAAAATCGGCAACATCGTCGCGCAACGGACTGACGCAAACCAGTTCCACGCCGGCGTCGCGCAGTTGTTGCATTCGATTACGCGCGGAGTGGTCACCAATCCCACCCTGGTTGACCTGAGTGTTTTTCATGCTGATACCGCCGAAGCACACCATCAGCCGGGTATTTTTGACAATATCTTCTATAGTTGGCGATTCGGCCATCAGGTGATACGAGGTCACACCGAAGATATGGGGAATAATTACCTGGGCAGTGCCCGTCGAATACGACTGCACCGAACTCGTGTACCCGCCGAATTGCTTAAGAAAGCGGTGAATCTGACTCTGAGAGTGATGAAAACGTCCGGCGCTTGCCCAGCCGTAAGAGCCACCGTAGACAGACTCATTCCCCCACTTGGCTTTCGTGTGCAGCAAAGCCTGCCCAGCCAGGTCCAGGGCTTCATCCCACGGTATTTCGACAAAAGGCTCAATGCCGCGTTGCGCCCCGTCGCTTTCCCACTGCTTCCTTAGATAGCCACGACGCACACTGGGGCGGGCAACCCGACAACCCCGGTTCTGGGAATCGAGCAGTGACTGGCCGATCGGCGATGGGTCCGTATCAGCTGAGCGAGGCAACACCGCGCTGATCGTATCGCCTTTTTTTTCGAGCAGATAATTTCCCCAATGAGTGCTTGTTGGTATGCGAATCGGCTGGTCCATTCGGTAAATTGCTCATGTGTGGCGCGTTGAAGTCGACTTATATTAGACGCCGAATTTAGTCGCCACGCGAGAGGCCAACCGCGGGCACCAAGCATTCATAATATGAAATTTTTAGCCGCTTGCCTGATGGTAAAGCAGACCATGCTCGTCGCTTGTGCAAATCGGGGGATCGGGTGATGGCCGATCTCGCACACGCCGTTTTATTACCATCGTTCGCCCCAATAACTGATTGTTTGGGTTAACCTGAGCCACCGCGGCGGACGGCCATTGCAAACGGATGGCACCAGAAGCTAGAAGGCACAACTATCGGCAATGCCGACTCACTGGAGGAAACACCTATGAAAACATCAATTCGTGGACTGATCGCGGGCTTGGGCCTGGCAGTCGCACTGCCCGCTACTGCCGCAGAAATTCCTTGCGACACCGCCAACCTGATTGTCCCCTGGAAGGCAGGTGGCGGTACACACATCATTTTCTCGGTTTTTGAAAAAGTTATCCAGGAAATGGACATCAAGCCAAAGATTAAGGTTGTCACCGTGCCGGGTCAGGGTGGGAATAAAGGGGCGAAAGAAGCGGCGAAAGCCAAGCCCGACGGTTGCACACTATTTGCAATCCACCAGTCAGCGATTACGAGCTACCTCAACGATCGAATCAAGTTCCACTTCGACGGTTTCACCCCGGTTGCCAATCTGACCTCCACGCCAGACATTATCGGTGCAGCCAAAAAAACACCGTACAACAACATGAAGGAGTTTGCGGCCTTCGCCAAGGCCAATCCGGACACTATTAAAGCCGGTGCCACTTTTGGCTCAACCAGTCACTTCATCTGGTTGCTGCTCGAAGACAAAATGAATGTTAAGTTTTCCTACGTTCCTTATGACGGCACTCGCGAACGCATGACGGCGTTATTGTCTGGAGCTATCGACCTTGGATCACTGAATGTTGCGTCCAGTGCCAAATACCTCACCTCGGGTGAGCTGAAGGGTTTTGCGATTGCTGCTGACAAACGCGCTAAACAATTGCCTGACATGCCGACTTTAAAAGAACTCGGCGTTGACATGGTTTTTGCACTGGAACGCGGCATCATGGCGCCAAAAGACACACCGAAAGAAATTGTTGAAATGTGGTCTGCCGTATTTAAAGCAGCCGCCGAAAATCCGGATCTGCTCAAGCAGATGGACTCCAAAGGCACTGCAGTGAACTATCAGAATCCACAAGACTATGCCAAATGGATTGCCGACACTTACAACGATTATGAAAAAGTTGCCATCAAGATCGGCATGTACAAGAAAAAGTAAATTAGTCGAATAGCATCCGGACCAAACCGGGCCCTGGTCACCACCACGGGTCCGGTCTTTCTTTGAAGATGCGCACAGCGATCCCCACATGACAAAGCTTAACCGCGATACCTTGCTCGCCATATTTTTGCTGCTCGCCTGCGGCGTTTTAATGACCGCCAGCTTCAATATTCGTGAACCCGATTACGGCCAGCTAAGCCCTGCAATCTGGCCACGTATTCTTGTCACCCTCATGGCTGTCTTATCACTCATCTACCTGGTTCAGTCCATACGCATGGGCCCAACCACGGTCAGCCCTGATCCGGAACGCCAGCCCGGCATCGCGGGGTTTTTTAAATATTGGCGCAACGTGTTTTTCTGCTTTTCCTTTTTTGGTCTTTATCTATTAGCCCTTCCATGGGTTGGCATGCTGGTTGGCGGCATGTTGTTTGTATTTCTATTGCTTAATGCACTCGGTGGCTGGCGGCCACGACTTGTATTGCTGCACGCTGCCATCGCAGTGGTCAGCGTTGGGGGCATGTGGGCATTGTTCAACTACGGGCTCGGTGTTTCATTGCCGCGTGGCGAACTCTTCAGTTAAGGTACACCAATGATTCTGGAAAATGTCATGCTCGCCTTTGGCGAGATCCTTGCAATCAAAACCATTATTCTGATGTTCATTGGTGTAGGTGCCGGCTTACTCGCTGGTGCAATACCGGGGTTCACCATTGCGATGGCAGTAGTCCTCACCCTGCCCTTCACTTTTAGTATGCCGCCAGAGCAAGGGCTTGCCGTAATGATCAGCGTACTGGTGGGTGGCCTGTCCGGTGGACTGATGTCCGGCATCCTGACCGGCATTCCGGGAACCCCATCATCAGTTGCGACCACTTTTGACGGCTTCCCCATGACCCGCAACGGTGAGCCCGGCTTTGCCCTTGGGCTTGGTGTCTGGTCATCGTTCTGCGGCGGCATGATCAGCGCGGTCATCCTGGTTCTGTTTGCACCGCAGCTTGCGCGTATCGGCCTGGAGTTTCAGCCCTGGGACTTTTTCATGCTGGTCATGTTTGCCCTGACAGTTACCGCCAGCCTGGCCGGCCAAAACCTGATTAAAGGGCTGATAGCCGGCGCTGCCGGTTTACTGGTTCGCACAGTTGGTGAAGACGAAGCAGTAGGTATGGCACGTTTTGACTTCGGCAGCGAAGCTTTGCTGGGAGGCTTTGACTTTATTGCTGTCTTGATTGGCTTGTTTGCATTCAGTCAGTTGCTGTCGGACGTCCGCGATCCGGTGGCTGCCCGACGGGCTCTCTCTGACAAGAGAACTATCAGTGTGCGAATCGAGCATATCCGGGCAATAAAAGCCATTGCAAAACGTTGGACTACCGTGCTGCGATCGTCATTTATTGGCGTCTTTGTCGGCATTTTGCCTGGTGCCGGCGGGTCTATCGCAAACATTCTGGCCTACGATCAGGCAAAAAAGTCTTCAAAAACCCCGGAGCTTTTTGGCACAGGTATTCCCGAAGGAGTAATTGCTCCGGAGAGTTCGAACAATGCCGTCGAAGGCGGCGCATTAACCCCGTTGATGGCCTTGGGCATACCGGGTGACCTGACTGCTGCCATCATGCTCGGCGCGCTGTTAATGCACGACGTTGTACCCAGCCCAAGCTTTATATCTGACGAACCGGTGCTGGCTTACTCGATATTTATTGCATTTTTCGTGGCCAACTTCATCATGCTGGCCCTGCAGTCCGGCATGTTGCGGGTTTTTATTCTGGTCACTCAAATCCGCATGTATATGCTGGCTGCTGTCATTCTCGGCTTCAGTTCAATCGGCGTTTTTGCGTTGAACAATATCAGTTTTGATGTCTGGACCTTGTTTTGGTTTGGCCTGCTTGGCTTTTTCATGCGTCAGTTTGGTTTTCCACTGGCCCCAATGATTCTTGGTGTTGTGCTGGGCAATATCGCAGAGCTGAATCTAAGCCGGGCGCTGGCAATTACCACTGACATTTCACCGTTCTTCACACGGCCCTGGTCACTGTTCTTTCTGATCATCGCTGTCTTCTCGGCAGCCTTTCCGTGGTTTCAGTCGTCGCGCGAGAACGGGGCCAACTGGACTCGGTTTTATGCGCCGGCGATGCTGATTAGCGCTGCCTTGCCGTTATTCATGATGGGTGGCAGTGTGCGCCCTATCGTGGCTGCAGCTTGCATTGTCCTGGGCGTGATCCTCGCCTACCGCGCATGGCGTGCTGACAAGTCACTGGCACGAACTTAAAACTATCGATCACTTGGCAAGAACTCACCTGGCAAGAACCGTTGGATGCCAACCCCGGAGCCGGGAAAGGGGTTGGCACCGGAGTTAGCACCGCGGCGCCGGGTTTGGCGCCAGGCCTAACCTCGGGTAGCGCCTAAGCTCAGCTGATCAGCCAGCCGCCGTCTACGTCAATAGTGGTACCAGTAATAAAGTCGTTTTCGACAGCAAACACGATGCCTTTTGCAACTTCGTCGGCCGTACCCGGACGGGGGATTAGATGAGATTCCGTAACTTTTGCATAAAGATTTTCGCGCTCTTTACCCTTCAATGCGACCATCGGCGTATCGATAGACCCCGGCGAAACCACGTTGATTCGGCGAGGCGCCAGTTCTGACGCTATTGCGCGCGCCATTTGCTCAACCGCCGCACCAACAGAACCCAGAGACACCTGCCCGGGTTTCGTTTTGCGTGCCGGGCTGCCACTGACCAGAACAATTGCCCCGTTTGGAGACAGATGCTCGGCACCAAATCGGACCACGTGTGAGTAGCCCCAGAGCTTGTCGAACGAAGCCTTATAGCCATCCATGTCCATTTCAAGAAACGGACCAATCGCACGACCGCCGCCGGTCGCAGCGCTGATCAAGATGTCAAACGGTGCAACTTCGGCAAACAGCTTTTGCATCGCGTCGCGATCGAGCACATCACATTTCATTGTCGTGACACCGGGGGGCAGCTCACCGGCCTTACTGGGGTCACGGCTAATCGCAATAACGGTTGCGCCCTTTTCGGCAAGTTGTCGTGACGCTGCCAGGCCGATGCCTGAAGTGCCGCCAAAGATAATCGCTTTTTTTCCTGCTACGTCCATCTGAATATTCCCCTGTTGTCTCTTGATGCCTTAGGCCGGCCGGCCTGAGTACACGTTGCGTGAATTACAGCATAATCCTAACGGATTCTGCTGATAAGAGCCGGCTACTGGCCGGTGCCCAGAAGTATTCGCCGTAGAACTCGGTCGCTGGCCCTGGCAAGCGGCCATTTACCTTGCCACTACCCGATGCCCACCGATGCCTGAAATAATTTGTCTTGGAGAACCATTGTTCGAGCTAAGTCAACAAGACGACGGTCGATACCTGGCCGGGTTCGGCGGTGATACCTCAAACTGCGCGATCAGCGCAGCACGTCAGGGCGCCTCGGTCGGGTACGTCACACGGGTCGGTGACGACCCGTTTGGACAGCAATTTCTGGATCTATGGCACCAGGAGAATATTGATACCTCAGCGGTCTGCGTACAGGCCAACGCCGACACCGGTGTGTACTTCATTGCGCACGGTCCGGATGGACACCAATTCAGCTATCGACGCGCCGGGTCGGCTGCCAGTCAGATCAGCCGGAATGACTTACCGCAACGCATGATCAGTGATGCGAGAATACTTCACGTCTCTGGCATCAGCCAGGCGATTTCTGAAACCGCCGCCGACACCGTCTTTGAAGCAATCCGAATGGCCAGAGATGGTGGTACCCTGGTCTCTTACGACACCAACCTGCGCACGCAACTCTGGTCGCTGGATCGCGCCCGCGCAATTACGCACGCGGCGATGTCACTGTGCGACATTGCCCTGCCAGGCCTGGACGATGCCCGGTTGCTCACCGGCATGTCGGCACCCGATGACATTGTCGACTTTTACCTGCACCTTGGCGCATCACTTGTGGCACTGACTCTTGGTTCTGCCGGAACACTGGTCGCCACCAGTAAAGCCCGGGAACACGTACCTGCTTATGATGTCTCAGCAATCGATGCAACTGGCGCCGGTGACACTTTTGATGGTGCGTTTCTCGCACAATATCTTCGCGACCCCGACCCAGTCGCCGCCACCCGGTACGCAAACGCGGCGGCTGCATTATCAACCCAGCACTACGGCGCAGTGGCATCCATGCCAAAGCGAGAAACGGTTCTGCAGTTTCTTGGTGAGCCGCGCTGACCTTGCTCAACGCCTGGCGCCAATAAAAAAGGCTGCCGCAGCAGCCTTTTTTACCGGACAACGTGCTTACTGCTTTTTTGGCATCGCTGGTTTATCCGCAGGCTTAGGTGCGGGCTTAGCAATCTCAATTAGTTCAACTTTAAATTGAAGGGTCGCATTCCCGGGAATAGCGCCACCAGACCCACGCGGGCCGTAAGCAAGTTTGGATGGAATGACTACCTCGTAAGTTGACCCGGCTGGCATCAGCTTCAGGATTTCCTGCCAACCCGGAATCACTTGTCCAACCCCAAAGGTTGCCGGCTGACCGCGCGAATACGAGCTGTCAAAGATTTTGCCGTCGATTAACTTGCCTTCGTAATTCACCACAACACGATCTTGCGCTGTTGGCTTGGCGCCGGTGCCTGCTTTAATAACTTTGTAGAGCAAGCCACTTTCTGTTTTCTGTACGCCATCTTGTTTGGCGTAGTTTTCCATATAGGCTGCACCAGCGGCGATGTTGGCTTCTGCCATCTTTGCCATCTTCTCTTGCTGCTTCGTGTTATGTGAAGTAATCGCCGCCTGCATTTGTTCGTCTGTCATGCGCAGTTCTTTCTTGTCAGACAAAACATCGCTGATCGCACCCAGCAAAGCCGCGTTATCGACTTCGATGCCATCGCGTTCAAATCGTTGCTTAAACTGACGGCCAAAATGTGAGCCAATAGCGTAAGAAAACTCCTGGGTTTCACCCGTTGGCTTGCCGGACAAAACAGTTTGCGCGTAGACGCCCGATGAAAAAATCAGGCAGGTGGCCAGGGCAGCCACTTGGGTTTTGGTAAGAATCAAAAGGAACTCCGGATAATTGAGGTTGGAGGGTCAGAAAGGCGCAAGCGTATCACGGGCGCAAGTGATACATATCCTTACGATTTTGCGCAGAAACAATGCTGGATGACGAACTGAATAGTGAGTTAGAAAAGCATTCCGCGTGCCGTTACCGGCCACAGGCATTCCACCTGGTTGCCGCGAATACCCACATACCAATCGTAAAGATTACAAGTCGGATCACAATGGCCGGGCACCAGTTTGAGCTTTTCATTAAGTTTCAGCACACCGTCCGGATCACGAATAACGCCGTGCTCATCAGAGCATTTCAAAAACTCGACATCCGAACGACCAAAAACCACCGGTAACCCCGAATCGACACTGTGCGCCTTAAGGCCGGCATCACACACAGCAATACCAGGGACTGCAACGGACATTATGCTGGTCCAGATGAACAAACTATTTCGAAACTCGCCAAGCGGCTGCCCGGTCGAGTCATGTACCCGCTGATAGTCTGCATCCATGAATATGTAGGATCCGCACTGCAATTCATTGTACAAACCAGAGTTCGATTCAAACGGATAACTCCCGGTCCCCGCCCCTCCGATGATTTCGCAGTCGAATCCCGCTTCATTGAGCAAGTCGACAGTCAGCTTTGCCATGCTGATTGCTGCGGCCACGCGTTCGCGACGGCCCTCAAAATTTGTGATGTGTTGGGCTGAACCATCGTATGCCTGAATACCGGAAAACTTCAACCCCGGAGCCTCTGTGATCAGGCGCGCAAGACTGACGGCAGCCGGCCCCGGTTCTACTCCACAACGTCCCGCACCATTGTTGATTTCAACCAGGCACTCGATAACACTTTGCTCTCGAAGCGCCGCACCCGACAATGCCGCAACGTTTGAGGGGTCGTCAACACACACCTGAACCCGTGCCCGTTTCGACAGTTTGGCCAGTAAATCTATTTTTTCCGGGGCAACAACCTGGTTGGAGATCAGGACATTATCGATACCCTGGTTGATCAACGCATGGGCTTCAGAGACTTTCTGACAACAGACTCCACAAGCGCCCCCCATTGTCATTTGAAGCCGCGCGATGTCGGCCGATTTGTGCGTTTTCGCATGGGCCCGGTGACGGATATTTCTCTGCTGAATGAACCGTCGCATCTGTCGGATATTCTCTTCAAGCGGGTCCAGCTCAACAATCAATGCCGGGGTAGATACTTCGTCCAGGGACATGCCAGGTACGGCAGGTACGTTGACGCCAACGATTAATTCAGTAGGTGTTGTTTGCATAAAGGCTATGATGAGTCAGGGTTGTCAGAGTAGCTAAGGCAATCAGGGCAATCAGGGCAATCACGGAATAATGCGTTCCGAGCGATATTGTTGCAGCGTATTCAGTAAGACTTGCTCAGAATCGCGCCACTCGCTAAAACCAGACTTTCGAATTGCATTGATATCGGCCATATCGTCCCATCCGGCACGAAAGCTAAAGTCTCCGTACCGCCAGTTGCCTATTTGATTCATGTCCGGGACCGCCAGCTGGTGCCGGTCACAAATGGCCCGCCATTGAGCCCCCTGCCCACCAAAGCGGTCTTCGAGGCTAATGTCCGTGACCTGACCACACGGCACCTTGAAAAAGTCAGCTAACACCGGCCACAGGTTTTGCCAGCGGAAATAGTCCCCGTTACCAATGTTGAATGCCTTGTTTCGGGTTTTAGGGCTGGTTGCGATGAATATCATCGCTCGGGCCATCAGAGTTGCATCCATCAACATCGACAGTGATTCGTAACAAGCGCGTGTTCCAGGGAAGTCCAGGGAGGCTCCTTGATCGGAACAAAAACTACCGTATAAGGCAATCACCCCGGCGATGTTGTGGGGGTACGTATCGCTGAACCCTGCCACCTGGTGCGGACGGACTGCAGACCAATGCCAGCGGTTAGCTCCGTGGGCCTTGCTCTGCGTCCGCTGATGGGCCAGTAACCAGTCATGCTGGTCGTAGTAAAAGTTTGGCGAGTCATGACGCGGGTCGTCTTCCCGAGCTGGAGTCCGCCACGGGCCCGCCTGTGATCCATACCATTTTAGCCCTTGCATCAGCTGGATATGTTCGTATCTCACCCCTGCTTCATCCATAGCCTGTACCAAATTGACGAACATTCTCGTGTTGGTGTCGCACTCGGTCTGCGGGTCCGGGTCAGGTGACCGACCGGCATAGAACACATGCGAGATGTCGCGATGTTCTTTAAGCGCGCTGACAATTGCCGCACCGTCAGATAAATCGGCATTCAAGCATGTATAAGTATTCGAGCGCCCGGATCGGGACAAGCCACAAACCTGCCATTGCCCGACAGAAAGTAACTGGTTGGTCAGATACCGACCAACCATTCCCGTATCCCCAACAACCAATGCTTTCATATTCCAATCACCGGCGACGCATTGCCCATTATTTTCGGGTTGAATGATTCGATCTCAATATCCATTGCCTTCAATACCCAGCCTCCAATCGATTAGTCATCGGGCCGGAGGTTATCCGGCACCGGAGTTCTATAACGCGAAAACTGCGCTCCTTGCCAATACCTCAGTATGGGCGCGTCTTTTGGAGGTGTAAACAACCCCTTGAGACAACAGTAGGTCAACCAGGTGTCAGCTCTCTGAGACTGTTGAGACAGACCGATCACCCCGGTGTTTCCGCGCCAGTAAACCCGGTATCAGTAAGGTATTAGTCCGTCATTATCTCGGTTACCTGTTGTAAATACAGGCCATTTTCCAAGCCGCGATTCGCCTATCCCCTGACGGCTACCGGCGAGCCCATCACCGCTGTCTACCGAGCTTGATTCCCGTCAGGATAAACCGATAACAACCCATATTCAGCTACCTTCCGGAAAACTCATCAATGTCCAGCGAAACCTATCGACTTGTTACCCGCTCCGACTTTGACGGACTCGTCTGTGCCGTCTTACTGAAGGAGGTCGGGATCATCGATGACATCTTGTTTGTCCATCCTAAAGACATGCAAGACGGAAAAATTGAAATCACTGATCGGGACATCACGACAAACCTGCCTTATGTCTCCAGCGCCCACCTGGTTTTTGACCATCACCTTTCCGAGCTGACTCGCAATTCAGGCGACGCAGCAAACCACATAATCGACGCCTCAGCACCATCTGCTGCGCGTGTTGTCTATGAATACCTCGGCGGTGCGGAACGGTTCCGTAAAGACTGGAACGACATGATGGAAGCCGTCGACAAGGCCGATTCGGCACAGTTCAGTCGTGACGAAATTCTTGCCCCCGACGGCTGGGTATTGCTCAACTACTTGATGGACGCACGTACCGGGCTGGGTCGCTTCAGAGACTTTACGGTATCAAATTATCAGTTGATGATGAAACTGATCGACGCCTGTCGCGAATTGACTATCGAAGAAATTCTACAGATGTCCGATGTAATCGAACGAGTTAATCTTTACCGCGAACACGAAAAACTGGCAGCTGATCAGATCAAACGATGCACTACCGTATTTGACAATGTTGTTGTGCTCGACTTGCGAAACGAAGAGACAATTTATGCGACCAACCGTTTTGTAATTTATGCGCTCTACCCCCATAGTAACGTTTCAGTTCACGTGCTTTGGGGGCTGAAGCAGCAAAATACCGTATTTGCTCTCGGCAAATCCATTACAAACCGCAGTTCAGAGGCAAATATTGGCGAGTTATGCCTGTCACACGGTGGGGGCGGACACATGGCCGCCGGGACTTGCCAGGTAGCCAATGAAGTCGCTGACGAGACCCGAACCGCAATTATCAGGAAACTGCTGGACAATACGTGCAAGCCCAAGTCTTCTGCCGGTGAAACGGCTGGGGCATCAACTACCTGAACGCTGACTAAATTCACTTTATCGAACATAATCCCCGGGAACCGGGGATTTTTTTTGCCCGTCATAAACCTACGGAGACTGCCAGTGAATTTCGATAATAAAAGTGTCCTTATTACCGGTGCCGCCAACGGCATTGGCCGCGCTGCTGCGGTTGGTTTTGCCAAGAAAGGCGCTCGGCTCGTTGTGGTTGACCGCGACCAATCCGCACTTGAAGAAACGGCAAGCCTGATACGCAAAGCCGGAGCACAGGTGACCAGCGTTAATGCGGACGTTACGATCAGCAAAGAAGTACAAGCCTACGTTGCCGCAGCCACCAATGCATACGGCACAATTGATTGCTTTTTTAATAATGCCGGAATCGAGGGCAACATCACGCCAACGGCTGAATACGACGAGGCAGTATTCGACGCGGTAATCGCCGTTAATCTGAAAGGCGTATTTCTGGGTTTGCGGCATGTGCTGCCGGTTATGCTGGCCCAGAAAAGCGGTGCGGTTGTTAACACGGCATCGGTCGCCGGCCTTGTCGGTTCACCGGGGATGCCAGCCTACTGTGCGTCAAAACACGCGGTCATTGGCCTAACCAAAGTAAGCGCCGGCGAAACAGCGAGCCAGGGCATTCGGGTCAATGCCGTATGTCCCGGACCAATCGATACCCGAATGATCCACGAAATCGAACGTCAGGTGAGTCCGGATAACCCCGACAACGTGTCCGCGCGATACCAGGCGTCAATTCCAATTGGTAGATACGGTACAGCTCAGGAAGTTGCTAACGTTGTTATGTTCCTGTGTTCAGATCTCGCTGGCAATGTTACCGGTGCCCAGTACGTCGTTGATGGCGGTCGTACCGCTACACCAGCTGCCGTTACCACCGTCAGCTGAGCCGGACTTATCCGTCGTCATGACCAACCTGAGCGCATTCGAGTGATCCCGAACTGACCAGATGATTGAATTGTTCGGAACCCAAATTGCCCTGGACTACAAACTGGCGTTCCTGATGGTGTCCGTCCTTCTGGGCGGCATCGTCCGTGGCTTCACCGGCTTCGGATCCGCCTTGATCATCATGCCGGCATTGACCATATTATTTGGCCCCCGGCAAGCCATCGCAATTGAAGCCTTGATCGAAATACCCGTTGCCCTGGCTTTGCTGCCTTCGGCGGTTCGTCACGCTGACCGACGCGTAGTGACGCCGATGTGCCTGGTGTTAGTTCTGGCCATCCCCTTCGGTGCGTTGGCCCTGATTCACATCGCGCCGAACCTGATGAAAATTGGCATTTCGCTGGCGGTACT
Source organism: Burkholderiaceae bacterium (assembly GCA_049680625.1). Taxonomy (GTDB): domain Bacteria; phylum Pseudomonadota; class Gammaproteobacteria; order Burkholderiales; family Burkholderiaceae_E; genus JAUIAI01. The sequence continues at coordinate 35,896 of JBAUID010000212.1, read as the reverse complement.
GGTTATGGCTGCTTTGCTTGCTTTTCAAAACGAGTTTAAAAGCCTCATCGGCCGTCGGGGCACAATTGCCGCCGGGTTTGTCAGTGGTCTGATACAAGGCGCAACCGGGGTGGGCGGCCCCCCCGGAGTCATTGCTCTTCTGGCCCGGGCAGACAATCCACAGGTGTCCCGCGGCAACGTCATCGCATTCATGAACTGCATGGTTACGCTGACAGCCCTATCAGTGTGGGCTTATGGTTTTGTATCGCGTGAAGTTATCGTACTTAGCATGATGGCATGCCCGGTATTATTGTTATCAGTGATGGCAGGCAGTTTCGCTTTCAAGCGCTGGGGCGACAAAATGCTGCGTACTGTTGCTTTGATTTTTGTGGCTTTAAGTGCATTGGCCACGCTGATTTCCGCACTACCCGGAGTTTTCTGACGAATGGAATTTTTTGACTACATCATCGTAGGAGCCGGTTCTGCAGGATGTGTACTTGCCAACCGCCTGACAGCCAATGGCAAGCACAAGGTCTTGCTAATCGAGGCCGGACCACGCGATCGCAATCCGTGGATACATATTCCACTTGGGTACGGGCGCCTATTCGCAGACAAAACGGTGAACTGGGCGTACGAATCAGAACCCGAACCAAACCTCGGGGGGCGGCGGATATTTACGCCACGCGGTAAAGTGCTTGGGGGATCGTCATCAATAAACGGCCTCGCCTATATTCGGGGACAGCCAAGTGACTTCGACAGTTGGAATATCCCGGGCTGGACGTTCGATGACTTACTTCCATACTTCATCAAGTCCGAGGATCAAAGCAGAGGCGCAAACCAGTGGCACGGCGTTGGTGGACCACAGGCAGTTTCCGACCTGCCGGACAAACACCCGCTGTGTGACGCCTTCATCAGTGCAGCCGTGCAAACCGGCATTCCGGCTAACGATGATTTCAACGGCAAGCAGCAAGAAGGAGCAGGATACTTCCAGGCAACGATGCGCAATGGGCGACGCATAAGCACTGCAGTTGGCTACCTGAATCCAGCCCGCGGCAGACCCAATTTAACAATAGAAGTCAACGCACAGGCTACCCGGATCTTGTTTAACGGCTCCAGGGCAACAGGGGTCGAATTTCGCCATGGTAACCAGACGCGAAAGATTAGCGCGAACGAGGTTATTCTTGCCGGCGGTGCATTCAATTCACCACAACTGCTCGAGTTATCTGGTGTCGGCGATGCAGCTCGACTGCAAGAAAAAAACATACCAGTCGTGTGTCATCAGCCCGATGTGGGCGAGCACCTGCAGGATCACTTTTACGTTAAAACAATATTCGAGTGCAACCAGCCAATCACGATTAATGATGACCTCGCCAATTGGTGGCGGCAGGCACGCAGTGGCGCTCAGTGGCTGTTCAAGCGGCGTGGACCTTTAACTGTTAGCGCCGGATACGCCGCCGCCTTCATCCGAACTCAACCCGAACTAAGTCGACCCGATGCGCAACTGTATTTCATCAATTTTTCGGCGACCCGAATGGGTGAAGGTCTGGACAAATTTTCCGGATTCACTTGTTCAGTCTCTCAGCTGCAGGTTGAATCACGCGGCTCATGCCATCTGCGCAGCGCAGATCCGTTAGCGCCACCGGCGATTCAATACAACTACCTGGCAACTGAAGCCGACCGTCAGGTCATGATTAACGGCTTAAAAGCGATACGGAAAATTACCGCCACCCCACCGTTTTCTAATTACATTGCACGCGAACGCACCCCGGGGGTTGCGGTTCAGACCGACGAGCAATGGCTGCAGTACTGTCGAGATGCCGGCAGTACGGTGTATCACCCAACCTCAACATGTCGTATGGGTACCGACAATCAATCGGTGGTCGACCCGACCCTGCGGGTTCGTGGCGTCAACGGCCTGCGGGTCGTTGACGCATCGGTTATGCCGTCAGTTGTTTCGGGCAATACCAATGCCGCCGTGATCGCCATCGCCGAAAAATCCGCAGACATTATCCTGAACGATGCGAAAAACCTGGGTTAATTGCCTTATCAGCCGGGTTTCAAGAAAAACTGAACCCGGGATACTGGTTGGCGGCCACCTGTGCGCAAATTTTCCGGTAGGTATCCATGCCACCCGCATAAGGCATGAAGACACGGGGTTTACCCGGAACGTTCGCACCCAGATACCAGGAGTGTTTTGCCTTCGGTAGTAAGGTAGCGTTAGCGGCTGCATTCACTTGCTCAACCCATTGCGTCATTGCATCGTCGGTTGCTTCAATTCGGGTAACCTTGTTATCACGCATGTAGTCAATACAATCGGTGATCCAATCAACGTGTTGTTCGATTGCGATGGGCATATTGCACAACACCGACGGGCTACCCGGGCCGGTAATGGTAAACAAATTGGGAAACCCGGCGACTTGAAGTCCAAGGTAATTTCTGGGCCCTGCCGACCAGGCATCCGCCAGAGTTAACCCGTCGCGACCACGAATATCAAGACCAAGCAGCGGACCGGTCATGGCATCAAAGCCAGTTGCAAACACGATAATATCCAATGGGTATTCCGCGTTTTCGGTACGAATACCAGTCGGTGTGATCTGCACAATCGGGCTTGACCGAATGTCGACCAGGTCGACATGCTCAAGGTTGAATGCCTCGAAATAATGAGTATCGATTGGCGGCCTTTTTGCCGCGTACGGGTGATCAATATCCGTTAGGAGTCGTGCTGTCTCCGGGTCTTTTACAATGCCGCGAATTTTGTTCTTGATAAATTCGGCTGCCGTTTCGTTTGCGGCTTCGTCGGCCAGCAGATCCTCGAAGGTGGCTCTAAACCGAAGCCCTCCTTTTGCCCAGGCGGCTTCGTACAAGGCGGTTCGTTCTTCCGCATCAGTCTCAAGCGCTCGTTTCTCCGAAATGCGAAAGGGATGGCCATTTGATGTGGTACGAACAATTTCCGTAATTTGCGGCAGATTGGCTTGCACCCACTGCTGGAATTCTTCGCTTAACGGGCCATTATGGGCCGGCACACTGTAGTTTGCCGTGCGCTGAAACACAGTGAGATGAGCCGCAGTTTCGGCAATAACGGGGGCCGCCTGAATACCGGTGGAACCGGTACCAACCTGGCCAACTCGCTTACCGGTGAAGTCCACGCCTTCATGAGGCCAGCGTCCGGTGTGATGCCAGTCACCGTTAAAACTGTCCAGACCCGGGATGTTAGGAATATTAGCTGTTGATAAACAACCAACAGCTGTAATCAGATATCGGGAGAGCACGGTTTCACCGCTCTCTAGCGTAGTACGCCATAGGTTTTGATCTGCCTGATAATGGGCGGAGGTGACCCGAGAGTTAAATGAGATATTTCTATTGAGATCAAAGCGCTCGGCAACGTGTGAAAGATAACGCCGAATCTCAGCAGGCCCTGGATAACGTTCAGACCATCGCCACTCACGGGTCAGCTCTTCAGAAAACGTATAGCAATACGAATGACTCTCGGAATCACATCGCGCGCCCGGGTAACGATTCCAGTACCAGGTACCGCCGACCCCCTCCCCGGCTTCGACAACCCGGACATCGAGGCCCAGTTTGTCGCGCAGGCAGTGCAGTTGATACAGGCCGGAGAATCCGGCGCCGATAATTAAGGCATCTAGTACAGTTGAACCGACAGTGTTTGCGGTTGACTTTGGGTGAGCAGAATTATTCATAGTTGACAGTAGATATTCAAAGTGCGCTTACCGGTAAGGATATCAAACTCCCCCTGATTTATTGCCATTCATTCCTTACTATTCATTACCTGTTATTCAATAGAGAAAGCGCTGAATCGATATAGGTAAAACAGCAGATAGCCACTCAGCCAACCGCTCAGCAATGCGCACAATACGATCCCCCAGCCAAGAGTGCTGATAAATCCAGAGCAAAGAATGACGCCAGTAAGGCCACCGACAAAAGCGACGGCATGTTGACCACGGATATAAGGGTTAACACAGAACTCCATCAACACCGTGTACAAGCCGGCCGGAAAGAAGATCCACGAATACACGAAACCCAGAATACGCAAGTAACTCGTCAGCAATGCCAGGGGGGTTTGAAGCGACAAAAAATTGACAGTCCCAAATACGAATATATCGGCAAACAGCACTGCCAAAGCAGGCGGCCCAAAAAACCCGACAAAAAGACGAAAAACCCTGGCGATCAAATGCGAATCACCTGGTGACACTCGTTTTGAACACGCGCTTGTAGTGAGCAATCAACATTAAAAGCGACACAGGCCAATACAGAATGGCTTGAACATCGCGGATTTGATCTCTTCGCCCCAATGACGAGCACCGGGTGTTCGCGCATCTCCGATCTCATCGACAAGATCGAGAATCTTCCTTCGGTCCAGCGGGCGGAAACCCGAAGCAAAAGCCTGCGCGGTAGCGGCAAGCGTATTGAGCAAAACGCTGCGATAACGGATGCCAGGCTCAGCGCCCTGCGCCATTTGCAGGAAGCCAAAATACGTCGTAAAAATGTTTTCCCGTGTGCTGGTCAAGCCGCTGCGTCGAATATTGGTCAGTCCTTCCGGAGACAGGTTTTCAATAAACTGATTCATCAATGGGATTTGCTGGGCTACACAATGCAGCAGGAATGGTTGCAAGGCCGTTAATTCTTCGTGGAAATCCACCGCATTAGCCTTAATAACTTTCAGAACGCCTTCATTGGTTTCCGTAGATTTATTCGGTTGACTATCTTGATTGACCAAATTTTTCACATCGAACAATACATAGGACATAACAACCGCGTTTGCGGTCGAGCACAGGTTCATCAAGTCGTCCAGATTGGCTATTGTATATTTTGTCGAATCCAGGAAACGCTGCCTATCAGATAATATTGCGATCAGCTCCGCGGCCTTCGGAGAACTGATTCTGGGCATCTCCCCCGTCTGCTTGCTAAGCTTCACAAGGGAATCGAACTCGACTGCCGCGCTGGCGTAGTGAGCGTAATTAGCATGCTGGGCATTTACCGGCGCCGAATACAAACTCACCAAACCAAAGATCAGGCAGGTCAGCGCCAGCGCCCAATTAAGTGACGCACGCCCGGTCGGAACCCGGTTCACAAGTTGTCCTGATTTGAAAAAAATGCCATCAATCTGTCCAGAGTTTCACCCGGAGCATGTTCGGGTACATAGTGTCCGCATTCAATTGGCCCACCCGTGACATTGGTCGCATACTGTCGCCAGATTGGCAGAATGTCGCCATAGACTTTACCAGTATGACTTTGGCTCCCCCAAATAACGAGGGTTGGCATTTGAATCAGATTTCCCGCCTCAAAATCTGCAGTATCCATCTCAAAATCGCAGGAAATACAGGCGCGGTAGTCGTTGCAAGAGCCACGGATAGTTTTTTCAGTAAAGCAACGGACGTATTCATCAAAAGCCCGCGGATCCATAAAGTCCAGACCAATACCCTTCTTTGACAGCTTTTGCTCCATGAACCAGCGCGCCGGCACCGCGCCCATCATTGTTTCAGGCAATGGTTCGGGTTGCACCATAAACGTCCAGTGCCACGAACTGTTGGCCCATTCACGACTCGTGTTCGTCCAGATGTGGTGACTTGGCAAAATATCAAGTAAAGCGATCCGCTTTACTTTGTCTGGATGGTCTATCGCCATCCGGTGCGCCGTACGTGCTCCCCGGTCGTGACCCGCCACAAAAAACGAATCATAGCCAAGAGACTTCATGACCGTAACCTGATCATTCGCCATCGCGCGAAAAGAGTAATTTTCGAAATTTTCACCGGCGGGTGGGGCCGACGAATCACCGTAACCCCTCAAATCGGTTGCTACTACATGAAAACACCTGGCTAACTCTCCGACCTGGTTATGCCAACTGACATGATTCATGGGATTCCCATGCAACAACAACAACGGTGGCCCTTTACCCCCATGGCGACCAACAATTCGGGCCATGTCGGTATCGACTGCTAATGGTTCAAATCCTTCAAACACGGCTTAGTCCTCGAGTACGTGTACGCTGGCGGCTGCCCAGCTCAGGCTGAGCGATGTGTCAGGTGAGAATTTCGTTGATATGCCCTTCTCCCTTGGCCGTTGTGATGGCATTCTAATGGATTGACGAATGCCCCTGTTCGCACGGCGTAATCCAAAATTCTATTCGCATCCGGTCTTTAACCAATACAAGGCCGAAACAAGCTTTCCCAATAGTGGCCGCCTCCTGACAAGAAGAATCAATTGACTAATGAGTAAAAAATCAACCAGGCCCAAGCCATCACAATCAAACCGTGAAAATACTGAAGCATCAATCGATTTCACCATTACCCGAGATCAACTCATTCACACCACGACGTTTTTACAAGCGCTTGCTGTGTCGCGTGAATCGCTTGACACGCTATCGGTTGCGGAACGTACGGCTTTTCTAACCGCAGCCGGTGATGTCTATTGTGCTGACCCGGTGGCCCGCCGGCATCAGGTTAAGGCGCGGCGAAAGTCAAAGCAACATAAAAGAATCCAGCAAGACGAAAAAGTCTTGTCCAGCACCGGAATTCGAAGTCTGCGCGACAAACCGGTGTTCACCACGCCCAACGTTTTTGTTCCCGATAATTTCGAACAAACAGACGAGTCAGACCCTTTATTCAGGGAAACAACTGATGAACAACATTGCTACATTTGCAAAGCACACTACAACATAATTCACCATTTTTACGATCAACTGTGTCCCCCCTGCGCCGAAGCCAACTTTGCCAAACGGTCCGAACTGGCTGATCTGAAAGGCACTGTGGCTTTGCTTACCGGCGGACGGGTGAAAATTGGTTACCAGGCCGGCATTAAGTTGTTACGTTGCGGGGCACAACTGATTGTCGCCACACGGTTTCCGCGTGACGCAGCGGCACGTTACGCAGCTGAACCCGATTTTGATGATTGGGGTCATCGGCTTGAAGTATTTGGCCTGGATCTGCGCCATACCCCAAGCGTCGAGGCATTTTGCCAACACATCGGTTCGACTCGTACACGCCTGGACTTCATTATTAATAACGCCTGCCAGACTGTTCGCAGACCGCCTGATTTCTATCGCCACATGATGGCCGGTGAATCCGCCGCACTGGAAAACCTGCCACCAAATGTCTTGAAACTGGTCGGTGCCTATGAAGGGCTGCGTGGATATAACTTGTTGCCGGGCCCCCGGGAAAGCGGCACATCCCTGCCTGAAATTCTGAGCAATCCGGCCGGCATCACAGGCCTGACCCAATCAGCCGAAATGTCTCAAACGGTATTGTTGCCCGACGAAGTTTCAGCCCAGGCTGATTTGTTCCCCCAGGGAAAACTGGATCAAGACATGCAACAAGTCGACCTTCGTGATCGCAATTCCTGGCGGCTGCTGATGCATGAAGTATCAACCGTTGAATTATTGGAAACCCAGCTAGTCAATGCCGTCGCCCCTTTTGTGTTGAACGCGAGACTTAAGCCATTAATGCAGGCGACCGCCCGGCTTAGCGGCAAACCCTTCCAGCACATTGTGAATGTATCAGCCGTTGAAGGCCAGTTCTACCGTCGATATAAAACAACTCGCCACCCACACACGAATATGGCCAAAGCCGCATTGAACATGATGACCCGAACGTCAGCCACCGATTACCATAGTGGTGGCATTCATATGAACAGTGTTGACACCGGCTGGGTGACCGACGAAGACCCACTGGAGGTTGCGATTCAGAAAACCAGAGAGCAACGCTTTCACCCTCCGCTTGATATTGTAGACGGCGCGGCCCGCATCGTTGACCCAATCATTGATGGAATCAATACGGGGAACCATGTTTGGGGTCAGTTTTTGAAGGACTACAAGCCAACCGACTGGTAAACCAGATAGCGGATCCGAGGACGGGATCACAATAGAGCAGGCCGTTGATAAACCCGTACTTTAGTTCTGTTATCTCAGGCAGGCACAAAGCGAATCGGCAGTTTATCCAGCGCGTGTATCGAGTTGTTCGGCCGCCAGACCGCTTGCCCGTTTAACTCAATTTTTGAGACTTTTTTGGCTAACGCAGAAAACAGTGCTTCAGCCTCGGCCCGTGCAACGTTTTGCCCGACGCATTGGTGTATGCCAACACCCAGCGCAAGGTGACCGACAGGTTTTCGCCTGACATCAAAGCGAGTGGCCTGAGGCCACTGCGCTTCGTCCAGATTTGCCGCCCCAAGCACACACAATATCTTCGCGCCATCACTGATCTGCGTGCCGGCCACTTCAGTATCAAGGTTTGCCGTCCGGCAGAACGTATGTACAGGAGATGTGTAACGTAAGACTTCCTCAAATGCCGGGCGTATTAATTTTGGATCATCACGGATACGCTGATACTCCCCTGGGAAGCTGGCAAAGCACCACATGGCACTACCAAAGGCAGTAACCGTGGTATCGACTCCCGCGCTTAGCAAAGATCTGACCAACATTCCTGCTTCGTCGTAACTTAGTTCACCGTCATCAGCGGCGGCATATATCGCAGCACCAAAACCGTCTTCATCAAGGTTTTCCCGGCGACACTGCTCAGTAATCCACGGAACAATTTCCGGACCCATAGCCATAGCATCGCGCCGAATATCGTTGTCTGGCCCGAGCGCATTAAATACCATCGCCCCATAATCAACCAGCTTACGCCGATCGCTCTGCTTAAGGCCAACTGCTTTTGGGAAAACCCGGGTCGGGAAAGTCTCGGCCAGCTCGGAAACTCCTTCGAATTCACCTTTGTCGAGTAATTCATCAATGAGCTTATCCGCAGCCAGTCTGAAACGCTCTTTCAACGAAACGACGGCCCGCGGAGACAATGCACGTGTCAATACAGTACGCGTTTTCTTGTGAAATGGGGGGTCTACCTCAAGCACAATACTGGGAGGTCGCCAGGGGTCACCGTGCTTGAAATCCTGTAAGCCAACACCACGCGACGAAACGAATCGTTGCCAATCAGAGAAAACAACTCGCGTTTCTTCGTAGCGTCCACAAGCCAATGCCTGATACCTGGGTATATAAACAAAAGGGCCCAAACTACGCAACTGCGCATAGTAATCAACCGGGTCGCACAAAATTTTCGGGTCATACGGGTCAACGTCAAAAACCGGAACACCCTCCGGTGCGGCCAACGCCTGGTGCCCCTCGAACATTTCCATGGTGCTCTCCCCAAGAAAAATCATGTCTGCGGTTCAATACATCTACCTGACCCGATCGTAGCGCAACTTTGCTGAGCCATAGCAATCCTTAACAGAACGACCACAATTTCCATTGTCCTCGTGGTTTAATGACGCTTTCAATCTTCGCCTTTATTGCTCAGTCGCATCGCGTTGATGAGCTGCGCACAACCCCTATGAAATCCATTCTCAATAGCTTGTATTTTTTCTGGGCAGTGTTGTCCATACCAATGTTGTTCATGCTCTATACGCTGGGGACCGGACAGATGTCCCCGCATGGCTTACTGCACGAAACTGGCGAATTCTCAGCCCGTTTTCTGATTTTTGCATTAATGATTTCCCCACTGCAGTCAATCTTCAAAAATCCAGCTTGGGTCTTGTGGCTGATTCGTCGCCGGCGTGCGCTTGGATTGGCCGCTTTTGCTTATGCAGGTTTACATACCATCATGTACCTCGCTGACAAAAACGATTTAGCCATCATTTGGGCAGAAGTCTTCACTATTGGCATCTGGACCGGCTGGCTAGCCTTTGCAATTTTTCTGCCGCTGGCAATCACCAGCAATAACAGCTCGCAGCGCATTTTTGGCAAGGCCTGGAAGCCGCTGCAGCGCTGTGCTTACGGCGCCGCCATCCTGACCCTCGCCCATTGGATTTTTATTCACAATAGTTTTGGCGGCGCGTTGGCGCACTTTGTGCCGCTAGCCTTATTGCAGACGTGGAGAGTTCGCCTAAGGTTCGCACCAGGACCTCAAGCCGCTCAATAGCACTTGTAACGAAACTACCTATTCAGTATTGAGCATCGAACGAATACGATCAAACGGCGGCGAATCTGCAATGAATGATTCGCACAATACCGAGAAATGGTCCGCACCCGGCACTTCAAAATACTCACATTCGAACCCCGCTGCCCGCACCACCTCGGCATACAGGCGCGACTGCTCGACCCATCCCGGTGGTTCATCCCCGCCAGCCCAGACAGCATAACGCGCCCTTCCGTTTGGAGGTCGATTCAGACACTCATTACGCCGGGCGGTTTGGACGTCAATCTGCGCTTCGTCGTTAACCGATATTTTTGTAATAACCTCGGGATCGTAAATTCCTGTGATAGCAACAACTGAGGCTACGGCGTCAGCTGGAAATCCGTGCTCATCAGCCGGCGAATTCATAACCCGAGCGGCCAGGTGGGCGCCTGCCGAGTGCCCCATGAGTAGCAGTCTGTCAGGGTTGGCATGCCATTTCGACGCATTAGCATGGCAATATCGCACAGCGCGAATCACTTGCGCCACCATCGCGTCAAGTGAGACTACTGGGCATAAATCGTAGTTGACGTTGGCGACAACGGCGCCGGCATCAAGAAGCGCTGGCACCACCAGGGTCGCTTCACTCTTGTCTCCCCCCCGCCAGTAACCACCATGAAGAAAAACGGCGAGCGGCGCGGCCGCGCCTGCCAGTTGCGGGCTTTGGTAAAGATCCAGCGTTTCTTTTTCTCCAGACCCGTACCGAAGGTCTTGAGTCACCTGACATCGTCCAGCCAGAGACCGGCTTGCTGCTTCGGACTCGGCCTTGCGACGGGCTAAACCCTGGGCAACGTTCGGACTTGCCGCTCTCGGGTTGTAAATTGATTCGAGTTGGTCGGGCGGTAACTCTGTCCATCGTGGTTGCATACGGTTTCCTTTGAATGAGTATCGTCAGAACTTGAATCGTGTCAATGCGATGAGATCACATGGACAAGCCAGCTATTGGCCTGCTACCCGTGCGACCTTCGTTCAATTTTCTTCTTTGGCAAGCCGTAGATTTTCTTTGAACTGCTCTGGAACACGTTCATCGAATCCAAGCGCCACGCGGCGAACTTCCGGTGTATCGGTTGGCAGATGGCCAACGGCCAACGCAGCCGCACGCGGCTGATCGATGGCAACGACCGTGCCTTTTAAACGTCCAATTTCGGTTATCTCACATTCAACAACATGACCCGGATCAACACTGCGAGAATGGCACGGCGTACCCATCAGAATAACGTCCCCAGGCATCAGCGTAATATGCCGGGCAATATCGGCTATTACGTAATGCGGCCCCCAAATCGTCTCGTCTCCGATATGGGCTTCCTGGACAACACGACCATTAACATAGGTGCGCAAACGCTGTTCAAACAAATTGACGCCGCGAACAATGCCCGGCCCGATTGGCAGCAAGGTATCAGCACCTTTCACGCGCAACATAGAGCCCTGATCGGTGTCGCGAAAATCTTGCAAACCCATATCCAGTGCCGGGCAAAAACCCTCGATGAAATCCCAGGCTTCATCGGGGGTGACGTTGCGGCAGGTTTTTGAAATAACAACCGCATACTCCCCTTCGTAGTTCAGATACTTACAATCAGCCGGCTTCAATATTTGCCCGCCGTGGCCGCTTAGCGAACTCGGCGGTTTAGTGAAATAAGTTGGAGTTTCAGTCGGCCGGGGCTTTTGACGAGTCTCCATGCTTCGAGACTTGTATGAAATGTGGACCGCAATTATTTTTGTTGGTGATACTGGTGGCAGGTAGTTAGCAGCTTGCGCATCGATCAGCCGCCCGTCGTCCAGTCGTAGCTGCTCCGCATCCATAGTCCCCCAAAAGGCAGAACCGCCAATGAGTACCCGACGTCGCTCAACCCGTGGGCCACGCATTACGGCGGGTAATTCTTTAAAGGGGAAATCAAATTCCATCATGCCGTCCTCAGTTATCGAACCAGATGTGTATATTGCCCGTGCCCCGGGCGTTTTCGTATTCAGACAAGGGCTCACCTTTTGCCCTGCTGTCTACCCCACCCATAGCACCAATCATTTGCAGATAGTGTGCGCCAAAAGCCTCCCAGGGCTTAGGACGATATTCCTCATCCCAGCGCTCAAGAATGGTATCGTGCCGGCCCTCTTGCATTAAGGCAATGGCTCCTTTATCACTAATAACATTTTCTGGACGGGACACATTACTTTCGTGAAATATCCTTGGATTGATTGGTTTCCAGTCAATATTGTTGAACTTGTGACTCAACGCACCGGAGGCCAGTAATACCACCCGCAACCCGCTGCGTTTTACCGCCTCTGCAATAGACACACCCGAGTCAAGGAAATGTTTCCAGTCGCAGTTTTGGCAGGAACTAACGCTCACAACAGGCACATTCATGAGCTCCAGGCCCAACTGCTTGACAACATTGATCGTAGCGTAGTGTCGATTTAAGTCGGGGTGACGGATTGCCCGGTTATAACCGCCCTGCTCTCGCGAAACAGTTTCGATAAGGGTTGCCAACTCTGGGTGTCCCCGGTAGCTATAAGGAACGCCATGCAAATACCAGGGCATTTCATCCGAAGTAAAGCTCCCGGCATATTGCTCGCTCCCGTCAACCATGTGATACCCGGTAGTAAACCAGTGAGAATCGAAAATGATTGCAACGTCCGGCTTTGCAGCTTCAATGCGTTTTCGAAGTCTTGCGTAACCGGGTATCAGATCAGAGTCAGCTCCCGCCCCCTGAAGAACACGAAACTCTTCACATTGCATCAATCCGGGATGATGCGAGACAAGTGCTGCGCCAACTATTTTTCCGTTCATTTCGTGTGCTCTCCTATCGCTGGCTGAAACTGGCTCGGAATGGTTTTTTCGGCACAACAACATCTTTGACATCGCAGAAAAATTCGAAACTCCACTCACCGCCTTCACGACCTATACCGCTACGTTTTATGCCACCAAACGGTGCGGCGAGGTCGCGAATCCCAAAACTATTGACCCAGATGAAGCCAGTACGAACCCGTTTTGCCACCTCCGTTGCGTGTTCCGCTTCCCCGTAACATACGCCACCTAACCCATAGTCAGTACCGTTTGCCATAGAGATCGCTTCTTCGTCTGTAGCAAAGGTCTGCAAGGTCAAGACCGGCCCGAATACCTCTTGCTGCACAATTTCATCCGTCTGATTCAGGCCAGTCAGCATTGTCGGTTCGATGTATTGCTCACCAAACGGGTGTTTTGCGCCACCCCAGACCAGCGATGCACCGCTGCTGAGAGCGCGCTCGACAAATCCCATCACCCGGTCCACCTGACGCGGATGAATGACCGGGCCAATTTCTGTTCCCGGCTGTCTTGGATCACCGATGACCAACTTCTCAACGTACCCACGCATGGCCCCAATAAATTTGTCAGCAACTTTCTCATGAACAAGAAAACGTGTTCCCGCCAGACAGACTTGACCAGCGTTACGGTACATCAGTGCACCAGTGGCTGCCGCGTTGTCAAGGTCGGCATCTTCTAAAACGATAAACGGGCTTTTACCGCCCAGTTCAAGGCTGCACGGTACGAGGTTCGAACCAGCAGCCTGGGCAATCAGCTTGGCCGTCGGTACGCTGCCGGTAAACGATACCCGCGCGATCCGCGGATCACTAACCAGCTTTGCGCCGGTTGTGCGACCCGCCCCTTGCACAACGTTGAAGACACCTTCAGGCAACCCGGCCGCGAGAGCCGCGTCTGCCAGCAACGAACAAGTCAGCGGAGCCCATTCAGGTGGCTTCAAAATGCAGGTATTGCCAGCGGCGAGTGCTGGGCCAAGCTTCCACGTCGACAACATCAGTGGCGCATTCCACGGCGTTATGATGACAACAACGCCGGCCGGGTCGTGGCGGACAATGTGATGTGCTTGCTCAGTATCAATCGGCTGGTTTTGCAACTCGAGTGCATGCTCTGCGAACCAGGTGATATTAAGCATCGCACGCGGCACAACGCCGTGCTGCATTCGAGACAGCAACACACCGGCATCATTACTCTCTAACTGACAAAACTCATCCGCCCGTTTACCTATTTCTTGCGCGAAACGATCCAAAAATGGCTTGCGCTCAAGCGCAGTCATCGCACTCCAGGCGGGGAAGGCTTGTTCAGCTGCAACAATGGCCGCTTCAACATGTTGAGCCTGACCCTCACATACTCTCCCCAGCACACGTTGATCAATCGGCGACCGTAGCTCAAAGCTTTCATCAGACCCTAGCCGCTGATTGGCAATAAAATGTTCTGCAGATACCGTAATACCTTCTACAGTTAGCGTAGGTTTGGTCATAAACCTGCCTCCAAATCAGTGTTGAACGCGTCCGTATGCGCAACTGTGCAGATCGCAAATCAAACAGATAAAATCAAACTCGTCAGATAAATCGCACACTGATCGAGCCAAGCGGCCCATAATCTGCATGAAACACATCCCCGGCTGCACAAGCGACCGGACGGGTAAAAGAACCACCCAGAACAATTTCGCCGGCCTCAAGCCCTTCGTTCTGTAACGACAGCTTGTTCGCAAGCCATGCCACCCCGTTGCCGGGGTGGTTCAGTACAGCCGCACCAAGCCCCGACTCTTCGACAACAGCATTTTTATAAAGCAATGCGCCTGCCCAACGCCAGTCAACGGCATCAACTTTCATAGGCCGGCCACCCAATATTATGGCCGCATTGGCGGCATTGTCAGCAATGGTGTCGACCACCTTGCGCGGCGCCCCCGTGTCCCGGTCGATTTGCTCAATTCGCGCGTCGATCAGTTCTAAGGCCGGCACGACATAGTCGGTCGCATTGAGTACGTCAAATAAAGTGACGTCCGGTCCGCGCAATGGTTTATTCAGAATAAACGCAAACTCAACCTCCAGCCGGGGGACGATAAATTTACCGGTATCGATTTCGCTGCCGTTTTCAACCAGCATATCGTCCAGCAAAGAACCAAAATCCGGTTCAGTAATCTGTGATGCGATCTGCATTGCGCGCGACGTAAGGCCAATTTTGTGGCCCAACACTTTCCGGCCCTCTTGCTGTTTCAGCGTCATCCATTCACGCTGAATAGCATATCCGTCTGCAACCGTCATTTGCGGGTAACGCTTTGAAAATTGCTCAAGCTGTTCGCGAGTGCGCTCGGCCTTGTGAAGAGCGTTTGCCAACTCGGCATGGTCAATCTGTTCAGTTGACATCAGGCTTTTTCCCGTGGCGCCACTGATGTGACGCAATAGTTGATCTGATTAAGTATCAGCCGGAATGAAAAACCAAACCAGCAATCGTTTTTAAACAGTTATCAAGTATAGATTGACAATTAACCCCAGTTTTCATCTGGGTCAGGTTTATGAGAGCACCCTACTTCCCCCCGAGCGACTCGCGTTGCATCAACAGAAAAGTGTTGTATGCATTGGTTCGATTGGCCTGTTTGAACGTCGGTAAGCCGGCAAACCGCGACCAATCAGTTTGGTCGTAGGCTTCGTCAAATTCCAAAAGCTCCTCTACCGCCTGTCCCATAGCTTTTCGCAAGTAAGACAAATATTCGCGGGTAAGCGCAATGTCTTTTGCTGCATTCGCAGACGGTGTGCCATGGCCGGGAACCAGATACCGTGGTTTGAAATCCTGAATTTTCTCCAGCGCTGATAACCATGCCCGGCTATCAGCATCACCAACCCATGGCAGTCGGCCGGAGAAGACCAGATCACCCGCAAACAAGACCCCGGCCTGCTCCACTATCATCATGGAATCTTCAGGCGTATGTGCCGGGCCGGTGTGAAAGACGCGAAAGGTTAATCCGCCAAGGACAAATATTTCTTCCGACTGAAACGTATGATCGGGTGGTGTAATTCTTGAACCCTCGTTTACCCACGGGAACAATGAATTGCGACGCTCAGCCAGGCGCAATACTGGTGCATTGGATTTAAGGTAATGGCTGACAACCCACTCCTGCGCAGTGATCGGAACACCGGCATCCTGAAAAGCCTGAGCACCGTAAAAGTGATCGGAGTGATAGTGACTAATAATCAGCCGCTTAATTGGTGCGTCGGTTATCTTCTTTATCTGTTGTATCAGTTCCGCACCCAATGACGGGGTGCCAAGTGAGTCAAACACCACAACGCCGTCATCGGTCACCACAAAACCCGCATTCGAATTAAAGCCTTGGTTGGCAGAAGAGGCTACACCGGGTAGCCCCTGGACTACCCAGACCCCCGGGGCAAGCTGCTTTGGAATCACGTTAACGCTAACGGGCTCATAGCCGGCCGCTTGAACAGTGACGGGCAGAATAGAAAAACAGAGAAAACCAGCGATCAGTAGGCAATGCTGTTTTAGATTTTTCAGGCGTCTTTTCTTTTGTGAAAACACTTTGTCCTACCCTCCAATCTGTTTGAATTCGGTGTCACATACGGCCTCAGATGTAGGCTCAGATGTGGGCTCAGATACGGTCAATAGGAATCTTAAGATATCGGGTACCGTTCGATTCCGGCTCTGGCAATCGGCCAGCTCGCATGTTGACCTGTACAGAAGGCAAAATCAGCCGCGGAGCGGACAGCGTTGCATCGCGCTTTTCTCGCATCGCCACAAATTCGTCTTCGGTGACCCCGTCATGCACGTGAATATTGTGTTCCCGTTGCTCAGCGACCGTTGTTTGATACTGCATGTCGCGCCCGCCAGGCTGGTAATCATGACACACGTATATCAGGGTCGAGGCAGGCAAGCTCAGGATGCGACTTATCGATCGATACAAAGTTCTCGCATCCCCCCCGGGGAAATCACAACGCGCCGTCCCATAGTCAGGCATAAACAAGGTGTCGCCAACAAAGGCCACGGATTGTTTCGCATCAGAAAATACGTATGTTGCACAAGCCGGTGTATGACCCGGCGTATGGATCACCGAAAATTCGAGCTTGCCGATATGGAATTTGTCGTTATCTTCAAACCGCCGGTCGAATTGAGAGCCATCACGTAAAAATGATGACTCCGCGTTAAATAAATCTCCAAAAACCTGCTGAACCAAAACGATATTTGAGCCAATACCAATTTGCCCGCCAAGACAAGACTTTAGGTACGGGGCGGCAGACAGATGATCGGCATGGACATGAGTCTCAAGAATCCAGTCGACACGCAGACCAAGCTCACGAACCCGGCTTACCAGTCGATCAGCAGAAACAGTTGACGTTCTGCCAGCGGCAGAATCGTAGTCAAGGACGCTATCAATTAAAGCGCAATGACCGTTGGGTTCATCAAACACAAGATAACTAAGGCTCGACGTTTCGGAGTCAAAAAATCCTTCTACATTCATATATTCTTACCATCTCGTCGTAAAGTTTATTGAGCAAACAATTTGTTGAACCTCTCGCGCTTGCAACCGAGCACTCAGTTGCCATTTCGAAAGACCACCTCGGCGTCATTGTCGATTGACTTATTTTCCAACTCCCGAGTCGCCTGATGCTGACTGAGAAACACACGTCCGGTTAAGTGATCAAGGAAGTCTGAACGCTGTAGTTGATCCATGACCGGACCTTTAACCTCGGACAAATGCATGCTGATACCAGCTGAGCTCAATCTTGAATTGATCGATTCAAGAGAGTCGAGTGCACTAAGGTCAACCGTGTTGATTGCAGAACACATCAACACTACATCGCGGATGCCAGTCCGATCCAGGGCAAGCGACATAATCTTGTCCTCAAGGTAACGGGCATTTGGGAAATAGAGGCTTTCGTCAACCCGTACCCCCAAAACATGGTCCTGAGTAATCACCGGATGCCGGTCGACATTGCGATAATGTTCAGTGCCAGGCACTTGTCCGACAACCGCGATATGTGGCTTCGAAGACCGATACAAGTGGATGACAAGGGACGAAATGACCCCTATACCAACCCCGGCTTCGACGCCAACAATAAGCGTAATGACAATAGTCGCCGCGACGGCAAAAAAGTCCGCAAACGAATACGACCATGCACGTCGCAAAATCGACAAATCAACCAACGACAACACCGCGACAATTATGGTGGCGGCCAGGGTTGCCTTGGGCAGATAAGACATCAATGGGGTAAGGAAGACGGCGGCAACCATGAGTCCGACTGCCGTGAAAATTCCAGCAGCAGGCGTGCGAGCGCCGGCATCAAAATTAACAACAGAGCGGGAAAATCCACCGGTAACAGGAAAACCGCCAGAAAAAGCGGCGCCGATATTTGCTGCACCCAGCCCGACTAATTCCTGGTCTGGATCGATGCGCTCCTGGCGCTTGGCGGCCAGGGTTTGAGCCACAGATACTGACTCAACAAAACCGATAATCGACAACACCATCGCCGACAACGCAAGCGACCGCCAGACATCCCAGGAGAATGACGGCTTGCTGATACCAGGCAATCCAGCAGGCACATGACCGACCAGCTTTACCCCGTGTTGACCCAGACCTAAGCTCCAGGCCAACACGATAGTGACAGCAACAGCCACAACCGGCGCAGCCCTGGAAAAAATCGCCGCGTTACTGGCCGACAAACCAAGTTTTTTCAGAGGCGCAACCATTCCTCGTCGCGACCAGAACAAAAAAACCACAACCGAGGCGCCAATTGCCAGGGTTAGCCAGCTGGTGTGCCGCAGCTGCCCGACCAACGACACTACAATTTCAAACAGGTTGTGTCCAGATGCGGACACGCCAAGCAGATGCCTGACTTGACCTATCGCTATCAGGATTGCAGATGCGGTGATAAAACCGGCGATCACTGGATGGGAAAGAAAATTGGCAATAAAGCCCAGTCGAAACAAACCCATAGCCAGCAAAAATATCCCCGACAGCAGCGCTAGCGTAAGCGCCGCAGTGATGTATTGCTCAGACCCTGGAGAAGCAATGTTGCTAATCGCACTGGCTGTCAAGAGCGACACGACTGCAACCGGCCCGACCGCCAATGAAGTACTCGATCCGAAGATGCTGTACAGAATAATCGGAACAATAGACGCGTAGATACCCATTTCGGGTGGCAAACCCGCCAACATCGCGTAAGCCAGCGACTGTGGAATCAGCATGATGGTGACAATCAGCGCTGCCATCAGGTCGGCACCGGCCGTCTTTCGGTTGTACTGCCCTAACCAGCCCAGAATCGGCAGATACCGTTTTAACATCGTCGCAACGCCCTCAGCCTTATCAGGCCGACGCTCGCGCCGAACCTGGTTCAATCTTCAGGCTGCGATACCAACGCGCCAGCATCATGCCGAACAGCATGAAAGCAACAAAGACATAAGTACCGGTGTTGCCCATAGGAAGGGCAGTCAGAGCAGGCCCGGGACAAAAGCCACCCAGACCCCAGCCAACACCAAATATTGCAGCTCCGGTGAGTAAGGGAACATCCACATCTGTTGCTGTCGGAAAATGAAAGACGTCGTGAAAAAGCGGACCAACACGCCGACGCAACAAGATAAAACCCGGCAATGTAACCGCAATAGCCCCACCCATGACGAATGCCAGACTCGGATCCCAGGTGCCCATCAGGTCCAGGAAATTCTGCACTTTCGCCGGGTTTGCCATGCCAGAAATCAGCAAACCCAAACCAAATACCATGCCAGACATCAACGATGCGATAGTTTTCACGGCTTATCCTCCCAACACGTGGCGCAGTACGTAAACGGATATAAACCCAGTCCCCATAAACGTAACCGTCGCCATGACTGAACGCATCGACAGCCGGGATATTCCGCAGACGCCGTGACCGCTGGTACACCCATTTCCCAGTACTGAGCCGAAGCCAACCAACAATCCGGCACCCGCCAAAAGCCCGTAGTTTGTCGAGACGGCATGTGCCGGCAGCGTACCCATAGCCAACCAGTAGAGACCGACCGATAACAACAGACCGACGACAAAAGCCACGCCCGGCCCAATATCAGTTTTCACAATTGCGGGCGGCAACAGTCGGGACACAATTCCGCTGATGCCGGCAATTCGCCCGTTTGCAGCCATCAGCATGACGGCGGACAGACCAATCAGGGCCCCGCCACCCAGGGACATCCAAGGGGTAAATTCGGTTTGCACAGGTATTTCTCCTAGTTGAGCGGTCGCTCGCCGCGTCCGCATACGCTTGCCAGTACTTTATATTACAACATACTTATATAATAGTTTTCTTGCTTTTAATCAATCCGAAGTCGAATCATGGATATCCGTAGCTTAGAACCTAAAATCAACGATGCAGCACGCCTGATGGACATGCTGTCGCAGCCGGCGCGCCTGAAAATTCTCTGCCTTCTGGTTGACGGGGAGGCCAGCGTTCAAGCCCTCGCAGACTCGGTTCGCGCAACCCAGCCCGCGGTCTCACACCACTTGAAGAAGCTTCGTGATGCCAGCCTGGTCAAGACCCGGCGCGACGCTCAAACCATCTATTACTCGCTGCACGGAGTTGAAGTAACAGCAATAATCAAGGTCTTGCATCACCTGTATTGTGAGAAGTAAATTCGGCAAAAATAATTCAAACCATTTGCGCGGAGCGCTCAACATGAATTTTCGCAAAATTATTCTGATCGTTTCCCTGTCAATCGGGGCAACACCCGCAGGGATTGCTCAGTCATCCACACCAGAAATTTTCAAAGGAGCTGATCTCGCTCTTGGTGAAGAGATGATCCAGGAACACAAATGTCAGGCCTGCCACATACGCAAGGTTGGTGGCGACGGCTCGGCAATTTATAAGCCAGGCAAGCGACTGACAACTGCCGGGTTTTTACGCGGTATGGTTGAACAGTGCAATACCGAGTTAACTCTGTCGATGTTCCCTGAAGAAGTCACCGCAGTCGCTGCGGTACTAAACAGGGATCACTACAAATTCACTCAATAGCGTCTGCACAAACATCGGATTAATCTTTGCGGCCAAACAAGCCCACCCCCGAAATCCCAGCCCCCAAACACCAATCAGTCACCTACCAGTCGTGACGTCCACGGAACTACTTTTAATGAAGTTTTATGACTGCAAAACTGCACCGTCGCCACGACGAGTCCGAATGTTTATTGCTGAAAAAGGCCTTGTCATACCAACGCAAGAAGTCGACTTGCGCAATGCTGAACATTTGTCTGAGGCGTTTCTGACAATCAACCCTGGCGCAACCGTACCAGTACTTGAAACAACCGACGGCCATCATTTGACTACAACGGCCGGCTGCCGGGCGTATCTTGAAAGCGCCCATCCTTCACCACTGCTACTAGGACACAATGACACCGAGAAAGGAAAGATTGCCGATTTAATCTCGAAAATCGAAAGCGATGGACTGGGCGCTATTGCCGAATGCCTTCGAAACACGTCCAAAGGCATGAAAGACCGCGCGCTGACCGGTGCCACAAACTACGCGCAGATACCTGAACTTGGTGCGCGCGGCAAAACACGGGCCGCCAGTTTTTTCCCTGTGCTAAATGCCATGATTGGTGACAAGCCCTTCCTGGCTGGCGACGAGTTCAGCGCCGCCGATATTGACGCTTTTATCTTTTGCGAATTCGTAAAATGGATAAAAATTGAGCCCCCCGAGTCTTGCAATCATCTAGCCCGTTGGCATGAAAGAATATCGGAGCGCGACAGCGCCACTGCCTGAGTCTCCTTCATAACTACCAAGTCACCAGCAAATAACTAACAATCGAAATTATCGACAACCATCAACGGGCCGCTTTATACCGATCCAGGATATTGTCCGGCTTGAAAGTTTCGAACGGCACGTCGTCGGCCAGGCACAATTGAACCATTGTGTCTTCGATCTCAACCGGATCAAGCTGATTACCCAACATCCTTTCGCGAGTAAGCTTTGCAAATCCACCTTCGGTTGATTCGGGCAACAACATTTTGTCTACCCCCTCGACCATCGCATCGTTGAAACCCGTGGCATAGGGCCCGGGATTTAACTTGCACACCTCAATGCCGTAAGGTTTCATCTCGGCTGCCAGCGATTTAGTCATCGCCTCAAGCGCATGTTTTGTCATCGCATACGGGCCAGACAACAAACCAGAAAATACACCCGCAATTGACGAAACGATAATAATGCGCCCGGATCCGCGCGCCTGCATCGATGGTAAAACCGCCTGGGTTACCTGCAAAGTGCCAAATACGTTAACTTCAAATACCTGGCGAACCTTGTCCATGCCAATAGTTGCCAATGGGCCAAGTTGTCCGGCGCCAGCATTATTTAGCAAGACATCGGGGGCTACACCAGCCAATCTGGCAATCTGGGCCGGGTTGGTAATGTCCACCTCGATCGCTTCAATTCCTGCGCTCGTTAGTGTTTTAAACTGTGCATCATTCTGAACAGTACCAACGACCTCTTGGCCTAGCGCTTTAAGCTTGAGAGCGGCGCCGAGACCAAATCCGCTACCGGCACCGGTGATCAGTATTTTTTTTGCCATTAGTTCTTCCAGAAGTTACGAAACCTGATCCTACCGTCCCTGACAGGACAGCGCTATGAAGGCAATGATACGGCTTGTTTACGCATAGAAACCGCAACGAGCAATCCAGTACCGGATTACCTCGGGGAATCAATGGATATGACTGCCACCGTTAATATCAATCTCGCTGCCGGTCACGTAGCTTGATAGGTCTGAGGCAAGAAACAAAACACAACCGGCGACCTCATCAGCCTGCCCCGCACGCCCCATCGGGATCGAGGCGATAATCTGCGCCAGCGTTTCGGCGGTCATCATGCCGCCGGTAATATCAGTGTCGATAAACGACGGGCAAATTGCGTTGACCCGAATGTTGTCTGGTCCGAGTTCGCGGGCTGTCGCTTTGGTGAAGCCAAGAATGGCGGCCTTGGCGGCGGAATAATGTGCGCCCCCAAACACGCCGCCGCCGCGTTGCGCAGACACTGATGACATATTAACAATGCTGCCATGACCGTTAGCTTTCATATTGGGCGCAACAGCCTGGGTCATATTCAGCGTACCGCCCATATTGACATCCATAATGCGCTCGTAACTTTCTGCCGTCATCTCCAGCAATCGCTCGGGCGAAGTGATCCCCGCGATATTGGCCAGAATATCAATGCGATCAAAACGGGTAACAATTTTTTCAATGGCTTTGTCGCAGTGGGCCCTCTTCGTCACGTCACACTTGAGCCCCAGGTGACCACGCCCTTTGAGTTCCCGGGCAGCTTGTTGAGCAGCGGTACTGTCCAGGTCCAGAATAGCCACCCTGGCACCGTGCTCCGCAAACAGTCGGGCCGTCGCCAGCCCAATTCCCCGAGGGCTTGCCGCCCCGGTGATAACCGCTGTTTTTCCCTTAAGCAACATGATTAACCCTCCCCACGGTATTTTATCCCGGGTGTCTTTCGCTTTCCGAAGCGTCACGCCAATCGTAGTGATCAACAACCGGTTGCCGGGTCATATGCCAAAAGTCAACCAGGCGCCACGGCATGACAGAAAACACCCGGCCCCTCGCATTGCGATAATAAGTTGTCATTCCTGGGTGATTCCAGATCATTTGCTGATGCTCGGCATCAAAGCGTTGCATGTAGTCATCGTGAGCTTGCCGCTTAACCTCCAAAACCAGTTTTTCATGTGACAGCATTGCCGCCAGACAACTCGCAATATAGTGAGCCTGACACTCTCCGGTGAAAATGGCACTGCCGCCGTGCCCGAGCCCGGTTGTCGGCCCCTGGGTACAAAAAAAATTAGGAAAACCCGGTACCGTAATACCAATATAAGCAGTCGGATCACTATTTGCCCAGGCGTCCGAAAGATTCAGGCCGTCAGCGCCGGTAATATTGAGTCGGGCCGCCATCAGCCCAACCTGAAACCCCGTAGCCAATACAACAATATCAGCATCGCGATGCCGGCCATCCGCGTCCACAATGCCGTCGGTGTCAAAATGCGAAATGCCTTTAGTAACCAGTTCAACGGTCGGCTTGAGCAAGGTTTCGTACCAATGGTTATCCAGCAAAATTCGTTTGCCATACGGGGGATAGTCGGGCAAACACTGGCGAATCAATTCATCTCTTCCAGCCAGCACCGTATTGATATGCTTGGTCATCTGCAAACGATGGCGGTCATTTGACCGGTTCAGCGAGCGCTCGGGGTAAGGCCACTGGGGATCTATCCGCAATGACGGCAGCAATCCGTCACCATAGCGCCACAGCATGGTCAGCCGATACCAGGCTGCGTAAAATGGTAGGTGTTCAAGTAACCATTGGGCTTCGGCATCAATCAGGTCATGAAAGCGCTCGACGGGCCTTGTCCATTGGGGGCTGCGCTGGTAGACGGTGACTGATGCTGCCTGATCGGCGATAGCCGGCACCAATTGCATCGACGTTGCCCCGGTACCAACGACGGCAACATGTTTGTTCGTAATGTCCATCCCTTCCGGCCATTGTGCCGAATGAAACAAATCGCCGGCAAACTGATCGCTGCCGTCAAATTCCGGTTTCGCCGGCAGGCTGAGCTGGCCAATAGCACTCACCAGGGCCGTTGCCTTAATTTCTTCTTCACTATCGTGGGTTTGCAGGCTGACGATCCAGCAGCCCTCTTGCTCCACCCACCGCGCGGCCTCAACCGACGTGTTGAATCGAATATGTTTGGTCAGGCCAAACTCGGATGCACTGCGTCTGAGGTAATCCTGCAGCTCATCTCTTGGTGAAAAATATCGCGACCATGAATACGGTTTGGCAAATGAATAAGAATACGCGTGATTCGGGGTATCAACTGCACAACCCGGATAAGTGTTTTCGCGCCAGGTGCCACCAACGTCACCCGCCTTCTCAACAATCACAAATGGAATACCCAGCTCCAGCAAACTGGCGCCCACTGCCAGGCCACTGGCGCCGGCACCAACAATCAACACTGGTCGCTGGCGTACTTGCTCAGGAACCTTAGCGACATTAACGTGCGGGATATCGTCATTGCGGGCAACAAAACCTAATTGCTCGCGCATCATCGGTGCATATTCAGGCGGAATCGTTTCAGCCAGGCACACTTGCATCATTCGGACCATTAATTCGTTTCCGGGGTCGCTGATCGCCGGCGTTTTTTCGGGTTCAGACAACCGGGCCAGAACGGCTGCACAAATCTGCTGCCGGGCTTGTTCGGAAAGACCGGCTGACTCTTCAGCAATCAGCCGAACATCACGGGCGGGCAAAAAAGGGGGCTGCAACCAGGTCTCATCACCAGTCAGGTGAAACAATACCATCAGCAATACCCGCATATCGGCGCGTGCCAACGCGCGCTCCATTTGTGCTGCCGACCAATTTGACCTCTTTGCCGTCATCACGGCATTGTATCTGCCGTCGATCAACAATCCGCAAAACGCCGGAGCGTCAAAACAAAACGTACACTTGGCTATCAATCACAATCAGTCACAATCAAACAACAACACGACAAGACAAGCAAATTTCTTGATAGAGAAAATTTTTACCGACAGGACGGACAATATGCAAACTGGCAACCGCGGGGTAATCCACCCTGAAGTTCAAAATGTGCTCGATATTTTCAACGACTTAAAGGTTCCTGATTTCTACAAAGGCAGCCCGGAGCAAGCGCGGGCGACGTTCCGTGGCCTGCGGCCAGATCCGTCAACCCTGCCGCCGATTCACCGGGTCGACAACACCATCATCCCGGTGAACGGCGCTGACATCGCGCTGCGCATTTACCGGCCAGACGACTCAGACAACCTGCCGGTATTGGTCTGGTTTCATGGCGGAGGCTGGGTTTTTGGTGACCTTGATTCAGGCGAGCTGGCCTGCCGGGAAATGGCGGCTCAGGCCCAGTGCGCTATTGTCAATGTCGACTACCGGCTCGCACCGGAGCACCAATTTCCAGTGGCGCTTGAAGATTGCATCGCCGCCACCCATTGGGTAATTGAAAACGCCGGCAAACTGTCTTTTGACATCAACCGGATGGCCGTCGGCGGTGACAGTGCCGGTGGCAATCTGGCTGCCAGTGTTGCGCAACACGCGCGTGACAAAGGCATCAGTCTGCGTAAGCAACTGCTCATCTACCCTGTCACTCAATCATCGTTCGAGTCCGCCAGCTACCAGGCCAATGCAACGGATTACTTTCTGAGCCTGGAGTCAATGCGATGGTTCTGGGACAACTACCTCCCGGATCACAGTCAACGCCAGGATCC
Source organism: Burkholderiaceae bacterium (assembly GCA_049680625.1). Classification (GTDB taxonomy): domain Bacteria; phylum Pseudomonadota; class Gammaproteobacteria; order Burkholderiales; family Burkholderiaceae_E; genus JAUIAI01. Next base: position 9,923 of record JBAUID010000212.1, on the reverse strand, counting down.
GCGCGTTTCACCACTACACGGCCAGCTGCATGGCTTGGCTCCTGCATGGATATTCACCTGCGGCTTCGACCCATTATGTGACGACGGCCTCATGTATGCGCAAGCGTTGCAACAAGCAGGCTGTGCAGTAAATACCTACCACCGGGACGATTCCATCCACGGAGTTTTTGGCATGGCCATTAGCCCGGGAGCCGAGGCCCGTACTCTGGCGGCAAAAGAACTCATCGATGGCTTTGGACAATGACCCGCGGCACGATATCCGGAGCACAACCCGAGGCCGTTGAAGCCGGTCTGGACGTGTTGGCAGATGGTGGCAATGCAGTTGATGCTGCTATTGCCGCTGCATTGGTACAGACTGCCGTCGATCCGCAAATGTGCGGGATCGCAGGGTTTGGATCGGCGCACATCTATGCCCCGGGGGCCCACCACGTTATTGTGGACTTTCATGGCCGTGCACCGCTGGGCGTTCGCCCCGACATGTGGGCAGACCGGGTCGTCGGAGAAACCGAAGACGGCTACGGCTTCATCTTGAAAGACCGTGCAAACGAAATAGGTTACCAGTCAATCACCACCCCGATGACGCTGCGAGCGTTGGATGAGATTCTGAGTGCATTTGGAACCCGGCAGATTGATCAGCTTATGGCGCCGGCCATCGCGTATGCTGAGAACGGTTTCCTGGTTCGCCCACATGTGGCGGCGTGGTGGAACGAAACCCATACCAAGGGCCGATTACCCCATGCTGAATATATTTCCCGCTATCGAAATACTGCCAGCATTTATCTAAAACCGGATGGCAGTCGGCATGCTGTTGGCGAGGTATTGCGTAATCCTGATATGGCCAATACCTTGCGGCACATTGCCCATGACGGCGTCGATGATTTTTATCACGGCAACCTGGCCTCAACAATTGTCACCGATATTCGAACGAATAATGGCCTGATAACCAACGAAGACATGGCAGCCGTGAGCGCAGATTTCAACAAACCGATGATCGGCAGTTATCGGGGGCACCGGATCGCGACCAACCCGCCACCGGGCGGTGGCATTTTACTGCTAGAAATGCTGAACATACTCGAGCAATTTGATCTGGCGGCAATGGGCCATAATTCGGTCGACTACCTGGTGCATCTTGCTGAAGCGATGAAAATCGCCACTGTTGATAAAGACGCCCATGTTGGTGACCCAAGATTTGTAGATGTACCCGTGCAAAAACTGACTTCCAAATCTTACGCACAAACGATGGCTGAACGGATCCGGAGCGGAGAAAAAACTCTGGTGCCTCGCCATAACCCTGGTGGACCAGAAAGTAAAGACACGACCCAGATTACGGTTGTCGATGAAAACAATCTGTGTTTTAGCATGACCCATTCACTTGGTATGCCTGCTGGCGTAATAACCCCAGGTTTGGGCTTTATGTATAACGGTTGCATGGGTGTTTTTGACCCCCGACCCGGGCGCGCCGGATCGCTGGCACCGGGTAAATCGCGATTCTCGGCCATGTGTCCGACAATCGTATTCAAAGACGACGCTCCGTTTTTTGTGACTGGGGCGCCTGGCGCTACCTACATTACGATGGGGGTTTTGCAATCGATCCTGAATGTAGTCGACTTTGGCATGGATGCTCAGCAAGCCGTTTCAGCGCCACGAATCAGTGCAACTTCTGACACGATTGAATTGAGCAACCGAATCTTCCGGAAGACAGAGCAAGGCCTGAACGACCTCGGTTATCCCACCCGCCGTTTTGCGTCGGGTTACATGTTTGCCGGCGTTCACGCGGTGCGGATTGTCGACGGTGTGTGTGACGGTGGAGCCGACCCTGGCCGTGACGGGATGACCGCATCAGTTTGATGCCCGGGCGCTTTGGTAGAGGCACCACCGCCAATTGCATACAAAAATCCAGGCTACCTCGAATGCCACAAAATCATCTTTTAGCGCTGTACAACCGAATGCTGACCTATCCAATGGGGCGCCGGATATTTTCCCGGTTTGCCGCCCGCAAGGCCCGCTATTTTACGTCGATATCGCCCATTGTTGAAAAACTTGAGGCCAACTGCTGCACTGTATCGATTCGTAAACGCAAAGCGGTAAGCAATCATATCGGCACTGTTCACGTCATCGCCATTGCCAATGGCTTGGAAATGGCAATGGGGTTTATGGCAGAAGCGTCAATTCCAACCCATCTGCGCTGGATTCCAAAAGGAATGAGCCTCGAATACGTCAGCAAAGGCGCTACCGACATCACGTGTACGGCTCGGGTTGCGCCTTCGACATGGCGGCCCGGTGAAATTGACGTGCCCGTGGTGGCAAAAGACACGAATGGCAATGACGTTGTTACCGGCACTATTCGGCTTTGGGTTACCGAAAAGCCGGCCAAATGATGCCAACTAAACCAGCTAAGCCAAAATATCCCGAGTACCACGATGCCACCTAAGCATGCTGACATTGTCATCATCGGGGCCGGTCTTTGCGGTCTGGCAACGGCCCGGCTGTTAACTGCCGGCACAAAGTCAATCGTTGTTCTTGAGGCCACAGAGCGGGCCGGCGGTCGAATCCGCTCTGTATTCGACCCAAAAGGCCAGCCAGTTGCTGATCTCGGACCAACCTGGGTGTGGCCCGACTACCAACCAGTTGCAGCGCGCTGGTTAGCCGACTTACAAATTCCAACCTATCCCCAGTTCAGCAGTGGTCAACTCGTATTTGACCACGGACCAGCCCAACCACCGACCCGGCACGATGTGCCTGCTCAGGAAGGGAGTATGTGTATCGTCGGCGGGCCTCAAAGTCTGATTAACCGGCTGGTTGACGACTTACCTGATCAACTGTTGCACCTCAATTCGCCAGTTACCTCGGTCACTTTTCACGACGACTCCGTATTGGTTAACGTGCAGACAGCACAGGGGGACCACCAGCTAAGCTGTCATCAGCTGGTTGTGGCCATACCGCCCAGGATTGCCCAGGAAAGAATCACATGGGTCCCAAGCCTCGCCGAACCACTAAGATCAGCATTGTCACAAACGCCGACCTGGATGTCGGCCCATGCGAAAGCGGTAGCGCTGTTCGAACACCCATATTGGCGGGACTGCGGTTTATCAGGTCGTCTTGCCAGTCATTGTGGCCCAATCGCTGAAGGCCATGACCATTGTGGTCCGCAAGGGCATCCCGCAGCAATATTCGGCTTCATCGGCTGGCCGGCAATCGAGCGCCGTGCCAGAGCCGACGAACTGAAACAGAAAATCCACGAACAACTGATTCGCTGCTTTGGAGCAAGTAGCCCCGCACCACTGGCAATTCATATCCAGGATTGGGCAACCGAGTCACGGGTTACGACCGGGTCAGATATAGACGGCCAAATGAGTCATCCTGCAATCCGCCCCGATATCCTGCGCCATAGTCATCAGAACCATCGGCTATGGTTCGCTGGCGCTGAAACAGCCAGCCTCAGCCCCGGCCTGATCGAAGGCGCGCTGGATTCGGCACAACGAATAGCCCGGAGCCTACTGGGCCAGGAACCTAATTGATTAAGACCACGGGCTCAGGGTTTTGATGCTTTGAGTTTGTTCGCACCCGCGGCCGCAAGCGCAAGCGCCATTGCACTGGGTTGTTTGTCTTCCCTTGGTCGGCCCCCCCGGCTGTCATCCCGGGGTTTGCCGCGATTGGGCCGACGAGATTTATCTGACCGATCCGCTGACTTGTCAGATTTTCCTGCAGTGTCCGACGGCCGTTTTCCACCGCGATTCGGACGACCATCGGGTTTCGCGGACTTGTTTTCCGCTGTAACTTCTCTTTCAGCCTGGGACTTGCGCCGCCCTGCCCCGTTTCGGCCCGTCTTGCGAGCGGCTGAGCCCGGTTTGGATCCTGGTGCATTGTTCTCATCGGGTTGCGGATCATTTAACCGCATAGTGAGCCCAATTCGCTTTCGGGCCGCATCAACTTCGAGCACTTTTACTTTGACAACGTCACCAGCTTTTACTACTTGATGCGCGTCGGAGACAAACTTGTCGGCGAGAGCCGAAATATGTACCAAACCGTCCTGGTGTACGCCAATATCAACAAAGGCGCCAAATGCGGCAACGTTCGTGACAACCCCTTCAAGCACCATGTCAGGTTTCAGGTCAGCAAGTTTCTCGATACCGTCTTTGAAACTGGCTGTCTTAAACCCCGGGCGTGGATCCCGGCCAGGCTTTTCCAGCTCTTTCAGGATATCAATTATTGTCGGTAAGCCGAAGTGATCGTTGACGTATTTGTCCGGTGTCAGTTTCGCGACGGCTTGCGGTTTACCGATAACTTCGCTAATACCGGCACCAATATCAGTCAGCATTTTTTCAACCAACGGGTAGGCCTCCGGATGCACGGCTGAGCCGTCCAGCGGATTGTCACCATCCAGAATTCGCAGAAAACCGGCGGCTTGCTCATAGGCGCGTTCACCAAGACGGTTCACGCTCAATAACTGCTGCCTGTTCTTGAAAGCACCGTTCTCGTCACGATATTGGACAATATTTTCGGCCTGAGCAGCGCTTAGACCAGCAATCCGGCTGAGTAGCTGAATGCTGGCAATATTCACATCAACCCCAACCCCGTTAACACAGTCTTCGACAACAGCATCCAGAGCTCGAGCGAGACGGGTTTCCGAAACGTCGTGCTGATATTGCCCAACCCCGATAGCCTTGGGTTCGATTTTCACCAGTTCGGCCAGCGGATCCTGTAACCGGCGCGCAATAGAAACGGCCCCGCGCAAACTGACATCAAGACCCGGAAACTCTTTTGCCGCCAATGCTGACGCTGAATACACGGATGCGCCGGCCTCTGAAACAGACACCTGGGTCAGTTTCAATTCAGGATGTTTTGCAGCAAGTTTATTAACCAGTTTGGTAGTTTCCCGCGACCCTGTGCCGTTACCAACCGCAACCAGTTCAACACCGTGGGTTTTAGCAAGTCCGGCTAACTTGGCAATAGACCCTACAGTGTCTTTGCGCGGTGGGTGCGGATAAATAGTATCGGCCGCAAGCAACTTACCCGTTGCATCAACAATGGCTACCTTGACCCCGGTCCGAAGCCCCGGATCCAGGCCCATGGTTGGTCGGCGACCTGCCGGAGCGGCTAATAGTAAATCTTTCAGGTTGCGTCCAAAGACATCTATCGCATCTGCCTCTGCGCGTTCACGCAACGCCGTCATTAGCTCAGCAGATATTTGCGACGAAAGTTTCACCTGCCAGGTCCAGCGTGCCGCTTCGATTAACCAGTTATCGGCGGGTCGACCCAAATCGCGGATACCAGCGTTAGCGGCAATCTGGGATTCACACCATACAGACCCACTTCCGGTTGCCGCTTCACCTTCGGATTGCACTTCGTCATCCAGCGCCAGGGAAACCCGAAGAACTTGTTCGCGACGACCTCTTAACAACGCCATCGCGCGATGCGACGGGATTTTCGACAATGGCTCCTGAGACCCAAAGTAGTCTGCAAATTTTGCACCGTCTTCTTCTTTGCCTTTGACCACCTGGGACAACACAACCCCTCGGGTCTGGAACTCATTGCGAATGCGGCCGACCAGATCGGCGTCTTCAGCAAATTGTTCCATGAGGATCTGGCGGGCGCCGTCCAGGGCGGCCACAGCATCTTCAACCCCCGGGTTGTCACCTGCGTCAGTAGTGAAAGCTGGCTTCAGGAAAGCTGCTGCCTCAACCTGCGGGTCTTTGGCAGGATCGGCTAGCAGCAACTGCGCCAGCGGCTCTAACCCGGCTTCACGGGCAATCTGCGCCTTGGTGCGTCGCTTCTTTTTGAACGGCGCGTATAAATCTTCGAGCCGCTGCTTGGTTTGTGCGGCTTCCAGACTGGCGGTTAGCGCATCAGTTAATTTCCCTTGTTCGGCAACTGCGGCCTTTATCGCATCACAACGCTCATCGAGCTCTCGCATATAAATGAGCCGCTCTGCCAGCATACGCAGCTGAGTGTCATCAAGGCCTCCGGTAACCTCTTTTCGGTAGCGGGCAATAAACGGCACAGTCGCGCCTTCGTCCAGCAAAGCAACGGTAGCCAGCACCTGGGGTTCACGCACTTCCATTTCTTCAGCCAGACGTTGTTCTATTGATTGCCGCATAAGGTTTTGTTCGCAGAAATAAGTGAGGTCGGGAGCATGCCTGAAGTGCTGGATTTCAACAAATCGTCAGCAGTTATACCAATGCTAATGGTTTCTGCTCAAATTGTTAGCTTTTTCCATCCAGGAAGCGAGCAGCCCATTGCTTATATTCGTCACCGTGGGTAACCATTTGCATCAGTTCGGCAGACGCAAGGTTTGGCAGTTCGGATGGCGACTCACCATCCCGTAAACGCTTCATCGTGTCATAAATAGCCTGGGTAGCAGCAGCAAATGGCTGATGCCCCTGCAAACAAATGCGAACCCGGTTCGATGCCAGAACAGCGGGGTCTTTCAGATCAGCACCGGCGCTGCCAAGAATGACCGGCAGGGTTGTCACCGAGGTAATGGTTCGCAATGCGTCAGAATCTTTCACGCCAACCAGAAACAACACATCCACCCCGGCTTTCTCGTACGCCAGGGCCCGCTGAGCCGCATCTTCGGGATCTGAAATTGACGCCGCACTGGTACGTCCGGCAATGACAAGATCCGGATCTCGCCGCGCCGCAAGCGCGGCCTTCATTTTGCCAACCCCTTCTTGGATTGACGTCAATCTTGGCACACCACCAGAGCCAGCAGGAGACGGTAGCTCGGTATCTTCAATCGACAATGCCGCGATGCCAGCCGCTTCGAGTTCTTCGACGCAGCGCATAACGTTCATTGCATTGCCGTACCCATGGTCGGCATCCACTAACACCGGTAATTCGCTGGCGCGGGAAATCCGCATCGCTTGCTGTGCAAACTCGGTCATCGTAAGTAAGATGATGTCAGGTGCGCCCAGAACGGTCAGGGACGCCACCGACCCCGCAAAAATGCCTACTTCAAACCCCAGGTGTTCAGCGATGCGTGCTGACACCGGGTCGTGTACGGAAGCCGGCGAAACGCAGCCAGATTGCGCAAGCAACTTACGAAAATTTTGACGACGTGATTGCCAGCGATTCATAACATTCTCTAATTTGGTTGAGGTGGGTGGTTCAAAAAAGTCCGAAATCCAATGGCCCCGAAAGGTTTATCAGCAGCCTGCCAGGCTAAAAACCGGCAGCGATATTAGCCATTGCCGGCTTGACCTCACCGTTTTCGACCCGACGTACGGCTTGCCAGATTATTTCATTGGCTGGTGTGTCAATGCCCACGGCACGGCCTTTTTCGACAACAAGGCCGTTGAGGTAGTCAATCTCCGTGCGCCGTCCTTTTTCGATATCCTGGCCCATCGATAGTTGTGTACCTGCGACCCGTGTTTTTGCGGTCGCCAGCATGTCGGATTCAATGGATTCGAGTGCGGCCGCGTCACCTTGGGCCGCGGCCACCCACACCGACGGTGCAAAGCCACCAATATCTTCGAGTTTCACCTGAAGTGCCTGCGCAACGCGGATGGTTTCGGCGGCAGTTCGAATACACAGGCGACGTGGTCCCTGATCGAGCTCCATCGCCGCAGTCTCCATTCCCGTCGCGGCGAGAATACCGTTTCGACTGGTGTTAATCACCAGCTTGGTCCACCGCTCACCCATTAGATTGTCAGTCGCGCGGGCCGAGTCCACCGGCGCTAACAGCGTTGCAAAATCCTGAACCCGTTGTGATAACCCGCCACCGTATTCACCACAGCGAAATACAGTATAGGCTGCGCCACGCCGAGGCACGTTACGCTGAACCAATCCTGGGGTATACAAACCTACCGTAATCGTACTGGCAATACAGCCAACCGTTTTTTCCTCTCCGACTATCGCAGCAATCGCCGGCTCGTTAATACAGTTCTGCAACGACACCACAAAACCATCTGGCGCAAGCAGAGGCTTTAAAAAGTGAGCCGCGGTTTCAGTGTCATAAGACTTGGTCGAAATGATACCGATGTCTACCGGACTCTGATTAGGTGAATTGAGATATTCGTCTGGGGTAAGCGCATTGACCGCTATTTGAAAACACTCCGGCTCGGTCAGCCCCTTGAGTATTAGTCCAGGTTCGCGCATGGCTTGCACGTGCTCAACCCACGGGTCAACCAGGGTCACGGTATGTCCGTCCCTAGTCAAATAACCACCAACATAACCACCCACGGCACCGGCACCATAAATAACAATATTCGGATTCATATACTTCCTGCTTCATCGGGTTGCGTACTCACGGCTTGTGCATTATTCCTACTATCCCAAAGCCAGCTGACACATTGGTAAGAATCACTGACGCTGCGCTCAGAAAGTGCCGCATTGCGAACCTCGCGTTCGATTCCACCTGCATGATAAAACCCCCAGAGCGATCTTGACTCTAATTGCAGGCGCGCGGTGCGAATAAAACGCGCCTTTTGGTAGGCCGCAAAAGCCCTCTCCACCGAGATCCGACTAAGATCGACTGCTGTCGATAATTGCTGAGCAAGGCAAGACGCATCTTCAAGCGCCATACAAGCCCCCTGGGCCAGCGATTGCAGCGCCGGATGTGCCGCGTCACCCAGTAAGACTACTCTCCCGGCGTACCAGGAACGAATCGGGTCGCGGTCGCTCAGATCCCAACGTCGTTTTAAGTCCATAAATTGGAGCAAGCCCCGTAAATCAGGACACACGTTGCGGTAAACAGAATCAAACTCTCTCTGATAGTCACCAGTTGTCGATCCACCGTCCGATTTAAAGACAGCGACAATGTTCAGTACCTTGCCGTCTTGTAACGGATAATTAACAACGTGGTGCCCGGGGCCTGCCCACAACACCACTTCATCACGATAAGGAAAACCTGGTGGTACGTCAGACATCGACACGGTTGTCCGGTGCGCAACATAGCCGATCGGTACCGGGCCTTTTTCGGCAACAAAGGTTTCGCGCAGCAGACTTTTTACGCCGTCGGCTGCAACCAGGGCAAGACCATCAAATGATCGATTGTCTTCAGTGCGCACTGAAATATGGTTGGGATGTTCCCGGTAACCAATTACATTGGCCGAGGAAGTCAGCTCGATATTGGAATAGTCGGCGCATGCCGTGAGTAAAATGTCATGTAAATCTCCACGGTGTATGACAACGTACGGATGCTCAAACCGCTCTTTAAATATGGTGGTATTTACGGGAATGCGCAGTAACTCATCACCCCCGATCGAATCCGGCATTACCAGGGCCGGCGGTTGATGTGACGCTGCCAGAACAGCGTCGTACACGCCAAGCTCAATAAAAATTGGAAAGACGTTTGGGCCTAACTGAATACCGTAGCCGATCGGCACAATCTCATTGGCTTGCTCAAGAACTTGCACGGCAACCCCACGCCGCCCGAGCGCCAGTGCCAACCCGAGGCCACCAAGGCCACCTCCGGCGATAAGCACCGGCAATTTTTCCGCGGCATTCACCATTGTTGTCTCTTGCTCCGGTTTGTGATCAATTCTGCCGAAAAGCAGCCAGTTTTTCCCAATTGAAGCTCACCCCGGTTCCGGCTTCGTCTGAGGCAACGGCCCTGGCGTTTTCTACAACCAACGGACGGTGGGTGTACTGGTCAATCGGGAAAGAATGGACTTCGAGCCAGCCAGAATTCGACCGGCCTGACATTAAACCGACGTGTAACTCCTGCATACCGTGGCTGCAAACCGGCAGACCGTGCCGGGCAGCCAGCTCAGCAACCCGCAGCCAACCCGTCACCCCGCCGCAGTTCGACGCGTCAGGCTGAATAAACGACAGTTTGGATTGTTCAACCGCAAATTCAAACTCGTGAATCGTGTGCAGGTTCTCTCCCATTGCCAGCGGCATCCCGGTGGCATCCGCAACTTTGGCGTAACCCTTGTAGTCATCGGGAATGATCGGTTCCTCAAACCAAAGCAGGTTATAGG
>JBAUID010000211.1:0-5905 GCA_049680625.1 Burkholderiaceae bacterium | reverse complement strand
AGAACGAGGCAACAACGTTCTGAACTTTCTAACCGCAACATCAGTAACGAAAACATTCCAATCAATTAACTATCCAGGACTTAAAAATGAAAATTTCACAGCTCATCATCGCAGCCGCCGTTACCGCAGTTTTCGCCAGCACGGGCATGGCTCAGTCTTCATCGGTTACCCTGAAGAACGCTAATCAAAGTCAGAAAGGCGGCCTGGGTAATACCCAGAAAGCGAACATCGGCGACGTAAAAGGCAAGGGCAGCTCGAAAGTCACTGTCGACGGTCTGAAGCAATCGCAAAAAGGTGGCTTAGGAAACACCCAGAAAGTATCAATTGGAAACGTAGATGGCAAAGGCAAATCGAACGTCACTGCCAAGGACATTGGTCAGTCTCAGAAAGGTGGGCTGGGCAATACCCAGGCCTTAAAAATCGGCGATGTTAAGGGCAAGGGTTCGTCCAAGGTAAATGCCACCAATATCAAGCAGTCACAAAAAGGTGGTCTGGGTAACACGCAAAAGATTGCCATCGGAAATGTGGACGGTAAAGGTAAGTCCAACGTGACCGCCAAGAACATCAAGCAATCGCAAAAAGGTGGCCTGGGTAATACTCAGAAAATCGAGCTGGGCAACGTAAAGGGTAAAGGCAAGTCCAATGTGGTAGCCAAGAACGTTAGCCAGTCTCAAAAAGGTGGGCTTGGTAACACCCAAAAAATGAGCGCTGGAAACATCAAGAACTAAATCGCTACAGTTCAGGCAGGCCGCGGTCGGGTTGTTTACCCTCCCGCGGCTTTCTCGTTTGCATTACTTGTAATGAAAATAGACGAAGACTAAATCGGAAAATTTAGAATCTCGCAGATAGAACCTTTGTTCAGCAAGATTCGACTAATCATTAGTACCCGAGTAATTTAGAGTTGGCTAACGACTGATGTCAACCAACAGAAAATTAACAGCAACCTTCCAGGAGTTCTAAATGAGAGCAAGTATCCGAATCGGCACCAGTCTGGTTGCCCTGGCTTTCGTTGCCCTTGTTAGCGGCAACTCAATTTTCTCCGATGCGCGAGCAGCAAGCTCGGAGGTTTCCGATCTTGAGCCAAAGCTACAAGCCCAGGTAGCACGTCAGAAAATCAAACAGCGGTCGCCCCGCAGCTCAAATTCTGCCGGTCGCTTCAACAGTACTGACGACTGCGGAGCGGTCAATATTGCTAACAACGACAACGACAAATCTGCCCGTTCGAGAATCAATCCGCGTAACACTACTATTGTAGTGACTGGGCCCGTGATTAACGCGGCGAAGTGCCGCTAATAGCCCGGCTAGGAAACAGAGACAATCATGAAAACCAAGAGCACCGAAGGCCCCGGTCGATTCATCAAGCTTGCATGTGCTGGCGCTGTTGCGCTGGCGCTCGGCGCTTGTGCCACCGTGACCGATTATGATCAAGATGTTGTTAAACGGGTTGAAGAGCAAAAGCTTGGTCCGAAACAAGCGCCGACCCGAACCGTGACCAGTTTTGCTTCGGCCCTGCGTTGCATGGACATCATGTTTATGACTTACGGTGTTCGTGATATTGGCGTTCTGATCGAAGACATTCCGGACAGCACAAGTAAGGTGCGAGCTGGGGCCAAAGATATGATTATCTCGGCTGTGTCTCAAATGAGCCGACGCAGCCGGGGCATTCGACTGGTGGCCTTCAGCATCACCGACCAGACCCTGGGTGCGGTGGTTGGTTTTGGCACCCGTGACAAAGTAATTGATAACACCCCGGACTTCACCATTCGTGGGTCCATTTCACAGTTCGATGAGTCCCTTGTCCGTAAGCAAGGGGATGCGGGTATTGGTATTGGCGCTGTCTCTGCCGGGGTGGCCAAGCAAGGCAGTGGGTCGGTGCTCGCCCTTGACCTGAGCATGATTGACACTAACGAACTTGTTTTGATTCCAGGTGTCGTGTCGAAAAACTCCGTGCTTGTGCTGAAGCAGGGTTCTGGTACCGACGGAGAAGTCAATACGCGTAAATTTGGTTTGAACTTCAGCTTCACCATGAGCAAAAGTGAAGGCACTGCCCAGGCGTTGCGCACCTTGTCCGAGTTGGCCATCATCGAGTTGTTTGGCAAACTGACCAAAATTCCTTACTGGACCTGCCTTGGCGCGACCGATGAAGAACCGTTGGTCCTGACTGAGCTGACTGACTGGTGGGAGACGCTCGCGGCTGAACCCATTTCTCTGGTTGCCTATTTCCAGCAACAGATGCGCGCCCGCGGCCTGTATGAAGGTGATGTGACTGGCGAGGTTGACGATGGTTTGCTGCAGGCAATCGCTGTTTATCAGCAAGCCATGGGGCGTGAACCAAGCCCAACCCTGGATTTTGAGTTTTTCAAGAGCTACCTCAAGACTGATCACGCTGCCGTGCAGCAAAAAGCGCTGGCCATTCGCCAGGGTGGTGATGTTGGCCTTACCGTTGCACCGACGGCTGCACCCGCCGGTACACCACAGGCAACTGACAATATCGCCGGTTCAGCATCTACCCAGCAAGTGCCGTTTGTTTACATCGGCGGTATGCAGGGTAAAAACACTGTCCACACCCGGGGTCAGCCTTTTGCGATTGATGTCGCGATTGATCAGGATGCTTACCTTTACTGCTATTTGCTTGACGAGCGGGGCCGGGTCAATCAGTTTTTTCCAAATCCGGTGCAAACCAACCCGGCCGTGGCAGCGGGAACCCGCCTCAAGTTTCCAGGGAGCTTACCTTTCCGGTTCATTGCCAGCCCGACCGGCGCGCAGGAATCGATCGCTTGTTTCGCAGCAAAGCAACCCGTTGGTACAGAACCGTTGAAAACGCTCGCCGTTGCCAAGAGTACCGAGGAAATTCATTCAGCATTTCGCCAGAAAGCCGGCCCCGGGGTTGGCGTAGGCGTAGGAGTCTATGATGTCCAGGTTCAGTAAACCCGCCCTGGCGGCGACCGCAGTTTTCGTCGCAGCTGTTTTCACAACACCATGGGCTGTTGGTGGGATGGATAAAACAGCGCCGAACGGAAAAACCACTCATACCAAGGTTGAAACCATGGCTCGGGTGCCCGACAAGATTGCAGACAGCACCGACGTGTTTAAGTGCTGGCAGGAAGGACGGCTTATCTACGAAACCCGGGGTATCGATCTTGGAAAGAACAAGCTGCCTGGGGCAACTCGACTCAAGACGTCAGAAAGCAAATCGTTGCAGGTACTGGACTTGAAGCACGGCATGTGTATTCTTGACCAGGCCCGCTAGTTCTCCGGTGAGAGACGAAATGAATCGCAAAGGACAAAGCAGACGAATTGCGGCCCGGCAAATTGCCGGAGTAGGTCTGCTGGCTTGCCTGCCGACCAGTCTAACGGCCACATCGATAGACGACGTCCGGCAGCCCGGTTCGTTTGATCGCTTGTCTGTCGGGATCCCAGCCCAAGTCAATGTTGTTTTAGGAAGCAAGAGCGAAGTTAGGCTGAGCGCTGAAAAACAGGTACTCGACAGCCTGGCAGTGTCGGTGGCTGACGGCGAACTACAGATTCGCAGTACAAAAGGTTATTCCACCCAGCAAGCGGTGAACATTGTGGTCATGACGCCGAGTTTGAAAGCGGTAAACGGGCATGGGGCTGTCAGTCTGCAGATTGACAAGCTGCACGCGGACAATTTCATCGTTCGAGGCGCCGATTCCGCGGATATTCAGCTCAATGACGTGAACCTTCGGGTCCTCATGAGCGACTTAAGTGGGAGCAGTTCAATGACATTGGCTGGCCAGGTTGCCAGCCAGCAGGTCAAACTGAGCGACTCGGCATCCTACGATGCCGAAAACCTGACCGGACAATCAGCCGTCCTGAAAGTTAGTGGGGCGGCAGATGCCGTGGTCAGGGTGTCAGATCAGCTCGATGTCACAATTAAAGGGGCCGGGTCCGTCGAATACATCGGCGATCCGGTCGTTAAGAAGAAGATTGGTGAGGCAGCCAGTCTTGATCAACGATAAGCGCCAACCAGCCACGGAGGCTGAAATGAAATCATCACGAATCTCTCTGAGCCCTGTTCTTGTCGCCTTAGCCGCGGCCGGACTAATGCTTGGTTCGGGCGCCGTCAGTGCCCAGTCGGCGACGGTAAACCTGGGCTCGGGCAGTCAGACACAAAAAGGGGTTTTAAGTAAGCAAAAAGCCAATATAGGTGATGTCACTCGTGGCGGTCGGAGCACGGTTAACCTGGGCACGGTAAATCAGATTCAGGGCGGAGCGCTCAACGATCAGAAAGCGCGCATTGGAAATGCCAGCCGGGGTGGCAAAAGCAACACCAACGTTGGTGCGGTGACCCAGATCCAGGGTGGCGCTTTGCAGACCCAGTCGATGAAACTTGGCAACGCTAGTAAGGGCGCACAGAGTAATACCAATGTTGGCGCGGCTACTCAGATCCAGGGTGGCGCTTTGAATCGACAAGTGATGGAAGTTGGCAATGCTGACAAATCAGGCCGCAGTCGGGTAAATATTGGTGCCGCTACCCAGGTACAAGGCGGAGCAGTGCAAAATCAGACCATGAAAATCGGTAATGCCAGCAAAGGTGGCAAGTCCAACGTGAATATCGGCGCTGCTACCCAGGTACAAGCTGGTGCGCTTAATAACCAGAACATGGCGATTGGAAATGCCACCACCGGCGGAAAGTCCAACGTCAATATTGGTGCTGCTACCCAGGTTCAGGCGGGTGCATTAAATACTCAGTCGATGAAAATTGGCAATGCAAAAAATGGCGGGCGCAGCAACGTGAATATCGGTGCCGCGACCCAGGTGCAGGCCGGTGCGTTGAATCGTCAGAAAATGCGTATTGGTGAGGCCGCCAATGGCGGGCGTACCAATGTAAATATCGGCACGGTTACCCAGGCCCAAGGTGGTGTTTTTAATAACTCGACGGTAGAAATCGGTAACAACTCGAGTGGCGGAACGACAAACATTCATATTCCTGCAGTTATTCAGTTACAAAGTGGTGCGGTTCGCATCGGCAATCGCTGATTGTTACATCTGTGGCAACAATCTACAGACAGATGCAGTAAGAAAACAAGTCGTACAACTATTACGGAGCAAGTCGCATGCGTTCAGTTCAATTTAAATTAATTCGCCGAATGGTTTCGCCTATTGCAATCGCTATTGCGCTGGTGCCGGCAGTGGTGAGCCCGGCCAGTGCCCAGGTCACTTTTTTCAAAAAACCACCAACCGCTGGCGAGTTGCGCGAAGCGTTACTGGGTGGTAGCCCGTCGAAGCCAGACGCGAACGGTCTCACTCGCGGCATTGTCTGGAAGTCTGAAGGAAAAATTCCTGCGAACGTACCGCAGGCCTCACAGGCCGCTGTCAGTGCGGCGGCCCCGGTCTCTGCGCCGGTAACTCCGGGGGCGGCCGGGCCTGCCGCCGGAAT
This sequence comes from Burkholderiaceae bacterium, assembly GCA_049680625.1. Taxonomy (GTDB): domain Bacteria; phylum Pseudomonadota; class Gammaproteobacteria; order Burkholderiales; family Burkholderiaceae_E; genus JAUIAI01. Next base: position 504 of record JBAUID010000211.1, on the reverse strand, counting down.
GCCAATTAACTTTGCCCGCGGTAGCGCCCGAATCGAAGACGATTCTCTGGGTTTTATTGAATCTGTTGCCCAGGTCTTGCGGTCCGATACCAACGTGAACCTGGTTATCGAAGGTCATACAGACGCCACCGGGAGCTATCGTCGCAATATGGTGTTGTCCTGGGAGCGGGCGATGGGTGTCTATCGTGTCCTGGTTGAACATTACGGCATTGAGCCAACCCGGTTACAGCTGATCGGTAAAGGGCCGAGTGAACCATTGCCCGGCACCACACCACGGGATGACCAAAACCGTCGTGTTCAGTTTCGGGTAAGCGGCTGATTTTCGACACCAATCGGCCAAGACGTCAATGATATGGTTTAGGCCTTTCGTGTTGTAGGGCAGTTCGCACGATTTCGTCGTGATTGACGTCAGTCATCCGGATTCCATTTGGGTTGTTTGCGGACAACCCATCGGCGATAGATAAAGAACAACACAACTGAAATAAGAAATAAAAGCCCCTGAGC
>JBAUID010000210.1:0-1946 GCA_049680625.1 Burkholderiaceae bacterium | reverse complement strand
TCCCGGCATAGCGAGTTTCGGTACCGGATACTGTCTCGGTTCGAGAATGATAGCAACATAATAGTATTTATGGGGCATGTCGTTTTGTCGGCAACCAACCTTTGATGAAACAAGCATGTCGGACGTTGACGGAAGCCTGCAATACGCAGCCTGAGATAGGACTTTGTCCACCCATTTACCGAAATTTCGTCTCGCCCCTCAGATGGTTCATCGTTTACATGCCGTACCAACGACAGCCAATCGGACCGACACACCCGCCCTGCCCGGCAATCAAAACCGCGGGTCGCCATCGCCTCCGCCTTCTCGGTGACAGCGGTCGCGATCCATACGCTCATCGACGGAGAAATTATCCGCGGCGTGCAAAACCGCTGAGGCACTTTCGATATTCAGCGCGTACTGCCAAAGCAACATGACAGTAAGGCCATGCGGTAGCACCGAAGCGACCCATCGAGTCGACGGGACGATAAATGGACCTGATCTCATGATGAATCATTTACCCGTTGATCCGAGGACGGAACGGGCGTCCTTTTTGTATTCGACTCGCACCTCGCCACAGACACCGACTATCATTCGGTATGAAGCGAATCGGTTGCCGTTACTGCGACGCGCAAATACTCCCCTCAACCGCCCAGCGGACCGGTGGACTATGTATGCAGTGTATTGACTTTCCGAATGGACCGCAGACGCCAGCGGGTCAGTTTCGGGCGCTTAAGTGGTGGGGCCGCAGACGAACGGCCACGACCATCGTGGTCATGCTGTTAACTGGAGTTGCTTTCACGGTTCTCATGTACGCACTTCAAAAACCGTTGGAGCGGCAATGCGAAACGCGTTGCCACGATCAAGGTAAAGACTATCTCTATTCATTCGCCGATGGGGCGGCCTCGCCGTTTGCGGCCAATGCGGCACCAGCCTGTCGTTGTATCAATCGGTAGGCGCGATAGAGCATCTGTACCGCTATTTTGGAGCTACCCCCCGTTGGTGGGACTAAACGAGCTCCTCGCGCAGCGAACTTTGTCTACGTTAGATACTGAATTTCTAGATGGCCCTGACCTGGGCGAGCGCAGTATTGGTCGTACCTTCTCATCGTCGGTGTAGTTCCGGTAAGGCGTACCACAACACTTGCGACCGCGCATATACGGGATATTAGCTGCGAATAACCACCTTATGATTGGCATCGACACCCGGAATTGGTTTAGGTCGAGGCTTTTTTCCTGAGCCCATCAGCCAGACCAGAATGTCCAAAACGGAAACGCAGAAGGTCCCACGATCGCGGACAATTGACAGCAACAGAAATACCAATCAGTTCAAACTAATATCAACCTACGGCGTACATTCCGATTGCTGGATGCACCGCAGTATCAATTGTGGCATTGGTGGGTAGCCACCCTTCCCGTCATCAGTAGGAGGCTGTTGCACCATATGTCCAACTCGCTGTGGAACGAGTTGTGGGACAGCTTGTTCCACAAAATTTCAGGCAGTTCGGCTCTCAATTCGCCTTGCGAGCCGTCAGTCTGGTTGCACAAGGTGTGCAACACGTCGTGCAACATAAACCGCCCCTTTGGCCCGTATTTATTGTCTTTTCGGCCAATTGTTCCTGCTGTGCAACACCGTGTGTGCCTCGAAGTTGTACACCTTGTTGCCCCGGCCTATGATCGATTCAAGGGACTCGTAGAGTGCGCTGGGCATCAGTTTTGACTGGCCGTGTGCAACAGATTGTCTCACTCGGTGTTGCACACGGTGTGTACCACCATTCGACTCGATGCCAACGGAGTAACAGCTATGCCAGTGGTTTCTTTTGCTACCTCGAAGGGCGGTGCCGGTAAGACGACCGCCGCTATCGCGTTAGCGACGCAACTCGCCCAGCGCAATGTCAAAGTAACGCTCATGGACTGCGATCCAGAACAATGGACTGCGTCGTGGGGCAGGGCGGCTGGAGAGAGCCAGGT
>JBAUID010000209.1:0-2047 GCA_049680625.1 Burkholderiaceae bacterium | reverse complement strand
CCGGATAACCCCAACTGGCAATCTGCCAACGCCATGCAACAGCGATAGCGCCGCTTTTGCGGCCAGCGAACTCATTGGCAGGTCATTTATTGCCGCACAACGTCGGGTGGGTACGGTACTGCCGATGTCGGGTCGGCGTCGGCGCTGATATCAATAGCCACTGCCCGGCCGATGACCTCGGATGGTGGGGCCGCCAGGATACTGTGCGGGTCGCGCAGCATGGAACCAGGGTCATCCGCCGGGGTCACCCCGGCGGGCACTTTGTAGCGGTTGTAACCCCACAGGTATTGCTCTGGCAGGCGCCGGATCAATTGCTCGAAACGCGCGTTGACCACTGCCGGGGTGGGCACTTCGTTCAGTGGTTCAAAATGCATCCGCCAGCCGCGCCCGGCATCGAGCCGTTCGCCAACGCACAACACAACGGCGCAGCCTGTCATCTCAACCAGGCGTTGCGGCAGGGTCATGGTGTAGGCGGGCTGGCCAAAGAATCGCGACCATTCACCGTCCCCCCCGGTGGGCACCTGGTCTGGCAGTAAGCCAACAATATTGCCCTGGCGCAGGGTGCGCAGCATTTGCCGCAGGCCGCCTACGGTTGGCGGAACGGCGTTGATGCCGTCCACCTGGCGGGCCGCAACCAGCCACTTGTTGATGAAGTCTATTTTGGCTGGTTTGAACAACACGGTGATTGGCCGGTGGGCCGCGTAGTAGCGGGCCGCTACTTCGAACGACCCCAGGTGCGGGGTGAGTATAAGCACCCCTTTGCCACGCTTTTCAGCCGCGGCCATTTCGGCCATGTGTTCGGGTGAACAATTCATCAGGATGCGGCGGCTGATTTCGCGCGGGGTACGCGACCAGATATACGGACACTCGGCGATCAGCCTGCCGGCCTCAAAAATTGCCTGTCGGGGCACTTTACCCGAGTGATATCCGGCCAGGGCAAGGTTGGTCTTGATTTTTTTCCGGTATGCGGGTGACGCAAGCCAACTCACCAGGCCGATGAACGAGCCTACCTGGCGGGCAACCGAAAGCGGCACTTTACCCAGCAGCGCGAGCAGCCACGGCAGTTCAGCGGCCGTGGTGCCAGTGGTTGCGTTTTGCGCCCGGGGGATTCCAAGTTGAGTCATAGGAAGTACTTTACCGCGATCAGCGGTGAATTTGGGTGAGTCGAACAGAATCGACCAGAAAATTGGCATCCGAGAATTGGCATCCCGCGGCAACCGGATTGGCCGCGTGGATTAATTCACGCACGATGGGCCGACTTTTCCTATAATGGCCCCACGGATCGCCGAGTTAATCGGACAACTTGCGGGGCGACCGTCATGCCGGCTATGGCTTTAAGGCTCGAGACCTTTCTTCGAGACCTTTCTATTTAACCTGAGCCCGCGTGCCGCACTACCGCTAAAGCGTCGCCGCTTCGACTTAGAAACCGGCAACGCCGACTGGCAACAACAGTCGGTTCCATATTGCGCAAAAAGGTGCTTAAAGCATCAGCAATTGGCCCGGCAAGAAATTCATCTAAGGGAGAAGCATTCATGTCTGACTATTTATTTACCTCGGAATCGGTTTCTGAGGGCCACCCCGATAAAGTCTCGGATCAAATTTCTGACGCCGTGCTCGACGCATTATTAACCCAGGACCCAAAATCCCGGGTTGCGGCTGAAACCTTGTGCACCACCGGCCTCGTGTTGCTTGCCGGTGAGATCAGCTCGACAGCTGAAATCGACTACATCCAGATTGTGCGCGATACCCTCAAAGAAATTGGCTACGACAATACCGAATACGGTATTGACTACAAGGGATGTTCGGTTCAGGTCTGTTACGACAAACAAAGCCCGGATATTGCCCAGGGTGTGGATAAAGCCCAGGACAACGACCTTGACCAGGGTGCCGGCGACCAGGGCTTGATGTTCGGCTTTGCATGCCGGGAAACCCCGGTTTTGTTGCCAGCGGCTATTTACTACTCACACCGACTTGTTGAACGCCAGGCCCAGGTGCGCAAAGACGGCCGCCTGCCCTGGCTGCGCCCCGACGCAAAATCCCAGGTCAC
>JBAUID010000208.1:0-24537 GCA_049680625.1 Burkholderiaceae bacterium | reverse complement strand
GGACTAAGTCCGTGGGCCGCGCCTGCTCATGCGCCTGCTCACCCGCTTGATCCTGCACTTTTCCCCATTGATCGCGCGAGCAAACTCTGTCCGAACTCTCTCCCGGTCAGTCGACAAGCCTGTCAAGACCCCGAAAGGAATGGGTGCTTTGAAAGAAGTAAAATCGCAATGGCAGAAATGCTGCACCGTTCAATGCCAACCGCGGGCATGAGCCTCAAACCGGAGTACGACAATGAGGCGCTGGCCCATCCGGCGGATGGCATCTGATTAGAAAACGCGTACAAGCTGCCGTTCTTACCCAGTGAGTTCGCCGCTTACTTGGCCACGTATTCGGAGCACTTGTTTCCTATTCTTGAGGCGCCGGCTTCGTTCACCCGGATCTCCGCTTTGGCCTTGCCGGGCATGACCGCGGTGTTTCAAATATTTGTTTCTTCAATTGCCTGACCAACTCACCTGACATAGGCCGTGAATGACGCGGCCGTTTTGTTGCGATTTTCGTTGCTATTTTTACGCCACTGTTATGCCCGGTTTAGTGGGCGTTTTTACCATAACCGGCAATCTGGAAAAGCCACCGACGGATGTTGTCGAGTCTGCTGACGTTGATCTGAAAGCTAATCCGAAACCGTGACAAAAGTCCGCTTTTTATCGTCACAGGCAAACAACAGATATTAAGATGATTGCAATTAACGATTGCGAACATAGCAGCCAGTCAAAATGAATCGACAAAATTTTAATACCCTACCTCGCAGTGCTGCTGACACTCGCAGCAACGTCGACAACAGTAACGAAAAAGCGCCGCGGCACTACCGACAGGCAATTCGAATCGCCTTCTTGTTTACGGTCTTGTGCGCTACCTGCGTATATCTTGGCAGTGTCGCTACGGCAGCCGGCTTTGAAGATGGACGCAAGGCGTATCAGCGTGGTGACTACAAACGCGCCCTCCTCTTGTTTGATCAGGCAGCCTGGGCGGGTGATACCAACGCGCAGTGGTTGCTCGGCCAGATGTATTTGAAAGGACGCGGCACCAGGCGCGACCCTGCCAACGCAGCGAGTTGGTTTTATAAAGCAGCAACAAAAGGCCATGCCGGCGCCCAAGCTGATCTGGCTCAACTTTACTATCGCGGCATTGGTCTGAAGAAAGACTGGGAGCAAGCGGCCCTGTGGTATCAGCAGTCTGCTGATCAAGGTGACGTGAGAGCCCGTACGGCACTGGCCGCCTTATATGAACTGGGTCACGGGGTGAACCAAAGTGATTCGCAGGCAAAAAAGTTGTATGAGCAAAGTGCGGTCCAGGGAGACGCCGAAGCGATGTTTAAGCTGGGCGTGTTTGCACAGTTTGGCCGCGCATCAAATAAAAATATAAACCAGGCCTTGGGTTTTTACCGTCAGGCTGCCGACCGTCATCACGCCAATGCTCACGAACGCATCGGATGGCTTCAGGAAAACGGTTTGGCTGGCTTTGAACAAGACTGGGCTGCTGCGGCCAGATCTTATGAGAAATCAGCGAACCTGGGCTCTGCATGGGGCCAGTATCGGCTGGGCAAATTGTATGAACAAGGACGGGGGGTTCCGCAGAACTCAGCGCGGGCCTTGCAATGGATTAGCCTGGCCGCAAACCGTCCGAAAAACAATGATGCTCCGCAGGGAGCACAACACTTATACAAACGTCTATATGCACAACGCCCCGATGACGAAAAGCAGATAGTTGGTCAGTATGTCAGCCAGTGGCGTGCAGAACGCGGCCCGGCGTCGCGCGAATAAACTCGATAAGCCTTAACCTCAGCCCGTAACCCCAGCCTTTTATCCCAACCCCCACAGGGACGCCAGGCTGAACGACGCCGCCACCAGCAGCAGCAGCATCCGGCCGCGCCGGTGCCGCACGGCGTATAACAACGGATCATCAAGCATCAGGCCACGCGACGTATCAAACCACGCCCGTGTTGTCCAGACTAATAGTGCGATCAGCGCCAGCCATAAAGCCTGAGGCATCGGGTAACGCTCTATCACCAGCGGCGAGTGCACGTACAAGGCAAGTACCAGTACAGCTGCAATACCGGCCGAAATACCGGCAGGTTGCAGAACCGACAAGTCAGCAACCCGATAGCCCCGGCCCGATGTCGTCTGTTCGCCGCGCTCGCGGCGGATAATCAGTTCACCGCATCGCTTCATGACGGCAAGGCTGAAGAAAAAGAAAATTGAAAATGCCAACAGCCAGAACGACAAAGGCACGCTAACCGCAACGGCTCCGACAATAATTCGAATCGTATGTAAAGCTGCCAGCACAACCACATCGACAATGGGCTCACGCTTGAACAACACCGAATAAGAGAAAGTGCCCATCAGGTAAACAACGATCCAGCCAAGCACTGCCGGCCCAACCCATAAGGCAATGGCCGCAGACAATAACAACAACAGAAATGCCCCGCCCATTCCTTCAGCGGCGGTCAGCCGGCCCGCCGCAAACGGACGTTTCCGTTTGCGCGGATGCACTCGGTCCGCCTGCATATCCAGCAAGTCATTAATCAGGTATCCGGCAGAGGCCGCAAAGCACATGGCAACCGCCGCCAGAAAGGCGTTGAGCAGCGCACTGGTTTCTGTCACGAGGAAAGAAGTGAAAAAAGGCACCATGACCAACAGATTCTTCAGCCAGTGGAATGGCCGGATGGCGTGAATCCAGTGCCGGATCTGATGCGGATCATCCTGACGGGCAAAACGCAGGTCGGCATTACCCTCGCGGGTGGCTGCCTGGATTACTGAGCGGCTGGTGCCAACGATCACCGCATGCCTGGCTTCAGCCAGAATCACCAGGTCAACATGTTTGGCACCGCAATAGTCAAACGGGCCGTTGTCGGTGTAAGCCAAAATGGCATCAAGCTTGTTCAGGCCGCTGTTGTATGTCTGGCCGTCACTAGCCTGGACAGCACTGAAGATGCCCAGATGATCAGAAACCGCCTGGGCCGCCTGCCTGTCCGCACTGGTCGATAAAATAATTGTTCGGCCGCTTTCATACTGCTCTTGCAGCCAGCGTCTGAACTTACGTCGATACGGCAACGCATTGGCGCTCACCCCGCCAATTCGGCCAAACGCCTGCTTAATCGCAGCCCGGCCGCGAAAGATATAGAACAAGGCAAGCAGCGCTTGCAACGGATACGCGCGCAAGGCGGCAGCGACGTGCTCAAAGAATACGTCGGTGCGCAATAAAGTGGCATCAAGGCTCACAAACAACGGCGGCTCATGGCGTAGCGAATTGTCTTTCGCATATGCCAGGCCGCCTGGATTCGCGTCGCCTTTAACGCCGGAAGATAAGAGATCCATTGCCTTAAGTCCAACCAACGTTTTCACGTCACCGGTTGCGCTTTACTGTGTGAACAACCCAATTATAGGTTTCCGCCGGGCCAATTTTTCGTCACCCGGACCATGAAAAATCGAAAACCGTGGCAAATTGCCCGTACAGCAACAATGAATTGACCCGAAGACTGCAATGACTGGCTCGCTATACTTAAACCAGGCCACTAAAAAAACTCTCGACATGAGTTATAACCGGAGTCAAGCCACCATGTTCAGTGAAGAACACCGCCAAATGCAGGAAACGCTTAAGCGTTTTATCGACAACGAAATCAATCCGAATGTTGATGAGTGGGAGAAAGCGGGCATCTTTCCTGCCCATGAGGTGTTTGGAAAGCTGGGCAAACTCGGGCTGCTTGGGGTAACCAAACCCAGCCGGTTTGGCGGCCTGGACCTTGACTACAGTTACTCTGTTGCGGTGGCTGAGGCCCTCGGCCATATCCACTGCGGCGGCATTCCAATGGCAATTGGTGTGCAAACCGATATGGCCACACCCGCGCTTGCGCGCTTCGGCTCAGACGAATTACGCGAGCAATTCCTGGCGCCGTCAATCAGTGGTGAGTTCGTGGCCTGCCTGGGTGTTTCAGAAACCGGGGCTGGGTCTGATGTTGCCTCTATCGGCACAACGGCCCGACGCGATGGAGACGACTACATCATCCGCGGCGGCAAGATGTGGACAACCAATGGCACGCAGGCCGACTGGATCTGCCTGCTGGCCAATACGTCAGAAGGTTCTGCTCACCGCAACAAGTCGTTGATCTGCGTACCCATGAACACAACAGGTGTTCAAATCACTAAAAAGCTCAACAAAGCAGGTATGCACTCTTCTGATACCGCACAGCTGTTCTTCGACGATGTCCGGGTGCCCCAGCGCTATCGAATTGGCGAAGAAGGAATGGGTTTTATCTATCAGATGCAGCAGTTCCAGGAAGAACGCTTGTGGGCCGCTGCCGGCTGGACCAAAGGTGAGCGCATTCTGAATGAGACAATCAAATATCTGGGTGAGCGCGAAGCCTTCGGACAACCCCTACTAAATAACCAGTTCATTTACTTCAAGCTCGCAGAGTTACGAACCGAACTTGAAGCTGTCCGTTCGCTGCTGTATCGGGCAACAACTTTATACGTTGCCGGTGAAGATGTCAGTCAACTCGCGTCTATGGCCAAACTCAAAGGCGCGCGGGTCGCACGTAGTATCGCGGACTGGTGCGTACAGTTCTGGGGTGGGATGGGCTATATTGAAGAAACCCACGTCAATCGCTTCTGGCGGGACTCCCGGCTCGGCTCCATCGGCGGCGGTGCAGATGAAGTGATGCTCGGAATTATTGCAAAAACAATGGGAATATTCCCGCGCTAAAACGAAAAACACGAACAAAACGAACAAAACGAACAAAACGAAAAAAGCGTTTTTCGGCCAACCAGTATAGACAACAGGGCTTGATGGAATCTGAACAACAACAACCGAGGCGTAGCCCGGAAGAACAAAAAGAACTCGAGGCCCGCATTCATCAGCTCATGGAGGAGCGGGTCAGTTTTAATCAGCATCTCGGTTTGAAAATCCAGTCACTCAGCGGTGATGAATGTACGATGCATTTTGCGATGCGCCCCGAACTAGTTGGCCACTTCTTGTACGGCCGACTACACGGCGGCGTAATTTCGTCCGCATTAGACGCCACCGCCGGGGTTTCTATCCTGGCGGCGCAGGCAGACAAGCACAAACATGAGTCAGCAGATCAGGTGATGGAGCGCTTCAAATACATTGGCACGATCGATTTGCGGGTTGACTACCTGCGCTCGGGACAGGGAACGTCGTTTACCGCCCGCTCTGTTGTTACCCGTCTGGGTCGACGCATTGCATCAACCCAGATGGAACTGATCAACGAGGCCAACGTATTGATTGCAACCGGCGCCGGCTCTTATATTGTGAGTTAGCGGATTGCTCATTCTCTGCTCACTGTTTTGTTATTTGTCATGCACCCTGCAGCGCGACGATCTGACTTTTGTAACCCGCGATTTCACTTACCCACAATTTCAAAAGTCCACATTTCCACAATGCAATCGGACTAAATCGGCCACTTTGCGCTAATGCAGGCTCTCGAAAATCGTGACATTTGCCAATCCACCACCTTCGCACATCGTCTGCAAGCCGTATCGTTTGCCCTGGGCCTTAAGTGCATGAACCAAAGTAGTTGTGAGCTTTGTACCTGATGCGCCAAGTGGATGCCCTAGCGCGATCGCACCGCCGTTCACATTCAGACGCGACGGGTCCGCGCCAGTGTCTTTTAACCACGCCAGTGGCACCGGGGCAAAGGCCTCATTGACTTCGAACAGATCGATATCGGATATTTTCATGCCCGCCTTTTTCAGGGCCTGATGGGTAGCCGGTATCGGCGCCTCCAGCATGATCACCGGGTCGTGGCCAATCACCGTCATATGGTGAACTCTTGCCATCGGATTGATGCCAAGCTTCTTTAAGCCTTCGTCGTTAACCACCATGACGGCGGTTGCACCGTCGCAGATCTGGCTTGCAGTGGCCGCAGTGACCCGACCTTTCTCGTGCAGCAGCTTGACGCTCTGGATACCTTCCAACGACGCATCAAAACGAATGCCCTCGTCGACCTCGTGCATTTGCCCGTCACCACTACCATCAGCTTTGCGAATTTCCAGTGGCAGGATTTCCTCTTTGAACTGACCAGATTCAGTTGCCCGAATAGCACGCTGGTGACTCTCAAAGGCAAAGGTGTCGAGTTCGACGCGTGACAAGTCGTACTTGCTGGCGATCATTTCGGCGCCGGTAAACTGACTGAATTCAATATCCGGATACCTCGCCTGCATCGCCGGGCCAACGTAAAAACCCATGCCGGCCTTGGCCGGAACCACAACCGATGAACCCATCGGCACGCGGGTCATGCTTTCCACCCCACCAGCAATCACAATATCCTGCCACCCAGACATTACGGCCTGGGCTGCAAAGTGAACGGCTTGTTGTGAGCTGCCGCACTGCCGGTCCACTGATGTTCCCGGTACCGATTCCGGCAGCCGGGAGGACAAAACCGCGCCACGGGCAACGTTGAGCGCCTGTTCACCAAGCTGGTGAACGCAGCCAAACACCACGTCGTCAACCAATGCAGGGTCAGCCCCGGTTTTATCAATCAGAGCGTTCAGTACCGCGCCGCCCAGATCAGCGGGATGCCAACCCGACAAGGCCCCACCCTTACGCCCGCCAGCTGTCCGTACAGCTGCCACAATATATGCCTGCCCCATTATTCTCTCCTTTTTCTTGCCGCCGGATAATTCCCGGATGGTCTCTCGAGTACTTGATTGCTCGAATTCTTGCTTACTGGATTATTTGCTTTCCTAACTACTTTGCCGGTGGCAACCCCATCGACCTGGAAATCACTTCTTTCATGATTTCGTTGGTGCCGCCATAGATTCGCTGCACGCGCGCGTCAGCCCAGGCACGCGCAATTGGGTATTCCCACATATAGCCGTAACCACCGTGCAGTTGCAGGCATTCGTCAATAACTTCGTTTTGCAAGTCGCTGACCCAATACTTGGCCATACTTGCCGTTGCCGTGTCCAGTTCATTACGCATCAGCATCTCGATGCACTTGTCGACAAACACCCGGGCAACCTGCACCTTGGTTTGTAGTTCAGCCAGTTTGAAGCGCGTGTTCTGAAAACCGGCCACCGCCTTTCCAAATGCTTTTCGTTCGCGCACGTATTCGATCGTCCAGTCAATTGCTGCCTGGGCGGATGCAGCGCCAGTAATCGCAATTTGCAATCGCTCCCAGGGCAGCTCTTGCATCAGGTAAATGAAACCTTCGTTCTCGTTGCCCAGCAGGTTGTCCAGTGGTACACGGACATTATCAAAAAACAGTTCACTGGTGTCCTGGGCTTTCAGGCCGATCTTTTTCAGGCGTTTGCCTTTGGCAAAACCATCCATGCCGGTTTCCACCAGAATCAGACTGGTTCCCTTGGCGCCAAGCTCAGGATTTGTCTTGGCCACCGTAATCACCATATCGGCATTCCAGCCATTGGTAATGAACGTTTTTGAGCCGTTTACTACGTAGACATCCCCATCGCGGGTGGCACTGGTTTTGACCGCTTGCAAATCGGAGCCCGCCCCTGGCTCGCTCATGGCAATCGCACCAATTACCTCCCCCCGAGCCATTGCCGGCAACAGGCGCTGTTTTTGCGCGTCAGAGCCATATCGCAAAATGTAAGGGGCAACAATTTCGCTGTGCAGGCCAAAGCCAATCCCGGTGGCGTTGATACGAGCGATTTCCTCTTTCATGACAATGGAATACAACTTATCGACCCCGGCACCACCGTACTCCTCTGGCATGGTCGGGCAAAGAAATCCGTTCTGTCCGGCTTTAAGCCAGACATCCCGATCAACATAACCTTGTTCTTCCCAGCGTTCGTGATGCGGCACGACTTCCTTGTCGAGGAAACGACGAATCGAGTCCCGGAACATTTCATGCTCTTCGTTAAACAAGCTTCTTTCAATCATATTTTCTCCGCTGAAGGATGGCGCGCTTATTCGCATTATTACCTGAATTACCCGCTGGCTGAATCGTGCGAAGAAATGCCCGGAAAAACTGCCACGAATGCAGCAAACAGACCAACTATTCGACGGTGACGACCTTCTGTACCCCTGACTCTGTGCTAGCGGCACACTGCAACCCATGATCGAACCTGAACCAGGCTCAGCAAACCCTGGCGGCGCAATTCAAGAGTGCGGGAACAAACCAACTCTTCTTTTCATAACAGAATTATGATTCAGGCAATATGTATTGCACTAATGCTCGCGGGCTTATGGAGCCTGCTGGCCCTGCTGACCTTGTTAAGGCAACGCGACCGTTATGCTGGTGAAACAACCCGGCCGATATTTTTCCCCCGATATCGTCGCCAGCGGCAATTAAGCGCCTGGCTAGTGTGCGCAACCGTTACCGCACCATTGCTCTGTATCACGCTGGCCAGTTTACCCGGTCTGAATAACATCTTGTTGGCCGGCGCTGCTTTCGGACTGCACTTGTTCCTTGGCACCGGTTACGTCCATCGTCGACTGGAACGATTGCCAAGTTACCCGCGCAGCGAAGACCCAAACCTGCACGTGATATCGCTGGCACTTTGCTGGCCGTGGTGGGCTATGGGTTCGGGACGTTAACGGGCTACATACCGTCAGTCAGCTGCGCCATTCACACCGCCGGCTGGTCGGCAGGCAACAACAACTAGCGGCATTGCAACAGCTATTCCCGCAAATAGGCCAATAGTCTGCGGCCGATAGCCGCTAGTCGGCGGGTAATTATTGATGATCTGGTCGTCGGGCATTCTGTTTGCTAACTACAAATGGTTAGATAAGCCTTCGATGCCTCCGCTCCAGCCCTCTCTTAATCACACATCCATCTCGGCGCTGACAGCCCGTATTCGGTTGAGCGTGTTGCTGCGTGCGCTGGTCATGCTCGGGGGTTTTATTGGTGTCATCGCTTTTATGGCACTGAACAGTCAGAATCTGCATTTGCCTGACCCGGTACCCATTGTCGGTGCGGCAGGAGAAAAGTTTTCCGATGTGAATGACGCGCGCGAGGCACTAAGACTTCTGCCGACGACCTTATCAGTCTCAAACAACCGCTCAATCGCCCCGATTTGGATCCTGGTTAATGCGGACAACCTGACAGGGTTGGATGACAATCTCATCGTGGTCGGCGACAAAACTCTGCGCCAGGTGCAAATGTGGGCATTTGATTCACGCGGTCATCTTATTGGTGACATAAAAGCCAGTGGTTCGGACTACGGGCCGGCTACCAGCACCATTCCGATACGCCGATTTGACCAGGGGTTTTATTTTGACCCTGCCGGCCTGACTTTTGATTCTTTGTTACTCAAAGCCCATGCCGTTGGTTCATCAAAAATATACGTAGGTATACAAAGCAAAGCCGCGTTCGCCGATGCCAGCAAGGCCCGGCAAAATCTGGCCGCCGGGCTGACTGGCGCGTTACTTGTGCTGGCGGCGTTCACGGCGGTAATTGCCAGTTTCACCCATAATTCTGCATTAGCTGCTACCGCGTTCTGGATAGTGTCACTGCTTGGTGTCACCGCTATAACGCTTGGTTACGACTTGATGTGGCTAAGCTATAACGTACCCGCGATAGTTGAACTACGATTCAAACAATTGATCCTGGCACTGCTGATGATATCCAGTTGCCTGCTATACGAGAGCCTGTTTCGACAACAGGTCGCTCGCCTGCAGCTGCGAAAAGTATTTAGCCGGATCTCGCTAATTGTCAGCCTGGCAGCACCTTTGGCGGCGCTTCTGTTGCCAACCGCCATCTTCGTGCCAACGTTCTTCTTGTTCAGCTTCATCACGTTGGCATTTTACGGTTGGTGCACCGTACGCATTGCCTGGAAATTCCGTCACCCGGCAATCACTATATTTTGCTGGAGCTGGGGTTCGATTACTGTCTGCCTGGTTGCAGAAATTTCCTACGCAACCGGGGTCATCAACCGGATTCCCGGCTTGTCATTTGAAACCGGTGCCATTATTGGTGCCTTTCTGGCCGCATCAGCCGCCACAACCAACTTTCACTTTGAGCGCAAGCGACGCCTGCAAGCGATGACCCGTTCTCGTCGGGTAGCCCGCCAGTACCGCGCTATTTACAATAATGTTCCCACCGGTATTATTACTTTGGACAGTAATTGTTTGATTGTCCAGACCAACCGGGCCGCTCGCGAACTGTTCAACAACGACAGCTTGGAGCAAATTCCGCTCGAAAGCGTTATTGGTCGGGCAACTTTATTCAAGCTGCTTAACAATGCAGGCGCCACCAAACAAAGCAGCCATGCGACCCAGATTCACCACGGCGAACACACCCTGAACCTGCAGGCGATTTCCACTCCGGCTGGCGTTGAAATTGCCGTAACCGACGTCTCGGCAATGGCCCAGTTGCAAGAGACTCTTGAACACCAGGCAACCCACGACTATCTAACGGGTGCGAAGTCGTGGTATGGCATGAACAAGGCGATCCTGGCGCTACAAAGCCAGCTCAACAATAATCGAACCGGCACATTTCTGCATATCAAGGTTAATAATTTTCATGCGATTTCCAAGTTGCACGGACGCCAGGCGGCAGACAATTTTCTGAAAGAAGTCGCTTTGCGAATCACAAAATGCGCAGGTGCACAGGCTTGTACAAGTCGGTCGGGTAATGAAGAATTTTCGGTATTTTGGCTGGTCTCCGATGCTGACGATTCGTTTCTGACCGCAACCGAAATCGCCGAAGAAATATCTGGCAACCCGTTTACCTTCCGCTCAATTTCGGTTCGTCTGTCGGTCAATGTGGGCATGGCTTTTGGCAATGCAGACGTGCCAGCTGAAGAAGCCCTGGTTCACGCCCAGCGAGCCTGTGACGAGGCGGAAGCCAATGGCAGTGATTCGATCTCCGTCTTTGACCGATCCGGCCCCGTCAACGAACGTTTACACATCGAACGATTCTGGGACAAATTTGTGCAATCCGGAGACTACCGGTCACAAATGGATTTGTGGGTACAACCCATCGTGCCATTACAAGAAGGCTCTGGAAAGCAAAATCTCGAAGTGCTGCTTCGGCTGCGTAATCAGCATGGTGATGTTCATTTGCCCGGAAGCTTTATCGACGCGGCCCAGCGTCACTCCCTGATGCCTGACATCGACCGTTACATTGTTGAACAAACACTGATCAAAATTACTGAAAACCCGGCAATTAAAGACCGGGTTGGGTATGTTGCGGTCAACCTCAGTGCTGCGTCGATAAACAGCCGAAATTTCCTCGGCGATTTGACTATTTTGATATCGAGATATCCTGAAGCAGCAGGAAGTCTGTGCCTGGAAATCACCGAGTCGATTGCCCTGATGGATCTGCCAGCAACCCGGAACTTCACCGAAGAAATGCATGCCATGGGTATCCAGCTTGCCCTGGATGACTTCGGATCCGGATACACCTCGTTCGCATACATTCAAAGTCTGTCCGCCCAGGTGTTGAAAATGGACGGCACTTTTGTGCGCGACCTTGAACGCAATCCGCAGGCACAGAGTATCGTCAGCAGCATTATTTCGATGTCGCATGCCCTGGGTATGAGTTGCGTCGCCGAATGGGTGGAAACCCGGGAAACAGCTGACCGCCTCACCATGCTTGGTTGTGATTACGCCCAGGGCTTCCACTACGGGCCGGTTCAGCAATTTTCGCGCTGGATAGCAAGCGCGGAGCAGATCGTTCGAACGGATACTCACAAAGCAACAGCGCTCACCACAGGTGCTAACCGCTGATGCCCCTGTCATGATCGACCTCAGCCCGTGGCCAGTACTCACCGGCATGTGCCTGTTGTTGTGCGCGCAAATTAAGTGGCGAACCAACGACGTCTATGGCCCAGACCCGGTTCGCTCGGTGATGTTTACCAGCTTCGGGCGCCAGAAATCGATTTCCGAGATCGTCACCGGACTGCTTTGCCTGGCAATGTTTTCTCTGGTGGCAACAGCACCGCAGCAGCATTCGGATTTATTTTGCGCCCTCTTTGGGCTCTATCTGAGCATAGGGTCGGGGATATTGCTGTTGCGTCATACCCACCATGCACCAGTGGTCTCGCGCGGCAGCAATCCATCTTACCAGGTCGTTTGCAGGTCGCTGTTGTGGCCGTGGTTCATCAGTGAAGCTGTTGCCCGCAGCGTCCGCGCAAGAATCAGCCTGTCCCGATAGGCGCTGCACCACTGTCTAGAAAGTAGGCGGGTATTCCGCCGCTGTGCCAGAAAACGATCGGACTGCCCGGCTGCTCGCTGGCCCGATCAATCACCGCAGCCAGGGCTTTGCCGGTATAGACAGGTTCAACCAATAACCCTTCTGTCCTGGCAAGCAACTGGGCCGCCTGCTCAGATTTTCGGGTTGGACTTCCGTAACCGCCCCCAAGCTGAGACCAGTCAATTTGCGGTGTCCGCAGGTAGCGAATCACCTGATTGTTCTTTATCTGGCGAACCGTACGCAGAATCAGATCAGCATAGTGTCCTTCAACATCGTCGTAGATATCGCGCACAATCATCACCGAATGCGGTGGCGGCGAACGATTAATAACGCTTGAAATAGCCAGGCCGGCATGCATGCCTCCCGAAGCGGACGCGTGAACAATAGTTGCCGGCCGTAAACCCAGGGCGTCACATTGGGCCTGCAGTTCAGCACCGGCTTCCAGTATGGCAATAACACCATCAACCGATGAACACCCGGTTGGAATTTCCAATGCATTGACACCGCTTTGTTGCAGATCGAGTACCAACTGCCTGGCTTGAAGTTCAAGCCGTGGCCAGTCAAGATCACCCGCCCAACGGATTTCTGTACCCAGCGACTGAATAATTTTCAGATTGCCGACAAATTCTGACGGTGGCTTACCGCGCAATAAAAGAATGACTTTTATCCCCGCGGCCGCAGCGCCGGCAGCCAGCGCCCGGCACGAATTAGACTGCGCCGGGCCACACATGACTAACAGCTCAATCCCGGCCTGCCTGGCCTGATCAAGTATGCGCCGGATCTTGCGGGCTTTGGTTCCCGCCCAGCTGATCGGGCCGGCGTCGTCCTGCTTGATGTAAACCGGTGTCCCGACAACACTTGAGAACCGCGGCAAAAAACACAGTGGGGTTGGGCCGGGTTGAAACGAACCGGTTAGTCCTTCATGACCGACAGGGCTATCGTCGGGCTGGGGCTGAACAGGGGTCAGCATGCTAACCGGTTCCGAGTGAGGTTGAAAACATGTTCGAGCGCGCTGGTTTGAACAATGCACTCAATGGATTGAGAGTCTGCGGGTCTGCCGGCAAAACCAAATCGGGGTGATATTGCTCAAAGACCACCCGGTAAAAGGCAGCCATTTCCGGATCTGCCCGCCACCGCTCCCGGATTCCGTCGAGTCTAAGCCCAAGCACTAAGTGTGAATGAGCTGTGCCTGGCGGCGTAAACATCAACCCTTCCGGAACAATATCGTCGAAGTACATAAGCCGATAGAAACCTTGCAGTGCCCGGCGCGATGCGATCACCAGCTGCCCGCAATCGTGTAACAGTGCCAGTTCGTACAAGGCTTTACACAACAGGATTTTGACCCCAACCTGGTGAGCCGAACGCGCGACACACAACAATCGCGCCTCCGCACAGGGTTGAAATTTCCAGTCAGAAGGCAGATTCACGTATCGGCTAATCTCGCCGTCACCAAGGCTGCCGAGTAGTACCCGCATCGAACCCAGCAACTGACCGGATGCCTTTTCATAAGCACCGAGAACCACCGCATGTGCAGCCCAGTCCAGCAGGTCAATCTCCTGATCTGCCGGCCGCTGACTGCGATAACCGGCTTGCCGCAAGCCGGCAACCTGAAGCAACTCATCAACCGTTGCAACGGGACGAATCTCAAAGGGCAGACTGACCGTACCGATTTGTTCGGACAGACGACGCATTGGATCAGCAGGCGTGAAAAGCGCTCGAAACAGGCGCAAGATTTTCCTCTCTTTTTGTGGTTTGTCTGGGTCGTTTACCGGCGCGAATTTGAGCAAACAGTCCAAATCACTAAGTAATTGAGATTAATTTATATTAGGTATTGAGAAGCGACAGCCAACTATTCCGCTAAATCCAGAAAACGCTGGCAAAGCACGCACCAACGGAAATACGCGAATCAACCAGGCTGAACTGCCGACCGATATCTGCTTACCGATATCATTAAGACTCCGGGCCCAAAGACTGTCCTGGCAACAGCCGATTTACTTTACGGATCAACAACATGCAGCAACCAAGCCGCACAGGCCGCGCCGCCTTTATCAACGAGTTAATAGCGCTAGGGGCCCCGCCCTCTGTCCCGGACATGCCACCGGCCCGCGTCGGACTAATCGGCGACCCAACCAATGCGGATGCCGCACTGGCACAAGCGATCGCTACCGCCGACCACAGCAGCCAGTGGGTGACCCCGGTAGCGGGGGCTGGCTGGTCTGATCAGATTAGCGATCTGCAGGACTGCTCGCTGGTCATTGACCTGACTGCGGACCGCCATCCGCAAAAACCAGCAATTTTCGCGGCTCTGGACAAACTCGCGGCTGCCGGATGTGCCATCGGATCCCCCTGCATCAGCCAATCGGCAACAGCCGCTTTTGCCAGCCTGGCCCATCGACAGCGCTGGGTGGGCTTAAGTCTTTCCGTGCCGTGGGAATCAAGGCAGTTATTCGAAGTCATGGCACATAACCATACGGCGCCTGATGTCATCACCCAGGTAACCGGGTTTGCTCATGGCTTGGGACAACCAGTCCTCCAGGTAGCCGATCGCGCAGGCGGTTTGTCCTGGCGCATTCAGTGCGCCTACTTGTTCGAAGCAATGGCCTTACTCGGCGAGGCGATTAGCGCCGACCGTATCGAATCAACAGCCCTGGAACTCGGCATGCGGGCGGGCCCATTTGCCGAACTGGATCGCGTCTCACTCAAACTAATCGATCATATTCTTCATGCTGAATTACACGAGCTTGCGCACCGGGCCAGCAAACACGATTCGCATGATCACGAACATCACGGACACGAACAACACAGCCACGAATCACACGACGCTGATGATCACCATCAGGCACACCCGCATGATCATGGTCATGGTCATGATGGTCACAGCCACGACCACCAGGAACACACCCATGCACACGGAGTCAAAAGTGAACTGATGCCGGAATCGGCCGTGTACGTGATGGAAAAAATGGCCCATGGATTCAACCGCCTGGGACGCGAGGCAGGCGCCGGGTTTTACGATTACGACTATGAAGACGACCCGCCGGAACTGTGGGAGGGCTTGTCAGCGTTTGCCAGGGGCAGCCATAAGGCAGACCCCGGTGACTGCGCAGACCGGCTGCTGATGGCGCCAACCATACAAATGTTGCACGGCATCAGTAAGAATCCAAACGTTAATGCCACCCAGGCAAGTCTTGCGGCTGTCCTGGGAGCCGGATTTTCAGCACAATACGGTGGCCCGCTTGGCTGGATCCAGTCAATTGGTATTGACCAGTTTGTCAGTCGGGCCGCTGCCCTGGCCGCCACCTACGGGGATCAGTTTTTGCTGCCAGATAATGTCGGCGACTTACTAAAGCCCGGCTGAAACAAAACTGATTCGCTACCACTCCGTGCACGGGCCCACCGGGTCTGTTCAAACCAATAAACACTAATCGAGATACTCATGAACGCTGCGGTCAGAAACGAAAAACTCCTCTACGGCTGGCGAGATCCGGTACAACCCCAACCTGCCGCCACCGTGATTTTGTTACGTGATGGCGCTGACGGCCTCGAAATATTAATGACGCGCCGCTCGACCGAAGCCAGTTTTGCCCCCGGTGCTTACGTTTTTCCGGGTGGTCGGGTTGACCAGGCAGACCGTACCCTGGCGCGCGAGATCCTGATGTCGGGTAGTACCGCAGGGACGACAAACGAAGAACAAATTACTGATACCAGCTTTGCTGTGGCTGCAATCCGTGAGTCTTTCGAAGAACTGGGTATTCTGCTGGCAACCAATGCTAACGGCCAATATCCAGACTCCGCACTCGTCGCCACAATGGATCGCTCCCACGACGCTTCGTTTGCCAAGCAACTGGCTGACAACACGCTGCGCGCAGACGTCGATGCGGTGCAATGGTTCAGTCACTGGATTACCGACCGTGACCTGCCCCGCCGCTTTGATACCCGCTTTTACGTTGCCCGGATGCCCGACGGCCAGCACCCGGTAGCCGATGAAGCTGAACAGTTCGAACCCATGTGGGTTAACCCGGCTCGCGGCCTCGCCAGCCACGAGGCAGGTCAGTTCGACATGATCTTTCCGACTATCCGCACCTTGCGCCAGCTGACGGCGTTTCAATCGGCTGATGAACTCATTCAACACTGCCGCGGTGATCGCACCATGTGGGTGTCGTCACCACGGGGGGGCTACCTGAAAGGTGATGTCGCGCGTTACAGCGAAAACGAAATGCCTTTCGGCGAGCTCGAGCTGGTCACCCCTGACGGCCAGGTTGAACATACACTCGACTGGCAGCACGACGCCGTCCCATTGCTGCGCAACGTGATTCGCCTGACCGCCCCGAACCCCGGCCGCATGACTGGCCCAGGCACCAACACCTACATTGTTGGCGAGCCGGGTAACTATGTTGTGATTGATCCAGGCCCCAACGATGCAGGCCACATCAGGAAAATTGCCGATATTGTCGGTTCAGACCTGACCCAGATCATTTGCACTCACTCGCATCCGGACCACTACCCTGGTGCAAAGCCGCTGCGCGAGCTGTTGGGTAATTCGTCAATCCCAATTCTTGGTCGCCCGTCGGGGCCCAATTTCAACCCGGCGTGGCAGTTCGAACCTGACATACTCCTGGAAGACGGTAATCTGGTGCCATGTGGTGGCCACTCTACCCTGCAGGCATTACATACACCGGGTCATGCGTCGAACCATGTTTGCCTGCTACTGGTCGAGGACGGCCTCTTGTTTTCGGGTGACCATATTCTTAACGGCTCCACAACGGTCATCGACCATCCCGACGGCAATATGCTTGACTACATGAATGCCCTGAATCGGCTTTCCCAGGAGGCCCTGTCTTACATTCTGCCGGCACACGGCTATGTGATTGCCAGCCCATACGCGGAAATTGACCGTTTGATCAAACACCGCCTCAAGCGCGAATCCAAGGTGGTCACTGCGTTGAGTCAGGCCAGCGGTGGCACCCTGGATGACCTTGTTGTGATCGCCTACGATGATGTCGACGTCACTTTGCATCCGGTTGCCAAGCGTTCACTCAGCGCTCACCTGGCAAAACTAGTCCAGGAAGGCCGCGCGCGTCAGACCACAGATCGCTGGCACGTCAGCAAATAAGTCGCCGCCGAACGGTGGCCACGTTGCCACCGACGGTCTACAGCAATTTTGCCGACGGCAGATCCAAAACGGTGAAATCGCCCGGCAATTGGCTTGCGACACACAGAATGGCCGATTCGCATACCGCTCAGCATTAATGAGGCCCGCGTATCGGTGGCTTGGCGAAAAAGTTCACTGACCCCGACAAAATCATAGGGTTCATGAATTTTTGGGAACGGGCAACTTCGTGCTCTCCAGGTTTACTTTCGATAGCGGCGCTCCAGGGAATGATTCCCCGGACGGCGAACATCAGTCCAGCTGGCTGTTACGCGGTACCGGCTGGATCTTGTTCGCCCTCGTTACCGTATTTGCAGCCTGGTTCCTCTCGTATACGAATAGTGGCTCCTCAGCCACCGAAGACCTCACCATCCAGGCCATCGACGACCCGGCACCGCTGGCTACGGCGAATCGGATGCGGGAAAAGCTCAAAGGCCTGCCATTCAGCGATCAACATCGTACCGGGCTGAGTGCACCGACCGTCTGGGCAAGATTTGTCATCCCTCAACGATCTGACTTACAAGAGCGGATAGTCCATATTCTCGAAAAGAATATCGGGCGAGCCGACTTTATTGCCTACGCTGAAGACGGTACCGAGTTGTTCTCGGGGCTTGCCGGCGCGTCAACCAGAAACAGTAACTCCCAGCGCGCCTTCCCCGGGTTTTCAATCAGGCTTGCCGACTTCTTGTCGTGGACTCCGGTCGAAATCGTAATGCGAATCGAACCGCTGGGCATTACCAAGATTCGCGCAGCCCTGTGGAAACCCAGTCAGTTCACCGAAGCACAATCCAAATCGGAACAGCGCACCATCTTGCTTGTTGGTGCGCTGATGTTCCTGGCGCTGTATGCGTTTGCGGCGGCTAATTCCGGGCGCGTCTCACACTTTCTGGTCTTCGGCATTTGGCTGTTGGCCCGTTGCGGCTTTGTGATGATGGAGTCCGGATTCAATTACTATGCCTTTGGCGAACTTGCCGGCACGCCGATCGGCATCAAGCTGCGCCAGTTTACCTATCTCGCGCTACCCTTCGCTACCCTGATGCTGGTGAGAATCCTGTTCAAGGAGATCATTAGCGGTACGGCTTTGTCATCGGTGCTGAACGTCGTACAGAAACTATCCGGCGTGTTGCTGATTGCAGCACTTTTTGTACCGTTTCCGATTTTTCAAATCTCGCTTTGGGTCATTGCAACGGTTACCGTGGCCGCTGTTGTGTGCTCACTGTATTACGGCTTAACCCGGGCTCGCGATATCACCACGTACTGGTTCATCGCGGGTATCGCCTGCGACGCATTAGGTTCGGGATTCGAAATCATGAATGCCATCGGGCTGGTGCACGGCAATTTTGCCTGGTTCCGGGCGGAACAAGTGTCACTTATTGCCGCCATTCTTACCGGCATGGCCGTTGGCACCACATTGTCGAAAGAACGCCAAAAACGTATCGACAGCCAAAGCAATGCCATCGAAGTGCTTGGCAAATACGAAGACGTTTATCGCACGGTGCCGATCGGACTGGTTTCGATTGGGGTTGATGGTCACATCCTGCGATACAACGAAGGCTTTGGCCGGATGTTTGGTATTGCCACCAATCATAAGCATCAAATCGCAATCGAGGACCGCGATCGACTCCCAGAGGGCCTGGAAGTGGCGTTTCCGGCCAATCTGCGGCAACGCATCCGCCAGGAACTAACCCACGGTGTCGAATGCGACTTCGATTTTGAAGTTCAGGGCCATGAAAGCATTCGTTGGCTTCGGGTTCTCGCCCGGGGCGAGCCAGACTCTTACGAAGCTAGTGCAACCGACATTACTGCCCAGATGCAGTTACAAGATCAACTGGCCAAGGCGGCAGAGCATGACCCGTTAACCGGCGCCTTGAACCGACTCGGTCTGTCCACGCGGATGGCAAAAATTCTCGAGTCGTCCAGCGATATTGAGCATATCGCCTTGTGTTACATCGATCTGGACCGCT
The DNA here is from genome assembly GCA_049680625.1 of Burkholderiaceae bacterium. GTDB lineage: Bacteria > Pseudomonadota > Gammaproteobacteria > Burkholderiales > Burkholderiaceae_E > JAUIAI01. The sequence goes on along the minus strand of JBAUID010000208.1, from coordinate 5,308 downwards.
TCAAAATGCTCAACGATATGTTCGGGCATGCTGCCGGTGATTCCGTCCTGGTGAACGTTGTTCGCCGTATTGAAGAAACACTTGGCCCGGAATCCATTATCTCAAGGCTTGGTGGTGACGAATTCATCATTGTGCTGCCCCCGGCAGATCAAAGCGTCCAGGAAGGCCTCGCGTGGAAGGCACTGGAATCAATCACCGAAGAACCATTTGCCCTGGATGGCAAAAGTTTCTCAGTGACGGCTAGTATCGGCGTATTTCACCTGGTTGCCGAAATGTCTCAGGCTGAACTGATTGCCGGTGCGGACCGTTCCTGCCAGGAAGCGAAAAGGAAAGGCCGCAATCAGGTAGTCATGTGCGCCGATTCGAATCAACTGGTTCGACAAAGACGAAGTGAACTGTCGCTGGTTGCCCGCTTGCATGACGAATCGACATTCGACGAATTCGAACTGGTGGCTCAACCTATCGTAGCCTTAAATAATTCGGGCAGACTCGCTTGTGAGATCTTGTTGCGCCACCGCTCCGAAAGCAATCTGGTACCCGCCGGCCCGCTGATTGCCGCTGCAGAGCAGAACGGTGAGATGGCGTGTATCGATCGATGGGTCTTACGTCGTACGCTGGAATGGCTGAGTGACAACGAAAGCGCCGCCAGCGAGCTGAGGTTTGTCTCGGTCAATCTGTCGGGTAGTTCACTGAACGACGAATTCTTTAAAACTTTTGTTATCGCCCTGCTTCAAAAGCATCAACACGTTGCGCAACGTATTGTTCTCGAGGTGACCGAATCGGTTGCCATGCAAGACATCTACATGATGGTGAAATTCATCGAAGCTGTTCGTCAGACCGGCGCACGAATTGCGCTGGACGACTTTGGCAGTGGTTATTCGAACTTTGCCTCTTTAACCGACGTACAAGCCAGTTTCCTGAAAATCGACGGTCGATTTGTTAACTCGCTGAAAGAGAAAGGCTCTGCAGCCTCAATCATTCGGACAATTGGCTTGCTGGCACACGAGCTGCAAATGGAATGTATTGCTGAATGGGTTGAAGATATTCCCACCCTGAAGTTGCTGCGCTCAATTGGCATTGACTACGGGCAAGGCCACATCCTTGCCCGGCCGGTTTCGTTACCAGAAATTCTAGTTGCTGCCGGCAGCCAAGACCTGCACCTGGGCCAGAAGGTTCGCACCTGCCTGCAAGCGCCCCTGGAACCAGACCCCGGTTTCAAAACAATATTGTCTGCTGTCAAAGCACACTCCCGCCTGCCAGAAGCATCACTTTAGACACGTCACTCATGGAAATTAACCAAAAATGATAGAAAAGGCTCCTGGCCCACTGAGCATTCGCATTGTCAATGATGCGAAGTTGCGAGACGAAGTCTTCAGACTGCGGTATCGAGCGTATACCAACGAAGGTGAAATACCAGATAATCGATCCGGGATGTTTGCTGATGAATACGATGACGCGCCGAACCAGGTGTCCTGGGCCTTGTTCATGGGTAACGATCTGGTTGGCACGGTACGCAGTATGTTCTTCTCACCTGCTGCTGAGGTCTTATTGCCTGAACACAAGGTTTATGGCGACATCATTCCCCGTGTCCTCCCATACAACGCGCGCGTTGTTTCAGGTAACCGTTTTGCCATTGACCCGGCCTACGTTTCCATGGGCAAGCGGCTAACCTTCCAGTTACTAAAACATCACATCATGGTGGCATTGGTCAACGGCGACTGGGCAATTGCCGCAGTAAAAAAACATCATCAGGCTTTTTACGAACGGGTCATGCGCCTGACGCCCGCATCAGAGCCACGCTACTACGACGAGATGAACTCCAGTTTTACCCTGATGGTGGCCAACGTTCTCGACAAGTACGCCAGTGTTTGCGCCCGTCACCCATCCCTGCGTCCCAATACCTCTGACCTGGCTTTTCTCAAGCAGATACCAGATAGTTTCGCCCGGGTTGCTGCCCGGCCTATCGCACGGGAGACAACGGCTGGCGCAACTGTCGGCGGAGCAACCGCAGGCGAGAAAGACGCCGAAAATACATCCGAAGCTTCCACGTCCGGTGCCGGTCAAACCGCCTGAAACTATCAAAAAAAAAACCGGCATGAGCCGGTTTTTTTTCTTGCACCTCTCGCAGGGCTTAGCCCTGGGCGGGTGACTCTGACCCTGCGCCTTCAGCCGGTGCCTCAGTTTCTTCGGCAACAGCCTTCATCGACAGACGCAAACGCCCTTTGTCGTCAGCCTCGATTACTTTTACCTTGATTTCCTGGCCTTCGGTAACGTAATCACTAACGTTATTAACCCGCTCGTTGGCAATCTGCGAAACATGCAGCAAACCGTCTCGCCCTGGCATCACCTGGACAATAGCACCGAAGTCCAGGATCTTCAGAACCGTGCCATCGTAGACGCGGCCAATTTCAACTTCAGCCGTCAGGTCTTCAATCATTTTCTGGGCTTTCTTGGCAGCATTACCGTCAACCGCAGCAATGGTGATGTGGCCATCGTCCTGAATATCAACCTGGGTACCGGTGGTCTCGGTAATCTGGCGGATTGTTGCACCGCCTTTTCCGATCACATCACGAATACGGTCCGGATTGATTTTCATTTTGTACATCCGCGGCGCAAAATCAGACAACTCTTCGCGGGCACCACCAACCGCCTTGCGCATTTCAACCAGAATATGCTGACGCGCTTCTTTGGCCTGGTCCAGCGCAACCTGCATAATTTCTTTGGTAATGCCCTGGATCTTGATATCCATCTGCAGCGCGGTAATCCCGTCGTCGGTACCAGCCACCTTGAAGTCCATGTCACCGAGGTGGTCTTCATCACCAAGGATGTCAGTCAGCACGGCAAATTTGTTGCCTTCTTTGATCAAGCCCATGGCAATACCAGCCACGTGCGCTTTAATTGGCACGCCGGCGTCCATCAGAGCCAGACAGCCACCACAGACAGATGCCATTGATGACGAACCGTTGGATTCAGTAATCTCGGAGACAAGGCGAATCGAGTAGGCAAAGTCTTCGACTGATGGCAACAACGGCGCAATGGCGCGCTTGGCCAGGCGGCCATGACCAATTTCGCGGCGCTTGGGTGAACCGAAACGCCCGGTTTCACCTGTCGAGAACGGCGGGAAGTTGTAATGCATCATGAAACGTTCGCGGTACTCGCCGGTTACCGCATCGATGATTTGTTCGTCACGCGAGGTACCAAGGGTGGCAGCAACAATCGCCTGTGTCTCACCGCGGGTAAACAGAGAAGAGCCATGTGCTCTGGGCAAAATGCTGCTGCGAATGGCAATCGGGCGAACGGTTCGCGTGTCCCGGCCGTCAATTCGCGGCTCACCAGCGAGAATCTGGGTACGGACAATTTTTGATTCGAGATCGTGCAACATGTCGCTGACAACCCCGGCGTCCGGCGCGTCTTCACCGGCAGACTGCGCGGCGGCGGCAATTTGCTCTTGCGCCGATTTAACAGCAGCGCGAATCCGATCCGTACGCTCTTGCTTGTTGCGAATCGTGTAGGCTTCGCGTAACGGGGCTTCACCAGCTGCCGCGACCTTTGACAACAAAGCCTGATCAACCTCGGGTGTTTTCCAGTCCCATACCGGCTTACCAGCTGTTTCTACTAATTCGTCGATGGCGGTAATTGCCGTCTGCAGTTGCTCGTGGCCAAACATGACGGCGCCCAGCATCACGTCTTCGGGCAGCTCATGGGCTTCGGACTCAACCATCAACACGGCCTGGTCGGTGCCGGCAACAACCAGATCGAGTTTCGAATTCTCATTGACCTGCTCTTCCGACGGATTCAGTACGTATTGGCCATCGATGTAGCCAACCCGGGCTGCGCCAATCGGGCCATTAAACGGCACACCTGAAATCGACAATGCAGCCGAGGCACCAATCATTGCCGGGATATCCGGGTTCACATCGGGATTAACCGACATCACCTGCAGGATGATCTGAATCTCATTGACAAATCCGGCCGGAAACAACGGGCGGATCGGGCGGTCGGTCAAACGCGCAATCAAGGTTTCACGTTCAGTTGGACGACCCTCACGCTTAAAGAATCCACCCGGTATACGACCGGCTGAATAGAATTTTTCGACGTAATCAACAGTCAACGGAAAGAAATCCTGACCTGGCTTGGCTTCTTTACGAGCTCCAACAGTGCACAGAACGACGGTGTCATCCATGTTGACCAGAACAGCACCGGCAGCCTGGCGCGCAATTTCTCCGGTTTCGATGGTGACCGTGTGGCTCCCCCACTGAAAGGTCTTTTTGGCGATTTCAAACACGATCTACTCTCCTGTTAGACGCAACGGACTATCCCAATGGATAAGCCGGCTAATACAGCAATTAGTTGGTGGCCAGATGGCCGGAAATAAGCGCAACCACCCAATTCCCCCTGTGTTCCAGGGGTGATCCAGGCCGAATGAGGCCGAGAATGGGGCCGATATGGGCCGCGACTGGTTGGCCCGCCTGGCACGATTAGCCGCGCAGGCTTAACTTCGCGATCAGATCCCGGTAGCGGGCCACATCTCGTGACTTCAGATAGTCAAGTAACTTACGGCGGCGACTCACCATGCGCAACAATCCGCGGCGCGAGTGGTGGTCTTTTTTGTGGGTTTTGAAGTGCTCAGTCAGGTCGTTGATGCGTGCGGTGAGCAACGCAACCTGAACTTCTGTGGAACCCGAATCCCCTTTGGAGCGGGCATGCTCGGCGAGAATCTTCGCCTTATCGATATCGGCTACTGACATTTTTATTTCCCTTATTGACTTGCGATACCACTGGGATGCGGTAACGTGCTTGAGGGGCGAGAGTATAGCCCGGTTTACCGGGCGCAGGCACTGATTTTGGCCTGATTTAGACTCCGGGGAACCCGCTCGGAAACAGAATGGCCCACCTCAGCCACCGAACTCGGCAACCAAGGCCAACAACCGAAAGACCCATTATGGACTCGATTACTCAACAACCTGACCGCCAACCCGTATTAGTCGGCTGTGGCCAGATACATCAGGCCAATCCCGATCCGCACATTGGCGCCAACCCGATGGACCTCACCGCCCAGGCCGCCCGGCTGGCTGCCAGCGATGCCGGCGCCGGCCCGGCCCTCTTGCAAGCCCTGGACACCCTGGTCGTGATTCGCTCATTTGGGGATACTTCGTGGCGGTTCGCCTGCCCATTCGGATGCTTTGCCAATCCACCAAAATCCGTGGCGAACCGCATCGGTGCCGACAACCTGCGCCAATTGATCTACACCGAGGCAGGCGGCAATATGCCGCAATGGTCGGTTAACGAACTGGCCCGGCAGATTGCC
>JBAUID010000207.1:0-75698 GCA_049680625.1 Burkholderiaceae bacterium | reverse complement strand
GCTCGAGCAATTGCCAGCCTTGGTCGCCGAGCAATCGCGACACAATTTCACGATCCGAAAACGAGGTGTAGTTGTACGGGATCTCGCGAACCCGGTCAGACGAATCTGGTGCGGTGAGATCCGCCGGGGCGGTCAGAGCGTGCAGTGGAGCATTCATTACCGGCAGATTCTATCCGCTTTGTGTGCGGCGCAGCAAAAATAAGCGACTGAAATAACACCGCTCCACGCGAGTGATCAGCACCCGGCGATCCGACTTCTGTCAACCCAGTTTATAAACCAGCAATTGGCTTGAGCAAAGTGGTCCACCAGGCATTAGGCACCCACAACAGCAAGGCTGTCATTGTCGTATAGCGCAGGAATTTGCCAACCGCCATCCATGCGACACACGGCCAGAATGGTAACCTGAGCCATCCGGCCATCGCACACAAGGGGTCACCCACAGCTGGCAGCCAGGACAACACCAGCGTCTTCGGGCCAAGTCGTTCAAACCAACCCAGATATCGGGTCGGCCCGCCCGGCGCAACCACTTTCTTGGCACCACGGCCCATCCAGTAATCGACCGCTCCACCCAGGGTATTACCCGCGGTAGCCACCAGAATGACCAGCCAGAATTGTTCCGGATTGAGCTTCGCGTAACCAAATACAGCCGGCTCTGAGCCCAGCGGCAACAACGTGGCTGACAAAAAAGATATGACAAAAACCGAGCTTAGGCCATTGGTTGGCAGCGAAAACCAGGAAATTAAACTAGTAACAAATGATTCCATGCCGCGCAGTGTAATGCCGGCCGTATCGTCACCGGACTAAACACGGCAAAATACAGCCGATTCCAGCAAGAAATAATCTGAACAAAATAAATATGAACTGGCCGCGCAGTGGTCAAATGAGTGCAGCCATGGACACCGAATACCTCAAACGCATCCTGACGTCACGAGTCTATGACGTTGCCGAAGAAACGCCGTTAGAAATCGCGCCGCTGTTGTCAGCGCGACTGTCGAACCGGGTTTTGCTAAAGCGTGAAGACTTGCAGCCGGTTTTCTCTTTCAAGCTGCGCGGTGCATACAACAAAATGGCCAACCTGCCCGCTGCCCAACTGGCCCGCGGTGTTATTACCGCATCAGCGGGCAATCATGCCCAGGGTGTTGCCCTGGCGGCAAAAAAACTCGGTGTACGGGCGGTAATCGTCATGCCGGTCACAACCCCGTTGGTCAAAGTTGATGCAGTGCGCGGCCGTGGCGCCGAAGTTGTCCTGCACGGCGAGTCGTATTCGGACGCATCCGCTCACGCAACAGCCCTGATGAAGGATCAGGACCTCGTGTTTGTTCACCCGTTCGATGATCCCGACGTTATTGCCGGCCAGGGCACAATTGGCATGGAAATTCTTCGCCAGAACACCGGCCCGCTGGATGCCATTTTTGTGGCAATTGGCGGTGGCGGCCTGATCTCAGGGATCGGCGTGTATATCAAGCAATTACGCCCCGAAGTCCGCATCATCGGGGTACAAACTGAAGACTCCGATTCAATGTACCAGTCAATTCAGGCTGGTAGAAGGGTCGCATTAACCGATGTTGGTTTGTTTGCCGACGGTACGGCCGTCAAGCTGGTTGGTGAAGAAACCTTTCGGCTGGCCAGCAAATACGTGGATGAAATTATTCGCGTAGATACTGACGCGATTTGCGCCGCGATCAAAGATGTTTTCATGGATACCCGTGCAATCCTGGAACCGTCCGGCGCACTGGCCATCGCCGGCGCAAAAGTCTACGCCCAACGGGAGGACATCAAGAACCAGACCCTGGTGGCGGTCGCCTGCGGGGCCAATATGAACTTTGACCGACTGCGGTTCGTGTCTGAGCGGGCCGAAGTTGGTGAGCAGCGCGAGGCAGTGTTTGCGGTCACTATTCCGGAAGAACGCGGCAGCTTTAAGCGATTCTGCGAGCTGGTCGGCGCGCGTAACGTCACTGAGTTTAACTACCGGATTGCCAGCCCGACCCACGCCCACGTTTTTGTCGGTATTCAGATTCAACGCCGTAGCGATGCCGACGACATTTCAGCCACTTTCTCATCGGCCGGGTTCGAAACGCTGAACCTGACCGATGACGAACTGGCCAAAGTGCACTTGCGACACCTGGTTGGCGGGCATTCCGACCTGGCAAAAAATGAACGTCTGCTGCGCTTTGAATTTCCGGAACGCCCTGGCGCCCTGATGCGTTTCCTGGTCAGCATGAGCCCGGAGTGGAACATCTCATTGTTTCACTACAGAAACCACGGCGCCGACTATGGTCGGGTGCTGGTTGGCATCCAGGTACCGGAAAGTGACGCCGGCAAGCTTGACCAGTTCCTGGTTGACCTCGGATACCGATACTGGGACGAAACCAGCAACCCGGCCTACCAGCTCTTTCTGGCAAACGGCTAATTTGACCCACGCATGTGTAAGCCGGTTAAATCACTGGTTGTAAAAACAGTACATACAACCTGGCTTGAAATACTATTTGACAATTCGACTGGCACCGCCAATTGAATCGGGATGAAATAGGCAGGGGCCAGAATCCGCGTCCGGCCAGCGTCTCTGAAACAGGAATACAGCACGATGCGTGTAGCACTTCTCGAGGATGATCTCATCCAGCAAAAGACACTGAGTGACATTTTGTCCCGCGCCAATATCGAGGCCAAGATCTTCGGTACCGGTAAAGACTTCAGTTTTGCGCTGCGACGCGAAAGCTTTGATGTCATGGTGCTCGACTGGACGGTACCAGATACCACCGGCATCGAATTGTTGAAATCCCTGAGGGTGTCCGGCGCCCGGGTTCCGGTATTGTTTGCCACCGTTCGAGATGCTGAAGAAGATGTTGTTGAAGCGTTAAATGCCGGCGCTGACGACTATATGGTCAAGCCGCTTCGCGCGGCTGAACTGGTAGCCCGGCTTGAGGCTCTGGTACGGCGCGCCCAGCCGCCGACCACAGATGAACGCTTTCTGGAATACGACCGGTTTAACTTTGATCTGCGCACCCAGACCCTAACGACGGATCGTAATCCCGTCGAAATGACCCAAAAAGAGTTTCACCTCGCCCTGCTATTGTTCCGTAATATTGGCCGGCCGCTGTCGCGCGGTCACATTCGGGAGGAAGTCTGGGGTCATGACTCCGACGTGCCGTCGCGCACCATGGATACCCATATCTCCCGGGTGCGCACAAAACTCGGGCTACGACCTGAAGAAGGGTATTTGCTGGCACCGGTTTACAGTTACGGGTACCGCCTGGAGCATCTGGACACCGAAAAGCAAAAGGATTGATTCAATGAATTTTCGCCTGCTGACTGCCGTTTCCGGCCTGTACCTGAGCCTTGTGTCACCGGCGTTCGCCGCTGGCGGCGATGTTGACCTGCCCTACCGCTCCGGGGTCGAGATCGAATACAAGGTACAACCGACAGACACTGCATCAGACATTCGCCAACGACTGCTGCGTCGTGACATTACCTGGGGTCATATTCAGAGCATTAACGGACTACGCGGTGACGCGCGCTTAAGGGCAGGGCAAGTGCTGCGCATTCCGGTCACCTGGCTTAAGTTTGGCCCAAAATTTGCAAAAGTCAGCGCCATCAGCGGCCCGGTAACAATCAACGGTCAGCCGGCCGACAAAAACAGCAAATTCACCGAAAACGATACGATAGAAACCAGTGCCAACGGCGTCATCGTGGTGTTACTACCCGACGGCACTCAATTGAATATTGCACCGAGCAGCCTGGTCCGGATCGAACGCCTGCGACAGTATTTTGACGGTGACACAGTCGATGCCCGCCTGCGCCTTGAACGTGGGCAGATCGAATCCAATACGCCCGAAATCAAAGTCACCGGTCCGGGTGACTCAAAGCGCGATATTCGGATTCAAACGCCAAAAGCCACAGCTGCGGTTCGCGGCACTCAGTTTCGGGTAAGTGATGATGCTGAGGTTTCTGCCAGTAGTGTGCTCAGCGGTAAGGTTGACTGGCATGCTACCGGCTCCAGCACGCAACTTCCCAAGGGGTATGGTGCCAGTGCTGATGCGAGCGGCAATGTTACCCCTGCCGAAGTGTTACTCCAGGCACCGCAGGTTCATGCCCCGGAACAAGTTCAGACTCAAACCAGCGGGGTAATCAGCTTCGACCCGATACCCGACGCGGTTGCCTACCGGGTTCGGATTGCTGCCAATAGTCATTTCTCCAGTGACCTCACCGAGCGGGTGGTCACGGATACATCCGTTCGACTGGATAGCCAGCGAGACGGCAATCATTTTATTGCCGTGCGCGGCATCAGTAAAAACGGAGTCGGCGGGCTTGATGGTATTGGCAAAATCAGTTTCCTGGCCCGTCCGCTTGCCCCGGACCTGGCTGGACCAGCCAATCAGTTTGTTGACTTTGCCGATCGTGCCGCCTTGTCGTGGGCGCAAAATCCGCAAGCAACAGCCTATCGCTTGCAAGTGGCCACTGATAAGAACTTTTCCAGTTTGGTTGTTGACACCGAGCTTACTGCCAACCAGTTTGAATTTGTCCGCGACCTGGCTCAGGTGCCACTACGACGTTTCTGGCGGGTTGCCACGGTGGACGGCTGGACAATGGGCCCGTTCACGGACAGCCGCGCGTTTGTACTCAACGTGACCGGCCCAAAACCAAGCACAACCCGGCAGGGTAACGATGTCCTGGTCCAGTGGCCGGCGCTGCCCGGGGCGCGCTACGAGGTCTTTCTGGAATCCGAAGACTGGCCCGGCGATAAGCAGCAAGTAACGACGGCACAACCCAATACGCGGTTTACCGGCCTTGACGCGGGACAATACAAAGTCAGCGTGATCGCCAGTTTCGACGACACCCAACTGAGCACTGCCAAAAGCGAAGCCACTCGTTTTCAAATCAGCCGGGTATGGACCAGCGGATTCGGAGAACCGATTGAAACCCGCGACGGGCCGCTCCGCTAACCCGGCCACAGATCATCCGACAACAGATTATTCGACGCCAGATAATCCGACCGAAGATTAAGCGCGCGGGCCGGCTGGATTATTGGCCCGCTGTTAGCCCAGCTTATACTTAATCGGTGCGCCGGGCCTTCGTCGAATGGTGTGTGATCACCATCATCCTCTTAATTCTCGCTGTTGGGCTGAGTCTGGGACGGGCTGACTCCGTCAGCAGTCAATTGCAACGGGTTGACGCCGGCATCTACAGTTTTGCCAACCATCTCGACCCCCTGGATGCTGACCCGACAATAGTCATTGTCGAAATCGACGAGGCAAGCCTGGCGCAGATCGGACGCTGGCCATGGCCGCGAACTGTCCACGTGGCGATGCTGCAAAAACTGACCGAGGCGGGAGCCCGGGTCATTGGACTCGATGTCCTGATGGCAGAACCCAGCGATGATGATCAGGCCTTATCAACAGCAATCGCAACAAGCTCTCCCACGGTATTGCCTGTCACCTCCGAGACGGACCGGGACGGTCGGGTCTGGCCTGTTTACCCGGTCTACGCAGCCGGGCAGCAGGCCCAACTGGGCCATGCGCACTTTAGCTTTGATATTGACGGTGTTGTCCGCGGTCTGAACCTGGAGGAAGGTGGCTTGCCGGCCTTTGGGCTGGCCGTGTTTTTACAGGCGGGCGGACAATCCGAAAATCCGGATATCCAGAAGGCAATGGCGCTGACCACGGCAACCCATCGGGGCCGTATTTTCAGCGAAGGCGCGTGGTCGGAAAGTCACTTTGTGCTGCTGCCCGGCGTCCGACCCGCCAGCAAAATCTTGTCTTATGCGGCAATACTCAGCGGCGACCAACCAGATCCGGCACTTCAGGGTAAAACCGTCCTGATTGGTGCAACAGCGGCCGGCATGCGGGATGCGTTCACCAATGCTGTTCTCACCGGCGAAACCATTTCGGCCGGGGTCGAATTGCATGCGGCGGCAATTACCGCCATCGCTGCCAACCGTTTGCAATACCGGGTACATCCTGCATGGCATGCCCTGCTGACTACAATCATCATCCTGGGCACGATGCTGATCCTGTATCGCACAAACCCGCGCCACGGCCTGATTGCGACCCTGGGATCGCTGTTGCTGATCCTGGTGATCAGCCTTGCGCTGTTGCGGCTTGCCGGTGTCTGGGTGCCACCCGGCGGCACTCTGGCCGCTGTGTTGATTGCTTACCCACTATGGAGCTGGCGCCGCCTTGAGGCCGTCGTTTCCGGACTGATCGAGCAAGCCCGTTCGTTGCGGCGCGCACCCGACGCGTTGATGAAGGCGACAGCTGGCGCAGACATCGTGTCATCGTTTCGCCCGGAACACGAACGCGCCCGGCTGGGCCGTTTTTTGCCACCGCTTGAACCCATCGCAATGGAGTTGCAGGAACTAAGGGATTCCACAAATTCGATTACCGGCTTGCGCTTGTTACTGGCCACAGTACTTGAAGGCCTCCCCCATGCGGCCCTGGTATGCGACAGCAACGGTGTCACGCTGATGCGCAATCGGGTGGCACGCAAGTGTTTCCCAACTATCCCGACAGACCAGCCAACCTGGCCCTGGTTTGCTGCAGAGTTTGGTGATGACCCACAAATGCACAACTTCGTCACTGGTAACCAAATCGAAGTAACCGGCCTGGAGCGGCGCGACCGCGAAGGTCGGGACTGGCTGATTGATTCAACCCGGGTCCAGGCAACCGACCTGCCTAATCTGTGGCTATTGCAATTCACCAATATTTCGGAAATACGGAATTTGCAACGCCAGCGCGAAGAAATGATGCGCTTCATTTCACATGACTTACGTTCGCCGCAGATTTCGATTATCAGCGCCGTGGATCAGATACCACCGGAAAATCAAAATCAGTGGACAACAGCTATTACTGATAACGCACAGCGCTCACTTCTGCTCGCCGAGAGTTTTGTGCACTGGACACGCGCGGAAAGCAAACCCTTCGCAGACGAAGTTGTTGATCTGGCCGCCATTGCAACCGAAGCGGTCGACGCGGCCTGGCTGCTGGGTGGTCGCGGCGCAACCCCTGTAAACCTGCAGTCCCCCGACCAGGCAATGACAACCGGCGACTCCCAACTGATACGCCGGGCGGTTGGCAATCTGATCGAAAACGCGATTAAGTATGGGGGTGACAACAATACGGTGACCGTCAACGTATACGCGCACGACAAGAACTGGATCTTGTCGGTTTCTGATACGGGTCCGGGGCTGGGTGACATCGACAGTGAAGCCGTCTTTGCCCCGTATGTCCGCGGTAACAACCAGACTGACCGCTCTGGTACCGGCCTCGGGCTTGCATTGGTCCGCATGGTGGCTCAGCGCCACGGTGGCACCGCCAGTGCCAGCAACCGCCCGCAGGGTGGGGCTGAGTTCAAGATCATCATCCCAAAGCGAGTCACCGAGCCAAATCCAGACTGAACGATTTACACCCCGTGCAGTAAACTCGGGGCTATGCAGATTATTACCCTTGGCATGAACCACACCAGCGCCCCGTTATCGGTGCGTGAACGGGTTGCCTTCGCCGGTGAACAGCTGGACAGCGCGGTCTATGGCCTGGCCAAATACCTGAACGCCTTCGGAACCGAATCTGCAATCGTTTCAACCTGCAACCGCACCGAAATTTACTTCGCCGGGCACAAACCGCAAGAAGCCGCCCCGGCAATTGGTGACTGGCTGCAGCGCACCCGAGGGGTTGAACCGGCAGAACTGCAAAAGCATTGGTACCTGTTGCCCGACCGCGATGCTGTACGCCACGCGTTTCGGGTGGCCAGCGGGCTCGACTCAATGGTGCTTGGTGAACCCCAGATTCTTGGTCAGATGAAAGACGCGGTGCGCACGGCTCAGCAGGCCGGCGTCCTGGGTACACATTTAAGCAAATTATTCCAGAACAGTTTTTCAGTTGCCAAGGAAGTGCGTACCGGCACCCAGGTGGGTGCCAACTCGGTATCAATGGCAGCCGCCTCGGTGCGCCTGGCACGCCGCATATTTGAAGACTTAAGTCAGTGCCCGGTATTGTTTGTGGGCGCCGGTGAAATGATGGAACTGGTTGCCACACACTTTGCAGCCCAGCGCCCCAACAAGATTGTGATCGCCAATCGCAACCCGGAGCGGGCAGCTAAGCTGGCAGGCCGGCTCGGCGCCCGGACGATGGCGCTGTCCGAAGTGCCGGCCCAGCTCAGCCATTTTGACATTATCGTGTCGTGTACGGCCAGCACTGTCCCCATTATTGGCCTGGGATCGGTAGAGAAAGCCATCAAAGCCCGGCGGCACCGTCCCATGTTTATGGTCGACCTGGCGGTTCCCCGCGACATCGAACCCGAAGTCGCCCGGCTGGACGACGTGTTCCTGCATACGGTTGACGACCTGGGCCGGGTAGTCAACGATGGCATCGCATCACGCCAGGCAGCGGTATCACAGGCCGAAGCCATTATCGAGTCACGCGCCGATTCATTCATGCAGTGGTTGTCCAGACGTCAACATGTACCGCTGATCCAGCAATTGCAGGAGCGCTCAAAATCACTGCAGGCGGCTGAGCTGGAACGCGCAAAAAAAGCCATCGCCCAGGGTGTTGACCCAGACGAAGTCATGAAACAACTGGCCGCCAGTTTGTCCGCCAAATATCTGCACGGGCCAATGAAGTTGCTTAATGGCTCACCCGAGCAACAAGAGCAGATCAGCGGCCTGATCGACGCCCTGATGCCAGACACTCCGGCTAACCGACGCGCGGAAAAATGAACGAATCAATGCTCAGCCGCTTGCAGGACCTGGAATACCGCCTGGAAGAAGTGAACGCCTTGTTGTCCGAAGGTGATGCGGCTGCCGACATGAATCAATTTCGCAAGCTGAGCCGGGAACATGCTGAGCTGACCGATGTTGTCAGCCATTTCCATGCATACAACCGGGCCCTGGCCGACCAGGGGGCGGCAACCCAGATGCGCCACGACCCGGAACTGCGCGAGTTTGCCGACGAAGAGCTGGCGTCTGCGCGGCAACGCCTGGAAACAGAGTCCGACACCCTGCGTCGATTGCTCCTGCCACGCGATCCGGACGACAGTCGCAATGCCTTTGTTGAAATTCGTGCCGGTACCGGCGGGGATGAGTCCGCATTGTTCGCCGGCGACTTGCTGCGCATGTATACGCGATATGCTGAAAACTCAGGCTGGCAGGTCGAGCTGGTATCCGCCAGCGAGTCAGACCTTGGCGGATACCGCGATGCCGTGATGCGGATCAGTAGCAGTTCATCACCGGCACCGTTTGGCATATTAAAATTTGAATCGGGTGGCCACCGGGTTCAACGCGTGCCCGAAACCGAAACCCAGGGGCGGATTCATACCTCGGCGTGCACGGTCGCCGTGCTGGCTGAGCCGGATGAGCAGACCGAGGTAAAGATCAATCCCGACGAATTGCGTATCGACGTGTACCGCGCATCCGGCGCTGGTGGTCAGCATGTGAACAAGACTGAATCGGCCGTGCGAATTACCCACCTGCCCACGGGTATCGTGGCTGAATGCCAGGACGACCGCTCACAACACCGCAATCGTGACAAAGCCATGCAAGTGCTGGCCGCCCGCATAAAAGACAAACGAGATCGCGAAGAGCAGCAGGCCCAGGCAGCACATCGCCGATCGCTGATTGGCTCGGGCGACCGATCCGAACGCATCCGCACGTATAACTTTCCGCAAGGCCGGGTGACCGACCACCGAATTAATCTCACCTTATACAAGCTGGACAAAATTATTGCCGGTGACATGCAGGAGCTCATTGACGCGCTACGTTCGGCCGATCAGGCAGAGCAACTCGGTGAACTCGTCGACGGCACCGCCTGAGCGCCATGCATTACGACAGTCTGCTCAGGCAGGCCCCCCTGCCCCGACCCGAAGCACGCCAGTTACTCGAACACGTCAGCGGCAAAAGCCGGGAATGGCTGATTGCCCACGGTGACGAAAACGCCAGCCATGCAACGGTTGAGCAGTTCACACACCTGATCGAACGCCGTCAGCGGGATGAGCCACTCGCCTACCTCACCGGGCATGCCTGGTTTTTTGGCCGGCAGTATTCGGTTTGCCCTGATGTGCTGATTCCGCGCCCCGAGACCGAATTACTCGCCCGTTACCTCATCAAACATCTGCCTGCAGGTGCGCATGTGCTGGAACTGGGCTGCGGCAGTGGCGCCTTATGCATAACTCTGGCCTGCGAACGGCCCGACCTGGTAGTTACCGCAACCGATGTCGAACCGGGGGCACTGAAGGTGGCAACCCAAAACGCCGCGACACACGGCGCAAAATCAATTCGTTTTGCCGCTGGCAGCTGGTTTGATGCCGTCAACCGCGATGCGCGTTTTGACGCCATCGTGTCGAACCCGCCGTATATTGCGCGGGGGGACGACCATTTGGAACGCGACGGATTAACTTACGAACCAATGCAGGCTCTGGTTGGGGGCACCGACGGCCTGGACGCAATCCGGACAATTGCCGCAACCGGACGCGCTTACCTTACCGCGGGCGGAAAAATCCTGCTGGAACACGGTTATAACCAGCAGCGTGATGTGCAAACTATCCTGAGCGCCGCCAACTGGCACGGTATCTGGTCAGCCCGGGACGACAGTGGAAACTGGCGGATGACCGGCGCCTCGCGCGATGAGGCTGGCTGCGGGCAACCAGGAGAAACTGGACAAGCTGGAAAATTCGGCTGATCCAGACTTAACGGCTGAAAAAGTACGGCGCCGCCAAGGCCAAACTCGACGAAACCACCCCCGGGCCAGTAAAATACCTGCAAATCAATGAGGAAGCTCAAATAGGAAGCTTAAATGGACGCCAAAGAATTTATCAGCAAGACCGTCAGTGATCATAAAATTGTTCTGTTTATGAAAGGGACGGCACAGTTTCCGCAGTGCGGCTTTTCTGGCAAAGCGATTCAAATCATGAAAGCCTGTGGGGTTAAAGACCTGGCTACGGTTAACGTCCTGGAAGACGACGACGTTCGCCAGGGGGTTAAAGATTTTTCGAACTGGCCAACCGTGCCCCAGCTGTATATCAACGGTGAGTTTATTGGTGGGTCAGACATTCTTACCGAGATGTTCGAATCAGGTGAGTTGCAAAAACTGATTCCCGGGCAGGATGCAGCCGCCTAACCGGTTTGCTGTTATCACCCCTGGCGAAGCCGGGGGTGGACTTGTCGCTGCCTCGTGGCTGCCTCGCATTCACACCGGATAAATTACCGAGTTAGGCACCAATTCAGAATCAAAAATCACGTGCATGCGACGCAGCTTTAAGCCGTCGTTGGTAGATACAAGCTGCATCAGATAGCGACCCACGTTGAACACCTCGCTAAGGCCGTTCGCGCGGGTTCTGAATACCGCGTAGTTTGCCTGGGCGCCCATCGCGCTGACTTGTTCAGACGCATCCGCCCGGTCAAGCTGTCCCGGCAACATCGTGGGCGGCATCACCGGCCGACTGACTCCAATCACGTGGCGTTGGTAATACGGCTGATGAAACAAGGTGTTTTCGATGCCGTAAATACGGTCGCGCATCATGCCTTTACTTTCCATGCGCATCGTGGCCAGCGGCAGATTGTGATCAAAATTCTCACGCGCCTGCAAGACGTAAGATGCCTGCTCGTCGAACAAATCAAGCCAGTTCTCATAGCGGCATTCGTCCAGGGCCGCGGCATATTCGGCCATCAAAGCATCAACCTGGGGGCGCAATTCAGTACTGATCATTAGTGTGCCTCATGAACCAGCCCGTCAGACATCCATGACCGAACGCCAGTAGCGGTACATGGACCGTATCAGGGTTTCGGTCACCATATGGTCAGTCTCGCTGGTAGTACCGGTACCGTCCAGCTCACATATCGTCGCATTTTGCGGGTCTTGCATAAAACCCTGTTGGGATAATTCAATCACCTCACCGTCATCGGCCGAGACAAAACCGGCCGGGCCAAACAAATTGGCTTGACGCAAACGCCGCTGAGTCATTTCGGCAGAGTCGTCAACAAAGCCAAAATGGGTCCAGACAAAATCGAACTGGCCACTGCCACACGGAATAATGTGCCGGGTCGACAGGGAGTTCACCTGCTGCTGAATAATCAGAGACGGGAACAAAGTAATCATCGTCACCGTTGGCCCGTTCCACCACGGCTCAACTACGACATCAAGCACCCGATCGTCATGCAGGTTCATGTTTTCTTTGAAACTGCTGACCCCGTGGGTCACAGCACCTTTACCGCCGTCGTTGCGGCTGGAAATCATCACCGCATGACGTCCGTGTTGGTCCGTCACCATGCGCGACTGCTGATCAGCCCGCCACAAACCAAATGTGACAAACCAGGTGTGCAGTAGACCCGGGTGATACGGGTCTTTGATGTTCTCCTGCATCAGCTTCCAGTTTCCCGGAATCCGCTGGCGTGAATAACCCAGCAGGGTCAACTCGCGCCCCTTCACAATGCGATCGACCCAGGGCAAGACCTCGGGCCCGAGGTAATCATCAAGGTCTTGCGCCGCCGAATCGAAGGTGGCAAAAACCAAGCCGTGGTAATTTTTTACCCGCAGTTTGGTCAAGCCGTGGTCTTCCAACGCAAAGTCTGCCGGCATACCGCCCTGCACTTTCTTCTTGCCGTCTTCCTGAACCCGCACCCCACGCCGAAACGGTAAACCAATCAGGTCACCCTGCAGGTTGTACGTCCATTGGTGGTACGGGCAGACAAATTCTTTGGCGTTGCCAGTGCGAGCCTGACAAAAACGCACCCCGCGATGGGCACAATGATTTTCTACTACCCGAATCTCACCGTCCTGGTCACGCACCAGGATGACGGCCCGTTCGCCAACAAACGTGGTTTTAAAGTCGCCCGGCTCAGGAACTTCACAAGCGAGGCCAACATAACACCAGTGTCCGCTATAGAAAACTTTCTCCAGCTCACGCTGATACAAGGTTTCGTCGGTATATGCGCGGTACGGCACCCGGCTAAACTGATCCTTGGCCCACCGAATCGTTTGTTCGCCGGATTGTTGACCGGATTGTAGACCGCCGGCCCCAGCCGGGCCGTCCGGTGCGGTTGGGGCCACCGGGACATCACGCAGGTTTTCAGGCTTATTCATGCGTCTAATTTATGCCCTACGCCTGCCCAGGGCAAGCAATGGCCGCCAACGTTGTAAGCTTAGACATCAGGCAGTTCATACCAACCAGACAGGAGACAAAAAGGTGAAGCTTGCAGATAAAGCCATCGTCATTACCGGCGCCGCCAGCGGCATTGGCCGCGGCATGGCGCAACGGTTCGCACAAGAACATCCCGCCGGCATCATGGTCTCAGACCTGGCCAGCAGCCAGGCCGCGCTCGACTCACTGGTTGCCGAACTGCGGGACCAGGGGGTCAATGCCCACGCCGTGGCCGCTGACGTCAGCCGGGAGTCAGATGTGATTGCCCTGGTGAAAGCTGCCCGCGAACACCTTGGCCGGGTCGACGTGTTTGCATCAAACGCCGGCCTGATCCGCGACGGTGATGAAAACGCACCGGACAACGAATGGCAGTTGAACTGGGATGTTCACGTGATGGCCCATGTCTATGCCGCCCGGGCGGTAGTCCCAGAGATGGTTACGCGTGGCGAAGGCTACTTGCTAAATACAGCATCTGCCGCCGGCCTGCTCACATCTTTACCATCGGCCACTTATGCGGTGAGTAAACACAGCGCTATTGCACTGGCTGAATACCTGGCAATCCGCCACGGTGACAGCGGGATACGGGTCTCGGTGTTGTGCCCGCAAGCGGTAGCCACCCCCATGATTGAAAACCGGACGGGGTCTTCCGCAGCCCAGGTTGACGGGGTCATGGCCGTGGAAGAGCTCACTGAAGTGGTTGTGCGCGGCATTGAAGCAGAAGATTTTTTAATCCTGCCACATCCGGAGGTTTACACCTACTTCGGACGCAAAGGCCAGGATTACAACCGGTGGCTGGGGGGCATGCGCCGGTTTGCCTCCAAACTGGGGATGGGGAAAAACTGAACGGATTAAACGGGGAAAATGGTGCCGGTTATCTGACTCGAACAGATGACCTACCGCTTACAAGGCGGTTGCTCTACCAAACTGAGCTAAACCGGCAGTGCCCTACGCTCTACGAACTGCGAACTACCCCTACTTCACCCGAGTCAGGTTTGGTTTGCCGCGGCGCTTGGCCGGCGGCGAACCTGGCGGCTCAGGCGGCGCTTCACCACCACCGTCATCCTCGGGCCCCGGATTGGTCTCGGACGACGGCTGATCTGCATCTGGAACCACTTCCAGAGGTTGCAATTTTGGCACAGCTGCCAGTGATGGGCGCGATTTTTCGCCCCGCGCTGGCTTCGGCGCCACGTTTGCCGCATTTTCGCCCGCCGGATTCTCGGCATCAGATTCAGCCGCGCTGACATCGTCATCAGCTGAATCGTCGGTGGTAACGGCCGGCGCTTTCGGCACATCGAAGGCCATACCGTGACCGTTTTCACGGGCATAAATTGCCGAAACGTTTTCGATCGGGATTGATAAATCTTGCCCAACCCCGCCGAAGCGGGCCTGGAACTCGATCAAGTCGTTACCGATGGTCAGACGATTGGTTGCTGACAAAGAAATATTCAACACAATTTCACCTGCGCGAACAAATTCCGTCGGCACGACGGTCTGGTTATCCACGGTCACGGCAATATATGGCGTATAGCCACTGTCGCTACACCACTCATGAATCGCCCGCAGTAAGTACGGCTTAGTTGAAATCTCTGACATAAGAAGGCCTAGCGGCGCATCACCTTTTCTGACGGAGTCAGCGCTTCGATGTATGCCGGGCGGGCAAACATCCGCTCAGCGTAACGCAGCAATGGGGCCGCCGACTTTGGCATTTCAATGCCGTAATGGTCCAAACGCCATAGCAGGGGTGCGATGGCCACATCGAGCATTGAGAACTCTTCACCCAGCATGAATTTGTTTTTCACAAAAATTGGGGTCAACTGCGTGAGTCGGTCGCGAATCTGAATACGGGCTGCCTGCTGCGCGGCCACGTCAATTCCGGCCTGGTCGCGTCGCTCCAGCTCCTGGACGTGGCAAAACAGTTCTCGCTCAAAGTTGAACAAGAACAGCCGAGCCCGGGCGCGCATCACCGGGTCTGCTGGCATCAGTTGCGGGTGGGGGAAGCGCTCATCAATATATTCGTTGATGATGTTCGACTCGTACAGAATGAGGTCGCGCTCGACCAGGACAGGCACCTGCCCATATGGATTCATTATCGAAATGTCTTCCGGCTTGTTATACAAGTCGACATCGCGAATTTCGAAGTCCATTCCTTTCTCGAATAAAACGAATCGGCAACGCTGGCTGAACGGACACGTCGTGCCCGAATACAGGACCATCATGGAACTAACTCCTGAAACAATGACTCGCCCAGAAAGCTTCTGGGCGGTAAAACGAATAGGTTGCTGAGACGTTAATTACTTAATGTCTTTCCAGAATGCGGCGTTCAGCATCCAGGCGGCAACAAAGAAGACGGACAAGAACATCAATACCCAGATGCCAAGTCGGTTACGGGTTTTAGCGCTTGGGTCAGAAACATAGGTGAGGTAGGCGGTCAGGTCACCGACCGCCTCGTCATAACCAATGTTAGTCATTGTCCCGCCACTGGCCTGACCAAAACTAAAGGTCGTTCCGGCATGACTATGACTGTCAGCACTCAATTTGTCGGTTGTTGTGGTTGTCAGACCCTGCGCATCGTAGCGGGTAACTTTGCGAATCATGGGGCCGGCACCGTGGCCTCCATGATCGGCAGCTTGCGGGTCGGCATGTATCTCGGTAACGGTGGCGTTACGCTGCCCTTCAAGCGGCCACAACACATGAGGCATGCCGACGCTCGGAAATACAGCGTTGTTCCAACCGGTTGGACGGTTGGCATCACGATAAAACGATCGCAGGAAGGTATAAATCCAGTCGGAACCCGATCCGTCGCCAGAGCTGCGTGCACGCGCAGTGACCGACAAATCAGGGGGCATGGCGCCGAACCATTCTTTGGCATCCGATGCCCGCATCGGGATAGTCATCAGCTCGCCAACTTTGGCCTGGGTGAAGATGAGGTTTTCTTTAATTTGATCTTCGGTCAGATCAAGATCGCGCATGCGGTTAAAGCGCATGGAACCCAGACTGTGGCAACCCATGCAGTAGTTCGCATACAGCTTGGCGCCACGCTGTAATGCCGGCACATCATTGAGCTTACCGGTCGGAAACCGGTCAAGTGGATATCCACCACCGGCAGCAAACACCGGTGAAATAGCTGCTGCCAGGAGTACCGCGGCAAAGGAACGAAACAATCTGTAGGTGGCTTTCATAACGATCATAGTTGTGCGGGGGTTACCCGGAATTCAATTCAGCGCGGCAATTTATTCGATTGCCGCGGTCGGCTAAATCAGTCGGACAGATGACCTAGTGCGGTTTGAATGTCACGCGATCAGGTACTGGTTTCGGCGTACCCATTGCACTCCACCACGGCATGAAAAGGAAGAAACCAAAGTACACCAGGGTCAGCACCTGAGAAATTATCTGGCCGGTTTCCGATGGCGGTTGAACACCGAAGTAGCCCAGCACCAGGAAAGCCACTACGAATAGTGCGAGCACCCACTTATGCCAACTCGGGCGGTAACGGATTGACTTGACGGGGCTGTGGTCGATCCAGGGCAAAGTAAAGAAAGCCATGGTTGACAGACCCATTGCCACCACACCCCAGAACTTGGCACTGAACTGGTCCGGAAACGCCAGGGACAAACCAATAAAACCGGCAACAGCAACCGTGCCGATCAGCTTGAATATGGAGTGTGCTCGCGAAATCCACAGGAAAACCACCCAGATCGCCAGGAAGGCAAACAACCAGTAAAGGAAGTCCGCCGTAATAGCGCGCAGAATTGAGTAGTAAGGCGTGAAGTACCAGACTGGCGCAATATGTGCCGGGGTCTTGAGCGGATCAGCCGGAATGAAATTATTGTATTCGAGGAAGTAGCCACCCATTTCCGGCGCAAAGAAGATGATTGCCGTGAAGATCAGCAGGAAGCCCGCAACCCCGACAATGTCGTGCACCGAGTAGTAGGGATGAAACGGAATGCCATCAACGGGTTTGCCACTGGCATCTTTGTTCTGCTTGATTTCGATGCCATCAGGATTGTTTGACCCAACCTCGTGCAAGGCCACGATGTGGGCGGCAACCAGGCCAACCAGAACCAGCGGAATTGCAATAACGTGGAAAGCAAAAAACCGGTTCAGGGTTGCATCGGAGACAACGTAGTCACCACGAATCCACTCAGACAGCTCACCGCCAATAAACGGTATCGCAGAAAACAGGTTCACGATGACCTGGGCACCCCAGTAAGACATCTGCCCCCAAGGCAACAAGTAGCCAAAGAATGCCTCACCCATCAGGCACAGGAAAATCAGGCAACCGAATATCCAGACCAGTTCGCGCGGTTTGCGGTACGAGCCGTACAACAAGCCCCGGAACATGTGCAGGTAAACCACCACAAAAAAAGCCGAAGC
This sequence comes from Burkholderiaceae bacterium, assembly GCA_049680625.1. Taxonomy (GTDB): domain Bacteria; phylum Pseudomonadota; class Gammaproteobacteria; order Burkholderiales; family Burkholderiaceae_E; genus JAUIAI01. Next base: position 58,202 of record JBAUID010000207.1, on the reverse strand, counting down.
ACCGGTTGAATGCATGTAACGCACCAACCAGCCCCAGGGCACATCGCGCATGATGTATTCAACTGACTCAAACGCTTTGGCAGCGTCCGGCTTGTAATGCATAGTCAGGAATATTCCGGTGACAATCTGGATGACTAACACCAGCATGGCCAGCGAGCCAAAAAAGTACCAGAAGTTGAAATTCTTCGGCGCGTAATACTCGCCAACATGCTCATTCCATAACTGCGTCGCGGGGAAGCGCTGGTCGATCCAGCCCATCAGGCCGGTGGTTTCGACTACTTTGTCCTGTGCCATTCGATTCGGATCCTCTTACCTCGTAGCGGCTGCCCAGCGGCAGTCAGAATTTAGAATTTAGAATTTTTCTATTACTTATTGCCGGTATTCTGCCGGCAGCGAACCAGAATCAGGCCTTGCTTTCGTCAGCGCCAATCAGGATGCGGGTATCCGACAAGTACATGTGGGGCGGCACATCCAGATTCTGGTTGGCAGGCTTATTAAGGAAGACCCGACCGGACAGATCAAAAGTTGAGCCATGACACGGGCACAAAAAACCACCCGGCCAATCGGCAGGCAGCGACGGCTGCGCGCCAGGTTCGAATTTCTCTGACGGCGAACACCCCAGGTGCGAGCACAAACCCACCACAACGAGATACTCCGGCTTAATCGCCCGGGCTTCATTTTTTGCATAGGCCGGGGTCGGTAACTGCCAGTACTTTTCTGAATCCGGGTCGAGCAACTCTTCATTGTGACCAGGCAGTGAATCGAGCATTTCTTTGTTTCGGCGCAACACCCAAACCGGCTTGCCACGCCACTCAACCCGCTTCAAATCGCCGGGGTTCATGTCGGCGATATCCACTTCGACCGGTGCGCCGGCAGCTTTTGCTCTTTCTGAGGGCGCAAAAGTGCTGACCAGGGGAATCGCCGCACAGGCCCCGCCAATAGCCCCCAATGTTGCTGTCAGCCCCAGCGCGGTGCGCTTTGATTTATCCATTTTTTCACCAGCCATAGTTCTAGCCCAAAATCATTCCTAGTGGTTTGCTGAGTCGTTTGTTGCCTGGTTTGTTGCCTGGCTTGTTGTGGCACTTGTTGTGCCACCCGACAACATTGTCAGAAACCGTTGAAAACCCAGCATTCTAACGTACTGCAACGCCGCAATTAAACCCCTGAGCAACGTTTTTCCCTATCAAACAAACCTTTGAAGTGATCTAAATGGTATGTTGGCGGCGGCCGCGCACCAAAAAGCGGCTTATTGCGAGGCTTGCCGGGAACCAAGGCAGGCAAGCCGATCTGATCTATTAACAAATAATTTTGGGGTTGAGTATGGGAATGATGTCGGAATTTAAAGATTTCATTGCAAAAGGCAATGTGATGGACCTCGCCGTCGGTGTGATCATCGGCGCCGCTTTTGGAAAAATTGTTGATTCGCTGGTTAAAGACGTCATCATGCCGGTGGTCGCCTCGATATTTGGCGGGCTGGATTTTTCAAGCAAGTACATCATGCTTGGCAAGATACCGGATGGAGTGGCCAATACGTATAAGGCGCTGAGCGAAGCCGGCGCACCAGTACTGGCCTGGGGTAATTTTCTGACCGTGGTGATCAACTTCCTGATTTTGGCTTTTATCATTTTCCAAATGGTGAAAATGGTGAACCGCCTTAAAGGTCCGGCTCCCGAAGCAGCCCCTGCGGCGCCGCCGGCCGACGTTCAACTGCTTACCGAAATCCGGGACTTGCTCAAGCGCTGAATTTGGGCTGATCAATTTTCGGACAGACAACTAAAGCGGCTACCCAGCCGCTTTTTTTATGTGCCAATTGCACGGCATGTAAGTGCCGGTCAGACTGGATTAGGGTCATCAATAAATTCGTAGTCAATTCCCAAAGCATCAGCCGCTGCCTGGCCAAGTGCCTGAACCCCAAAGCGCTCGGTCGCATGATGCCCCGCCCCCAGGTAAGCAATAGCGCATTCACGGGCAATGTGGGTGGTGCGCTCAGAAATTTCACCACTGATATAGGCGTGTGCACCAACGGAAACAGCCGCTTCAATATAGTCTTGCGCCCCGCCAGTACACCACGCGATACGGGAAATTTCTTTCTCATCAGGGCCAACAACAAGTGGGGTCCGCCCCAGGCTTTTACGCACACGAGCAGTGAGCATCCTGATACTAATTGGCTTTGCCAGGTTGCCGTATAACACCAGACCGTCCGGGCCACACTGGCCGTCAACCGGCAGTTTCAGAACACGAGCCAACTGCACGTTGTTACCAAACTGTGGATGGGCATCAAGCGGCAGATGATAGGCAAACAAATTGATGTCAGCTTTGATCAGGGCAGTAATCCGCTCACCCTTCATCCCAGTGATACACGGGTTTTCTCCGCGCCAGAAGTAGCCGTGATGGACAAGAATCGCATCAGCGCCAGCGGCAGCAGCCGCGTTGATCAGCGTAGCACTCGCGGTCACACCGGCCACCAATTTTTGAACCGTTGATTTGCCCTGAACCTGCAAACCGTTGGGACAGTAATCTGAAAACGCGTCCGGATTCAGAGTGCTGGTGAGGAAGTCGAGCAAACGCTGGCGGGACACACCAGCCTTAACTTTTTGATCACGCTTATCACGTTGACCACGCGGGGTATCTGGCATTACGAACGCACAGTCGCATCAGAACCCGGGCCGTCATCATCAGTATCAGCATCCGGGTTACGGCTGCGAATTTTTATAAACCGGGCCAGGTAAATACCCAGCTCATAAAGCAGGATCAACGGTATAGCGAGCATGAACTGCGAAATCACATCTGGTGGGGTCAGCACGGCCGCCAGTACAAAGGCACCAACCACAACGTAACGGCGGGCTGCCCGCAATTGGTCCGCGTCGACTACCCCGGCTTTTACCAGCAGCATCTGCACGACGGGCACTTCGAACGTGACCCCAAAGCCAAAAAATATTGCCAGGGTGAAATCCCAGTATTTTTGTAAGTCCTGAAGGATTTCTGCTCCGGTTTGCGCCGAAATAGACACAAAGAACTTGTACGCAGCGGGTAATACAAAGGTATAGGCAAAACCAATGCCCAGGAGCAAAAAGAAAACGCTGGAAACGATCAGCGGCATGGCGAACTTACGCTCATGCTCATACAGTCCCGGCGCAACAAAAGCCCAGGCCTGGTACAGAATCCAGGGTAATGAACACAAAACAGCGGATAAAAATGCGAGCTTGGTCAGCGTGAAAAACGCGCCGGCCTGATCGGTGAAGATTGGCCGGCTACCCGCGGGCAGAGCCTCGTACAACGGAAGTGACAAGAACTTCATGATGTTCGGCGCAAAATAAAAGCAAACGCCAAACAACAGCAGGACAACCACCAGCGAGCGAATCAGGCGATCACGCAACTCGATCAGGTGAGACATGAAGCTCTCTTGCGCTGACGGGTCTTCGGTTTCAGCCATTAGTATTTGCGCCTTGGGCGCTTCTTGCCGAGTCGTTCCGTGCGCGCATCACGGCGGTCACGAATTTTCTCTCTGAGGCGCCGGTTTTGGTAAACCTTTTCCCAATTGCTTGCCGGACTATCGGCGACATCATCATCCAGCAAATTACCACTCATCGAAGTGGAGATCTCGTCGAAATCTTTCTGCGTCGACTCGATGGTTTCTTTCATTGACGACTCAAGTGACCGCGCAGCGTCAGTCACTTCACTTTTAAGGTCACGCAACTCATCCAGTTGTATCTGGCGGTTAATATCAGATTTGACATCATTGACATAACGCTGCAGCTTGCCAATCCATGCACCGATCTGACGGGCCATTTTGGGTAAGCGCTGTGGCCCAACCACGATCAGCGCGATAACCGCGGCGATCATCAGTTCAGTAAAGGCAATGTCAAACATGAATCGATTCAGTCACAAAAGGCACGCGGGCCGAAGACGCGCGGCCGCTCAGACTGCAGGCATCGGCGGCGCAAACGATCGAAAAAACGGCCACGGCAAAAAACCTGCGCCCTGGCAGTCAGATGCGAACACAAGCCTAGCTCTTCTCGCGAGCGTCGACGTCAATCGTCTTTTTGGTGGCGTCTGCAGTTGCGTCAGCAGCTTCTTCAGTGCCTTCTTTCACGCCTTCTTTAAAGCCTTTTACCGCGCCGCCAAGATCAGACCCGATGTTGCGAAGTTTTTTTGTACCAAAAACCAGCATGACAATTACCAGCACAATTAACCAATGCCAGATGCTAAACGCGCCCATGTTGAGTACTCCTGTCTGAAATTTAATGCCTAACTGATACCGCTTACTGGGCTCGATTCATTCCGGATCGCAATGGCTCCGGACCACCCATTACGTGAGCGTGCAGATGATACACCTCCTGCCTGCCAACCACTCCGTTATTGATCACGATCCGAAATCCGTTATCACAACCCTGCTCCCGGGCCAGTTGCCCGGCCATGCCAAGAACCTTTCCCAGCATGGCCTGGCAGGCCATATCGGCGTCGTAAAGGTTCACGACGTGGGTTTTCGGAATAATTAGAAAATGCACAGGGGCTGAAGGGTTAATGTCGTGAAAAGCCAGGATATCTTCGTCTTCAAAGACTTTTCTAGCAGGAATTTCACCCGCCACTATGCGGCAAAAAATACAGTTTTCCTGATCACTGTGCTCTTGATTACTCATTACAGCTGCGCCTCGTTAGTTTGGTAACTCATTCACTTGACGACTTAATATCTCAGTTGGCTCCGCTTTCGCGGCTGGCGGCTTTACGTGATGCTTTTTCGTCCAGGCCAGACAAGCCGACTCGCCGCTGCAGCTCGTCCAGCACATCGATCGGTGATAGATCATATTGGGCCAGCATAACCAGGCAGTGAAACCACAGGTCTGCGGTCTCGGCAACAATTCGCGCCTTATCCCCGTCTTTGGCCGCCATGACGGTTTCGGTTGCTTCTTCACCTATTTTTTTCAGAACCGCATCGGGGGCGCCGGCCAACAGGCGGGCAACATAGCTTTTGTCGACCGGCTGGCCGCGACGCTGTTCAATCACTGCAGCCAGTGATTCCAACACGGTGTTCGAACTACTCATCAGTCTTTTTTTCCGTACAGTTGATCCGGATCTTTCAGCACCGGATCAACCGATTCCCAATTGCCGTCACGTAGTATGCGAAACAGGCAGGACTGACGCCCGGTATGGCAGGCAATGCCACCGTGTTGCTCTACCTGGAGCAACACGACATCACCATCACAATCGAGACGCACTTCCCTGACCCGCTGCGTGTTGCCAGACTCTTCACCCTTGCGCCACAACCTGTTGCGTGATCGTGACCAGTAAACTGCGCGTCCGGTCGCAACGGTTTCGATCAGTGCTTCCTGGTTCATCCACGCCACCATGAGAATCCGACCGGACACCGCATCCTGGGCAATAGCACAGACCAGACCGGCGTCGCTGAAGTTGACTTGATTCAGCCATCGCAACGAGTAATTCGAATCGCCGTTATTGGGTTCGGTGACTGGCGAATTCATGAGAATCTTACCGGGATACCCCGGCTGGCCATCAGTTCTTTGGCCTGGGCAATTGTGTGCTCACCAAAGTGAAATATGCTGGCTGCCAGTACCGCGTCCGCATGCCCGTCCGAAACTCCGTCCGCCAGGTGATCCAGGTTACCAACCCCGCCGCTGGCGATGACCGGCACGCTGACTGCATCACTGACCGCGCGGGTTAGCGCCAGGTCGAAACCCGTTCGGGTACCGTCCCTGTCCATACTAGTTAACAGTATTTCACCTGCACCACGCCGAACGACTTCCTGCGCCCATTGCACAGCATCGAGGTTGGTTGGTCGCCTTCCGCCATGGGTGAAAACACCCCACTTACCAGGACCGACGTTTTTTGCGTCAATTGCGCATACGATGCACTGCGAACCGACTTTGCTACTGCAGCGGGAGATCAGGTCCGGGTCGTTAATGGCCGCGGTGTTAATGGAAACCTTGTCAGCCCCGGCGTTGAGTAGCCGACGCACATCGGCCAACTCTCGAACCCCGCCGCCAACGGTTAACGGGATAAACACCTGGCTGGCAACGGATTCGATCACATGCAGAATAATGTCCCGCTCATCGGATGAAGCCGTGATATCGAGAAAAGTGAGTTCGTCAGCCCCCTGGTCGTCATAACGACGCGCAATTTCAACCGGATCGCCGGCATCACGCAGGGCAACAAAGTTAACGCCTTTGACAACCCGTCCGGCGGTGACGTCAAGACAGGGGATTACGCGTTTCGTTAGCATCGGGCCAACGCCCGACTAGCGAGCAAATAAGGTTAGGTTTGGTAGCTCAAACTTCGGTTGGCAAGTCTTTTCGGGGGTCCAACTCATCAGCCCGGGCCTGGGCTTGCTCAAAATCAAGCGTGCCCTCGTAAATCGAACGACCAAGGATCACGCCTTCGATCCCTTCTTCTTCAAACTCGCACAAGGCCTCGATATCTTTGATGTCGGAGACCCCGCCCGAGGCAAACACCGGAATAATGAGCTCGGCAGCCAGCTGCCGGGTTGCCCGGACATTCACCCCGCTGAGCATGCCGTCTCTGCCAATGTCGGTGTAGATAATCGCTTTAACGCCATATTCCTGGAACTTCAGCGCGAGATCCAGTACGTCATGGCCGGTCAGTTTGCTCCAGCCGTCGGTTGCGACCTTGCCATCTTTTGCATCCAGGCCAACAATTACGTGGCCGACAAAAGCGCCACAGGCATCTTGCAGAAAGCCTGGATTTTTCACCGCCGCTGTGCCAATGATGGCGTCGGAAATGCCGTAGTCCAGGTAGCGCTCGATTGTGTCGAGATCGCGCAGTCCGCCCCCAAGCTGAATTGGCACCTGGTCTTCAACCTCATCGATGATGCGGCGGATCGCCGAATCGTTTTTTGGCTTACCGGCAAAAGCGCCGTCCAGGTCAACGAGGTGCAGGCGTCGCGCACCTTTATCAAGCCATTGGCGCGCGACCGCAGCCGGGTCTTCAGAAAAAATCGTTTCGTCTTTCATGTCGCCCTGGCGCAGGCGAACACAGCGACCGTCCTTGATATCAATGGCTGGAATCAACAACATAATAAGGTCAGGGTAATACGTAAGAGTGAGTGGATGATTGGGCAAATAATGCCTGACGGACAACTGCCTGGGTTAAAACCGCGGGAATATTTGGCTAATCAGCTGATTCATTCTGCAAAAAACAGCTGGAAAGCCAAGAATCTGGGCAATATTGGCCAGACATGCCAAGCAGGTAATCAGAGAAGCAGGCAGTCATGGATTCCAACCAACAAAATTTTCATACAGCTGCAAACCAGCTGCCGCGCTTTTTTCGGGATGGAACTGCGTAGCAAAAATATTATCGCGGGCCAGTGCGCTCGTAAAGCGTACACCGTAATCCGTTTGACCAGCAATATCCGCTTCGCAGGCCAATTCTGCATAAAAGCTGTGGACAAAGTAAAAGTATGAGCCATCAGGGACTCCCCGCCACAGCACGTGGCTTTGCCGCTGATCCACCCGATTCCACCCCATATGCGGCACTTTCAGCATTTTTCCCTGGCTATCCGTCGCTGGCAGGCGGTGAACCCGGCCGGCAAGAATACCCAGGCCAGCCGTCTGAGCCTGGTCCGCTTCGAACACTTCATCACTGGCATCCAACAGCATTTGTTCACCCACGCAGACCCCAAAAAACGGTCGCTGCGCCGCCGCCTCGCGAACCGCCTCAGACAAACCCGATTCGCGCAGGCTGAGCATGCAGTCAGGCATTGCCCCCTGGCCCGGGAACACCACCCGGTCAGCCGCCCGAACCTGATCCGGTTCGCTGGTGATCAACACTTTTTCGTTCGGCGCAACATGCTCAAGCGCGCGGGCAACCGAGCGCAGGTTACCCATGCCGTAATCAATAATTGCAATGGTCTGCATGGTCAGCGGCGCAAATCAGAGGGCTTCTTTGGTCGACGGCAACTGGGTACCCATGCGCTGATCAGGTTCAGCCGCCATGCGCAACGCCCGCCCGAAAGCTTTGAAAATGGTTTCACACTGATGATGGGCATTGTCACCGCGCAGGTTGTCTACATGCAGACTGATCTGGGCGTGATTGACCAGGCCCTGAAAGAACTCATGTGCCAGGTCAACATCAAAATCGCCTATCCGGGCGCGGACAAAGTCGACATGCCATTCGAGCCCGGGACGACCGGAGAAATCCATCACAACCCGGGACAAGGCTTCGTCCAGTGGCACATAAGCGTGTCCGTAACGACGAATACCGCGTTTGTCACCTATTGCCTTGTTCAACGCCTGGCCAATGGTGATCCCAACGTCTTCAACCGTGTGATGGGCATCGATATGCAGGTCGCCGTTCGCTTTTACCTCGAGATCAACCAGACCGTGGCGGGCGATCTGGTCAAGCATATGGTCCAGAAAAGGCACACCAGTATCCAGGGACTGAACACCGGTGCCGTCCAGGTTCAGTTTGACCTGGATCTGGGTTTCGGCCGTGTCGCGTTTAATTTCGGCAGCACGCATTGTGCTTAATCTCCTGGTGGGAGTGAAAGACCGGTGTTTCAGGCCTGGGTTGATAAGCTTGACAGTGTCTCGGACATTGCCTGCAACAGCAGCGCGTTTTCTTGTGGCGTGCTGACTGTAATTCTCAGGCAATTTGAGAGCAATGGGTGCATTTTTGTCACATTGCGCACCAGGACTCTTCGCTTGAGGAGTCCGGCATGGACTTTGTCCGCATCGGGCACCCGGACGAGCAGGAAATTCGCCATGCTCGGAAACACCGTCAGCCCAGGCAAGGCAGCCAGCCCGTCTGCCTGGGCCTGCCGACCGCCTCGAACCAGAGCGGCTTGTTCATCAAGAACGTCAATGTGATTCAAAGCAAACACAGCCGCAGCCTCATCAAGCACGCTGATGTTGTACGGTGGCCGGACCTTTTCGAGCTGCGCCGCAATTGCCGGGTCAGCCGCCAGGTAGCCAATGCGAATGCCCGCCAGACCAATCTTGGAAACCGTGCGCATAACGATGAGATTTGGAAATTGCGTCAGGCGCTGCATCCAGGTTTTGCCTGCAAACGGGAAATAAGCTTCGTCAAGAACAACCAGTCCGGGCGCCCGGGTGATGATGCGTTCGATGACCTCGTCATCAAAACACGCACCGGTTGGATTGTTCGGGTAGGCGATATAAACGAGGGCAGGTTGCTCCGCTGCAATTGCCGCCAGCATGGCCGAACCATCAAGCATCAGGTCCGGGGTCAGATTAACCCCGACAAAACGGGCGCCGGCCAGTTGACCACTGATGCCGTACATCACAAAAGACGGTGCCGGCGCAACAATTGGCTGGCCACTGCCAGCCACGGCCATGCTCAGCATCAGGATTAATTCGTCTGACCCATTGCCCAGAACCACCCGCGCGGTTGCGGGAATATCGTAGACACGCGCAATAATGTCTTTCAGTTCGCCGTAATCAGGTGCCGGATAGCGGTTAACCGGCAAGGCGGCAAGCTGACTGGCCAGCTGCGTACGCAGATTCTGCGGTAACTGATACGGGTTTTCCATGGCGTCAAGCTTGACCAGGCCATCGGCCGGGGCGACGTGGTAACCCGACATGTCGCGCACCAGTGGTGACACGGCAAAGCGAATCGCGGCATCCGCAGATGTCGGAACCGGCTCATTAACGCCCGCGCCACTGTCCAGCCGCAGGCGGGCGCTGCCTGCATGGGCCGCAAGGCCTTCGGCATCCGCCAGAGTGGCAGCGATCGGGCCAAGCCGTTGTGCACCAGCCCGCGAAATTTCGATCAGACTCGAACGCTTTTGAAAATCGTAAACCCCAAGCGGTGACGAGAATCGCGCGGTGCGCAGGGTTGGCAACACGTGATTCGGGCCAGCGCAATAATCACCCAGTGCTTCTGACGCATAAGGCCCGATAAATATCGCGCCGGCATGCACGATGTCGTCCGCCCAGCGAGACGAATCCCGGGCAATGATCTCCAGGTGCTCGGGTGCGATCCGGTTGGCAATGGCGCACGCCTGTGCCAGGTCGGCCACCCGGATCAACGCCCCCCGATCACGAAGCGATTGTTCAATCACCCGGGCGCGCGGCATCGTTGACAATAACCGATTGATCGCTTGTTCAACTTCATTAATGTAATCGGGGTCAGGGCACAGCAAGATGGCCTGGGCCATTTCGTCATGCTCTGCCTGCGAGAACATATCCATCGCCACCCAGTCAGCCGGTGCACTGCCGTCAGTCAACACCAGGATCTCACTGGGGCCGGCAATCATGTCGATACCCACGGTCCCAAAAACCTGGCGCTTGGCCTCGGCTACGTAGGCATTACCCGGGCCAACAACTTTATCAACCGCGGCAATCGTGTCGGTTCCAAACGCCAGTGCGGCCACCGCCTGAGCACCACCGACACAAAACACCTCGTCAACCCCGGCAATGGCAGCCGCGGCCAACACCATCGGGTTGCGATGCCCGTCCGGGGTTGGCACGACCATTTGAATCCGCCCTACTCCCGCAACCCGGGCCGGAATCGCGTTCATGAGGACAGAAGACGGGTAGGCAGCTTTGCCACCCGGCACGTACAGACCAACACTGTCCAGCGGGGTGATTTTCTGGCCAAGCCGGGTGCCATCTGCTTCACTGTAGTGCCAGCTGCTGACCCGCTGGCGCTCGTGATAACTGCGCACGCGCTCAGCCGCTGCCTCCAGCGCAGAACGCTGCGTGCTGTCCAGGCCAGACAAAGCGTCATCCAGAGCGTCTCGGGGGATTAGCAAGTTGGTGGCAGAACCCGGATCGAAACGGTCAAAGCGACGAGTTAATTCAAGCAGTGCATCGTCACCGCGGGCTTTCACCTGGGCAAGAATATCGGCAACCCGGGCAACTATTTCGCCGTCCTGGGTTTGCTCGTAGCGGGTCAGTCCAGACAATTGCTGATCGAAGTCAGCCTGGGTTGAATCCAGTTTGCGGATGGCAACACTGCTGCCCGGTAATTTGCTCATGACTACGCTGCCTCACTCGACGCAGCCGACGAGCTGGCTACTGTCAAACGATCCAGCAACGGCCGCAAAACCTCACTTTTGATTTTCAGCGCTGCCTGGTTTACCGCCAGCCGGGCGCTGATCTGGCCAATCGTTTCCACTTCGACCAGGTTGTTCGCCTTTAGGGTTGAACCGGTTGATACAAGGTCGACAATGGCATCGGCCAGGCCAACAATCGGTGCCAGCTCCATCGAGCCATACAACTTGATCAGATCGACGTGAATGCCTTTGGCCGAGAAATGGTTACGTGCAGCGGTAACGTACTTAGTGGCAATGCGCAGTCGCGCGCCACGCTGGGCCAGGCCACGATAATCCAGACCCACGGCCGTGGCCACGCTCATGCGGCAGCGGGCGATGCCTAAATCGATGGGTTGATACAAGCCATCGCCGCCATGCTCCACCAAAACGTCCTGGCCGGCGACCCCGAGGTCAGCAGCCCCATGCTGAACATAGGTTGGTACATCGGTGGCCCGCACGATGATGACCCGGATATCGGGATGGTTGGTATTCAGGACCAGCTCACGGGAACCGGCTTGTTCGGACTGAACCTCAACCCCGGCTGATGCCAGCAAAGGAAGGGTTTCGTCAAAAATTCGTCCTTTGGACAAGGCCAGGGTAATCATGATTTGTCTTCGCTTCTTGTAATCGCTTCTGATTCAAAGGCGCGGTTCACTGAACAACACTTTCTGTCAGCCGCTCAACTCTTGCCCCGAGGGCGGCGAGCTTCTTTTCCATCTGGTCGTAGCCACGATCCAGGTGATAGACCCGCTCGATGATGGTTTCACCGTCGGCGACCAGGCCGGCAATAACCAGGCTTGCAGAAGCGCGCAAGTCGGTTGCCATCACCGTCGCACCCGACAGAGATCCGACCCCTTTCACCAGGGCGGTGCTGCCCTCAATGGTGATATCAGCGCCCAGGCGCTGCAATTCCAGCGCATGCATAAAGCGATTCTCAAAGATAGTTTCGGTAATTACCGCGGCCCCCTGAGCAACGCAGTCAAGCGCCATAAACTGCGCCTGCATGTCGGTTGCAAACGCCGGATAAGGGGCCGTGCGCACCCCTACCGAACGCGGCCGACCGGCCATTGTGAGTTTGATCCAGTCCGGCCCGGTTTCCAGCTCGGCACCGGCCTCACGCAATTTTTCGACAGTCGCATCCATCATGCGCGGCATCACGTGAGTTACGGTGACAGAACCACGGGTCGCCGCGCCGGCGCACAAGAAGCTGCCGGCTTCTATCCGATCAGGGCTGACCGCATGGTGACACTCATGCAGTTTCTCAACACCGTGAATCACCAGTCGATTACTGCCTACCCCGTGGATTTTTGCCCCCATACTGATCAGCGCGTTGGCCAGGTCGATAACTTCGGGTTCACGAGCTGCGTTTTCAATCACTGTCTCGCCGTCGGCAAGAGTGGCAGCCATCATCAGGTTTTCAGTGCCCGTAACAGTGACCATGTCAGTCATGATCCGGGCCCCCTTCAGTCGGGTAGCCCTTGCTTCGATGTAACCGTGGGAGATTTCGACTTCGGCGCCCATAGCCCGCAAGCCTTTGATGTGCTGATCTACCGGCCGTTGACCAATGGCGCAACCGCCAGGCAATGACACCCGGGCATGGCCAAAACGGGCCAGCAACGGGCCAAGAACCAGAATCGACGCACGCATTGTCTTGACCAGTTCATACGGCGCCTCCGGAGAATTCACCGGGCCTGCATCAATCATCACGGTGTCGCCGTCTTTTTCGACCACGGCACCCAGAGTCCGCAACAACTTGATGGTGGTGTCAACATCACGCAGTGACGGTACGTTGGTTATTTTGACCGGCCCCGGCACCAGCAGGGATGAACACAGGATCGGTAGCGCGGCATTTTTTGCGCCTGAAATCTGCACTTCGCCCGATAGCCGCGTGCCACCCTGTATGCGAAGTTTGTCCATTAGTTTGTGTTGTGCTCGTCGGGGGTCAGTGTTTTCATTGACAACGCGTGAATCTCTTCGCGCATACGGTCGCCGAGCGCCTTATAAACCAGCTGATGGCGCTGGATCAGTCGTTTGCCTTCGAATTGTGGCGAGACAATTAGAGCCTGAAAGTGGCGCCCATCACCATCAACTTCAATGTGGTCACATTGCAGTCCGTCGGTGATGTATTTTTCCAGGTCGGCAGGTGAAACAATTGAATCGGACATAAATTTCCTTCGGTAAACCGTTAATACAGATATGGCAGGTATCGGCAGTTATCTACTACAAAAACTTTGCGGCCAACTTCAGTTTCTTAACTTGTAACCGGTGATGAGCAAGCGTAGGCCAAGGCCTGAGATTGCCGCCAGCGCAAGACAGACGACTGCAAGACTCAGCCATGGATTAGTGTCTGAGAAACCAAAAAAACCGTAACGGAATCCGTCCACCATGTAGAAAAACGGATTCAGGTGAGAAACCGCCTGCCAGACTTCAGGCAACGACTTAACCGAATAAAACACCCCGGACAGGAAAGTCATTGGCATGATGAAAAAGTTCTGAAACGCCGCCATCTGGTCAAAGCGCTCGGCAACAATACCGGCCACCAACCCCATTGTACCGAGGATCGCGCTGCCCAAGACTGCAAAAGCAATGGCCCAGAGCGGAAATTGAACCTCTGGCCATACAAAAATTGTTGTGACCAGAAAAACGCCGAGACCCACCGTGAGGCCGCGAACCATCGATGCCAGAACATATGAAAGATAAATCTCAATACTGGACAGCGGTGGCAACAGCACAAAAACCATACTGCCGGTTACCCGGCTCTGGATCAGCGATGAACCGGAATTGGCAAACGCATTCTGCAAAATTGCCATCATGACCAGCCCTGGCACCAGGAAACGCGAATAAGTGACCCCCGGAAACGGGGTCAGCTTGTCCTGCAGAACATGGGCAAAAATCATCAGATACAGCAGTGAACTGATAACCGGCGCCGCAATGGTTTGAAATCCGACCCGGCCGAATCGCTTTAATTCCTTGGCCAACAACGTTCTCATACCAAGGCTCGCCAGCACCAGTTTCATGCGGACTCCATGATGTTGATAAAAATGTCTTCCAGGTCAGCCTCAGTGAGCTCCATATCTTCAATAATGCAACCAGCTTCCCGCAGCGCCCGGAGCAGGTTTTCCACCATGTCGACTGTGTCAATGCGAAACGCGATCCAGCCCTGCTCGGATGGCGGGGAATCGACAATATATTCAGCCAGAGCCGGTGGCACTGCCGCGCCGGAAACTCGCACCCGCAGACGGCGCGCTGAATAATTGCCCAGCAACTGACTGGTTTGCTCCAGCGCAACCACCTCGCCGGACTTCAACATGCCAATTCGGGTACACAACTGCTCCGCCTCTTCCAGATAATGAGTGGTCAGGACAATTGTTTGCCCTTCGTGGTTCAGGCGACGAATAAAAGCCCACAAGGTCTGGCGCAGTTCAACGTCGACACCGGCAGTGGGTTCATCAAGAACAATTACCGGTGGCCGGTGAACCAGGGCCTGGGCAACCAGAACCCGACGCTTCATGCCACCCGACAATGCCCGCATATTGGTGTTGGCCTTGTCAGACAAACCCAGATTCTCAAGTATCTCGTCGATCCAGTTGTCGTTTTTGCGAATACCGTAGTAACCCGAGGTGAGACGCAAGGTTTCACGCACATCAAAAAACGGGTCAAACACTAACTCCTGGGGTACCACGCCAAGGGCCTGACGGGCCTGGCGATAGGCCGCCTGCACGTCGTGCCCCATCACCCGAACCGACCCGCTACTCGGGCGGGTCAGCCCCGCGATGATAGAAATCAGTGTCGTTTTACCGGCTCCGTTCGGGCCAAGCAGGCCAAAAAACTCACCCGGTTCAATAGACAGGCTCACGTCGTTCAAAGCCGTGAAACTGCCGTAGCGCTTGCTGACGGACTCTATATCGATTGCTGCAGTCATTGGAAACGCGTCGGGCGCGCAGTAAGGAGCCGAGTGCAGCGAACCCGAACAAAGGGGGCGCCGCGAACCCGCGGACATCAATTACAGATGGAGGGACGACAGTTTACTGGCTAGCGTCGTCGCTCGCCAGCGGCCTGCTATGCAGCCCGGCCCGACGTTGGCGACTGAGCGTCTGTCCCAACACCGAATAACAAGTCGTCCACCCCGTACAACCTGGCCAGGTTCTGCAAGCTTGGGGGTGGGTTGACAAACCGGCAACCTGATGGCCGGTTACGGGTTATATGCAACAAGGCAGCGAGTGCTGACGAATCAACCCGCTGCAAAGCAGACAGATCAATAACCTGAAGATCTGCCGCCGCTGAGCCGGTGTCGGCTTGTGCCGCCGCCAGGAAGTCATTGACCTCAGCCAGCGTCAGTGACGCAAACCCGGTTACCGACCCAGACCCGCGGGTTGACGAAGACCCGGTTGAAACACTGGTCACTTTGTCTGAGCCTGAGCGAATGATTCGTTTTTCTTGGTGAGCACGTCGATCAGGCCGTCGACCCCTTTGCTGTCAGTAATCTGCTTGAACTGGCCCCGATAGGTTTCAACCAGCCACACCCCAAGCACGTTCAAGTCAAAAATACGCCAGCTGTTGCCCGATTTTTCCATCCGGTAGTTCAGCTGAATAGGGTCACCGCGACCGACAATTTCGCTGCGCACGATGACTTCGTCGGCATCAGCCCGTGCCCGTAACGGCTTCATGCGAATGGACTCATCACGAATCTGTGTCATCGCGCCCGAATAAGTGCGCAACAACAGCGTACGAAACTCTTTGCTCAGGGCCACCCGCTGATCCGGGGTGGCGTTGCGCCAGCCACGTCCAACAGCCAGCGCAGTCATCCGCTCAAAGTTCACATGGGGCATGATGGTTTTATCCACCAATGCTGAAATGCGGCCAAAGTCGCCTTCTTTGATCTTGGCGTCTGACTTAATCTCACCCAGTACTTCATTACTCAGTCGGTCGATTAATTTGTCCGGCTGACTATCGTCGGCCAATACCTTGCCGGCCATCAGAATCATGCAAGCGGTCATCAGCACGCCCAGGAAGATGCGCAACATGACACTGCGGCGTCCGGCAGCCTCAGCAGCCCGGGACAGCTCAACGCGGTTTGAGAGACGCAATTTTTCCTGACTCGCTGTCAATAGGGGCAGAGTCTGCTTAGGTTGGCGATAAATAGTCATAGAGGTCCGGGCAACGAAGTCTTCACAAAAATGGATTCGAATCATCATAACGGCTCATTCGGCCGCCGGGATGACAGTAACAAGCCGCCGCGGGCTGCGCCGACATTTGAAGTAACAAGCTGTTAGCTAATGAAAAGTTAACCCAAATCAGGGTTGATGCTAGTTTTTTGGCGCATCGGCCGGCTCCGGAGGATCCAGCGGATCCAGCGGTGGTGGGTCACCATCGTAAACCGCGCTGCGTCGTCGCTGCCGATACCCGTCGCGAACAAAGGAGTATTCATCAAGGGCGGCTGCCTGCAGCAGGTCCGTGACACCGAGCAGGCGTGAGCGGGTATCTATCAGGCGCAAACCGGCAGCCCCAATCCGCTGGGCTGTTCGCCCTTCAAGGCGCATATTGCCGGCAATCGCATAGCCGGTCGGATCAACCGCGTAATCGACAACAGTGCCCGCAGTGTCTCGTACCGACGACGGGCCCAGCAAAGGCAACACCACAAACGGGCCGGCCGGCACACCCCACACGCCAAGGGTTTGCCCAAAATCTTCACGCTGTTTTCGCCAACCCATTTCAGTCGCGGGATCGGCAATACCAAAAAAACCAAAAGTCGTGTTGAGCAAGACCCGCGTCCAGTCGTTTAAAGCCGCGACCGGCTTACCCTGCAGAAAGTTGTTGATGCCGACAAAAACGTCGTCCAGGTTTGAGAAGAAATTTCGGGTGAATAATTGAATTGGTTCTGGCACGTAATTCTTGTATGCCGTAGCCGTGGGTTTCAGGATGGCGTTATCAACCGACTGATTAAAGCTGTACATCGAACGGTTATATGACTCGAACGGATCCCCCGGTGTGGTGCTTGCACAAGCACTGCCAAATACGACGACCAGCAACATCAGGCCCACATTACGCAAGTGGCCGGGAAACAAGGTCACATTTAACAGAGTCACTTTTTTTCTCCATCGCCAGAGCGCCCGTACAGAAACTGCCCAATCAGGTTTTCCAGAACCACCGCCGACTGAGTAAGGCTGAGCTTACCGCCATCCGCCAGGTTGTTGACATCACCACCTGGTGACAGACCAATATATTGCTCACCCAGCAAACCCGCCGTCAGGATCTTTGCGGACGAGTCTTTCGGAAATTTGAACTGCTCATTAATTGCCATGATTACCCTGGCCTGAAAAGTCACGTCGTCAAAACTAATGTCGCTGACCCGACCCACGGTCACTCCGGCACTTTTAATCGGGGCTCGAACTTTCAAACCGCCGATGTTGTCGAAGTTTGCCGACACCTTGTAGTCAGCACCGGTACTGAAACTGGCCAGATTGCCGGCTTTCAACGCGAGAAACAACAATGCCAGGAATCCAAGCACGACAAACATGCCAACGAGGATGTCAATTTTCGAACGATTCATAGTCTTTACCTACTTATAGCCAATTCGGCAAAACATGGCCAACCCGCGACCTGCCATCTATTGCCATCATCAGATGCTGAACATTAACGCGGTGAGCACAAAATCGAGCGCCAGAACAGCTAGCGATGACGCCACGACCGTTGTGGTTGTGGCCCGTGACACGCCTTCCGGCGTCGGCCTGGCTTCGTAACCGACAAACAAGGCGACAAACGCACAGACAAATCCGAACACGACTGTTTTAATAACGCCGTTACCAATATCGGCCCAGACGTCGACACCGGCCTGAGTCTGCGACCAGAATGATCCGGGATCAATACCAATTAACTGCACACCAACCAGGTAACCACCAATGACACCAATCGCCGAGAACATCGCTGCCAGCAGGGGCAATGAAATGACCGCAGCCGCAAAGCGTGGCGCCAGCACGCGGGCGATCGGATCAACGGCCATCATTTCCATGGCGACCAGTTGCTCACCCGATTTCATCAGGCCAATTTCTGCCGTCAGCGAAGTGCCGGCACGACCGGCGAACAACAGAGCGGCAACAACCGGGCCCAACTCGCGCACCAGGGACAAGGTAACCAGCAACCCCAGTGCTTCTTCGGACCCGTAACGCTGTAAAGTGTAGTAACCCTGTAAAGCAAGTACAAATCCGACAAATAGGCCCGACACCAGGATGATCGACAATGAGTAATTGCCGATAAAGTGAATCTGTTCGATGATCAGTCGCGGCCGCCGCAGGGCGAGCAGCGACATCCAGCACAGGCGCAGAAAAAAGCGCGCCCCATAGCCAATGCCATTGAGCGTGGCCCGCACCCAGGCTCCGATGGCGGCAAAGCTGTCGAGCAAACTACCCATTAAACCGCCCATCAAAACTATCCATTAGGCCTTCCCAGGCCAAGCTGGCCCGCATAGTCCGGTGCGTCATAGTGAAAGCCAACCGGCCCGTCTCGTTTGCCGTTCAGGAATTGATCAAGCTGCGGATCGCTGGTGTCACGCAGCTCTTGCGGGGTGCCGTGGCCAAGAACCCCCCCATTGCCCAGGATGTAGACGTAGTCACAAATCTCGAATGATTCGTGAACATCATGGCTGACCAAAACCGAGGTAGAGCCCAACGCATCGTTCAGCCGGCGAATCAATTGAGCAATTGTGCCCAGGGAAATCGGGTCGAGCCCGGCAAATGGCTCGTCGTAGAGCAGCAGAGGCGGATCAAGGGCAATTGCGCGAGCCAGGGCAACCCGTCGTGCCATGCCACCGGATATCTGGGCCGGCATCAGTTGCGCCGCGCCGCGTAGCCCAACGGCATGCAGCTTCATCAGCACCAGGTCACGAATCAGGAGTTCATCCAGGTCGGTGTGTTCCCGAAGCGGGAAAGCCACATTGTCAAAGACCGACATGTCAGTGAACAAGGCACCGAACTGGAACAACATACCCATACGGCGGCGCATCTTGTACAAACCGTCGCGCTTCAGGCCGCCAACATCCTGACCTTCAAACAATACCTGGCCGGACTGGGCTCGCTCCTGTCCACTGATCAGTCGGAGCAAAGTGGTTTTGCCACAACCAGACCCACCCATCAGAGCGGTCACGGTTCCCGGCTTAAAGGACAGGGAGACATCGTCAAGAATGACGGCATCACCGTAACCAAATCGCAGGTTACGGATCTCGACGATATCCCCAGCCTGGCCGGCCTGGGTTTCAGTGAAGTTTTGCATGCGGATAGAAGTGTACGTCAGCCACCTTGCAACAGTGACTCCGCCGCACCAATCTGATCAGCCGTACCACAGACCACCAGGGTATCAGTGGCTTGCAGTCGAATCTCGCCACCGGGGTCAAGAATACGTTGGCGGCCTCTCATCAGGGCCGTGATCCGGGCGCCGTCCAGTGGCAACTCACCAAGCATCCGACCAATACATGGGCTGCTGTCGGCCAGGGTCACCGAATGCAGATGGCTGTGCTGACCCTCGATATCATCAAGCCCTGAGTCGTCAGCCCCGTGAAAGAACCCCTGTAACAACTGGTAACGACCTTGGCGGACCATACGAACCCGGTGCATGACTTGTTCGCGCGATTTCCCCGCCAGGGCCAGGGCATGAGAGGCCAGCATCAGGCTACCTTCGGCTATTTCAGGAACCACCTCAGTAGCCCCCGCTTCGCGCAGTCGCACCAGTTCGCCGTCCGTGGTTGCCCGGACCAGAACCGGCAGTTGCGGGGCCAGGTTGCGGACCCGGTCGAGCAGGCGAAATGCGCCGGGAACATCATCAAAGGTGATTACTAAGGCACTGGCCCGATGAATGCCGGCGGCAGTCAGGGCATCAGCTTTCGTTGCGTCACCATAAACAACCGACTCGCCCGCCGCGCTCGCTTCCCGAACCCGGTCCGGGTCCAGGTCAAGCGCCATGTAAGCCACTTTTTCGCTTTCCAGCACATGGGCCAACGCCTGTCCACTTCGGCCGTAACCAGCAATCAGCACATGACCTCTGCGACTGATACTCGTTGAGGCAATTTTTTGGATTTGTAAGGACCTTGCCAGCCATTCCTGGGAACTGGCGCGAAGCGCAATGCGATTTGCCTGCGCAATCAACACCGGGCTGACCAGCAAAGATAACAACATGGCCGCCAGCACGGGTTGCATTGCCGGCTCCTCGTACAAACCGCTATTCAAACCCAGTGACAGTAAAACCAGCGCAAACTCACCGGACTGGGCCAGCCAGATTCCGGTGCGAATCGCTATTCCCGGCGAGCCGCCGAATAAGCGCACCAGTCCAAAAATCAGCGCGAACTTAACCACGATTGAAATAATCAGCAGGATCACAACCGGCAACCAGGCTTGCGCCACGACACCCAGGTCAAGCTGCATTCCGATCGTGACAAAAAACAAACCCAACAACACGTCGCGAAACGGCTTAATGTCTTCTTCAACCTGGTAGCGAAACTCGGTTTCAGCAATCAACATGCCGGCAATAAACGCACCGAGCTCCATCGACAAGCCAAACTGTTTGGTAATCCACGCAAACAGCAACGTCGCCAGCAAGACATTAAGGGTGAAAACTTCGTGGGAACGTTGCTTCGCGACCAGTGAAAACCAGCGTCGCATAACCGGTGGCCCAAAGCGCAGCAAAATTGCCAGCAGCACAACAGCTTTCACCATCGCCAGTGCCAGCCCAACCCACCAGTTGCTTTCCCCACTGGCCAGCGCTGGAATCAGGATGAGCAAAGGAATGACGGCAAGATCCTGGAACAGCAGCACGCTGAATACGCGTTTGCCATGTTCTGTTTCAAGCTCGCGCCGTTCAGTAAGCAACTTGCTGACCAGGGCGGTCGACGACAGCGCCAGGGCACACCCTATTGCGAGCGCGCCACGCCAATCCAGGCCGCCGGGTACAACGCTGGCGACCCAGGTTGCCGGCAGGAATATCAGCACCGCAAATGCCAGCAGACTGGTTAAACCAACCTGGGCAGCCCCAAGCCCAAACACAAACTTGCGCAATGAGCGCAGCTTCGGCAGGGAAAACTCGAGCCCAAGTGAGAACATCAGGAAGACAACGCCGATCTCACCGAGGCCGTGGACCGCGGCATCGTCAGATGCCAGACCGGCGGCATGCGGCCCGAGCAGCACACCAACCGCCAGATAAGCCACCAGCGGCGGTGATCCGAAAGCGCGCAGCACCACCACGGCAATCACCGAGGCCGCGAGCAAAACCAGGGTCAGTTCAAGAACAGTCACCAGCCCAAACCAAAAAGAGCAAGAGGGAAAATAAGGAAAACGGAGACCGGATCGATCTTCTGAACGGATTAGGCCGAGCTTAGAAGAAACCCCTGATTGCGTCCCAGGTTATCCAGTAGCTATTAGGGTACCTGCAATTCCCGTTTGCAACCCATCTTGGAAAAAATTGCTGGCCTTATACTTGTTGATATGAACGCGAAACCACAGTTGGCACAACCCCCTATCCTCAGCGCTAATGACATCCGCGCCGACACGGCAATTGAAACCGAACGCCTGTGTATGCGCGCCAGGGAAGTGCTAGCGATTGAAGCGCAGGCCGTTAACCAGATCGCAGAAAGCATCGACGAGAATTTTGCCCGGGCTTGCCGGATGATTCTTGCGTGCCAGGGGCGACTCGTGGTCAGCGGCATGGGCAAGTCCGGACACATAGCCGGAAAAATTGCCGCCACTTTCGCATCAACGGGTACGCCGGCGTTTTTTGTACACCCCGCCGAAGCCAGCCACGGTGATCTGGGCATGATTACCGCGCAAGATGTTTTTCTCTGCCTGTCTAATTCAGGCAGTACAGAAGAGCTAATGCGCATCGTGCCGCTGATTAAACGACGCGGCGCAAGCCTGATCGCCGTAACAGGCAATCCAAAATCCAGTCTGGCGAAGTTGGCCGACGTGCACCTGAACGCAGCCGTTCAACGTGAAGCCTGCCCGATGAACCTGGCACCAACCGCAAGCACAACAGCTGCGCTGGCGCTGGGTGACGCACTGGCGGTAGCCGTGCTCGATGCCCGGCACTTCAGCGAATCAGATTTTGCCCGTTCGCATCCCGGTGGGCGGCTCGGCAAACGCCTGCTCACTCTTGTGTCCGATTTAATGCATACCGGGCCAGCACTGCCAAAGGTCAGCCCAACAGAGCCTTTGTCGGCGGCAATAGTCGAAATCACGCGTAAGCGACTTGGTATGACCGCGGTCACTGATAATAAAAATATTGTTGTCGGCATCATCACCGATGGCGATTTGCGACGCCTGCTTGAACGCGGTGATGACGTCAGGCATTTGTCGGTCGCCAACGTGATGACCGAGTCGCCGGCAACCATACCTGCCGGAGCGCTTGCTGCTGAAGCCCTGCACCTGATGGAAGAGCGCGGCATTGGCCAGCTCCTGGCAACTGACGAAAGTGGTCACCTGTTGGGCGCCCTGAATTTTCAGGACTTACTCGCCGCAAAAATTCTCTGAACAATGACTATTGACAGTAAAGGCCATGATGCCACCAGCCGAGCCAGGTCGATCCGGTTGCTTGGCCTGGATATTGACGGCACCCTGACTGATGGCCGCATTGTTATCGGGGCACGCGGCGAAGTGGCAAAATTCTTCTCTGTCCATGATGGACAGGGGCTGCGCCTGCTGATGGATAGTGGCATCCAGGTGGCATTGATTACCGCCCGCGAATCAAAAA
This sequence comes from Burkholderiaceae bacterium, assembly GCA_049680625.1. GTDB lineage: Bacteria > Pseudomonadota > Gammaproteobacteria > Burkholderiales > Burkholderiaceae_E > JAUIAI01. The sequence continues at coordinate 35,446 of JBAUID010000207.1, read as the reverse complement.
TAGTGCGTACGCGGGCTCGGGAGCTTGGCATTCGCCATGCACTGCAGGGGGTCAAAGACAAAGCCACTGCGCTTGCCGATCTGACCTCACAGCTGGGCTTTGAGCCGCAACAAACTGCGTTTATGGGTGACGACTTACCCGACTTACCCGCAATGCGCCGTGCCGGGCTGGCCGCCTGCGTTAATAATGCCGCACCTGAACTGAAGGCTTTTGCGCACTGGCAATCCCACTGTGATGGCGGCCATGGTGCGGTTCGTGAGTTCTGCGAATTTCTCCTGAAGTCGCAGGGTTTGTGGGCCAGCGCAATAGCCCGGTTTACCGGCCAGCCAGATTCAGCCTGATGCAAGCCCGACTATACGACCGTCTTTCTGCTTTCTTGTCGGTTGTCTTCCTGCTAGTTCTGGGCGCCGGCACCTATTATCTGGCGGCCTGGGCGACCCGGGATGGATCGCCGGCAATTCAAACCAGGACCAACGATCCAAACATTTTTGTTGAAGGCGTGTCCCTGACCCGAACCAACGAAAGCGGCATACCGGTATTCGAGATGTCCGCTGACAGCATGCGCCACTATCCAATCGACGGCTCGAGCAAGTTTGAGCGCCCCAGGCTCGTGAGTGTTGATCCGCAGCGACCGGTACTGACGCTGACTGCGGACCAGGCCATTACCAGTGTCGAGGGCAAAGAAACCGTGCTCAGCGGCCATGTAGTCCTGACCCGTCCAGCCATCGGTGACAAACCGGCACTGATTATCCGTACCGATCAGTTAACCCTGATTGGCGACAGCGAAATAGCGCGCACGACGGCACCGGTATCCATTGTTGAAGGGGATGCCCGGCTAACCGCAACCGGCATGGAATTCGACAACCTGACCCGCGACATACGCCTGTTCTCGCAGGTCAGAGGCGTCTGGCCACCGCCGGAAACCAACAAATCGGGCGGCCAAAGCAGCCCGACACAGGCCAGGCAGGCCAGATAACAGGGGTTGGCGTAGGGGAACCGCTTCAACTGTCGCAACCGCCTGGCAGCGCACCTTCCAGTGCAAGCACTGACATTGCCGGCCATTACCGGCCATAATACCCAGCCCCGAGTCAGCACACGACCCACCAAGCCGCCACCGACCTGCCCAATGCCTTTACTGCACCGCCTGACTCTTGCCTTCCTCCTGGTCTTTGCTACGGGTATTCCAGGTATTCAAGGTATTCCCGGCCTTGTCAGTTTCACCAATGAGGCTAATGCGGCAAATAATACGGCGCAGCCCATTGCCATCGAAGCTGACCGGATGCAGTACGACAACCGCAGGCAAACCAACGTATTTATTGGCAATGTGGTTCTCAGCCAGGGGGGTTTTGAGATTCGCGCTGATCGCATCTACATGCGACAAAACAAAGACGGGGCACAATTTGCGACGGCGACGGGTTCACCGGCGCGTTTTCGCCATGTCCAGCCCGGTTCGGCTGGCACAGTTGAGGGCTCGGGAAAAGAACTGCGCTACAACAATCAGTCCAGGGAGCTCGAAATACTCAACGACGCAACGCTTCGGCGTGTACAAAAAGGCGCCAACAGTGATGAAGTGCGCGGTGCAAAAATAGTTTATCGCGCCGATCGAGACTCGTTCGTTGTTGAAGGCGGCAAAGGTGGCGGGCGGGTTAAAGTCATTATCCAGCCGAAAAGTTCGCAGACCAGCGGCAAGGCTGCCGATCTGAAATCCAGCCCGACGCTGAGTCAATGACCCGGATTTTTCTTAAAATCTCAGGGTGTGGCGTTCGAGGTCTGCTCAATGAGCGTGCGTGACAAAGTGACTCGAAACCCATTCCAGGCAAAACCGATTAAGCCGGCCAGCACGCCGGCGGTCAAACCAGTTACGCCGGTGATGCCCGCACCAACAACAGTTGCCAGGCACACAAGCGAGCTGCGGGTCGAGAAACTACGCAAGGCCTACCACGGCCGGCAAGTTGTTCGTGATGTCAGCCTGACAGTCGGCAGCTCCGAGGTGATTGGCCTGCTTGGCCCCAATGGAGCAGGCAAAACCACTTGCTTTTACATGATCGTTGGCCTGGTGCCCTGTGATGACGGGTCGATCACTCTGGACAATATTGCGCTCGGATCGCTGCCGATTCATCGTCGCGCGCGACTGGGTCTGAGCTACCTGCCTCAAGAAGCATCAGTTTTTCGCAAGCTGACGGTTGAAGAAAATATCCAGGCGGTACTTGAACTGCAACTCGACGATCGCGGTCGCCCGTTAAAGAAATCGGCGGTTCGCGAACGCATGCAGGCATTACTCGCTGAGTTGCAAATAGAACACATCCGGTCCAATACGGCTTTATCGCTGTCTGGGGGCGAGCGGCGCCGGGTGGAAATTGCCCGGGCACTCGCCAATTCGCCACGCTTCATCTTGCTGGACGAACCATTTGCCGGAGTCGACCCAATTGCCGTGCTCGAAATTCAGCGCATTGTGAAATTTCTAAAAGAACGCGGCATCGGAGTGTTGATCACCGACCACAACGTGAGAGAGACCCTTGGCATTTGCGATCGCGCGTATATCATTAGAGCTGGTACTGTTCTTGCTTCCGGCACACCGGATGACGTCGTAAAAAACGAAGACGTGCGGCGCTACTATCTGGGTGAGAATTTCTCAATGTAGAAAATCGGCTGGGTAATTGCCGCAAGTCGCCCCGGATTTGGCGCGAATCGGATACACGTTGCGTTGAACAGTGACCTGAACGCACGCTCCGGTATCCGATGAAACCCTCTTTACAGCTTCGACAAAGTCAGCAGCTCACACTGACCCCCCAACTGCAGCAGTCAATCAAACTGCTACAGATGTCCACTCTGGAGCTGAGCCAGGAAATTGACCAGGCACTGGCCGACAATCCAATGCTCGAACGCTCCGACGACCCCCTGGGTGAGGCTATGCGGATTGCCCCGAACGGTTCTTTGCAGGCGGGTGATGGTGCCGGCCCGGAAGCAAATAATGACACGCCGGGCCGTGATGTAGCTGCTGACACCAGCGCACCCGAAGCGGCCTCTGAGCGCCAGGTCAGCGATGACGGGCTCTCCGCCCAGTGGCAAAGCAGCGGATCGGGCTCAGGGTCACGGGGCGACAACCCGGATGACGATGCCGACTATCCGCAACTGGGCGGCTCAGAGCCCAGCCTGCGTGAGCACTTAATGACGCAACTGGCATCAACCGGGGCATCGGATGTTGATCGGGTTTTACTTGAACTGCTTATCGATGAATTGAGTGACGACGGCTACCTGACTTGCTCAATGAACGAATTTGTGAGCCTGTTGCCAGATGAACTCGACCTCGACGAAGAAGATGTTAATTCTGTTTTACGGCTGCTCCAAAGCTTCGATCCGCCCGGGGTCGGCGCCCGGGATCTGCGCGAATGTTTGTTGCTACAACTAGAGCTAATTGCCCGCGAGCCGACCGATGATGAATCAGCGCAGTATCTTAGACTTGCGCGACGCCTCGTTGATAACCATCTTGAACTGTTGGCGCAGCGCGACTTCGCCAAGCTGCGTCGCTTGCTGAAGTGCACTGAAGAACAACTGAAGCAAGCCCAGGAAGTCATTGTCAGCCTCAGTCCAAGACCTGGCGCGAACTTTTCGTCAGGTGAACCAACCTACGTGATTCCAGATGTTGTGGTCAAGCGCGACGAAGATAACTGGAACGTGTCGCTTAATCCGAACGTCATGCCCAAACTGCGTATCAACGATATGTATGCCGACGTGCTCAAGCGCAACAAAGGGATCAGCAGTGACTTGTCTGGACAACTGCAGGAAGCCCGCTGGCTGATCAAGAACATTCAGCAGCGCTTCGAAACCATATTGCGCGTATCCAATGCAATTGTGGATCGCCAGAAAGCATTTTTCTCACATGGTGAAGTTGGTATGCGACCACTTGTGTTGCGCGAAATTGCGGATACACTGGGACTGCACGAATCAACGGTATCGAGGGTCACGACAAACAAATACATGCTCACGCCGCACGGCACTTTTGAACTGAAGTACTTTTTTGGCAGCCATGTTGCAACCGATAGTGGTGGCGCTGCATCCAGTACGGCGATTCGCGCTTTGATTAAACAGGTAATTTCTGCGGAGGATTCAAAAAAACCAATATCCGATAACCGGATTGCTCAATTACTAGCGGAGCAAGGTTTTGTCGTCGCGCGCCGCACCGTTGCCAAGTATCGGGAAGCTCTCCGAATTGCGCCGGTGTCATTACGTAAGACGCTCTAATCTCGCTTCATGTTTGTAGTGTTGTTGCCGATACCCTTTGACAGATCGGCATTACGGAGGCTTCATGAATTTATCGATCAGCGGTCATCATCTTAGTGTTACCCCGGCGTTGCGCGAGTACGTCACCTCTAAGCTTGAGCGGATAACCCGCCACTTCGATCACGTAATCGATATCCAGGTATTACTGTCAGTTGATAAACTGGCACAGAAAGCCGAAACAACCCTGCATGTACGCGGTAAAGACCTGCATGCCGAGGCGGTCCATGAAGATCTATACGCGGCGATTGATCGTCTCGTCGATAAACTGGACAGGTTGGTTCTCAAGCACAAGACCAAAAAGGCCAAACACGGCCACGAAGCCCTTAAACATCAAGTAGTTGAAGACTAATCTTCAAGTACAAGACTAGCTTGCTCCCGGCCTCCGTCCGGCCGGGAAAAACCCAAAGTGTTGAAACGGTCACCACACTCACCCTAAAAAATCGGTCACAATCCAATGCTGCATGGCAATATGACGGCTGTTGGCTGACGTATTGCTTTTTTTATTGCGTTAGCGCATGAAATTGTTAGATACCTGCCGGTCCGGCGAAACCTGGGCTTCAGGGTAGAGGTCATCTTGGGATGAATCGTATCTCTCGGCTTTTGGTTCCTGAAAATGTTCAAGTGAATCTGGCTGTCACCAGCAAAAAAAGACTATTCGAACATGTTGGTCTGATGTTCGAAAATTCACACGGCATCGAACGGGACAAGGTTTTTGATTCACTGTTCGCGCGCGAAAGACTTGGTTCAACAGGTCTGGGGGAAGGCGTTGCTATCCCTCACGGCCGCATCAAGGGATTAAAAGAACCCCGGGCTGCGGTTGTAAGGGTCGAAACACCTATTCCGTTTGACGCACCTGACGGTGAACCGGTGACGGTGCTGGTAATTTTGCTGGTCCCTGAAAATGCCAACGAAGAACATCTGGAGATTCTGTCAGAACTCGCCGAGCTACTGTCAGATGAAACCGTTCGTGAAACTTTGCTAACCCAGTCGGACAGCCTGCAAATACACCAGGCCATCAGTTCCTGGGCTCCCTATCGTCCGGCCGCCTGATCAGGGCAATTGGCAATGAGTCTCACAGTTCAGGAAATATTCACTGCCTGTGAAACCTCACTGAGGCTCAAGTGGATTTCCGGACAGTCACTGGCTGCACGTGAGCTGCCAACACTGGGGCCGGAACCGGCTGATGTTGTTGGCCACCTGAACCTGATTCATCGCGAACGTATACATGTTCTCGGTGGCCCGGAAATGCAATACGTTTTGCAGCTGGACGATAAACGACGTGCCAGCCTGCTTCGTGATCTGGTTGCCGGCAAGCCACCAGCCCTGGTGATAGCTGATGATTTAAATCCCCCGTTGTTCCTGGTTGAGACGATGCAGGAAGCCGTCATCCCGCTGATCCGCTCACCGCTGTCCGCAGCGCGGGTCATCGATTCAATTCGATGGATGGTTGGACGGGCAACCGCTGAAAAGGTTGCAATGCACGGCGTATTTATGGATGTCCTCGGCATGGGCGTCTTGATTTCTGGTGAATCAGGTCTGGGTAAAAGTGAGCTGGCGCTGGAGTTAATCAGTCGCGGCCACGGCCTGGTTGCTGACGACGTGGTTGAGTTCACCCGAATCGCTTCGAATGCGATTGAAGGGCGATGCCCGGAAATCCTGCGCAATTTGCTGGAAGTGCGCGGTCTCGGTCTACTGGACATTCGGACAATTTTTGGCGAAACAGCCGTGCGCCGACGCATGCGATTGAAACTGATTGTCAATTTAGTACGTCGCAGCCAGATAGAAGGAGATATCGAACGCCTGCCGCTGGAAGCCCTGACTCAAGACGTCCTCGGATTACCAGTGAGAAAAATGGTCATTCCAGTCGCTGCCGGACGAAATCTGGCAGTATTAACTGAAGGTGCTGTCCGTAGCACTGTTCTGCAGCTACGCGGAATCGACACAACCGCTGAATTCATTGCCCGCCAACGCAAACTGATCGATTCAGACCAAAAATGAAAGTTGTCCTTATCACGGGAATATCCGGCTCCGGTAAATCGATAGCCGTGAAAGCGCTCGAGGATGATGGCTACTACTGTATCGACAACCTGCCACTACAGTTTCTCCAGGAAGCCGTTATGGTGGTGCAAGGGCAAGGACTGGACCGGGTTGCCATTGCTATTGATGCCCGAACCCGGGACATCAACGACTTACCAACAATTGCCAACGGCTTGTCGCGGTTCGGACATGACGTCAAAATCATATTTTTGAACGCCCGTACAGACGTTTTGATTCAGCGTTATTCCGAATCCCGGCGGCGTCATCCGTTGTCAATGCAGGCCGAACCCGGGGAGCAACCGCAAACCCTGTGGGAATCGATTGAACGCGAGCGCGAAGTCATGGCCAATATGCAGGATTTCAGCAACCTGGTTGATACCAGTGACATGCATCCGAATTCTCTGCGCAAGTGGCTACGCGAGTTAGTCGGCAGCGAACGTTCAGCCCTGACCGTCGTGTTTCAGTCATTTGCGTATAAGTACGGCATTCCGCTTGACTCTGACCTGGTGTTTGACGCGAGATGCCTGCCCAACCCGTATTACAACCCGGATCTGCGGCCGCTGACTGGCCGGGATGCAGCAGTAGCCAGTTTTCTTGAGAGCAACCCGACCGTGGTGGCAATGACTGAAGATATCGCGCGCTTTCTGACAACGTGGTTGCCAAATTACCTGCAGGAAAACCGCAGCTACCTGACAATTGGAATCGGATGTACCGGCGGGCAGCATCGCAGCGTGTACCTGGCAGAAGAACTAAGCAAACGCTTTGCCAGAACACAAAGCGTTATTGTCCGCCACCGTGCGATCCAGATGCGCGAAGCATCTCCGATAACCGGCACCCAAACCCAATAGGCCCCTGGACGGATGATCCGTACACAAGAACCGGAGCAGACTATTCCGGTGTTTCCTCTGGGTACCGTATTGTTTCCCGACGGCGTGCTGCCACTGCGGATTTTCGAGGCCCGCTACATGGATATGGTGCGCGACTGCCTTAAAAACAATACCGTATTTGGCGTCTGTCTGATTACCGACGGCGCTGAAACCGGAAACCCGGCAGCCCATGAACCGATAGGTTGTACCGCCCGTATCGATCAGTGGGATATGCAACAACTCGGTTTGCTGAATATCCGTACGATTGGCGTGCAGCGCTTTGAGATTCTCAATGCGCAGGTTCGGGCTGATGGCTTAAAAGTTGCGAGCGTTCAGTTTCTGGCGCCTGACGCAGACACACCAATACCAGATGAACTCGGGGCCTGTGTCACCTTGCTCGAGCGAGTGGTGGACGATTTGGTAAATGGTGATTCAAATGCCGGTGATTCAAATGCCGGTGATTCAAATACTAGTAATTCCAATTCAATGCAGCAAATGATCCGAACGCCATGCCAGTTTGAGTCTGCGAGTTGGGTATCCAATCGACTCTGCGAACTACTGCCATTTGCCCCGCAAACCAAACACGAACTCATGTTGCTCGACGACCCGCTTGCCCGCCTTAACTTCATCCATGAGTTCCTCTGTAAACAATAAGTCACCCAGAGCCGTTGTTTTCGTTGTTATCGGTAGCAACTTGCAGCAGTAATTTTTTTACCGGAGCAGGCAATGGCGCGCTTGCAACCCTACTGAGTTTTAGCCATTGACTGTCAGGCGCGTTTACCTGCAGCCCTGGCGATAACCTGACAATCAACGGCGAAATATTCAGTCGATAATGCGTGAAGGAATGAACAATTGGCGGGATTTGTATTGCCTTTGTTGTTAGTTTGTACTCAGCAGCGGTAGCTGCATCAGTGACACCTGCACCACCCGGATGAACACCTGCGCTGCCCAGGTGTTGCTCAACCCCGGAAAGCGGTTCGAGTGACGACTCGGGCAAACTGAGCAAACCGGGCCAGATACCAGTATCCGGACGCAAGCAGACTAATACCTCGGGTTCTGATTTTGATGCGGATAACGGCCCACTGGCGCGCAGCACAACAAGCATAACGGTAGCGCGGGTTGGCAGTGGCGCACGCTGGCGACGACGCGGCAGCTCGCTGACCCTGTCTGATGCAAGCGCTACACACGTCTGTGCCAGCGGGCATCGCTCGCACGACGGATTTGACCGCGTGCAACAAGTTGCACCGAGGTCCATGAGGCCCTGGGTATAGGCAACCGGGTCAGTCCGTGCCAGCTCACGTTCAGCACAAGACCACAATTTGTTGATCGTAGCCGTTCGCTGCAACTCACCATCAATACCAAAATGACGACAAAAGACGCGTTTCACGTTGCCATCAAGAATTGCCTCACGTTGACCGAAGGCGAAAACCGCAATTGCAGCCGCGGTAGAGCGCCCGATGCCGGGCAGATCAATCAGCGCATCCAGATCAGCTGGAAACTGCCCGTAATGTTGATCTCTTACCTGTTGGGCACACCGATGCAGGTTACGGGCTCGTGAGTAATAACCAAGCCCACTCCACAGTGACATCACCTGGTCCGATGCAGCGCAGGCCAGGCTGGTGACATCGGGAAAGGCATCGAGAAAGGCGTAGTAGTACGGAATAACCGTACTCACCTGAGTTTGCTGCAGCATGATCTCGGACAACCATACGCAGTAAGGGTCTGTTTGATTCTGCCAGGGTAATTGATGGCGTCCGAACTGCCGCTGCCAGGCAATAATCTGGGCCGCAAACGGCGTATCAGATGGTGGTGATGAACTGACCGAAGTAGAACTCGCTGATTGCCGGCGTGGCATGGGAATAGTCCGGTTCGAATGCTGAGCGACGCATTGTAGTCCCCGGCGAATCTCTGGCTAATCCCTGGCTAATCCCTGGCTATTCCCCGGCGCTTTGCTTGCAACGCCTGCCGTTCACGCGTCAGCGCCCGGCAATAATCAGGCTGGTTCAGGCTGGGCGACGCCAAGGCGGGCAGGTTCCGCCTCAAGGAGGATGAAAACCTCCTGCATCGCCTCAGAAGCAGCATCGAGTTCAGCGCGCGCAGATTCTTCCCGCGAGGAGATCTCGTTAATCCGGTCTTCCAGGCTTTCGTTGGCGTCCAGTACTCGTTTGACAGAATCCATCCGTCGTTTCAGCTGAATCTGATGTTCAGCAATTTGTTTTTCAATAGGTGACATCACCGAGCGTAGCCAGGACTGAATCTCAACCCCGGTCACCCGGTACGCCTCACGCACGCTAACGGCAACCGATTCGAAGAAGCGGCGCATGACCGCATATTTTTCGGTAGTCACCAGCTTGGTCATACCAAACTGGCGTTGATGGGCTTTTTCGATTCTGGCCACTTCAGCACGGAAGTTCTCAAGTGAATAATGAACTGGTGAACCCAGGTTTAGTCCGTGCTCGGAAGAAAACGACAGATACATTGCGTTCATCATTGAGCGAATTTCACGAATGATGCCGTCAGCCTCTGCCAGGTCTTCATTCACTTTAGAAAAGAAATAGTCCATCCCCTCGCGCAGACCCAGCGACATATGGGTTTTGTACATGATGTCGCGCGATTCACGAGCGTGTCGGCGCAGGCGATCAACACCAGAGACTGAATACAGCGCCGACGAATGTCGCGCAAACACTGCACGTAGCGCCAGCAGCTGGCGCAAGCTGTCATCAAAGTCTTCTCTTTCCCGGTGAATTTTTTCACCCATCTCAACCATGACGCTGCGATTTTTTCCACGCAGACCGTTCAATTCTTCGAGTTGCTCAAGGTATCCCTGGTGCCGGGCCTTTAATACACCACCCACTTCATTGGCCAGGGCGGTGAATTCACGACCCACGTGTTCCTGCAGAATTTCGCGGCGCTGCGGAATGAGCTCTTCGGTCAGTTTGAGTTCAAGCGCTTTTAGTCGACTACGTTCGAGCAAATCAGCATCGTTGCGTGCGCGGGCGACGAGCCCTTTTTGTGCAGAGACTGGTATCACTCGCTCCGGGGACAGGCCCAGGGTCTGGGCAACCTTGGCCACTTGAGAATCAATTTCCTGGTTAATCTGTTCTTCGTCTTTTAATTCGTCCCACAGCCCGTCGATCTTGTTGAGAACGACAAAACGGCCGCTGGATTGCGATGGACAGATATGCTCGCGCCAGACTTCAATATCAGAACGAGTGACGCCGGCATCAGCAGACAGCAAAAACAACACGGCTTCAGCATTCGGAATAGTGTTGAGTGTCAGTTCTGGCTCGCTACCGATCGCATTAAGCCCCGGGGTATCGATGATGGTCAGGCCGGCTTGTAGCATCGGATGCGGCAGATTAACCACTGCATGACGCCACTTCGGAATGATTACGTTGCCGTCACTGCCAATATCTATCTGGTCCTGGTCTTCCATTCCAAAGCCCAGAGCCGCCGCCTGCTCCTCGCTAACTTCGGTGGTCTCACATACCGCGGTAAAGGCTTGCTTCAAGCTGTCGGCATCGTCCGGATCAAACGGAATTACCTGCCATTTAGACAAATCGCCCCGCAGTTCGGAAACCGGCGTGTCTTCAAGTCGCGACTCGATTGGCAGCAGTGCAATCGAAGGTTCGCGTCCACCGTCCCATTCGAGCTCGGTCGGACACATCGTAGTGCGACCGGCAGAACTGGGCACAATCCGCTGACCGTGACCGGAAAAAAACAAGGCATTGATTAACTCAGATTTGCCGCGGGAAAACTCGGCAACAAAAGCAATTGACAACCGGCGTCGGCCGAGGCGATCGTAAACTCGGTTAATATGAGCAGCGGTGGCGTCGTCGGCTAATTCGGCTGCGTCGATCCATTGTTCAAAATGGCGCACAGCTCCGGTCAGCTCATCCTGCCAGCTGCCAAGATCGGAAATTTGTTCGCCGAGTACGCCCATTAATATAAATCCAGTTCAATCGTCTGATCGTCAGTTGTCGGTTACGGGGTGTGCTGCCTGGAGACAACTATCCTGCCGTACGGATTCAAATCTAGCACCGGGTAAGACGCTTTTTAAGACCAATTGGACAGGCCAATACACCCGTTTGCCTGAATGGCAGTTTCTGGCAGTTCAATGGTTATCCGGGGGTCGGGGTCAGGCCAGGTGACGGGCCGCCGGGGTCGGGCCTGCTACTTCTGGCATTGCCGGCACCAGAATGTGGCCCGACTCTGATGGACACTGCGGATGACAGGCTGCCGGCAAACAGTACAAGCCTCACCCTCGCGGCCATAGACGAGACAAGACAACTGAAAGTACCCGCCGCCGCCATCAGCCCCCTGGAAGTCACGCAGCGTCGTGCCACCCTGCTCAATCGCGGCGCCCAGGGTCACCCGAATCGCATCAGCCAGTCTGAGACAGGCCTGCCGGCTGAGCCGGCCCGCCGCGGTACCCGGCCGAATGCCGGCGCGGAACAGGCTTTCCGAGGCGTAGATATTGCCCACCCCAACCACACCGCGACCGCTAAGCAAGAATTGTTTGATATTGACCTTGCGCTTGCGGCTTGCCTGGAACAAGCCCTCGCCGGTGAATCCCGGTTGCAATGGCTCCGGGCCAAGATGGGCCAGTAACTTGTGTGCAAGAAGTGACCCACTGGCCGGGTCGTGCCACAACATAGCACCAAATCGGCGCGGGTCGGTATAGCGCAAAACCCCGTTGTCAAACACAAGGTCGATATGGTCGTGCGCCTGGATGGGGGTGGTCTTGCTGACCAATCGGAAGTTGCCCGTCATGCCCAGGTGAACAATGAGGGTTCCGACGCCAAAATCCAACAACAAGTACTTGCTGCGCCGATCTATGCGGGTAAGCCTGCGCTGGCGGATCAGGGCAGGTAGACTGGCAGGCACAGGCCAGCGAAGGCGTGCCTCGCGGATCACCATTTTGTGCACCGTTCGCCCCGCAACGCAGGCCTCCAAACCCCTGCGAACCACCTCAACTTCGGGTAATTCAGGCATATCCAATTCCTTGCCGCATCACGAAAAACGGCCTAACATCTTCTCATGAAAAGTCGCTCGATTTTCCAACCGCTGCCTATTTTTGCAGCGCTGACCGCCAGCTTGTTGTTATCCGCCTGCGCTGGCGCAGGTACCCAGCCATCCGACTCCGGTCAGGCTGGCAACAGCCCGACCGTACGCGACGCCCGGGCACAGCCCGTGAACACCGATCGCAAGCTTGCCCAGGGAGGACCGGCCCGGCTCAATGCGGACACTCGCGGGCCGGAGCCCGAACCGGCGGCCTCAATCCCCGAAGTCGATCTGTCCCCGCAACTGCTGTTCCAGTTACTGATGTCAGAAATTGCCGCTCAACGTGGTCAACTGGGCAGCGCTGCTGCCACCTACTTGTCGATGGCCAGAGAAACCCGGGATCCTCGCCTGGCCCGCCGTGCAACCGAACTGGCACTATCGGGACGTGCACTTCAGCAAGCCCTGCCAGCAGCGGAACTTTGGTACGAGTTGTCTCCGACCTCCCCGCTGGCCGGGCAAACCCTGGAAACTTTGTGGCTCTCAACCGGCAAACTGATCCAGGCCGAACCGTTAATGGCGCAGCGCCGCGCAGTGGCTCAGGAGCAAAACGATCTGCCTGAGTTCTACACTCGCCTGCGTCGCTCAATTGCACGGGTGACTGACAAAGCTGCTGCGTTGCGCCTGCTGGAAAGAATTGCCAGTAAAGACCTGGACATTACCGAGGCCCGGCTGGCTCTGGCCAGCGCAGCATCAGCGGCCAGGAATAGTGGCCGTGCGCTCACCGAAGCCCAGGCCGCGATAGATCTGGACCCCGATAACGAACTGACCGCCATCAGTGCTGCGACCACCGTCCAGCGCGCGTCAGACGATCGTGCGCCAGCGATAGGTCTTTTATCGACGTTTCTCGAAAGAAAGCCAAAGGCAATTGAAGCGCGCTTTGCTTATGCCCGTCTGTTAGCCGAAGACAATCGCAAAGAAGACGCTAAGGCACAATTCGAACAAGCGCTGGCGCAGGAACCAGAAAGTCCGGCTATATTATTTTCACTTGCGCAACTGGCTTACCAGACAGAGCAAAAAAAAGTGGCTGCCGAATACCTGCGCCGCTACGTCGGGCTGCCCGCTACTGTGCAACGTGACAACAACCCGGCCTGGTTGTTTCTTGGACAGATCGCCGAAGAAGCAAAAGACTGGCTCGCCGCTGATAAAGCCTATGCTGAAATCACCGAAGGCGAACAATATCTCGATGCCCGCATCCGGCGCGCAATTGTCATTGGGCGCCAGGGCCGGCTCGCTGAAGGGCGAAAGCTGCTGCAGACAACAACGGTGGGTTCTGCCCGCGAGCGTGGCCGCCTGACCAGCGCCGAGGCGCAGATATTACGTAACGCGAATCAGTACAAAGAAGCCTACAAAGTTCTGGACGAAGCGGTAGCCCGCCAGGGATCTGATGCTGATTTGTTATACGACCACGCCATGGCCGCAGAACGAGTCGACAAAACTGATGTAATGGAATCCAGCCTGCGTAAGGTAATGAAATTGCGTCCGCAAAGTGCCCATGCTTATAACGCGTTGGGTTACACCCTGGCAGACCGCAACGAGCGCCTCGATGAAGCCGAAAAACTGATTCGAAAAGCCCTCGAACTTGCGCCGAAAGATGCCCATATTCTGGACAGCATGGGATGGGTATTGTTTCGTCGCGGAGACTTGAAAGGCGCAGAGAAATATTTGCGTGAGGCACTGGCAATTGCTGATGAAGCTGAAATTGCAACCCACCTGGGTGAAGTTTTGCATCGCCAGGGACGGACCAGCGAAGCGCGTAAATATTGGGCTCAGGCCAGGAGCCGTGATCCCGAGAACGATATTTTGCGCAAAACACTGGCCCGCCTGAACATAAACCTGTGACCCGCCATCAGCATCAATGGCTGCGTGGCTATCGCCATGCCCGTTATGCCATTACGCTTGGTATGTTCATTATGCTGACTGCACTGAGCGGCTGTGCCAGTCTGACACCGGTTGTTGTGTCGCCTGAGCAAGTCTCCGGGCAATGGGCCGGCAGGTTTTCCGTAACCGTCGTGGCACCCGACAGTGGCAGTTCGGAAGAACCGTCCAAAGAAGACCGTGCCCAGGGCCGCTTTGAACTGACTCGGCAAGCGGGGCAACTAGACCTTGCGCTGTTCTCACCGTTTGGACAAACCCTTGCGACTGCGGTGTCCAATGCTGATGGCGCATCGCTGACCACCTCCGCTGGCCAGACCTACCAGGCACAGACTACGCCCGAACTTATCGAAAAAGCGCTGGGATGGCGGTTGCCAGTTGACGCCCTGCCCGGCTGGCTATCGGGTAATCGTCTCGCCACTGATGACACCTGGGTGATACAGGACGGATGGCGGGTCCGGATCGAAAAACGACTGGCCTCGGGAAAGCCTCGAATACTGGCCGCCCGCTGGCCGGCCAGGCCAACCCACGATAAGCGCGAGTTGAAGCTCCTGGTTGTCGTAGACGGTCGCTGACGATGGGGCCCCCAATTGAACTACGCAACTGCCCGGCACCGGCCAAGCTAAACCTCTTTTTGCACGTTCTGGGGCAGCGCGACAGCGGCTATCACGAGCTGCACACCGCTTTTGACCTGATCAACCTGCAGGACACCATGCATTTTGGCGTGCGCAACGACGGGGCCATCATGCACCGGGGTCTGATCAACGGACTGGCCTTCGAAAACGATCTGGCTGTACGTGCGGCCCGCTTACTCGCCGGGGTCAGCGAGACCCGCCTGGGTGCCAATATTGACCTGATCAAGCGTATTCCGGTTGGCGGTGGCCTTGGCGGTGGCAGCTCGAACGCAGCGACAGCCTTGCTCGCCCTTAACCGCTTGTGGGGGATAAACTGGCCGGTTGCCCGCCTGGCCCGACTCGCCCTGCAGTTAGGGGCTGATGTCCCGGTTTTTGTACATGGCACGGCTGCCCTGGCCACCGGGGTGGGCGAAATTCTGACCCCGTTGGAGGTGCACGGGCAGGACTACGTCCTGGTCGCGCCGCCGGCAAGTGTGTCAACGGCCGAAATATTTGCATCTCCCGAATTGACACGGGATTCGAAACCCCTCAGAATTTCGCCTCTCTCGCGAGGCCGGATGGGCTCTGAGGGGAAAAACGATCTGGAACCGGTTGTCTGCAAGCGTTACCCGCAGGTTGAAGAGGCTCTGCTGGCGCTTAACAAGGCGGCCCAGGGGCTTTTAAAGGCTCGGGGGGCGCGGGTCCGGGGTAAAAAATTGGTTGCTTCGGTGGCTAAGGGGGCTGAGGAATTGGCCGCCAACAATTTTGAACCCTGGCCATCAGCGCGGATGAGTGGTTCCGGTGCTTGTGTTTTCCTGCCAGTGCCCGATCACGATGCAGCTCAAACTGTCGCTAAGAAAGTGGAAGCAATGCGTGTCGGCAAGGTTTATACCGTCAGGTCACTGGATCAGCATCCGCTTCGCAACTGGGCATTTGGGCGTCGGTAGTGATAATGCGCAGGTAGTACCGTAGGGGAGTCGCCAAGTTGGTTAAGGCACCAGATTTTGATTCTGGCATGCGCAGGTTCGAATCCTGCCTCCCCTGCCATTACTGATACTGTTAACACATCACCTTTGACACCATTTACACCACCGATACACCACCCGTCCGGTAAGTCGAGCCATGCCTCCCCAGCACTTCCGTCGCAGTAACGACATCATCTCCGATGATGGCCCAGTGATCTTCACGGGTAATGCAGTACCGCATGTTGCCCTGGAGGTTGCCGACCACCTTGGCATTAACCTGGGGCGCGCCACCGTAAGCCGGTTCTCTGATGGTGAAGTCATGGTTGAGATCCTGGAGAACGTACGCGGCCGCGATGTCTACGTGTTGCAGTCCACTTGTGCGCCAACCAATGATCACCTGATGGAAGTTCTGATCATGGTTGATGCCCTCAAACGTGCTTCGGCCGGCCGCATTACGGCAGCACTGCCTTACTTTGGCTATGCGCGCCAGGATCGTCGGGTTCGGTCGATGCGGGTTGCGATCAGCGCCAAGGTGGTTGCCAACATGTTGCAGGTCGCCGGTGTCGACCGGGTACTGACCATGGACTTACACGCTGACCAGATCCAAGGTTTTTTTGATATTCCGGTAGACAACATCTACGCGACTCCAATGTTGCTTGCGGACGTTCACAAGCAACAGTTTCAAGATCTGATTGTTGTGTCCCCCGACGTCGGTGGTGTTGTCCGGGCGCGCGCGCTCGCCAAGCGCCTTGACTGTGATCTGGCGATCATCGACAAACGCCGGCCCAAGGCAAACGTGGCCGAAGTCATGAATATTATTGGCGATGTTGATGGCAAGAACTGCGTCATCATGGACGACATGGTCGATACTGCCAATACCCTGGTCAAAGCGGCATCTGCACTGAAAGAACGTGGTGCCATGAAGGTTGTTGCCTACTGTACCCACCCGGTTTTGTCCGGCGGCGCGGTGGCGCGGGTTATCGATTCTGACCTGGACGAACTGGTGGTGACAGACACAATCCCGTTACCCCGAGACGGCCAGGCATGCGAAAAAATTCGGGTACTGAACAGCAGCCAGCTGCTGGCCGAAACTATTGCCCGAATCAGTCGGGCTGATTCAGTCTCTTCACTGTTTGTTGATTAAAATTTTTTAGTTAGTCCTTGGCTGGTCGCGGCCGGGGACGTCCATTGGAGTTGTAAAAATGAAAGTAGTTGCTAAATCACGAGAACTGCAGGGAACGAGTGCGAGCCGCCGCCTGCGTCTTGCCGGCAAGGTACCGGGGATTATTTATGGTGGCGAAGCCGGCGCCAAATCGATTGAAATGGAGCACAACCCTCTGTATCACGCGATGCGGGTTGAATCGTTTCATTCGTCCATTCTTGACGTGGAAGTCGACGGCAAGTCTGAACAAGTATTGCTGCGCGATGTGCACTGGCATCCATGGAAGCGCCAGGTGATGCATGTCGACTTTCAGCGCGTACAAGCCAACGAGAAAATCACATTGTCGGTTCCGCTGCACTTCATCAACGAAGAAGTATCACCAGCGGTTAAGCTTGAAGCTGCGATCATCTCGCACGTCATCACCGAACTCGATATCGTCTGCCTGCCAAAAGACTTGCCAGAATACGTTGAGGTTGACATGTCAGAAATGACTACCGATCATGCGGTTCACGTTTCCGACCTGAAGTTGCCCGCCGGTGTTGAAACCGATTACCTCGAGGGAGCAGACCCGGTTGTCGCCACGGCAACGGTCAAAGCTGGCGCTGATGTTGAACAAGAGGATGGGGCTCCGCAAGCACCTGCTGCGCCTGAAGTACCAGGGGCAGCTGACGACGCACCCAAAGGAGAAGACTAAGCCCGGGCGCTCACCGCGGAATCTGGAGTCATTGCCATGCCTGGCATCAAGCTTATTGCCGGGCTTGGCAATATCGGTTCGCAGTACGAGCAAACCCGGCACAATGCCGGGTTCTGGTTTGCTGATCTGCTCGCCCTGCGCTATTCGGGAGAGTTTTCGCGTGAAACCCGGTTTAACGGTGATGCCACCCGGGTGAGTATTAACGGTCGGCAGGTCTGGCTGCTCAAGCCGTCAACCCTGATGAATTTATCGGGACAGGCGGTCGCCGGGCTTGCCAACTTCTACAAGATCGACCCTGAAGAAATCCTCGTCGTTCATGACGAACTCGACCTGCTTCCAGGGCAGGCCAAGCTCAAACTTGGTGGCGGGGTTGCCGGCCACAACGGACTGAAAGATATTCGCGCCCGCTGCGGCAGTGCTGATTTCTGGCGCCTGCGCATTGGCATTGGCCATCCACGTGAACTGGGTTTGCGCCAGCAAGTGGCCGATTTTGTCCTGCGCCCGCCGTCTACCGAGCACCGACAGGACATCGAACAAGCAATGGACAGTGCACTCGATGCAATTACCGAACTTACTAGTGGTGAATTTGAAGCTGCCATGCTTCGCCTGCACACTGCAAGTGGCCGACCGCCTGGAACATCGGCGTAATTCGGGGTGTAGTTCCCGGTAAACCTTGGAAACCATAGAATCACCCAGTCAATCCGTCCCTCAATTGGGCTAAGCACGGATGGTCGAAATGGCCCGAGTTGGCCAAAAGCAACAAGTGATGCAGATTCGATCCCCGGGCAAGTGGATGTCAGCGGCCAATTCATACCGTTAATCCTGCAACCGGCTGTCTGCCCGGAATGTCTTGATATTCTGTGCTGAACGGCGACAAGGAAAATCTATGCAGGCAGTGATTCTGGCGGGTGGTTTTGGTACCCGCATCAGTGAAGAAAGCACGGTTCGACCAAAACCAATGGTCGAGATCGGCGGCAAACCAATTCTTTGGCACATCATGAAGATTTACTCTTCCCACGGCATTAACGACTTTGTTATTTGCTGTGGTTACAAGGGTCACATGATCAAAGAGTACTTCGCCAACTATGCGATTGGTATGTCTGATATGACGATCGACCTGGCCAATAACAAAATGACTATGCACCAGACTGCCGCCGAAAACTGGACAGTCACTCTGGTTGAAACCGGTTTGAATACCATGACCGGGGGGCGTATCCGACAGGCAGCCCGGTATCTCAAACTTGATGAACCGTTTTGCTGTACTTACGGCGACGGCGTAACCGATGCCGATATTACTGCGGCAATTGCCCTTCATAACGAAGCAGGACGCTTGTCAACAGTCACGGCGGTGCAGCCGCCGGGTCGTTTCGGCGTGTTTTCGCTGCCCGCAACCGATAACAAAGTGCCCAGCTTCAAAGAAAAGCCACAGGGAGACGGCGCCTGGATCAACGGCGGCTACTTTGTTCTCGACCCGAAGGTTATTGATTACATCGAAGACAACGATACGGTCTGGGAACGCGAACCCATGGAACGACTGGCCAATGAGGGCCAGATGACGGCTTACCGTCATACCGGCTTCTGGCAACCGATGGACACATTGCGTGACAAACAAGTTCTCGAAGGCTTGTGGGAGGAAGACAAAGCACCGTGGAAAAAGTGGTAGACCGGTACTAAAGCCGGTGTGACACAACCTGTCCGGTTGGCGCTACCGCCGCCCCTGACTCGCAATGCCCGGCCTGATCATCAAAAAAGAAATCGGGTTCAAATTTCGCCAGAAACGGCCCCTTGGGTAAACCCCCAAGGAACATGGCTTCGTCCACTTCAACCCCCCAGTCAGCCAGGGTTCGGATGGCGCGCTCGTGAGCAGGCGCACTGCGCGCGGTGACCAGGGCTGTGCGAATCTGCATCGATCCGCTGCCACCAACCTGCTGCAACTGATGTAATGATTCGAGCAACGGTTTAAACGGCCCGGGCGGCAATGGCCGGCCAACATTCTCTTGTTCATGGGCTTGAAAAGCATCCAGTCCGTCACGCTGAAACACCATTTCCGATTCATCGGAAAACAAAACGGCATCACCATCAAAAGCAATCCGAATCTCATTTGGGTGCGACTCCGACGCCTGCACGGACTCCGGATAAACACGGGCCGCGGCAAAACCCGCCGATATCGCGTCGCGAACATCGGCATCATTGGTCGACAAGAAAAGGTTTGCCTTGAGCGGGCCCAGATAAGTGTGGGGGGAACGCCCGCGGGTGAATACGCCGCGCTGCAACCGGAGCCCGGCCTGCTGTGCTGATCGAAACACCCGCAAGCCGCTGAACGGATCGTTACGTGACAACACCACAACCTCGATACGGCGCTGGTCAGCGTCCAGATCGGGCGGATCGAATTCAAGCAACTTACGCACCAGAGCAAAAGCCACCCCCGGCCTGGCTGGCACGTTGACCCGTTCCCGTTGCAGCGCCATATAAGCGTGATCATTGCCAGTTTCGAAAACCTTGTTTTCTTCTTCAAAATCGAAAACAGCGCGCGACGAAATCGCAACCACCAGTTTGCCGTCCAGCGACGCAGCCATATCAAACGGGCCCCAGGCCAAAAAAGTCTTTGAACAAGCAGTGTACTCCGTGACCCGATACCGGCGACATGCATCAGGAGTTGTATCCTTGGCCTATTCCGTTCGCTTATTCCATCCGCAACAGGTACCCGCATGACAACCCCGGCTTATACTCACTTTCACCGCCTTCAGGCCGCCTGCGAGGCGCTGGAGCCTCTGGCTACGGCCGTGGCCAGCCCAAATAACCTGCCGGCCTTCCAGGGCGCCCTGGATGCGGCACGGGCCGGGCTGATCAAACCTATTCTGGTCGGGCAGCCGGACCGCATTCGCGAAGCAGCCGCCCAGGCCGGCGTTGGGCCGGACGAGTTCGAAATTGTTGCCGCCACCGACGAACACGATGCTGCAGCGCGGGCAGTTCGCCTGGTCCACGACGGCCGGGCTCGCGCGGTCATGAAAGGCAATCTGCACTCCGACGTCTTGCTCGCAGCCGTTGTTGCCCGCGATACCGGCCTGCGCGGTGAGCGTCGGCTAAGCCATGTATTCAGCATGGACGTGCCCGGTTATGACCGGCTGTTTCACATTACCGACGGCGCGCTGAATATTGCCCCCGATATCAAAACCCGGATCGACATCATCCACAATGCAGGGGAACTAGCCATCGCCTGTGGGGTCAGCCGACCAAAAATTGCCGTTATGTCTGCGGTTGAGTCACCAACAGCCAATATCCAGTCGTCCCTGGACGCCGCAGAACTGGCGGCAATGAACGCCACCGAATTTCCCCGTTTTGACGTCCACGGCCCGCTGGCTATGGACAACGCCATGTGTCCGGAAGCCGCCCGGATCAAAAAAATTGATCATCCGGTGGCGGGCCACGCGGATGTCCTGGTTGTGCCAACCATCGAAGCGGGCAACATGGTGGTCAAAGCACTGACTTTTGTCGCCGGCGCCGAAACTGCAGGGATTGTCCTTGGTGCCCGGGTACCCGTAATGCTAACCAGCCGCGCGGACAGCCCGCTGGCCAGACGCATGTCCTGCGTGCTGGCCCTGCTGCTTGAGCACTGGCAGCGAACCGGTGAATCGCGCCTGCCTTGATGTTTGCCCTGGTGTCTCCCCTGATAACAGCCAGTCAACACCCGCTCGGACCAAGCGCCCGGTAGAATGCCCGCTTAATTCTTATCGGTAGCAATCAATAATGGGTCTGAAATGTGGCATCGTCGGCCTGCCCAATGTGGGCAAGTCCACCCTTTTTAATGCGCTGACCAAGGCAGAAATTGCGGCGGAAAACTATCCGTTCTGCACAATTGAGCCGAACGTCGGCATTGTTGAGGTACCAGACCCCCGCCTGCAAAAACTGGCTGATATCGTCTCGCCCGAAAAAGTCGTGGCGGCAGCCGTTGAGTTCGTCGATATTGCCGGCCTGGTCGCTGGCGCATCCAAGGGAGAAGGCCTTGGTAATAAGTTCCTTGCCCACATCCGCGAGTGTGATGCGATTGCCCACGTGGTTCGCTGTTTCGAAGACGCTGACGTTGTTCACGTAAACGGCAAAGTCGATCCGATTGAAGACGTCGAAATCATCAACACCGAACTGGCCCTCGCCGACCTGGCCACCGTCGAAAAAGCCCGCGACAAATATGCCAAGCCAGCGCGCGCCGGCGACAAAGAAGCCAGGCGGATTGTCGACCTGCTGGAAAATTGTATTGCGGTTTTGGACCAGGCAAAGCCGGTTCGTTCCATGGACCTGGACGATGATCAGCGGGAAATTTTGCGCGAGTTTTTCCTGATCACCGCCAAGCCGACCATGTACGTTGCCAACATTCCGGACACGGGCATGGAAGACAACCAACCGCTGGCCCGCCTGCGCGAACTGGCACAGGCCGAAAATTCACTTGTGGTCCCGGTCTGTGCTGCGATGGAAGCACAGATTGCCGACCTTGATCTGGAAGACAAAAAAGTATTCCTTGAAGACATGGGCATGTCCGAACCCGGGCTTGACCGGGTAATTCGAGGTGCGTTTGACCTGCTTGGGCTGCAAACCTACTTCACAGCAGGTGAAAAAGAAGTGCGCGCCTGGACGGTACGCACGGGAGCCACTGCCCCCCAGGCAGCTGCGGTAATCCACACAGACTTTGAACGCGGTTTCATTCGCGCGGAAACAATCGCCTACGATGATTTTGTCGCCCTCGGAGGAGAAACCGGTGCCCGCGACAAAGGAAAGATGCGCCTGGAAGGCAAAGAGTACATTGTCAAAGATGGGGACGTGATGCACTTTCGGTTCAATGTCTGATCCGGCGCCGAGTCGCACGGCGCAAAGACTACCAATCGAATTTCACGGTTCGGGCAAAGAGTATTTTCGCATCTGGATCGTCAATCTGCTGCTGCTGATTGTCACCCTGACTTTGTACTACCCATGGGCCCGGGTGCGAAAATTGACCTACTTTGCACAGAACACGGCGGTTGCCGGTCACCCGCTCAGTTTTCATGGTCAGGCAAAACAAATGTTCCCCGGCTTCATTATTGCGATGATCGCGGCGATTTGTTATTTCGTCTCCCAGGATTTGTTTCCGGAGTTCAGCCTCGCTTTGCTGGCAGTTTATTTACTGATATGGCCTTGGGTGTTTCGAATGGCCAATCGGTTCCGCATGGCCATGACCCAGTGGCGCGGACTGCGATTCGGATTTAGCGGCACGAACAAAGGGGCGTATACGGCATTCCTGGTTCCATTGCTGGTCTATGGCGCAATGCTCGGCATTGGCGCACTGGTTGGAGCTGTTGGTATCGACCCGGAAGAAATGGAAGCCATGAGCGCTGAACAGGCCGGCCCCGTTTTTGCATGGTTTGGGCTGATGGTCATTGTGGGGATTCTCGCCGCGCCCTATTTCCTGTTCCTGATTAAACGCTATCAACACAGTAGTTTTGCCTATGCCAGCCTGAAAACGCGGTTCACCGGCGGGCCAGGTGGCTTTTACCTGATTGCGATCAAAACTGTTCTGCTGGCCATTGCCGTTTACGTCGGATTGATTCTGGCCATACTGGTAATTGTTGTGCTGGGTATCGTACTTAGCGGTGGGTCAATTTCCAACATCGAAGAAATCGGTGAGCAAATTGGCAGCCAGTTCAGCCTCGGTGCTGTCGGTCTGTTGTTTACCATAGGTATTGGCTTTTACGTGCTTACCTACGTAATGTTCAGCGCAATCAGCGCTTATACGAAGTCGGCAACATTCAATTTCACATGGTCTAAAACTGATACAGATCAGACGCATTTTCTGCCCGAACTGAAATTTTCCCGACTGTGGCGCTTACAGATTAAAAACACCCTGCTGATTTTATGCACTCTTGGTCTGTACATTCCATTCGCGCAGATTGCGCTGGCACGCCTCAAACTGCACAGCCTGCAAATTGAAACAGAGCAAGACCTCAATACGATTATTGCGGACGTGCAAACCGGAAGAACCTCAGCAGTTGTTGATGCTGCGGCTGATATTCTGGATATCGACATTGGTCTATGACACGGCGAAGGAAAGTCGATGAACGCCGAATGGTTTGACGGCAAGACCACCAGGGCGTACCCGGTTTTTGTCAGTGTCAACGGCGATCAAGTAGTCATTCGCGGTGACAATATCAGCCAGGTGTACCGCGCCGCCGACATCACCTGGCCCGAGCGTACCGAAGCCGGGTCGCGCATATTACGCCTGCCGGACAATTCTTCACTGAATGCCCCCGCCGGCACGAACTGGAGTGATATTGCCCGACAAGCAGGGGTGCGCGAGCACACCATTGTCAAATGGCAACAAAGCACCCGTCTGGCACTGGTTGCCCTTGTACTAGTGGTTGTTTCGGCGATTGCCGGATACGTCTGGGGCATTCCGCTGATTGCAAGCAGCGCGTTGGCTTTGGTTCCCGAAGCGGTGGATAAGAAAATTGGTGAAACATTCATGTCATCATTTGGCCCGCGCATTGTCGGGCCGACAAAACTGCCCGTCGAAAAGCAGCAGGAAATTCGTGATGCATTTGCAAGCATGGTGGATAACGCATATGCCACTACATTTGCCAACGGCAGTAGTCGCACCCCGCCCCGGTACAACCTGGCATTTCACGATAGTAAAGTAGGGCCGAACGCATTTGCCTTACCCGGCGGACTGATCATCATGACGGATCAACTCGTCGAGTTAACGGATGGCAACACGGACATGGTTCTAGGGGTTCTGGCGCATGAGTTAGGCCATGTTGAACAACGCCACAGCATGAAGATGATTAGTCAAACTTTACTTATTGGCACAATTGTTGCCGTTGCCCTGGGAGACTACGGCGATCTGGTCGCAACCATCCCGCTGTTGCTTGGACAGACCGCGTATTCGCGCGAATTCGAGCGCGCAGCCGACACCCACTCAATCGAGATGCTGCTCAGTGCTAACAAGTCGCCAGCCGTGATGGCTGAGTTTTTCCGGCGACTTGAGACTTCCACGCGACTCGGAAAAACTGACGAAGAAAGGCCGTCATCCCGGCAGAATCCCGGAAGCACGGGCGATACTGACAATTCTGACCATACTTTTAATGCCGAGCCAGACGAGGCAGACAAGCCGCTGGCATCGCTTGGACTCTTGTTGTCCAGTCATCCTGCAACCGAAGAACGGATTCAGCGATTCACCGAAGCCCGCTAATCCGAGCGAGCAACGCCGGCATCCCCTGGGGGCGCCCACTCAGCCACCCGATATAAAACCAGCGGCCCGTCAGGAGACGGCGGCATCAATCGATTGCACCAGTTGAAATATGGCTTATCGCCGCTCTGCTTCCTTTTTGTGCAAAAAATTCACTAGAATTGTGAATACGCCAAGAAAATAGCCACCTCACTCACCCGCCATCCAGATGACTCACCGCAAGGACATTCAGGTTCTTCGAGGACTTTCTATTGTCTTCGTTTTGCTGTTCCACTTTGAAGTGAGTGGTGCTGGCAATGGCTTTCTGGGTGTTGATATTTTCTTTGTGATCAGCGGCTTTCTAATGGCCTTGCTGTATGACAAAGACGATATTTCCGGATTTTTTGGGCGCCGCGCGCGGCGCTTGTTGCCAGCATACTTTACGACCATTGTTGCGACCGCCCTGGCTGCCGCCTGGTTAACCCTGCCCGCCGAATTCACCGCTGTTGGCAGCGAAACCATGTTTGCAAGTTTTCTGGTTTCGAATGTGGGCTACTGGCTAGCTGATTCGTATTTTGATAAAACCGTTTTCAAACCGTTGCTGCACTTGTGGTCACTGGGGGTTGAGTTTCAATTCTTTTTGCTGGTGCCGGCACTGGCCTGGCTTCACCGTCTTTGGCGCCCGATGCTGCCTTTGCTAATGCTGGCCTCTCTCGTTGCCTGTCTGCTTGCCGTTAGTGTTTCGTCCAAAACTGCATTTTTCCTGTTGCCCTTCCGCCTCTGGGAATTTCTTGCCGGCGCAATTACTGCAATTGTGTTTACCCATCGCGGCGCGGTGCCAGCAGGCCGAAACAGTTGGCCGGGAATCGTTGGTCTGCTGGTCTTGCTAGCGATACCGCTTATGGGTGTTGAAGGGGAAGCGCGCAACGTGGCGTACGGCCACCCCGGATTGTTTGCAGTTGTCGTGTGCGCGGCAACTGCGCTGGTGCTGTCTCACGGTTTGCCGGCGGGCCTGGTTAATAACTGGCTCGGGAAAGTTTTTCAGGTATTGGGCAAGTATTCATACTCGATCTACCTCGTTCATTTCCCGGTAATTGTGCTGCATTTGTATCAGCCATTTTCCGGCACCATCCTGGGCACCGGTGGGCCGCTGGATGCACTCGCAATGCTTGTCCTGATAGCATCGCTCTCGGTGGCGATGTACCATCTGATTGAAAAACCAGCCCGGGACAGCAACTGGTCGCTACCTGGTATGGCGGCCCTTCCCGGCCTGGCCCTGATTGTTGTTGCAACCGGTTTTGGCGCGCAGCGCACCGCGTACACGCCGTCAGAAATGCGTATATTCAGCGCAATCAGTGACGAAGGCACCTTCCGGTGTGGTCGCTTATTGCGAATGCGCGAACCACTGGCCTTGTCATGTGAAATTACCGATCAGCTGGCGACCCCTAAAGGCAACATCATGCTGGTCGGCAACAGCCATGCCAATATGATCAAAGCCATGTTTGCCCAGGTTGCCCAGGAAATGAACTACCGGGTCCGCTTCCTGGTGCCCAACGACCCACTGATGCATGGCGGCAGCGATCCGGAAGATGTGATCAACGAAGCGTTGAGAACCAAAGTAACGTCACTGGTGCTGCACTATTCGCCCGGTGCAATTGAACCGGCAACCGTGAAGAAGCTAGTCGATCTGGCCGCCCGCCACCACTTGCCGGTTCGCTTTCTCACGCCGGTACCGGTATGGAATACCCACATCCCAATTGCCCTGTGGCGCAACCTGCGTTTTGGTGAACCTTTACCAAGCCTGTCTATACGCGACTACCAGGTTGCCAACGCCAGCTTGCTGTCTGAGCTGGCCGCGATTCATGAAGACAACTTCAAAATAGTCAACGTTGGCCAGGTGATGTGCCAGAGTGAATGCATGTATCGGGACAACACCGGCACTCCGTTTTACCTCGATGATCACCACCTCACATTAACGGGCAGCCAGCAACTGAGCGGGCTGGTACGGGACGTTATCCGCGACTTACCCTGATCGCCTTAACACCTGATCATCTGATCGGCGTCGTTCGGGAAACGCCAAACCTCTGAACCTGCGGGGCATAATGCCTTCAGGGCGCCACCAATTCAGACTGCGATTTGCGCTGAAACCACGAACGAGCGAAGGTCAGGATACACACTGCAACACAAGCGCCCATTATGTCGAACGTCAGGTCAGCCAGGCTGGCCTCCCGGGTCGGGATAAAACGCTGCATGGTTTCATCTGCCGTGCCAACCAATACGACGATGAGGATTGCCCCAAAATCGGCCCATCGGCGCTGACCGCCAAGCATTACCCAGGCGACAGCGCCCAGGCTGCCGAAGGCACAAAAATGGGCCACTTTATCCATTGGGTGCGAAAACAATCCGCCGCCAATTGGCTTGGAACCAAAGTAAAACAGCATCGCAACCCCGGCAACAACAACCAGTAAAGCGAACAAACGTACCCAGCGCGGTGGTGCGACGATTAATCCAACCAAGTTGACAAACAGATGATTTCGAAGCGGTTTGGGTAACGGGTCGAGGGGTGGGTTAGACGACGGGTTAGACGATGCGTTGAGCGAGGGCATGGTGCCAGGTTTCAGCGCCGGGGCTGGAACGGCTCCCAGGCAAGATCTTTTTCCGAGACGATTTGCACGTCGATTGGCCATTGAATGCCAATAGCCGGATCATCATAGCGCATGCCGCGTTCGGCACCCGGTGTGTAAAACTCGCTAACCAGGTAAAACATTTCGCAATTGTCTTCCAGGCTCAGGTAGCCGTGCCCAAATAATGGTGGCACGTACAGCGCCTTGCCATTGTCGGCTGACAATTCGACCCCGAAGTGTTGTAAGTAGGTTGGAGAATCAGCACGTAAATCCACCAGAACATCGTACACCGAGCCGCGGGTGCAGCGCATCAGTTTGGCTTCCGCTGCCGGTGCGACTTGATAATGCATACCCCGAATCGTGCCTTTTTTTACTGTATGGGCAAGATTGGCCTGAACAATGGGCATCTTGATACCAACAGCGGCGAATTCTTCAGTGCAAAACGCCCGCGAAAAAGAGCCACGGTCATCACTGCGGGGCTCTAATTCAAGAAGGTAGGCGCCGGCTATAGGGGTTTCAGTAAACTTCACAGCTTACAAACCAACGCCTTCGTAAGCACCCACGTCAGTCTTGTTAATCATACGGCGGCCGTCAACCACAAGCGGTGGCGACTGGCGGCCGGCGATCATCGCGGGCAACTCGCCAAATTCGGGCCAGCGCGTGACCAGAACAACCACATCAGCATCAGCAACGCAGGCCTGCATAGACTCGGCGTATTCAATACCGTCGTCGCCCAGTTCTTCGCGACCGGTCTCAATGGCAATCGGGTCGTAAGCTCTGACCACGGCACCGTTGTCACGCAAATTTCTGATGACGCTCAATGCGGGCGATTCGCGCACGTCGTCGGTACCGGGCTTGAATGCAATACCCAGGACTGCCACTTTCAAGCCACGAACACTCTCGTGATGTCGCTTAATCAACTCGATAAGACGATTCGGTTGATCAAGATTGATATCAATAACCGACCTTAGCAACTGCATAGAACTGTGTTTGCGCTCGCCAAACTCGATCAGGGCTTTGACATCTTTGGGGAAACAACTGCCACCAAAGCCGCAGCCAGCTTCAACATAGGTGACCATCGACGGAGTGACCCGTCGGCCATCTTCCATAATGGGAGAGAAGCGTTTATCCAGGCAAACCCCGCGCAGGACATCAACGACATCGACATTGCCAACTTTTGTACATAGGTTGGCCATTTCGTTGGAAAAAGAAATCAGGGTTGCCAGCAAAGAATTCGCCGCGTACTTGATCATCTCGGCAGTGCGTGGCGAGGTCCGGATTTTGTCGGTATTCGGAAAGCAGGCATACAGTTCGTCCAGGGTATCGATAGAGCGCTCATCAATACCACCCAGAACAATACGGTCCGGCTCCATGAAGTCGGCAATCGCTTCCCCTTCTTTCAGAAATTCCGGATTCATACCCACCCCAAAGTCAACCCCCGCCTTTTTTCCGGAGTACTCTTCAAGGATCGGTAGCACAACATCTTCAGTTGTGCCGGGAACCACCGTGCTTTTAACAATAACAACGTGATAGCTGTCTTTTTTGGCCAGCGCTTCACCAATTTCTTTGGAAACCTGGCGAATAAATTTCAAGTCAATCGCAGAACCGTCGAACGGTGTGCCAACTGCAATTAGCGACAGGTCACTGTTAAGTACTGCATCCTGCAAGCCGGTTGTTGCGCGCAGCTTACCCGCTGCAACAAGCTCTTTGAGCATTTTTTCAAGCCCAAGCTCATAAATTGGCGGATCACCAGCGTTGATACGCTCGACTTTTTCCGGAACAACATCGATGCAGACAACATCGTGACCTTTACTCGCAAGGCAAACGCCAGACACCAGGCCAACATAGCCAGTACCCACAATTGATACATTCATTATGCTTCCACCGTTTCCTGGTTGTCCTGATACCAAATCAAGGCGCGACGCAGACCTTCGTTGACGTCGATAGACGGGTTGTAACCTAATTCGGACCGCGCTTTCTCAATAATTGGCGAACGGC
Organism: Burkholderiaceae bacterium; assembly: GCA_049680625.1. Taxonomy (GTDB): domain Bacteria; phylum Pseudomonadota; class Gammaproteobacteria; order Burkholderiales; family Burkholderiaceae_E; genus JAUIAI01. The sequence continues at coordinate 6,080 of JBAUID010000207.1, read as the reverse complement.
GATTGGGGTTGTCGACAAGATAGTCTTTGTCTCCGCTGTTTTTCATGACAACCTTGCCCTGGTAACCAAATAAGTCGGCACTTTCAGCAACAACCCGGTCAGCAAGCTCACGCATGGAAATCTCCGGCGTTTCAATACCGATGTTGTAAGCCTCGCCATTACGACCTTTAAACAAGATCTTGTAGTAGCCAACAATAGCGTCGGCAATATAACAAAACGTCCGGGTTGGCGAGCCGTCGGACAACATCACGATATCCCGGTCAGCCAATACATCACGAACAAAATCGGGCAGTACCCGGGCATCGGTGAGTTTCAAACCAGGTCCGTAATTGTTAAACGGGCGGGCAATGCGGACAGGTATTGCATGTTGCTGGGCAAAATTGGTGCACAGGGTTTCACCGTACCGCTTGGATTCGTCGTAACAAGCACGCGGACCGGTACAAGACACGTTGCCGCGATAGGTTTCCGGGGTTGGAATATCCTGCGGACCGGGATCACCGTAAATTTCGCTGGTCGAGTAAAACAGAATGCCGCTCATGGGTTTACCGGCATTCTTTTGAGCCAGTGCGTATTCGAGCACGTTACGTAAACCATTGACGTTGGCATCCATGGTTTCGATCGGATACTTTCGGTAAAACGTTGGTGACGCAATTGACGCGGCATGAACGATATAGTCCAGATCACCAACACCGACCGGCAGCGGGTCGACAACATCGTGTTTGCCCAGGGTGAACTTCGGGCTGCCTTCGAGCGCGGTTAACCACTGCGGCACACCACGGATAAAGTTATCGTAAACGATCAGCTCAGCCTGATCTTTTGGCACTTGCGATTTGTTGAAATGCAAAATCGCCTGAACCAGGTAGTAGCCCAGGAAACCGGCGCCACCGATGATTAACATGCGCTTACCCTTGAGATCAGCAAACTCTGACTTCAGGCCCTCACAAATGTAGTTTAGATCTTGCTCGACCACATCAGCGGCGGCATATCGGTTGTTTGGTTTCACTTTTTCCTGGGTCATTTCCATAGGTCAGGGACTCTGGTTAGATTGCGGTCGGGGCCAGGCTGGCTGGAACGGATCAATAATGCGGCGCAGCAAGCTAAATCAATAAGGGTTAGCCGACAAACGGGCGCCAAACGGGCGCCAATAGGCCACTAGTACGGCGCCAATAGGCCACCCGGTACGGCGCCACTAGAGCGCCAACCCGCACCCGCGTTCGTCGACCATAACCAGAGGCCTTGTTCAAATCCTAAAAAACTCAAACAGTAGCAGACACCGGACTGAATGCTGGCTGGCCGGATTTGCCAAAGAACATTTGGTCTTGTTCGCGACGCAAACGGACACAAAGGTTGTCGGGCAGTTCAACATCATCATAAGTCAGTACGGCATCTTTGGAGACGTCACGCTTGAGCTTTGCGCCTTCGGCAATACCAATGGGCAACAGATTTTGCTCAATTGTCGCCTGCGCCGTCTCACACAAACCGTAGGTCTTGTATCCGCCGAGCATGTCAATGGTGTCACCGGCTTTGAGGTCAATTTTTGCGGCCGTCACAACGTCAACAACCGGCTTGTCAATTGGCGCAATGATGACATCGCGATTCAGCGCCACGCGGGCCGCAGAAATAGGAACTTCGAAAACGGTCAGGTGATACGGAACGTAGAAGCTATACAACGGACCTTTACCCAGCTTGCCGTAGTCGAGATATATCTCCTGGCCTTTGTTGCGCACCTCTGCAAACACGTAAACCCCCGGGCTTGGCTTGGCACCGACCACGTAATCAACGATGCCGCCGTGGTGGCGCAACATATTGATGTCGTACATATCGGTCATTTCGTCGACGTGACCGGAAAACTCCCAGCCAATCATGCCGCGTTGCGAAACCGTCATCCCGGTAGCATTGGCAACAATCGCTTGTTCAAACGAAATTTTGGTACCGTCAGCAAAGCTCGTAACCATTGTCGGGGTCTGGCCCCATTGCCTGGCAAATTTTTCTTGTGTTGTCGGGTTGCGATAGCGGTCTTGAAGGCCTTTGATATTGCCGCATACCAGGGGGCGCAATCCGGACATCTCTACAAACCGCAAGAGATTGATCTGTACCCCGGGCTGATCCCCGTCACATCCGGTGTAGATAACCCCGGCTGCTTTGGCCTTGTGATTAAGGAGCGGACCAACCGTGCCGTCTAGCTCCGCATTCATCAAGACAATATCTTTACCACACTCGATAGCATAGGTAGTTACCTGGGCACCAAACTCAACCGCCCCGGTTGATTCGATGAGAACGTCGATCTGGCCGGATTCGCAAAGCAGTCGGGCGTCACCGGTAACGCAGGGTTTGCCAGCAGCAATGGCATCTTCAAGCTGGCCAAGGTTGTTTGCTTCAACAACACCAGTGGTACCGGCGTACTCGTAAGTTTTGACGGCATTCGCCACGGTTCTATTTGAAATAGCCGCCAGCGTCATGCCCGGCAGGTAGTTTTCTATCTGATTGGCGATACCGCGAGCCATGAATCCGGCGCCGATCAGGCCAACCCGCAAGGGATTACCTGCCACCTCACGTGCTTTGAGCGCGGTATCAACAATAATCATCTGGGAAAGTCCAAATTAAGGGGATATTGGGAAATCGTGGGAAACGGGAAAAAAGCGGCGTTAATTGATTCGCTTATTGATTCGTCTAGTGATCATTGCCGATGGTAGTCCAGCCATCCGAATTGCCGCTACGGAACGGCGATGTTGGGCTGACAGAAGGCGTGCAAAACGTTATGAATTGCAACGGGCTTGCGAATTAAACCAAACCCGGCCGCTTGAATAACCCATTTTGGTAGCGCTAATCCGCTGACCCCAGGGCCGCAGACCCGAGCAGTTCAACCTGAGAGATCAGTGCTTTTGCACCACGCTTGGGACTAGCCCGCTTGTACGTGCCGTCAGGTTTCATCAACCAGGCGGACGAATTGTCGCGTAGATGCGTGGTAATCGCTCTTTCGATAACCCGTTTTTTCAGTTTTGGCGCGCGCACCGGAAACGCCACTTCAACCCGCCGATACAAGTTGCGATCCATCCAGTCTGCGGATGCGAGCCACAAGTCATGCTTGCCATCGTTCAGAAAGTAATAAACACGACTGTGCTCAAGAAAGCGGCCGACAATCGATCGAACCCTGATATTTTCGGACAATCCGGCAATGCCTGGTCTGAGTACGCAAGCCCCGCGAATAATCAGGTCTATCTCTACCCCGGCCTGGCTGGCATCGTATAAAGCCTCCACAACCCGTGCTTCTACCAGGGAATTCATTTTTGCAGCAATACGGGCTTTGCGACCGTTTCGGGCATTTTTCGCCTCTCGCTGTATCGATGCAATGACTCCGTCGGCCAGAGTGAACGGCGACTGCCAGACAGCTTTGAGTGCGCCGGCCTGCCCGAGCCCGGTCATGCGCCGGAAGACTTCATGCACATCGTTACACAAGTCTTCATCACAGGTGAACATACCAAAGTCTTCGTACAGACGTGCGGTCGTCGGATGGTAATTACCCGTGCCTAAGTGCGCATAACGGCAAAGCCGGCCGTTCTCGCGGCGAACAATTAACGCCATCTTGGCATGTGTCTTGTGCCCCACCACGCCGTACACCACGTGAACCCCCGCTTTTTCCAGTCGGTTTGCCCAGTTAATGTTGGTTTCTTCGTCAAAGCGGGCCATTAGTTCAACAACAACGGTAACCGCTTTCCCGGCGTGGGATGCGGCAATCAATGACTCCATTAATTCTGAATCGGTTCCGGTTCGGTAGATGGTTTGTTTAATTGCAACCACTTGTGGGTCGCTGGCTGCACTTTTCAAGAACTCCATCACCGGCGCAAACGAGTCGTACGGATGATGCAGCAAAATATCCTTGCGGCTAATGGCCTCGAATAGATCTTTATTGCGCAGAGCGGGAACATTATCCGGTTCAAACCGCGGAAATTTCAGATCCGGCCGATCGACCAGATCGATGACTTGCTGCAGCCGCACCAGGTTGACGGGCCCCTTCACCCGATAGCAGTCACGGCTTTCAAGTTCGGTTTCATTTAACAAGCGGGTCATCAACCGATCGCCTATTTCATCGGAGACCTCCAGCCGAACGGAATCACCGTAATTGCGCTGTGACAATTCGGTCTCAAGGGCTGCGAGCAAGTCAATAATTGACGCATCATCAACATGCATATCGCTGTTTCGGGTAACGCGAAACTGATGCACTGCCCTGACCTTCAAACCGGGAAACAATCGCCCCACAAAGCCCTGGACAATCGAAGTCAGTAAAATCACACCGTGCGGTTGTCCGGTTACTTCGCTCGGTACCGTCAGCACCCGCGGCAATGCACGCGGGGCCTGAACAACAGCAACATCAGCATTACGCCCGAATGCATCAAGACCTTCAAGCTCAACAATGAAGTTCAGGCTTTTATTCAGAACATTCGGGAACGGATGGGCCGGGTCCAGGGCAATTGGAGTTAACAAGGGCTCAATTTCGTTCTCGAAGACTTCACCTGCCCACTGTCGTATCCGTTTGTCCCAAAGGGGGGTTGTCAAAATGACAATGCCTTCACCGGCCAAAGCCGGCAAAATGGTCTTTTCGAGCAATTTGTACTGGGCTGAAACCAACTGATTGACGCGCGCTGCGTGGGCATTGATGGTTCGAACCAGAACCCCCGTGTCACCACGGCCCAGCGCAAGTTTTTGCCGCAGCTCAGCCATGCGAACTTCAAAAAACTCGTCCAGGTTATTGCTGACTATAGTGACGAAACGCAAGCGCTCAAGCAAAGGGGTCGCCGGATCATCAGCCAGGGCCAATACACGTTCATTAAAACCCAGCAGGCCTTCCTCGCGATTCAAAAAGCGGGCATCCTGCAAACGACAACCGCCGTCGAGCCCTGGCACCTCGGGTAGATCCATAGCGGGGATCTTGCCCGGCGATTGTGTCAATCGCGTGGCGTTTTGTGACTGTTTGGCCACAGAAGGCTTCGCTGGTCTGCTGCCAACTTGTTTTGGTCGGGGGTTCGGTCGGGTAGATTTCATGGCTCGGGGCATACTCTACCGATCTATGGACATTGATAAAACCCCAAATACCACCGGCGGACTACTGGCTGCAGTTGATCTGGGTTCCAACAGCTTTCGCCTGTTGATCGGTCGGGTCGACCAGACGGAGTTTGGAGACCAGATACGGCCACTGGACGCGCTCAAGGAGCCGGTTCGCCTGGGAGCTGGTTTGCGCCCCGACGGCACCCTCGATAAAGCGGCTCAGCAACGCGGCATGCAGGCATTGGCCCGCTTTGGAGAGCGCCTCAGGCACTTTGCACCGGAAACCGTGCGCGCGGTCGCCACCAATGCGCTACGGGTCGCCAGCAATGCCAACGACTTTCTGATGCCCGCTCAGGAGGCCCTGGGGTTCCCGATTGAAGTCATTTCCGGCCGTGAAGAAGCGCGACTGATATATCTGGGAGCAGCCCATGCCCTGCCGCTGGACGAAACCGACCGACTGGTCATTGACATCGGCGGCGGTTCAACCGAGCTGATTATCGGCGCCAACGATCAGCCCAAGCTGGTCGAGTCGGCGCCCATTGGCTGTGTTTCTTTGTCGCGCGAGTTCTTTCCCGAAGGTGAAATCACCGAAGAAGCTATCGAACACGCCCGTCTCGCCGCGCGCGATGCCATTGCACCCTACGCTGTCGCTTACCGGCGCCACGGATGGCAATACGCCGTCGGGACATCGGGTACCGCGAAGTCGCTGACCCAGATTGCTGAAATGACAATCGGCGATTCAGCACTGACCCGCGATAGCCTTGAAGAAATTGCCCATATCCTGACTGCCGACGGCTCTACCAATTCAGCGCGGATTCGCGGCCTGAGCCCTGACCGGCGGCCAGTTTTGCCCGGGGGCCTGGCCCTGATGCTTGCGGTTTTTGATGAATTTGATGTGCGCTCAGTACGCTATTGCCACGGCGCGCTGCGCCAGGGGGCGTTGTATGACTTGCTGGGTCGCAGCGCCGGTCATGACATGCGCACAATTACCGTGGCCCAAATGATGGAACGTTACGCTATTGATTTTCAACAGGCGC
>JBAUID010000206.1:0-2472 GCA_049680625.1 Burkholderiaceae bacterium | reverse complement strand
CCATTACCCGAGGCGTGTATTTCGCCCCTTTGATGGGCAGGTGACCATTTCAAAGCCGACATTCATGGTGCGGCGCGGCGAATACGTGCTATGTGCCCCAACCGGACTGTGGCGGTTTGGCTTGACTTAACGTTTTAGTTCAGCTGTATTGGGGCTGCGTTCGGTTCTGCGCAGAGCGCAGGTTCGGACGACGGACCAAATGTCAGTTGCAATGATGGGATGGACTCCCCTCGATTTTTCGGCATCATCGTGCCAGCTGTCTCTCACATGGGGTGGGCAGTCAGCAACAACCAAGAGGAGTCCGATATGAAGTCTACCGCTACTGCAACCATCGTTGGCGTTGATCTGGCCAAGTCCGTCTTCCAATTAGCCGTTGCTGATTCGAACTGGCAGTGTACTGCGTCACACCGATTGAATCGTGCCCAATTTGAGGCATGGTTTGTCAATCGTTCTGTTGATCTGGTTGTCATGGAGGCTTGTGGCTCGGCCCATCACTGGGCGCGTCGCCTGATTTCTTTGGGCATTGAGGTGCGGCTACTACCTGCCGCGTACATTCGCGCTTACGTCAAGCGCAACAAGACGGACGCTGCGGATGCCAGGGCGCTACTGGAAGCGGCCCGTAACTCAGACATCATCCCCGTACCGGTGAAGTCCGTCGAGCAACAGGCCTTGCAGGGATTACACCGGGCACGCAGCCAATGGATTCGCACCCGCACCAGCCGCATTAACAATCTGCGCGGTTTGTGCCGGGAGTTCGGTATTGTCATCGCAGCCGGAGCCCGTCTCGGCGTAGAGCAGATCGGTCGGGTGTTAGCAGACCCGGATTCTCCGGTGCCGGAACTGATTCGTTCTACGATGCAACTACTGCTTCAGGAGATCCGCTTTCTGGAAGCCAGGATCAGCCAGTTAGAGCGCGAACTGACTGTTGTTGCCCGCCAGTCCGAACCATGTAAGACGCTCCTGTCGATTCCTGGCGTTGGATTACTGACAGCCACCGCCATGGTGGCTGCTACGGGCGGGAGCGTCTCACACTTCAAGAGCGCCAGACACTTCGCCTCGTGGTTTGGCCTGACACCCAAGGAGTATTCCTCGGGTAACACGCGTCACCTGGGCCGCATCTCCAAGCGAGGGGACAAATACCTGCGCATGCTGCTCACCCATGGCGCCCGGTCCGTTCTGCGGGCTGCCGTGATCGCCACCCGGGCAGGCAAGCAACACGATGGGCTACGCCAGTGGGCACTGGATGTGCAGCTCCGTACCAACCACAACAAGGCGACCTGCGCCCTGGCCAACAAACTGGCGCGGGTCTGTTACGCGACCTTAAGAGATGCCCGGGCCTACGGTGAACCGTTCCGGCTTGACAAGAAATTGCAGCAAACTGCCTGGCCCGTTGCCGGGTAACCCGTACTGAACAAACCTTCTTCAATTACCCACCACCGCTTGCGAAGCGACTGACCGCCCATCATGGCAAAACGGATAAACCCCGCATCGATTCACGCCGATAACATTGCCGGCAACTCTTGTCTGCCGTTGTCAACGTGTGGCGCATCGATGCACGCAGATTCCATGACGGCACGAGCCATCAAGAGCTCAACTACGATGCCGGATATACGACTGCAGGCAACTATCCCAATGTCAAAAACATCGGTCAGACACTTCACTTTTGGGGGGAGTCCATATACGTGATGTTAGGCGGCGACATACATGCTAATCGTTACTGAATCCGTAGAACCTATCGTCCTGGATGTACCCCTGGTCTTCCGCATACTTTGACATCGTCTCGTGATCACTCGGATCGACAAGTTCGTAGTAGTCCGGCGGATAGTACTCCGCACGGTGCGTAAAGTGGTCTCCGATTCCAGCCGCGACTAGTTCTTGATACCCATCGAGCTTCAAGTCACAGGCTAGGCAATGAAACCTGGTCGGAATAACGTTTTCTCTGACTATTATCAGCTCATCCTTGTGCTCTAGACGTTCGCCACCGTAAGTTGTCCCTTGAACTGTCGCAACTGACTTGCATGCTGGGCAATTGACTCGATGGTGGCCGCGGTGCGACAGGTTATCTGATTTCGACTCTGATTCTGTCGACAGTTTTGTGCGCTCTTCTTGGTCTCTCGCGTCAAATACCTTGGCGTGTGCAGCGATCGATGCCTTAACTTTTCCTAGAACGCTAGCCTCAACTTTGCCCAGCATTTCGACCGCCATTTTTGCCTCGTCAGTACCCAGCAGCGAATCAAGCGATTCCCCTTGATGCTCCGCAAGTAATTGGCACGTTCGATAAAACCCCGCAAGCCACGTTTGGGTAGGAAAGGTCTCGAACGCAGCGGCTCCCGTGTGCAATTCTTCATTCCTTCTATTCAAAAGCGATGAGGAAGTCTTAAACTCATCATCTGTGAAACCGGGAACCAATACGCGACATAGGGAAAGCACTTGGATCATTGGTATTCCCTTTGGAGCGTTGCTCGAACTCAC
>JBAUID010000205.1:0-10628 GCA_049680625.1 Burkholderiaceae bacterium | reverse complement strand
AGCGAAATTCCTTGTCGGGTAAGTTCCGACCTGCACGAATGGCGTAACGATGGCCACACTGTCTCCTCCTAGAACTCAGCGAAGTTGAAATGGTTGTGAAGATGCAATCTACCCGCAGCAAGACGGAAAGACCCCATGAACCTTTACTATAGCTTTGCATTGGACTATGAATCAGTTTGTGTAGGATAGGTGGGAGGCTTTGAAGCGGAGACGCCAGTCTTCGTGGAGCCAACCTTGAAATACCACCCTGGCTCATTTGTGGTTCTAACCTAGGCCCGTTATCCGGGCTGGGAACAGTGCATGGTGGGTAGTTTGACTGGGGCGGTCTCCTCCTAAACGGTAACGGAGGAGTTCGAAGGTACGCTTGGTACGGTCGGACATCGTGCCTAAAGTGCAAGGGCAAAAGCGTGCTTAACTGCGAGACAGACATGTCGAGCAGGTGCGAAAGCAGGACCTAGTGATCCGGTGGTTCTGAATGGAAGGGCCATCGCTCAACGGATAAAAGGTACTCTGGGGATAACAGGCTGATTCCGCCCAAGAGTTCATATCGACGGCGGAGTTTGGCACCTCGATGTCGGCTCATCTCATCCTGGGGCTGTAGCCGGTCCCAAGGGTATGGCTGTTCGCCATTTAAAGAGGTACGTGAGCTGGGTTCAAAACGTCGTGAGACAGTTTGGTCCCTATCTGCTGTGGGCGTTGGAGATTTGACGGGGGCTGCTCCTAGTACGAGAGGACCGGAGTGGACAGACCTCTGGTGTACCAGTTGTCACGCCAGTGGCATTGCTGGGTAGCTAAGTCTGGAAAAGATAACCGCTGAAAGCATCTAAGCGGGAAACTTGCCTGAAGATTAGATCTCCCTGGGAACTTGATTCCCCTAAAGGGTCGTTGTAGACCACAACGTTGATAGGCTGGGTGTGGAAGCGTAGCGATACGTTAAGCTAACCAGTACTAATTGCCCGTGAGGCTTGACTCTATAACTTTGTTTCGTCGCAATTTCGATTGCGACTCTGGCAAGCTTGCTTGTGACACATAGTTGTTGTGTTGAATAACGCTCTCATAACTCTGTATTAACTCTTACCCCGCTGAACTTTACGTTCAGCAGCTGAACTTTACGTTCAGCAACAGGTCGAGGTAACACTCGACCGATCCGATAGATTACGAAAGTAATCTGATCACACCGGACTAAAAACGAGCCTGTTTTTAGTCGAGACTAATGAAAACTACTACTTTCAATCCCGATGATTCGAATTTCAATTCACGAATTACAAATCATCGAGACCGGAACAACCGAATTTGTTACCGTCTGGTTTATCCAGGCGGGGCATGCAGAACTGGCCAACCGCAATTTAATAAGCGCAAAGCCAACAAGCTATGCCTGATGACCATAGCGCTGTGGACCCACTCCTTCCCATCTCGAACAGGACCGTGAAACGCAGTGGCGCCGATGATAGTGGGGTTCGTCCCCGTGAAAGTAGGAAATTGTCAGGCAGTTACCTCAAAACCCCCGTTGCGTAAGCAGCGGGGGTTTTTCTTTTGGATCGCACAATGCCGGCATGCGAGAATGCCTTCAGCCAATTGGCAGAATTCATTACCCGAGGTAGCGACATGAACGAACTGGCAGGCATGAACGAATTGGCGGAAAAGCTTTGGAATGCACGCGTTAACGGTACTGTTGTTGGCTTGCAAGGCCTTTGGCAGCCCACAAGCAAAGACGAAGCACACCAGATTCAAAGCCTGATCTATGAACTGGCGGGCCATGAACGGCTTGGTTTCAAGGTTGGCTCAACCAGCAAAGAAGCGCAAACCTACCTTGGTTCTTCCGGGCCGAATTGTGCTGAGCTTATGTCGCCATATGTGTATACCAGTCCGGCCACGGTGTCCGTTAGTGCCGCACATGGCCCGCAGCTCGAGGGCGAGTTCGCGTTCAAATTGGGCAAAGATCTTCCGCCGCGAAGCACGCCATACACTGTCGATGAAATCACCGACGCAATTGCAGCGGTGGCGGGCGCGATTGAGATTGTTGGTTCACGCATTGCAGATGGCCTGGCAAACGCAGGCGCTGTTTTGCTGACGGCGGACTGCGGTGCCAATATGGGTCTGGTCATCGGTAAGTGGCAGGCCGACTGGATGGATCTCGACTTGCCGACCCACCCGGTTCAGATGTTTATAAACAATCAGTTGTGTGGACACGGTACTGGCAGCAAAGCACTCGATAACCCACTAAACGTAATGGTGTGGTTGGCGAATCGCCAGTCGGAAACCGGACGGGGACTGCGCCGAGGTGAAATTATTTCGACTGGCACTTGCACCGGGCTTGATGCCGTGAATGCGGGGGACAAGGTCAGGGCAGATTTTGGGTCGCTGGGGTTTGTTGATGTTTTGTTTAGTGGTTGATTCAGTCAAAGGTTTGGACTGGTTCTGGATAGTAGCGGTCAGCATCATTGCCATGCAATAGGGCTACATCTGCGGCACATTCGCGGCGAACTGTCCGGTGTAAGATTGGCTTCGAAGTGAGCAATTCCTGGTGACAAACTGATGAACACGCAAAGTACTGAAAACACCCGATACCGAAAAAACCTACCCGGCACCGACCTCGACTACTTCGATACCCGGGCTGCCGTGGAAGACATTGCACCCGGCGCCTATGCCAGGCTGCCATACACATCGCGGGTGCTGGCCGAGCAGCTGGTTCGGTGCTGCGAGCCGTCCGAACTGACCGATGCACTGAAGCAAATAATCGAAGTCCGGCGCGATCTGGATTTCCCCTGGTATCCGGCGCGGGTTGTCTGTCACGACATCCTGGGTCAGACCGCTCTGGTTGATCTCGCCGGCTTGCGTGATGCGATTGCCGACCAGGGTGGCGATCCGGCAAAAGTGAACCCGGTTGTGCCGACCCAGCTGATTGTTGACCACTCGCTCGCAGTTGAGGCGGCAGGTTTTGATCCGGACGCTTTTGAGAAAAACCGCGCCATTGAAGACCGGCGAAATGAAGACCGTTTTCACTTTATCGAATGGACCAAAACAGCTTTTGACAATGTTGATGTGATACCCGCTGGTAATGGCATCATGCACCAGATCAATCTGGAGAAAATGTCGCCGGTAGTCCAGAGCCGCAACGGTGTTGCCTTCCCGGATACCTGCGTCGGTACCGACTCGCATACACCCCATGTTGATGCCCTGGGAGTGATCGCAATCGGCGTGGGTGGGCTCGAGGCGGAAACCGTGATGCTGGGCCGCCCGACGATGATGCGTTTGCCCGAAATTATTGGTGTCCGCCTGACTGGTCAGCGCAAGCCTGGTATTACCGCAACCGATATCGTGCTGGCGATCACTGAATTTCTTCGCGCGGAAAGAGTTGTGTCAGCCTATCTCGAGTTCTTCGGTGAGGGTACGGCCAGGTTGACTATCGGAGACCGGGCGACGATCTCGAACATGACCCCAGAGTATGGCGCCTCGGCCGGTATGTTCTACATCGATCAGCAGACCATTGACTATCTGAAACTGACCGGGCGCGAGGCTGAGCAGGTTAAACTGGTTGAGACTTACGCCAAGACTACCGGCCTTTGGGCGGATGACCTGGCCCAGGTCAATTATGAACGCGTGCTTGAATTTGATTTGTCGACCGTCGCGCGCACTATGGCTGGCCCGTCGAGCCCACACCGTCGTTTGCCGACCTCGGCGCTGGCTGAACGTGGCATCGCTGGCAACCTGGATGAAGCGCGTGCACAAGAGGCTGACGGGAAAATGCCCGATGGCGCGGTCATTATTGCGGCCATTACTTCGTGCACCAATACGTCTAATCCACGTAACGTGGTTGCCGCTGGTTTGATCGCGCGCAATGCCAACAAACTGGGGCTGATTCGCAAGCCGTGGGTTAAGTCATCTTTTGCACCGGGTTCTAAGGTGGCCAAGTTATACCTTGAAGAAGCCGGGCTGCTGACCGAGATGGAGAAGCTCGGCTTTGGTATTGTTGCTTACGCCTGTACTACGTGTAATGGTATGTCTGGCGCACTGGACCCAGTAATCCAGCAGGAGGTTATCGACCGCGATCTCTATGCCACGGCTGTTTTGTCCGGTAATCGTAACTTTGACGGGCGGATCCACCCGTATGCGAAGCAAGCCTTCCTGGCATCACCGCCCCTGGTTGTTGCCTACGCCATCGCCGGAACGGTACGCTTCGATATCGAACAAGATGCACTTGGCATCGATGAAACCGGTAAGCCGATTACGCTGAAAGACATCTGGCCCAGCGACGAAGAGATCGACGCAATAGTTGCGGAATTCGTCAAGCCTGAACAGTTTCGGAAAGTCTACATACCGATGTTTGACCTTGGCACCATTGCGCGTTCGAAGAGCCCGTTGTACGACTGGCGCGAAAAAAGCACTTACATTCGTCGTCCGCCGTATTGGGAGGGTGCTTTGGCAGGTGAGTGCACGCTTAAAGGCATGCGGCCACTGGCGGTGCTGGGTGACAACATCACTACCGATCACCTGTCGCCGTCAAACGCGATCCTGGCGTCCAGTGCTGCGGGTGAATACCTTACTAAAATGGGTGTGCCGGAAGAAGATTTCAATTCCTATGCTACCCACCGTGGTGATCACCTGACGGCGCAGCGCGCAACGTTTGCAAATCCGAAACTGCTCAATGAAATGTGCCGCGACGAAAACGGTGAAGTCGTTCAGGGTTCTCTGGCCCGGGTAGAGCCAGACGGTGAGCAGATGCGCATGTGGGAAGCCATTGAAACCTATATGAATCGCAAACAGCCGCTGTGTATCGTAGCCGGTGCCGATTACGGCCAGGGCTCCTCCCGTGATTGGGCAGCCAAAGGGGTGCGCTTAGCCGGGGTTGAAGCCATCATTGCTGAAGGATTTGAGCGCATTCACCGCACCAACCTCGTGGGGATGGGTGTGTTGCCGTTGCAGTTTAAAAGCGGCGAAACCCGTGAGACCTACGCAATAGACGGCACAGAAATCTTCGACGTTATTGGCGACGTGGTCCCTCTGGGACAGCTGACGGTTGTTGTTCACCGTGTCAATGGCGAGCGGATTGAAATACCCGTTACCTGTCGTGTTGATACGGCCGAGGAAGTTCGTGTCTATTCAGCCGGCGGCGTATTGCAACGTTTTGCACAGGACTTTCTGTCGTCCACTACCGCCTAATTTTTGCTTAGCAGGGTTTTTAAAATGTCTTCACTTCCCCAAATCAGGATTCCCGCGACCTATATGCGGGGTGGCACCAGCAAAGGTGTTTTCTTTAAGCTGGATGACTTGCCGCAAGCTGCCCGGGTGCCGGGTGAAGCCCGCGATAAATTGTTAATGCGCGTAATTGGCAGCCCGGACCCGTACGGCAAGCATACCGATGGCATGGGTGGTGCGACCTCAAGCACATCCAAAACCGTGATTTTGTCCCGCAGTGATCAACCCGATCACGATATCGACTACTTGTTCGGCCAGGTATCGATCGACACGGCTTTTGTTGACTGGTCGGGTAATTGCGGTAACTTGAGTTCAGCGGTGGGGGCTTTTGCCGTTGCCAACGGCCTTATTGATCCAGCCCGTATTCCCGAAAACGGTATTTGTCATGTGCGAATCTGGCAGAAAAATATCGGCAAGACAATTGTCAACCAGGTACCGATCACCAATGGGCAAGTGCAGGAGACCGGAGACTTCGAACTGGACGGGGTGACCTTTCCAGCAGCTGAGGTGCCGGTTGAGTTTGTCAGCCCAATTGATGCCGGTGAAGCGGTGTTCCCCACCGGTAACCTGACGGATGAATTAGAAGTGCCGGGTATCGGTACGTTTGTGGTCACAATGATCAATGCCGGAATACCCACGGTTTTTATGAACGCCGGTGATCTCGGTTACGACGGTACCGAACTGCAAGAAGCAATCAACGGTGACCCGGCAGCGCTAAAGAAGTTCGAAACGATCCGCGCTCATGGCGCTGTACGCATGGGCTTGATCAAAGACGTCAGCGAGGCCGCGACACGGCAACATACGCCAAAAGTCGCATTCTGCGCGCCACCAAAGGATTACTTTGCGTCGAGCGGAAAAGCGATCAGCGCAAAGCAAATTGATGTGAATTGTCGCGCCATGTCGATGGGTAAATTACATCATGCGATGATGGGTACGGCTGCTGTGGCCATCGCCAGCGCTGCGGCAATCCCCGGCACCCTGGTGAACCTTGCCGCGGGTGGGGGCAAACTGGAGTCCGTGACTTTTGGCCATCCGTCCGGCACGCTGAAAGTTGGCGCGGTTGCCAGTGAATCCGACGGTGCCTGGTCAGTTGAAAAAGTGGTCATGAGTCGCAGCGCGCGTGTGCTGATGGAGGGGTTTGTTCGGGTGCCGGATAAGTGAGGCCTCTTCTACCTCGTTGTATTAGTCAGGAGCACAGACTCCGCACGAATAGGCACCAAAGACGCCACGCAAGTGATGCAAGTGGCCACGTCAAAGGGAAGCGGGATGCGGGTCGGTATTGAAGTTGGCGGTACATTCACAGACTTAGTTGTGGTTCGTGGCAACCAGGTTTCGGTTGCCAAAGTGCCAAGTACGCCAGATGCTCCCGAGATCGGCGCCATCAATGCGATTGATGCCGCTGGGCTGGATCTTGGCGACGTTACCGAGTTGATCCACGGTTCGACCGTGGCCACCAATGCAGTATTGGAACGAAAAGGTGCACTTGTCGGTGTGCTGGTTACGCGTGGCACGCGTGATTTATTTGCTTTGCAGCGCCACGATCGCAGCTCGATATACGATCTTAATTATCGGAAACCAGAACCACTGGTAAAACGCTCCCGGGTTTTCGAAGTGGATGAGCGAATTGGCGCCGATGGTCGGGTTGTCACTGTGATCGATGCGGCCACGATGTCAGCGCGCATTAGCGAATTTCTGGCCTCTGCGCCGTTTGAGGCGGTGGCGATTTGTCTTTTAAATAGTTATATCGAACCCGCGCACGAGCACCAGGTTCGCAAACTGGTCGCAGCGATTGCTCCCGGCCTGCCGATTACCTGCTCGTGTGATGTCGCGCCCGAGTTTCGTGAGTACGAACGCGCCTGTACGACTGTGCTGGCTGCTTATGTCCAGCCGACAATCGACGGTTATCTGACCCGACTGGAACAGATTATTCATGATCGCGGTTTCCGTGGTCACTTCAGTGTGATGCAGTCCAACGGGGGGCGCGTACCGGCAAAAACCATGGCGCGTAACGCAGTTGCGGCGCTGTATTCAGGGCCGGCGGCAGGGGTTGTCGGGGCCGTGGGGGCAGCTATGTCGGCTGGCCTTGGCAATATCATCACCCTGGACATGGGCGGCACCAGTACGGATGTATCCCTGATTGTCGACGGCGCGGTACAAATGGCCTCGCAAACGCGGATTGACGGTTTGCCTGTAAGAACCCCCGTCATTGATATTGCCACTGTTGGCGCTGGTGGCGGTTCGATCGCCTGGGTGGACGATGGCGGCTTGTTGCGGGTTGGCCCGCAGTCGGCCGGGGCTTTGCCGGGACCGGCCAGTTACGGACGGGGCGGCAGGCAACCTACGGTTACCGATGCCCACCTGATTCGTGGCTCGTTACAAGCCAAGTCTTTTCTTGGCGGCACGATGGCGGTTGATGTGGATGCGGCCCACCGGGTGTTCGAGCCGTTGGCTGCTCAACTGGAACTGTCGTTGCCCGAGATGGCTGATGCCACGATTCGTGTCGCCGAGGCAAATATTGTGCGCGCCATTCAGCAGGTATCAACCGAGCGTGGCCATGATCCGCGTGATTTTGTCCTGGTGCCTTTTGGTGGTGCTGGTGGCTTACATGCCGCCCGCGTTGCACAGGAATTGGGTATTCGAAAAATCCTGGTGCCAAATTTTGCCGGTGTTCTCTCGGCTCAGGGATTGCTGGTGTCTGATTACATTGTTTATCGCAGTCAAAGTGAACGGGTGTTGCTCAATGATGCTTCGAGCGAAAAGATTCAGTCTATCGTCGCGACACTACGTGCTCATGCCGGTGAGTTTTTGCGTTCCCAGGGGGTGAGCGCGGCGTTGAGTTTCGAAACAACGCTTGAGATGCGATACGTTGGCCAGGCGTTTGAAGTATCCGTGCCATTTACGGACAGCGATGCAACATTGACGCTTGAGCGGATATCAACCGCGTTTTCTGATGCACATCGCCGGGTTTTTGAGTTTTCCAAACCACCGGAAAAACCGGTCGAAATTGTCACTTTTCGGGTGGCCGCCCGTGCCGTTTCGGATAGATCTCCACGGCTGCCATTAGATAATGACGATCGGGGGCCGGCAGGCGCAGACTCGCCAACCCAAGTGGCAATAATCGACTTGACCGAAGCCGGTCGGGTGCATCGTTGCCAGTTACGAAGCCGCAAGAATATCCCGGGTAACAACAAACAAGCGAACGAACAAGCGCTCGACGGGCCAATACTCATTGAAGATGGCACCTCAACGGTTTACGTGCCACCGGGCTGGTCAGTACAGCGCGACGATGCCGGAAATTTACTAATGCAGTACGAGGCCTGAACAATGTCTGACCCTCAAGTTTTGCGCGTCAATGAAGTCAACAGTGTTAATCGTGTTGACCAGGCGATTATCAATCAGGCGCTGATTGCTGCGACCTACGAAATGGGGGTGAAGCTGATTCGGTCCGCTCACTCACCAATTGTCCGTGAAGCTCAGGACTGCTCAGCCGCAATTATTAACGCCACCGGGCAGGTTGTCGCACAGGCCGAATTGACTGCCATTCAATTGGGCTCAATATCGCAGACGCTGGCGCCGTGTCTTGCCTTGTTTCCACCCGAAACACTTGGCGAACGCGATTTCCTGATCAGCAATGATCCGTTCAGCAATGGTCAACACGTGCCGGACATCTTTATTTTCACGCCGGTTTTTGTCGACAAACAACTTGTCGCATTCATCGCTACTGTGGCTCATCACATCGATCTTGGCGGCGGGGCACCGGGTTTAAACCCACAGGCGGGTGACGTTCACCAGGAAGGGCTTATTTTCCCGCCGACCCGATACAACCTGGATCACGACTGGAACGGTGGCCCGTTCGAGCGCATGATCGCTGCCAATGTGCGCATGCCAGAAGCGACCATCGGTGACATTAACGCCCAGTTTGCGGCCAATTCCATCGGCGCGCGGCGGGTCCGTTCGTTGGCCAATAAGTACGGCGTCGGGCAACTCGGTGCGGCGATGGACGAAATGCTTAATTACTCAGAGCGCCGCATGCGGGCAGCTATTGATAAGTTGCCCAATGGCATTTACACGGCTGACGCCGCGCTTGATGATGACGGGCTTGGCACCGAACCCGTTGTCATTAAAACCCAGGTTGAAATTGACGGCAGCAATGTGCGCATTCGGTTCGACGGTTCAGCGCCGCAGGTAGCCACCTATTTGAACTGCCCGGTAGCTTCCACGGTTGCTGCAGCGATCGCCTGTGCGAAGTCGGTACTGACCGACCCGGATATTCCGTTTAACGATGGCGCTGCGCGGGTGATTCAGGTTGATGCGCCGTTGGGCAGTATTCTGAATCCGCGTCGTCCGGCGCCGGTGCGGGCCCGGCTGCTGGCCAGCCATCGCGTGTTTAATGCGGTGATGATGGCACTGTCTCAGGTGGCACCGAATCAGGTTATTGCTGAGGGCTTCGATTCTACAACTCCGGTTTGTTTAAGCCATCTTGGCGAAAACGGTTACAACATCTACCTGGAAATCCTGGGTGGTGGCTACGGGGCTGGTCCGGACAATGACGGTTGTGATGGGGTGGATTGTCCGCTGTCCAACTGCGCCAATATTCCGATTGAAGCCCTCGAGATGGATTACGACTTCCTGAGAATTGAAGACTATACATTGCTGGCTGATTCTGGTGGCGACGGAGCGCAGCGCGGCGGACTCGGTTTCGCGCGGGTATATCGCATTACCCGGGACAACGTTCAGTTTGCTACCTATAGCGATCGTTTCAAAACGCCGGCCCGCGGCATCCTGGGAGGCAAGCCGGGCGCTCTGGCTTCAATGACGGTTATTCGTGGTGACGAAAAAATCGCACTGACATCAAAGTGTGGCTTCACCCTACAGCGTGACGACGTTTTAGTCGTGCGCACTGGCGGCGGCGGCGGGTATGGATTGCCCGCACAGCGGTCCGCACTATTAAGATCCGACGACATAACTCAGGGATTTGTTACCGTGAGTTGAAACGCAAGCAATAACCACACACTGAGGAAACAACATGAGTAGTCTGGTTCTGTACCTGGTGAAATACAACAATGACGAGAAGGCCGACATGGTCAAACACCCTGCAATGCGCGACCGCGCGGCCGTGCACCGAGCTGCTATCGCCGATTTTGGTGGCAAGCCGATCGCACAATACGGCAGTTACGGTGAATACGACATGGTCTACATCTACGAGATGCCCGATGACAAAGCGCTGGCGGCCAATCTGCACCTGACTGATTCTCTCGGTCTGGCGAAGTATTGCAAGGCAATCCCGTTGATGTCTGGCGACGATTTTGTAGAATCACTGCGCATCGCTGCGGAAACCGAAACCGGGTATCGGGATTCGGTCGAGAAATTCAGTTGAGCCTTAGGCCGCCGTATCACAAATCGTTACATAGCAAACCGCTCAAGAGCGCCTG
>JBAUID010000204.1:0-13201 GCA_049680625.1 Burkholderiaceae bacterium | reverse complement strand
GTTCATGGGGCCGCACATAAGCTGGCTCATTTGCTGGACAGCACACTCGGACGGTTGCACGAGCATCGCGAGCGGGGGCCCGATCAGTCGTCGGCACAGACCGATTCTGGTCCGGATCAGGATCCCGACCAGAGCTGATGGTCGCGACCCCACGACCGCATTGCGCCGCCAGATCGATGGCGGGGCCGATGTCAAATCTCCGCGAGCACTCGTGGGTCTCGTTGCTTTGCGCCAGCGCCCCAGTCGGTGCACGGTGAATGACAGCTAACAAATCGACCGTCCCGAGTCGATTATCCGGATAATATCGAGCGCCTAGGAAATCCGAATACAGTCGATCAGATATCGGACACCAGGTGCCTTCCAGACAGCATTCTCGACGAGATCGCGTTCGTAAAGCGACTTAACCGTTCCGTCCAAGGTGACGGTCTCACCAGTTACCGAAACCTTAATATTTCGTGCCTCTTCTTCTGAATTTCGAGCTAATGCATCTTCAATTTTCTCTTTCACATTTTCTGGTGTCGGGCGTACTTTCAAAGTGATTAGATTAGCCAACCCCTTGATGCCACTAACATGACAGACCTGCTGAGCAACATGCTCGCGCTGGTGTTGCCAATCAACTTCACCGGTTAAAGTTACAAAGCCATTGTCCACTTTGGCTTTAAGATCACTGTCTGGAATCGATACATTGCAATGCAACACATGGGAGATATGCTGGGCAATGGTACTGTCATCACAGCGATACAGTTCTGACAGGCAAACATCGATTTCGTCGGCAACGACGCTTACGCCGTGAACATGTTTCGCCGCATCTACCGCTGCATACTTTTCCGGGTAATTGTTCACCCGCCCGGTCAGTGTAACCGCACCATCTGATGTCGTAACGCCGATATGCGCCTCATCCACGCGAGTATCCCAGCTTAATTCGTCAAGAACTCTCTGCTTCAATTGGGAATCAGAAATCATAATCTACCCCTTAGATTGTCTGTGTCTGAGAAAATTCTCGGTGCAACATCTCATAAGGGTAACGTCAGCTTATTCAATCGTGTTGACAAGCATCAAGCGTCTCTAAATTTGCCCATGAAGACGGCGAGAAACATTTGCTGATTTTGCTGATTAGGCTGAGTTCGGCGACGTTGCCGAACGATTGTGGGGGAAGCCATAGAAGTTTATGTTACGCGGCGACCTCAGGCACAAGGTATCAACTACTCGTGTGCCAGCGAGTCCGTTGCACCAACGCAATTGTCAAAAGTGGCATCAACACCCCGGCAACAGTTACCACAATCAACAACAGGCCAAGTTCGCTGTAATCTGCGACAACAGTAATGGCATTGGAGTTCTGATCGCGCACCTCGCGCGTTACGCTTTTCCACTGGTTAAGATACTTGGTGCCCAGGCTGCTGACGGACAGGGCCAGATTAGTGAACGAAGCCATCACCGCAAAAAAGGTCGCTTTCAGGTGAGCGGGAGCACTCTTGGCAATCCAGGCCAACATGGGAATCATCGCTATTTGGCCTAAGGGTGACTCCAGAACGGTATCAATGAGCGCTATTGCCCGCGCATCAATGAGTCCATTGCTCCATGATTCGGTCCAATGATGAATACCATAGTAAAGGCCAATATTGGGCAGCGACAGAATTCCGAAAGCGATAGTCAGCAAGGTGACTACGTATGCAATGGAGCGTGTCGCCATCAGCGGGCGCAGCAATACGATACCAACCAGGGTCAGTGCCGACGTAATCAGGGACAAGACCGCAAGAAATTGCTGATCAAATTTTAACTCATCAATCTCAAACCAGGTCATACCGGCACCGGGCGACGGTATGGCCCGGAAGACAAAGATGATTACCGCGGTACCAATCAGTTGGCGACGCGCGTCGAGTGGCAGTTCGGTAAACAATC
This sequence comes from Burkholderiaceae bacterium, assembly GCA_049680625.1. Lineage (GTDB taxonomy): Bacteria > Pseudomonadota > Gammaproteobacteria > Burkholderiales > Burkholderiaceae_E > JAUIAI01. The sequence goes on along the minus strand of JBAUID010000204.1, from coordinate 11,302 downwards.
GGGCCATTAAGAATATAACGATTCCCATGGCGCCAACAAAAACTATTTCCTGTGCATATAGAAACTGGCTGGCACCGACTCCGACGGTAAACAGAACGAACACAATCGAACCACCAAATATCCACCAATTGGGTCGTGTTTCCGTCTCCGTGCCGTACAACATCGAACGAATTTCGGCACGATCATAGCCGCGTTGAATCAAGCCCTTCATGCGCCGGCGTGTTTGTGCTGAACCCAATATCACGCCGAATACAGAGATTACCGGAACGACTAAGGCAATCAGATAAATCTGTGCGTAAGTGCTCGCACGTTCGGTCTGGGCCATCAATTCGACGCCGGCAAACATACCAATATTGAGCGCGGCCACCAGCAACGAACCTCCGATAATCGCAAACCGTCCAAAGGTTTGCATTGTGGTGTGAGCCTGTTTGATATGTTCTTCAGAAAAAGGTTGGGCGTTTTCGTCGACAGTGGGTACCGCTTCCACCGTCATTGCGTCAGCGACAACATCTTGAATCACGTAGCCTGTCGGAGACAACAGCGTGCTGACGACAAACCACGTCTCAATGGGCATCATTGCACGCATCGCGGCGGTATGCGCAATCAAGCCATACATAATCAGTAATCCGAACGCGATCAGCGACGCGCCGAAATACACCAACCAGGATTTATGCCGCCACCAGATGTCTACTAAGTGGCCCAACGGCATTTTCAGCGCCCAGGGTAGCCCGGCCCAGAATGTGAGGCCTGCAAGGTAACCGGCCGATAAGCCAAGATATTCTTTAATAAAAAAAGTGCCGACGATGCCGGTCAGACCTGAAACCCCAGCAGCTAAATACACCATCAGTGGTGGTACAAACGACCAGCGAAACTGGCGAATCACATCACGAATTGTATGTTCGATCCAGCGTGAAGCGAATGTTGTTTCATCGCTTGGCCGAATCGGGTCATTGTTCATGGTTAAGCGTTCTTGCGTTGCGAGTCGAAGAAATTTCCCGGATAGTTCTTATTACGCGGCATAGACTCGTTCAAGTAACGCAGAAGTGAATCGATACCCGGGTAGGCATCGCTTCGCAGGGTGAACTTACGCGCAAAGTCTTTGCTCCATGGCTCACCGGTTACCAGTGCATTGACAAATTCCGGTGTGTTTTCGATCCAGGTGCCGCCCATAGCAGTAATACCACGCGCAAACAGTGAATCTGGCAGGCAGCTGGCTCCAGGACCGATCAGCGCGATCTCTTTCACCTTTGCAAAATGCGGCCACAGGCTATCGAAGCTGTTATTGAGTAAGACGGTACTCGTCGAAAGGATCTTGTCGCAGCTGGTCAGATCGGCAGGGTTCAGGGTAACTCTAAAGTCGGAATGATCACCTGCCAGCTGTGACCTTAGTTCAAGAACGGTGAGTTTCGCTCCGGCGCCCACGACCTGTTTGGTTAAGGATGGGAAAAGCCCAATCATGCCGATGTGTTCACCCGCTCGCGGATTCAAACCACCAAAAGAGTCGTCGGCCGTGGGCGGCGAGAATTTGCATCGGTTGAGTAAATGCCGACTCAGTGCATTGACTGCCGCAAAACCGATGGTCCGGCGTATGCCTGTTTCATGAGCCCACCACGAGGCGACCGATAGTGCATCGCGCCCAATGACCGATTCACGGTGATGTGGCTGGGTAAGAGTTGCCAGCGTGTCGTCCAATAACACGTAGAACAGACCAACCGTTGCGTCATCCAGTTCGATCGCGCCAAATTCACCGTCTCTGGTCTGATTCCAGGGGGAGGGCGGTAAGTGTAACCCGCAAATAAATGGCACTTCCAGGCCGGTGAATGCGTCTTCCAGTAACTGCTGCGTCTGCAAGGCAATTGTCATGGCGCACTACTGAATAGCCTCGTCAACAATAGACCGCAAAAGGGCATCGATTTCTTCTAGCGCAGCCTCGCTGGACTTTCCGGCAGCGCCAACGGTACGTCGATATCCAGCCATCACCTGACCTGGCTTGTCTTTGAGTTCATACGCAAACACAACTAACGGACAAATCGCGATGTTCTCCGGGTTAGCCGCGACGGCGTCGTGCGTGAGCTTCGCCGAGCAAAAGTGAAGGTAGTCGCCATTCAGATACGGACTTTCCTGACCGACGGCCGGGCCAGTGCGTGCCAGCATCTTACCCACGTGACCAGTGAAATCGATGACCAGGCCGCGACCTTCAATCGCTTCTTTCAAGTTCAGTGATACGTCTGAGAATTGCGCCTCGGTGCCAATTAAATAGTAGCCTTTTCTCATCACATTCTCGGCGGCGTGCAATGGTGAGGATTGCCCGAAGAGCATGACTGACGATGTCAGTATTGCGACTAAGCTTCCGATTGCAAGTGATCGTTTGGATTTTGATAGCATGGGGTGCCTCGCAAAATTAATTGTTGAGTCAGATTGACAGGAGGTGATTGACGGAAACAATACTCTAATATTTGAATAGTCACCTATAACTGCCGATTCAAATTGATTCGTATCAAATTGTTGCTCGTTCAGTCCTGATCGGCATGTCGGAATACGGCCCGATCACGTTCAATCGCCGTTTCTGGAAGTATTTTTCCGGCACTTGCAGCTCGGAGCCGGAGCGAATCAAGATCCGCTCGAGTGCCACTCAGGGCGATCCGCACAATCCGCACAATCCGGACAATCCGGATAAACTTTAATGATTAACTTCGCGTTTAAATTAGGGATTTGACGAATGCTTGTAGCGATCATCGCCAGCGGCTTGCTTGTCGCTATTGCCACCGTTATTCATTATGAGGTCTTGGGTAGTGTCAATACCTTGCTGCCAACGCTAAAGATACAGCGACGGGCAAAACTGTTGGTGGTGATTTTCTCGGCAACGGCTGCCCATCTTGTCGAAATTGGCTTGTATGGCATAGCACTTTTTGTTCTTGCTAAGTACCTGTCCGTTGGCGCCTTCGTGGGCTCACCTGGCTTTTCGCTAACTACCTGCCTGTACTTCTCGGCGGAGACATACACTTCGCTGGGCTTTGGAGATTTGACGCCTGTTGGCCCGATTCGGTTGCTGGCTGGAGTTGAAGCACTGAACGGATTGGTTCTGATTGGATGGACGGCTTCGTATACTTACATTGCAATGGAACGATTTTGGAGCCGATGACTGGTGCTTTGTGCTGTTTGGTCTCTTCGTGTAGTTTCTCCCTAATGCGAATGCCAAAAATTTGATCAGGAAAGCCCGGTGAGATTATTTATCTAACTCAGGTGTTTGCTAGTAAGAAGCTCACTGTCGGCTCAGGCTTGTCACCACCTTCAAGAGACTCGGAATAATAAAAGACGGCGTAGTGGCGTTCCACGGACCCTGGATCTGCACCCGCATCTCAGCTACTCCGTCAGGAGCGACGAATCGCTGGGCACCACCACGATTAGCGGCGCCGGTGGCCGACAGCCAAAGCTGACTCTCACCAGTATCGGGGTTAAGGAATGGGATGATAAGGTGTTGTGCGTCCACTAGAAATAATAGTAATGAAGCCCCGTCTCGGGTACCCGGCATTACTGCCAGTTCATACTCCTCGCCAGCAATAAGCGGGTTAGTAATTCGCTGTACGCCGAGGTTGTGACCTAGGCCATCCTCTGTTGGCGCAATCCAGATCTGATTAATCAGCGCGTTGTAATTGACTGGCGCGGGCTGACCCAACCAATCTGTCCACGGCCCACGCGGGTTGATAAACTCAGCACCGAGTACATTGCCAACATCGACAACCGAGGGGCGCAAGGTGGCCGAGTCGGTCGCTTGCCAACCGCTTTGGATTTGCACGAAGAATCCCACGGCGGTTGCCGGTGCGTCGAATTCAAGCGGTGCGCCATCACGCGCGACAAATAACGGGCCATTCACCCCAGGAATCGGCACGTTCTGTCCGGAGCTATCAAACAGGAAAATCAACACGGCCACCTTGGGGTCAGACGCGGTAACCGCCAGTCGGTACCGGCGTGAACCGAAAAATCGGTCGTAACGTTGGACGCCCACCACAATGTTTTCACCTTCAGCCGGCGCGGGAATGTTCAACAGACGGGTTTCACCATCGTATTGGATATTGGTTGGCTCACCATTCCAATTTAGCCAAGGCAAGGACGGGTCGATATAACTGTGACCGATCAAGCCGGTTTTCTCCCGGGGTGTTTCCATATCCGTCAGGCTGATTACGGCTGTTGTCGCCTGAGCTGGTGTTGCGGACACTGGTACCGGTTGGTTGTCAGCACTGCCACAAGCCGTCAATGCTGCTGCCAGCAGGAAGGTAGCCAGGGCGTAAGTGGTTTTGCAGGAAATTAGTCTTTTCGTCTTCATAGAAGAATCCCGTGCGCAAGCAGCGCTGTCAATTTACAGTGCGTGGGCTGTACGCTTCTAAGGCTATTGCTTGCCGGCGCCAAAGCGATTGATCTGCATCAATTGCCGGCCGCCTTAGGGTGAGAAATTTTAATCAACTCTTCGGGGTAAAATTGCTGACTAGCGATGTGTCGAATACAACGACATCAGGGCAAATGAAAAACTATTGCAGATTGGCCAGATAGTCGATTCAACGGAGTTTCCCTAGAGCGATTTGTCGGTAGTCAGCCGTGTTTTACTTTTTGTTCTTCCGGTAAAGAGTGTCAATCAAGCCATCAATGCCACTCTCCCGTATGACGCTCGAAAATTGGCTCCGATAAACCTGAACAAGCCAGAATCCGAGCACATTCATATCGTAGATACGCCAGCTGTCGCCGCTGCGTGTCAGTCGGTAACTGAGTTCAATCGGTTCACCGCGACCAATAATTTCTGTGCGAACAATGACGTCGGTAGCACCTGGCGCCGCACGCATCGGCTTAATGTGGACTTGTTCGTCGCGCACTTCACTCAACGCACCGGCATACGTGCGTACCAGTAACGCACGAAATTCATGGGCCAGTATTTCGCGTTGTGTAGGGCTGGCCTGGCGCCAATCTGGCCCAACAGCCAGCGCGGTAGTTTTGGTAAAATCGACGTGAGGCATGATGACGCGATCAACCAGTGCTGATACCCGGACTTGATCTCCAGACTGAATTTCTGGATCGGACCTGATCTGGTCAAATACCTGCTCGGTCAGTCGGTTAATCAGCTCCTCGGGTTGCTGGGCGATTTTCAGAGCCATAGCTGGGTAATAACCCAGTAGCAAAACCGCTGCGGCGACCACTGAGTACCTTCTAACCTGGTTCGTGATTGCCGTCATCAACGCCATGACCCCGTCCTGTGAGAAAACAGTATGGAAGGCTGTCCGAATAAGTTGTTGATCCTGATCAAAACTGAAGAAAGCAACTAACAGTACGGTGCAATCGGTATGGTGCATTCAGAACTTCAAATGGCTTTTTTATGACAAAAAATGAGACAGTCGATGTCCAGAATTCCTCAAATCGCCTGATCTTGCCGCGCCATTTGCGACGACCCATACGTGTTCGCTTCTCGAGCGGACGGAATGGTAAGTTCCATGAGTATCGGGGTTATTTGCCGTTCAGAGTCGGTTACGGAAAGGATTGCGAACTTCACTTGACAGGCGACCACGGCCCGGACACCTTATTCGAGTTTTCGCCGGTACTGGGGCCGGCCCGGTTATCCACGCCGAGGCCCCTGGGGGAGGTGGAGGAGCACGTTGAGCTATTGATTGACGGCCGCCGGTTCGAGGGAGTGACACAAGAACTCAAACCTGGAACCCGTGTTCAGATTCATGATAGAGCCACTGACGAGAGCTTCGATCTTCTGGTTGATGAGCCGCCGTTCTGGGTCAGACGACTTCGCGTTTGGCTGATTCTTGGGCTGTCTGTTGCTGTGGGTTTCGCACTGTACGGCGCTTATGTTTATCAGTTGCTCGGCACGACAGAGAAACGCCTGACCCAGGCTGAAACCCGGCTTGCTGACGCCGAGCAAGATGCTCAGCGGATAGATGCGCAGCTAGCACAGACGATGGCGCGTTTCGAATCGCGAGAGTTGGCGATTGACAGAGCCTTTAGTGAGATTAGAGCGACGCAAGATCAGTCACAGGCTCGATTACGCGCGGAGTTTTCGGCAGGATTAAAGGCAATCACCACTGAATCGCAATTGGCACTTTCGCAAACGGCAGAGCTAGACTATCAAGCCCGTGAAGCTATCGCCGCTGAAGCTGCTCGAAGGGTTGAATCACTGCGTCAGGAAGTCTCCGATAAGGCGGTCACCGCATTCGATCGTTTTAGAAAGATAGAACAAGAAGTGTTCGTGCGTAACGCCCAGCGATTAGACACATTGGAAGTGCAGGGCAAGCGCTTTAAGAAAATACTGGCTGATTCCACCAAGGCGGTCTTGTTTGTGTGGACTCGATATAGTGCACGCCTAGGGATATCTGATGAAGAAAAAGAAGTCTATAGTGCGGGAACTGCTTTTTTGCTTGATACCAATGGGCTTGCGGTAGCACCGCAGCATGTATTTGAACCCTGGCGCTATGATGACGAGTTTCTAGCGTTGAATGCGTTGGGGTTAATCGAACTCGTTCCGGGGTCAGTCGTTCGTTACGTATGGCTCGCTGGTCAACAGGTAATTGAACCCGGTAGCCAGCCCGCAAACTATTTGACCGATAAGGCGTTCAGCGACGAGTCAGAGGCACGCCGTTTGCTTGTGCTGCACCGGCCGGAACCGAAAACGGCTAGTCGATTGGTAACGACACCCTTGGGCATCGCTCAGATCGATAAGCCACTGGCAGGACCCAGTGACCTTGTTGTGTTTCAACTGGCCACGGGAGCTGGTGATTTCCCGGCATTAAGCTTGTTGTCGTCACCTGGGTCGATTGCCCCGTTGGATGAAGTGCTCGTTGTCGGCTACCCGATGGCGCGCCTGGATGATGGACGGTCGGTAGCCCAAGGTGTGAAAGGCTTCGTGCGGCGGGTAGGCCCGGATCTGTTGGAATTGGATAGTGCGCTTCACCCCGGCAGTAGTGGTGCGCCAGTCCTTGACTCCCGGGGGCAGGTGGTTGGAATGGCAGTGGCTATGTTCGGATCAGATTCTTACGGCGCGGCCGTGCCATGGGATCATATTCAAATGGCAATTAACCAGGCGCAAATTAACGTGCAGGTGAATGAGGCGCGTTTGCGAGATTCTGGCTGCAATCCCGGGCCGGTGGATGGGGTTTTAGATGACAAGACATGGGAGGCGATTCGCTCGCCAGGTTGTGAATTTCGGTCAGTCAATGGGCAATCCTCTGTCAATTAGGTTTTCTTCTGACGTAGCGCTGGAAAATCGTCTGGTGAAACGGTTTTCTTCTGACGTAGCGCTGGAAAATCGTCTGGAGTAATGGTTTCCTTCTCGAGCAGCATTTGAACTCCGGCGTCCAAGTCAGCGCGCCGTCCGATCAGAAGTTTATGGGCTTCATCAAATGCTTGATCGATTAAGTCGCGTACCGCAATATCTATCTCCCGCGCAGTTTGCTCTGAGAAGTCCTTCTGGCGAACGGCCATCATATTGTCGCTAAGATAACTCGATCCCTGGCGTTCCAATACGGCCTGACCAAGCCCTTCGTCCATGCCAAACGTGGTCACCATCTGGCGTGCAATGTCGGTTGTTTTCGCCAGATCATCGCTTGCCCCGGTGGAGATCGACCCAAGACTCAATTGTTCCGAGGCCCGTCCTGCCATTAAGACGACCATTCGATTCTTTAGCTCGTCGGTGGTTATCAGAAAACGGTCTTCAGTCGGACGTGTCATGGTGTATCCCAATGCGCCAATGGAGCGCGGAATAATAGATACCTTATGCACTGGGTCGGTACCGGGTAACGATGCTGCGGCTAACGCATGACCCATTTCGTGCCAGGCAACACGTTCGCGTTCAGCGGGATTGAGTAATCGTCCCCGTCGCTCTGACCCGGCTACAATTCTTTCTACGGCTTGCGTGATGTCATCAATGCCAACCTCCCGGCCGTCGCGACGGGTAGCGATGATGGCCGCCTCGTTCACTAGATTGGCGAGGTCTGCCCCAGAGAACCCGGGCGTTAATCCAGCCACTTCCTCGACCGGGAAATTGGCTTTGGTGGGCACTTTGCGCAAGTGGACGCGCAGAATTTCCTCGCGTCCATTTCGGTCAGGGCGGTCGACGACAATCTGCCGATCAAAGCGTCCTGCGCGTAGTAAGGCTGGGTCAAGAATTTCCGGTCGATTCGTTGCGGCGAGCAACACAATTCCCTCGCGCGGATCAAAGCCGTCCAGTTCATTAAGTAGCTGATTCAGTGTTTGTTCTTTTTCATCGCTGCCGCCACCAAAACTGTTGGCTGAACGCGCTTTTCCAAGTGAATCCAACTCATCAATGAAGATGATACAAGGCGCTACGTTACGTGCCTGCTCAAACAAATCGCGGACTCTTGCGGCGCCAACACCAACAAACATTTCAACAAACTCTGAACCGGATATGGAAAAGAACGGCACAGCGGCTTCACCTGCTACGGCCCGTGCCAGCAGTGTTTTGCCAGTGCCCGGTGGTCCAACCAACAGGATTCCCTTCGGAATGCGAGCTCCCAATCGACCATATTTGTCGGGTTCTTTAAGAAAAGAAACTATTTCTGTCAGTTCTGATTTTGCTTCGTCAACACCGGCGACGTCGTCAAAGGTAACGCCGGTAGATTTTTCTACATAGACTTTTGCTTTTGACTTGCCGACGTTCATCATGCCACCGAGGCCTTGTTTTTCGGCAAACTTTCGAAAGACCAGCATCCACAGCCCAAAGAAAAGTAAGACAGGCAGCACCCAAGAGAGCAATTTGGACAGCCAGTTGTCATCGACTGCGCCTGAAAACTTGACTTTGTATTGCTCTAATTGCTTGGCAAACTCAGGTTCTACCCGGTTAGTAACAAAAGAGTCTTTGCCATTGCGCTGAGCAACGTATTTACCGTGGATCGTATTGTCTCGAATGGTGGCTTCCTTAATCTCACCATCTTCAAGCAATTGTTGAAACTCGCTGTACGCAAGTTGTTCTACGGTACGATTGACGAACCAGACTTGGGCTGTGAATACCAACATTAACGCGATGGCAAAATACGTTAGGTTGAATTGGCGTGGTGAAAACGGTGGTTTGCTCTTGGCCATTACATTCTTTAGCTCCGATGAGGGCAGTGCGTACGGGTGTGGTGAGACCTGTGGGTTGGAACCAACAGGCTTAAAAGGCTAATATTGTCTTCTCGGATAAATGGTGTTGGATCTTTTTCAGTGGCAATCCCGTTAAGTCCTGATTCAGTTCAGCTATAACCCGGGATTGAATAGACATTGAAAGGCATTTGCGTAAATCGCCGAGGGCGCTGGGTGCTGCCACAAGGATAACGCGCTCAAACTGATCCAGATGTGTGTGCAGCACCTCGGCAATCTTCCGAGCAAACTGGTGCTCGTTTTCCCGGTGAGGATCAGTTTTTCCAGGTATCGCATGGCGTCCTTTTCCTATTGAATCGAAGGCACGGCCGGGTCTGTCGGTCGCTATCTCTCGCGTGAGGCGGCGGTCACCCTCCAAATTCAGGTGTTCGATCTCGCGCAGAGTCTGTTCGCGATGCTCGAAGAAGCGCGCGTGAGCGCCATCGGCGATAAGAATCCAGGTTCGAGTAGCGTGCATATCAATCTATCCGTTAAGACCACTGGGATTCAAACTATGCTGGTTCGAAGCCATAGTTGGATTGATCGCGATCAATAACGTAAGACCGCGATTTGACCATTATGGCTATATCTCGCTGCCTGGATTTTTGGGGTAGGACAATTCTTACATAGAAGATCCGATATGTCTGACAGGTTTAATCGGCGATCCTGAAGGGGGAGATTCAGCCAATGCTGATGGTGTGCTTTGTGCTGGTAATCGATACTTAATAAATGCTCAGTTTAATAATCTAAATCGATTCTCTGCATGTTCTCGATTGCCAGACAAAGGAATTCACCATGTTTACAAAATCAAGAAAATCGAACCCAGTGAACGTTTCGGTGGCTAACGGACAGAAAGTTTGTAGTAGTTCGCGCGAATTGAACCGGCTGCTGCGGGTCGACGAGGATGGTTCGGATTCGCCGGTTTTTACTCATCGCACAGTAAAAGAAGGCAAGCACCTGATTCGGGCCGGGCAAAAGTTTGAGGTCCTTTATGTTGTGAATGCCGGGTTTTTTAAGACTGTTTTTTCTGATGATTGCGGTAACGAACAAGTAATGGGTTTTCCAATGAAGGGCGATTTGCTTGGTACAGAAGGAATCGGTAATCAGCAATATAACAATGATGTTGTTGCACTGACCGATGCCGATGTGATCGAAATTCCGTTCGAAGACCTGAGTGCTCTGGCGAAGTTGGTTCCCGGGCTTGACGAAACGATGTTTCGAATCATTAGTCAACAATTGATTCAGGAACAACTTGCATTAGTTGCGATTGGGGCTTTGTGCGCCGAAGCGAGATTGGCGCGGTTTCTGATGAAGTTGGGGGATCAGATGCAGTTGCAGGGCTGTAGTGTCGACAAGTTTATGCTTCGGATGAGCCGCCAGGACATAGGCAGCTATTTGGGAATGAAAATCGAAACGGTTAGCCGAACACTGACATTGCTTAGCAAGAAAGGCATCATTACCGTCGATCAGCGTGACATCACGATCGCAGACCGCACCGCTCTGGCTGAAATTGGTCGAAAAAGCCGGGCAAAAGACGATCAGTTGGCGCAATCTTCGATTCAGTGTCCGCAGATGGAGGCTAGAAAGACTGGTAGTTCGAATCGAGACCTTAGTAAACCTGATTCGGGTAGGCCTATTGCAACGCCGTGGTCCGGGCTTACCGATTCGATCGATTCGGTAGGCAGAGTAACCGGTTAGGTTTCGGTACAATTTCTGACTTTATGGGCTCAAACAGCGTCTCGATGCCTCTTAGAACATATTGTAGATCCAAGCCCCCAGCAGGAATAACCCAATCAACAATGCGACGGGTGCAATTACCCAGACGAGCACAAATACGGGGTGGCGTGTTCGTTTAGATACTTTAGCCGGGCTGTTTCGCTCGCCTGAGGTTTCTGGCTTGTTACTCATTGAAATTCGTCGTCAGAATTCGTTAGTTAATATTCGATAGGATAGGCGATTGTCACCAGCTTTAGCTAATGAAGGCAATCAACTCAGGCAACGCCGAACACATTGCGCAGCAAGTGCCCGGTAGCGTAGGCGAGCGCAGCTGCCGTGCCGCCTGTAACGAGAGTTTGTATGCCGGATCGAAAAACGGGCCTGTCGAACACGAGGCTCTTCAGCATACCAATGCACAGGAACATGATGCCCGCTAGCACGGTACTCAGCACAAACTGCTGGC
>JBAUID010000203.1:0-32152 GCA_049680625.1 Burkholderiaceae bacterium | reverse complement strand
ACACCGGCGGCGCGCCCGGCAGCGCCGTGTCTGCCATTCTGATCAACGTGCCGGGTGAACCGTCATCAGTGGTAACCACGCTGGATGGTTATCCGATGACCCAAAAAGGCCAGGCGCAAAAAGCACTGAAGATCGGCCTGATTGCCTCTGTATTTGGGGACATCACATCAACCGTTGTCCTGATTCTGCTGGCCCAGCCACTCGCAAAAATTGCCATTGGTACCGGGCCGGTTGAGCTGACGGCCATTTTGATATTTGCCATTACCTTCATTGCCGCGGTGTCTGGAAAGTCGTTTTTTAAAGGTCTGATCGCCGGCTTTCTGGGTTTGTTGCTGGCCTCTTGCGGGCTGGATATTGAGACCGGCCTGCCGCGCCTGACATTTGGATACATCGAACTGTACGACGGCATTCCATTGCTGGCCGTTGCTATCGGAACCCTGGCATTGTCCGAGGTTCTGGTTCAGATCGATCGCGGCTGGCGCGGTGGCTATGCCCAAAAGCGAAATACCCAGGACACTGGCAATGCTGCCGACGCCACCCTGCCCTGGGTCGAGTTGCGACGTCTGCTGCCCACTATGAGTCGGTCCAGCCTGGTGGGGATTGTTGTTGGCATTATTCCGGGCCTGGGTGCCACCCTGGCTTCGTTTCTGTCGTATACCTGGGCACGCCGCCTTTCCGATCATCCCGCGCTGTTTGGTCAGGGCGCGCCCGAAGGGGTTGCCGCTTCCGAAGCTGCGGACAATGCTTCGGTGCCGGCTACCCTGGTACCGGTGTTTGCTATCGGTCTGCCCGGCAGCCTGGCCACCGCGTTGTTAATGGGTGCGTTCTTAATGCATGGGCTAACCCCGGGGCCGTTTCTGTTTCGGGACGATGCCGCCCTGGTTTACGGCATTTTCATCGGCATGATGCTGGCATCACTTGTGCTGTTACTGGTTGGCATGGTCGGCCAACGCTTTTTTGCCCGTGTCATTCTCGTACGCGACACCGTGATATTGCCGGTGATTGTTTTCTTATGCGTGATTGGCGCCTACCTCGAAGGTGGGGGTATGTTTGGCGTATATTTGATGTTGGTCTTTGCATTTGTCGGCTACTTCATGAAGAAGTACGACTATTCATTTGTCACTTTTTTAGTGGGTTTTGTGCTGGGACCAATGGCAGAACTGTCGTTGCGCCAGGCCATGATTCTTACTGACGGACGGGCCGCATCTTTACTGGATCATCCGGTTGCCATTGTGTTTCTGATTGCGGCAGTCGTGTCTGTCTGGCGCTTTAGCTCAATGCAATTACTCGACCCGAACAAATTACAACGGAGGCAACACAATGAGAACACAAATTAAATTTCCCCCGGTAAAACTTCCCCTGGCTTTAGCCGCCATGACCATCGCGAGCAGTGTCGCCATGGCGGCTGACTTCCCCACCAAACCACTGACCGTCATCGTCGGCTACTCAGCCGGTGGTGGCACTGACACCATCGTACGCTCAATGACCGATCCGCTGGCCAAAGTGCTTGGCCAGAAGATCCTGGTTCAAAACGTCGGCGGTGCGGGCGGCGGGGTTGCCGCGGTCCGCGTATCCAAGGCAGATGCTGACGGCTACACCCTGCTGGCTACAACATCATCGACGTTTTCGCTGGAGCCGCAAACCAAGAAGACTATTTATAAAAACGGTGACTTTAAACACGTTGCCACTATTGCGCAGTTTCAAGGCGTGATGTTTGCGAACAAAGACAAACCTTATGCCTCACTGACCGAAATGATCGACAAGGCCAAAGCCGAAAACCGTCCGATTAAGTTCGCCAGCTTCTTTCAGCTGGATAAGCTTGTTATGCAATACATCGGCAAACGGGCCGGTGTTGAAATGATTCCGGTGCCGGTCAAAGGTGGTAATGGCGCAGTCAAGGCTGTGCTTGGCGGTGAAGTAGATGCAGGTTATTCCGGCGGTTCCTGGGCACCCCATGTGCAAGCCGGCGCTGCGAAGGCTTTATTCGCCACATCGTACGACCGCCTGGGGCTGGCACCTGATGTGCCGGCAATGAAAGATCTCGGCTACGACATCGGCACCACCAGCTACCTGACGGTATCGGCCCCGGCAAACACACCAGATGCCGTCGTTAAGCAACTCAGCGCGGCAATCAAAGAGGCATTGGCCCAGCCCGGCCCGCAGGAGGCCGGTAAAAAGCGCTTTATGGACATGACGTATTACGACGATGTCGCCACCCGCAAAATTATTGACAAAGAAATCGCTGCTTTTGGCGAAATGGTAAAAACAGTGGGCAAATAAACCGTCGGTGAATCCCGTGCAACCCGATTGCGCGGGATTCGTTCGCTTGTTGAACACCCGCCTGGCGCTTCAGCGCATGACCAGTTCCTGATAACCGTTTGCTGCCACCCGGTCACCCCAGGCGCGATAGTCCAGCGCACTGCCACTGTAACGGGCAAGTATGCGCACTTGTTTGCCTTCTACATTCTGATTGACTCCGGTCATCCAGGAGTCCACCTCGTTGGACAGCAAACCCTCCGCCTTTTCTTTGACAAAATCAGTCCATTGCGCCACTGCCTGCGGCCGCGCATCAGCCACACTCAGTTTGTGGTCCAGAAGGTAACGCATTAAGCCGCTGACCCATTGCACGTTGTATTCAATGCTGCGGGGGATGTTTCCCAGGGCAGTATGCGGCCCCATGATCATGCACATGTTGGGAAAATCCTCAACCATAATGCCCAGGAATGTGCTTGGCCCACCAGCCCATTTATCTTTGAGGCGGATGCCGTTGGCCCCGCGGATGTCGATGCGATCCAGGCTACCGGTAATGGCATCAAAACCGGTTGCATAGACAATCAGATCAAACTCGAACGCATCCTCAGTGGTCTGGATTCCACTTTCGGTAATGCGCGTTATGGGTGTGTCCAGAATACTGACGAGGTTTACATTGTCCTGGTTATAAACCTCGTAGTAAAAACTTTCCTGTGGTACCCGCCGCGTGCCAAAACCTTCTTCGGCCGGGATAAGCATGGCCGCAATTTTCGGATCTTTCACCCGCCCGCGAATTTTCTCAGCCACAAAATCTGACAACAATTTATTTGCTTCTCGGTCGTTCAGAACATCGCGGAAATTACCCTGCCAGATACCAAAACCCGGTGAGGCATAACGCTCTTCCCAGAAGGCCAGGCGCTCTTGTTCAGTGACTTCAAACGTACCGCGTGGATCTATCGTATGAATAAAACAGGCTGCCGTCTGCTGACAACGATCGAATATCTCTGTATATCGCGCCCGAATGTTTTCCATTTCCTGCTTGTCGATGGGCCCGTTATGCAATGGCGTGCACCAGTTGGGCCGACGCTGAAAAACCGTTAAGTGTCCGGCGGTTTTGGCAATTTCCTGAATGGCCTGGACACCGCTGGCACCAGTGCCAATAACCGCAACTCGTTTGCCTTCAAAGCTGACCGGGTGTTTTGGCCACAAGCCGGTGTGATAAGCCTCACCTTTAAAGTCGTTGATACCGCTGATTCGTGGATAAGTCGGCGCTGATAACGCACCAACCGCCGTAATCAAATACCGTGTGCGGTGCACATCGCCGTTTTCCAGATGAACCCACCAGCCTGGGTTGTCATCATCATAGTGAGCGGCTTTTACCCGGGTCTCGAATTGAATATCATCGCGCAGCTTGAATTTGTCGGCGACAAAGTTCAGATAACGTTCGGTTTCGGGCTGCGGCGAAAAATGTTCAGTCCAGTCCCACTCATCGAGGACTTCCTGCGAAAACGAATAACCGTATGAGTAACTCTCTGAATCGAAACGCGCGCCGGGGTAACGGTTCCAGTACCACGTGCCACCAACCCCGGTGCCAGCCTCAAATACCCGGACCCGCATACCCAGTTCGCGTAGCCGGTACAGTTGGTACATGCCGGAGATTCCAGCACCGATTATGATGACGTCAAAATCAGCTGCCGGTGCTACCTGCGCGGCAGCCGGTGTATCGGGTGAGGGGATCATCTTCGTATTTTCCTGACAAGAATAATTGCGCCTGAGCATATGGACACCATAGAGACAACATATAGAGACACCAACAGCCGCCAGCCTCAGTAGAATAAATTAACGCCAATTATCATGTGTTGCCAATCCATCGCCAAACACCAAACGGAATCTATTACCCCATGACCACTGCTGCCTTGTTCGAACCCCTGACCCTTGGCCCGATCACCCTGAGCCACCGCGTCATCATGGCGCCGCTTACCAGAATGCGGGCCACCGTACCAGGCGAAGCGCCTAACGCGTTAAACGCCGAGTATTACGGTCAACGGGCCACCCCGGGTGGCCTGATCATCGCTGAAGCCTCCCAGGTGACCACCGGCGGCAAACTGGCACCAAGCACCCCTGGCATTCACTCAGACGAACAAATTGCCGGATGGAAACAAGTGGTCGATGCTATTCATGCCAAAGGCGGATTTGTTTATCTGCAGCTATGGCATGTCGGTCGGCTCTCTCATTCTTCTTACCAACCTGACGGCGGCGCACCGATGGCGCCGTCTGCGGTACCGGCTACCGGCCAGGTGGTCACCAGTGACGGCACACGGGCACCCAAGCAGGTACCCCGCGCGATGAGCAAGCCAGAAATAAAAGAGCTCATCGAAGCCTACGCCCAGGCTGCTCGTAATGCCAAACAAGCCGGCTTTGATGGCGTCGAAGTGCACGCTGCCAACGGCTACCTGCTCGAACAATTCCTGCAGACCAATACCAATCAGCGCACCGACGAGTACGGCGGCTCCATTGAAAACCGGGCCCGCTTACCGCTTGAAGTAACCGCAGCCGTCGCCGAAGTCTATGGCGCCGACCGGGTTGGCATTCGATTGACGCCATTTGGGGTGGCCAACGACAGCGGTGAAGCCGACCCGGAACCGCTCTACCGATACGTGATCCGCGAACTCGACAAAATGGGCCTCGCCTATCTACACCTGATCGAGCCGCGGGCCAGTGGTGCCGGGCAAGCCGAGGTCGATCATCAAGACGTCCCGTCAGCAGCAACCATGTTCCGTAACGACTGGCGCGGTGTACTGATCGCCGCCGGCAATTTTCGCGGTGACAGCGGTGCTGAGATTATCGAGCGCGGTGACGCTGATGCGGTTGCCTATGGCCGGTTTTTCATTTCCAACCCAGACCTACCCGAGCGTCTGCGTACCGGCCACGAGCTGACCCCGTACAACCGGGCAACTTTTTACACCCAGGGTAAAGCGGGTTACACGGACTATCCGACGATGTAGTCACGCCGCTCACTGCGCCAGAGTGACCACTCATCGCACAGAAATTGCCGCCGATCGCCTGTTGCCGCTTTGTTACCCATTGGTGATGTTTTTCCTCGTACATTGCGCCCTGTTGTTATCAAGAGGACGACGAGATGAACAACCTGACCCCGATTCGAGTTATGGCGGTGTTGATAGCCGGCGCAGCACTGGCGGCATGCGGAGGCACAGACAACAATTCTGCCGGGGGCGTAAGCGCTCAAACCAAAGAAACCACAACCGGTGCAATCACCGGCTTTGGCAGCGTCATTGTTGAAGGCGTACGCTACGACGATACCGGTGCCACCGTCGAGGACGAAGTGGATGCCACCAACCCGGCACCCGGCACACTCGCCGACCTGAAGCTGGGTATGCAGGTTGAACTTGAAGCCCAGGACGGCCGCGCAAAATTCATCAGGATTCGACCCGAAGTCATTGGCACCGTAGACGCGCCAACCGCCACTGGTTTTATTGTCCTGGGGCAAACCGTCGTTGTGTCTGATGACACCGTGTATGCCGGTGCAACTGCACTCGCCGACATCGTAGCTGGGGACTCAGTCAAAGTACACGGGCAACGCGATGAAAACGGCAACATTATTGCCAGCCGTATCAAGCGTAAAGACCCAACCAGCCTACGTTTTTACCGAGTAGCGGGCACGGTGGACTCCGTTGACGCTGACTCAAAAACCTTCATGATCCGAGCGCTTACCGTACGCTGGAATGACAGCACCCGGATATCACCAGCGGCCGATCAAATTGTAGTTGGCGCACGGGTCGCGGTTTTCTCTGATACCGACGCACAAAGCAACGAATTGCCTGCACGCGCGATTCGAATTCGCACAATGGATGACGAACCCGATAGCGTGCGCCGCAGTATTGGCGGGATGATTCAGGATTACGAAGTTGGTACCCCGACTTTTCGCCTGCGCGGTGTCACAGTGAACTTCACACCCGAAACCAAATTTGAGAACGGCACCGAATCCGATCTGGCCGACGGGCGCAAGATATTGGTTCGCGGCACTTTCTCACCACGGGGAGAAAATCGTCGCGTGATTGAAGCAACCGAGATTCGTTTTCATCATACCCATGAACACCGCAACTCTTTACACGGCGCGATCAGTGATTACGACAGCACCGACATGAGTTTTATGCTGCGCGGCGTAAAAGTGGATGCTTCGAATGACGCCGTTGAATACATCGGTGGTGATGCGAGCCTGCTGGGTAACGGTGTCAATGTCAAAGTTATTGGGTCAGTTGACGGTGATATGGTGGCAGCAAAAATCATTAAGTTTGTGACCGCGGAGCACGAAAGTGAAGAAGAATTTGAGTCTGACCGCGAGTTGCAAGAAGGCTCGATCCCCGACAACGAGCAACCCAACCTCCCCGGCCCATCGCAGCCGGGTTCGACGCCGACAACTCGCAGATAAAGTCGCAAGCGCAGATAAGTCAGGCCAAAGGTGGCGCCGACCAGAGCGCCTAGCGCGGCGCCCGTAATGCGTCGTGCAACATTTTGTCCGCTACATCTCTCCCCTGGCTGACGTAGCCAAAACTGGCAAACAAATTCCAGTAGGTATAGGACATTTTGTATTGAATAGCGCGGTCGCGAATATCTTTAACCCAGGTTACCCGTGCATCTGCCAATAGTTTCTTGCTTACTTCCAGATCAGGATGAGATTTTTCGCTTAAATAGCCCTCGTAACCAAACTCACCAAGATTGATGGGCACTTGAAAAGTGTCTCCGAACTGCGCAACGGCTTCAAATCTCTTCTTGTTGTTCTTACGCCAACGCTCCGAATCATAGGGCACTGGCTTACCATTTTTCTTCACACATTTGTGCGCGTTGTCTAGTAGTGCCGGCTGATTATCCGCAGCATTCCCCGCACAACCACACGGCGGTGGTTTTCTGCCCTTTTTCGCGACACTGCAGCGCTGGCGCCAATGAGTGACATCTGACGGGTCGTAGTAATGAAAAGTAGCGATCATTGGATTAGTGCGCGGCCTACCATTTTTTGGGGTGCGCAACACATTCAGAATCGCCCCTAAACGCGCCGCGATATCTTTCCAGTCATCAGGATTACACGCAGCAATAAGTAATGGCCGATTTGCGTTCTCAGCATTCGCGCCGGCAGTCTCGCTTGCAATGACATCTGCCGCAGCCACTGCGTAATCCAGCCAATGCTTCTCACAAAAATCAGCCAAATGGGGCGACCCTTTTTTCTTGCGTTGTGGCTCATTCAGAATATCAAAATACAATTCCCGGGCGGAGAATTCACCAAAATTTTCAGCGATGTGTCGCCAAATTTCAGTGAACTGATCTTTTAATTTCACTGAATCCGGATTGTCGCGAAGTTCTTTGTTGAATTCATGCAAATCGAGAACGACAACAAAACCGTTTTTAGTGGCCAGCGTCACCACCCGTTTAACCAGGTCGAGGTAGTCCGCATCCAGTTTGCCATCGCTGCAGCGGTACAGATTCCAGGCCACTGGCAATCGAACCGAATCGAACTTACGCATGAAATCACTTTGCCAAAACTCGTTAGTCTGAATCCATGCTGCGTAGTTTTGCGCCTCATACGGTTTGGTCTCTGCGCTTTTACGTCGAAAACTCGATTGGCAGCCGGGGGCTTTACTGCGTGCGACATAAATTGCCTGTTCAAGCGCAAAACCCAGATTAACCCCAACCCCAAGCCGCCGGTTGGCAGCAATTGCCGCTGCTTGATTGTGTGCGGATGGCAGAACAACTTCTGGCGCTGTCGTCGGCTGTGCCGCTTGCACCTGCCCCAAGCCCACCGCATTGACCAACATCAGCCCAAAGACAGCAAGACCGATGCCAGCAAGACTATTGGCGCGGCAACGCAGGTTAAACAATAGGCGACACGGTGATATAAGTGAGTAGCTCATGTTGCCAGAAAGCCTCCGGATACGTTGGACCATCAATTGAATCGCCAGTAAACACAGCTATAGTAGCTTTTCCTAAAACAGCCTCAGGCAAGGCCTGCAGTGAACAAAAATACCAAACCCGTCATTGCAATACTCGACCCACTGGTGCCGGCCACCCGGGAAAAACTAGCCGCCCTCATGCCAACAGGCTTTGATATTGTCTATGCCAGCGAGCGCAGTATCGAACACTTAAAAGCGCTGATAGCCCACGCCGACTATGCCGTCTCTGGGCAAACCCCAGTCCCCGGTGAGCTACTACGTGCGGCCACCCGGCTCAGACTGCTGCACAAGTGGGGGGTTGGCGTTGATAACTTTGACCTTGACACCGCGCGTGAACTGAACATTCCGGTCGCACGCACAACCGCCAGCAATGCGGCACCGGTTGCCGAATACGCGCTAGGACTGATGATTGCCACGATGCGCAGCCTTGCTTTTGGGCATGCCGAATTACAACAAGGGCGCTGGCGTGGCTTCCCCCTGCCCCGCGACAGCCTGTTAATTTCGGGCAAGACAGTTGGCATTATTGGCTTTGGTGCAATCGGCCAACGTCTCGCGCAATTATTATCTGGCTTTGGCTGCCGCGTTTTGTACAACAAACGCACCCCATTGCCACCTGATGAGGAGGCGTCGCTAAATGCTGAGTTTGCCGATCTGCCCACCTTGCTCGACACAGCGGACATCGTGTCGCTAAACTGTCCGTTAACCGACCAAACCGCCGGCATGATTAACCGCGATGCGCTCCAGCGCATGAAGTCCACCGCAATTCTAGTCAACGTCGCGCGCGGTGGCATTGTCCTGGAAGACGATTTGTATTGGGCGCTTAAAAACCGGGTGATCCACGCTGCGGCGACTGACGTCTTTGAGACCGAACCTTTGTCGGCAAATTCACCACTTCTAACCCTGGATAACCTGGTTGCCACCCCACATCTCGCCGCACTGGCTGCAGATAGTTTCGCGCCAACCGTCAAACGTATTGCGGCCAACATCGAACGGGTAGCGCGCGGTGAAGCCATCCCCGAATTTGAGCGGGTGGTGCGATAAAAAACCACCATCGAGCTGCCCGACTCACCTAGCATGCGTGCCAAAAAATCCGCAATCGATCGCGGAATTTCGCTTAAGTTGCTACTCATCGAAGCGCTGCAGAAAACCCTGGGCCCGCAAGACAGCTGGCCTGTGCGCACGGGCGCAGCTTCGTTGGGTTGACCACCAAGTCATTACCGAACGATTTGCTACCCCCTGTGCAACATCTGCCTGAGCACCGCGTCACCCAGCAAGCCATACGGGCTGGCCATGGTTTCCAGCACTTCGAAATGGTTGTAACCCCGGGCAATAATAAGTTCTGTACTCGCGGCCCGCGGCTTTAGCGCATCGAAGAAGTCTTGCGACTGGCGCTGAAATTCAGGGGTTTCATGATCTCCGTAGGCAACGACCAGTGGGGTGGCAATTTGATCAACAACCCGCATCGGGCTCAACTGCTGAAGGCTGGCCGGGCTAAAATTCACATAGCTGCTACGGGCCGACAAGCTCACCGGTTCCAGTTCGTACATGCCACTGCACAACAACGAACCACGGATTAAGCCCGGTGGCAGGCTTGTCAGCGCTGCACCAGCGAAATGCGCCCCCGACGAATGCCCCGACAAATAAATTTGGGTCGAATCACCACCAAATTCGCCTGCGTGCGCAGCCACCCAGGCAATAGCCCGGTGCACTTGATCGGCAATTGGCAGCAGGTCTGAGTTGCGGTCCTGCACCCAGTCAAAGTCGGGCAACACAAGATGCATACCGGCATCAACGAACAAGTCGGCCAGAAACGCATATTGCGCAGCCGTCCCGGACCGCCAGGCGCCGCCGTGAATAAACACGTTCACCGGCGCACCAGCTTGCGGTGGGCTAAACACATCCAGCGTTTCTTTACCACCCTGGCCATAGCGAAACTGACGCGGCGCGCCGAGTCGCTGCCGGGTCAGATCGCTGTTGGCGTGATAGCGGTTAAGTATCTGCAGACGGTTCGGTGCATAGACAGATTGATCATAGGCGTTATCTAACGCCTGTTGAGTCAGGTTTCGCCATACCAGTGGCCCGTGGTCAGCTTCGCTGTCGGTTGACGGGGTCATTAAGCACTCTGCCGATGCTGCATTAAGAATTCAGACAAACACGCGTTAAACAATTCGGGCTCTTCCATGTTGATCAAATGCCCGGAGCGCGGAATCTGCGTGTAGTCTGCACCCGGAATTTCGTCCGCCATCTCCCGGCCCAGAGTTGGCCCGGTAAGGCTGTCGTGTTCACCGTAGATCAGTTTGGTCGGCACAGAAATATTCTTCAGATTCAGCGAACGGTCGTACATTGTTGTCGCCTCCACCGTCTTGATATAACTGTCTTTATGCAGGGCTTCCATGCTCTTGACCAAGCGCTCGTATTTGTCCGCGCTTGAATACGGGCCGATCAGGGTTTTGGCAACCACCGGCGCGATATCTTTCGGCTCTTTACCTTCAAGCAGTGGCTTTTTGCGTAAATCTATAAAGCGTTGCTTCTCTTCCAAAGTGAACTTGTCAAAACCCGAAAAAGTAGCCACCAGGGTCAGGGTTTTCACCCGCTCGGGAAACAGCGCGTAGAAATCCTGGGCAATTCGCCCGCCCATGGACAAGCCGCAGATATGGGCTTTGTCCACCCCGAAGTGATCCAGAAGTTTGGCCAGATCGCGGGAAAAATCGCTGAAGTCAAGCGGGCCTTCATAGTCATCGCTGTTGCCATAACCCCGGGCATCCCAGGCAACCGCATGGAAGTCTTTCGAAAACAATTCGACTTGTTCCGTCCAGTTCGTGCGGTTACCACCAATGCCATGCATGAAAATCAGTAACTCGCCGCTGCCAGCATGATCAATAGCAATTGCCGGGTTACTGAGAATACGTTCAGAAACAATAGTCGACACAACAGCCTCCTTGTTCAGACATGTTTAAAGCGATTTGCCAATGGGTTAATAATAAGCCGCTCGCCAACCCAGAAAATAATCACAATGGCAATACAGGTGGCAAACACCGTGGTGGCATCCGCCACCGACTGTGCTTGCTGCAAAATAAATCCCAGCCCACTTTGCGAGCCGAACAACTCGGCTACCAGCGCAATTTTCCAACCCACGCCATAAGCAATGCGCACGGCAGACATTACGTAGGGCATCAGCAGCGGCATTGTCACCTTGAAAAACACGACGACGGGACGCCGGCTGAAACTGCGCGCCATTTCAATTAACTCAGCATCCAGTTCTTTCAGACCTTCCGACACGTTAACCAGGCAAAACGGAATCAGAATCATCACCATAATAAAAATGATGGTGGTGCCGGACGGCCCAAACCAGATTGTTGCCAGTATCGCCCAGCCTACCGACGGAAAGGCATTCAGTATTGGCTTGATGCGCTCATGAATAATGGCATCACACACCGGCCAGATTCGCGGCACAAAGGCCAGCAAACTGCCCAACACAACAGCACAGATCACCGCAGTAAAAACCCGTGCTGTACTAATTAACACATGGCCGGTATACACGGGGTCGGTAAACAATAACCAGACTTGTTTCGCAACCAACTGCGGCCCCGGCAGTACAAAGTCGGGCAAGGTGAGCGACAGCAACCACCAGGCGAGCAGCACAGTCAACACCAGCCCTTCAGCCACCAGGCGAGACGACAATTGAATTGCCGGCGATTTACTCACTCAGGCCACCCCGTGGTGGCGTGCGAGGCGGGCGTGAATCG
Source organism: Burkholderiaceae bacterium (assembly GCA_049680625.1). Taxonomy (GTDB): domain Bacteria; phylum Pseudomonadota; class Gammaproteobacteria; order Burkholderiales; family Burkholderiaceae_E; genus JAUIAI01. The sequence continues at coordinate 20,193 of JBAUID010000203.1, read as the reverse complement.
GGGTGAACACAAAACGGTCGGTGCTGTACACAAACGCCACGATAATCAGCACCACGCAGATGATCAGCGGCATATCAAAATCCTGGCGCGCCAGGTTCAGCAGGTAACCCAGGCCGGTATTACCGCCAAACAGCTCTGCGGTCAGCGCTATTTTCCAGGCCACCCCAAAACTGATGCGAATGGTCGCAAAAATAAACGGGACGAGGGACGGCAACACCACCAAACGAAACCGGCGCCAGCCAGAGCGGGTAAAACTCGCGGCCATTTCGATGCGTTCGGCATCAAGGTTGTCCAGGCCTTCGCGCATATTGATCACGGCAAAGGGAATCAACACCATCGAAATAACAAAGACAACGGTGACGTCTGATATTCCAAACCAGATAATCGCCAGGAAGGTCCAGCCGATCCCGGAGAAAGAATTCAGAAACGGACTAAGCCGACCATGCACGGCAAGCTGTAACACCGGCAGGTAATGCGCAGCAAAAGCCAGCACTGTACCAATAACAAACGAGATACCAACCGCTGCCAGAATATGCGCAAACGAGTACAGAATATGACGCAGCTCTGATGTGCTGGTGAGCATCTGCCCAAGGCGGCTAAACACCGCCATCGGCCCCGGCATTACGTAGCTTTCGACCAGTTGCCCGTAAACAAACCAGGCAATCAGCAAAAACAACGCAAAACCATGGGCGGCCAGCCGGGTACGGCCGGCCCCCGGGGCAAGCTTGCCAATCACTTGAATGACTACTCGGTCTTAGCGTGTTCCCACACCACTTTATCGACATCAGGAACAGCTTTGAGAATACCCATCTCTTTAGCCTGCTCCCAGACCGTTGTCATCGCTTTGCGATCCGCGGCGCTCAGTGCGCCCGGAAAATAAGAATAGTCGGTCATCCAGGCTTTAAAGTATTCCGGTGAAATTTTCGCACTGCCTTTGGCAATGGCGGCACCCACTTCGTCGGTATTGTTGAGCGCGTATTGCACCGATTCATACAACATGCGGTTAAATTCTTTAAACGCCTCGGGGCGCGCCTTGAGTTTGTCTGGATAGCTCACGTTCACCGCCGCAACAGAATCCACGCCATAGAGGTCGTGAATATCCTGATTGGTTAACGCCAGGGTGCGATAGTTACCAGAGCCTTTGGCCTTAAATGCCTGGGAGTGAATCAAAGTGGCTGCATCAATCCGGTCGGTTTCCAATGCTGACAACAAGGCGGGTGCGGGCATTTCGACCCACGAGAAGTCGCCGTTCTCATAAGCCACGTTGATACCGTGCTTACGCCACAAGGCTATGCGAATCCAGGTCGTACCCGTTGAGCGCAACGAATAATTGCCCAGCTTCTTGCCCTTAAGATCGGCCAGGGTTTTATACGGGCTGTCTTTTTTTACCCAGATACCGGCACCCAGGCGCCCCTTGGGTGACCGCAACGCAGTGGACAACACAACAAGCTCCAGGCCACGGCGCTTGGCAAAGGGAATTGCCATCACCGCATTCATGACAACGTCGTATTTTTTAGTCGGGGTCGATGAAATGAGTGCCGGAATCTGCAAGGCACTGGCTTCGATTTCAATCGTGTCAGAGGTGACTTTGCCCGTTTTAATGGCGTACAAAATTCCTTCAAGCGCCGGGTCGGCGAGGTAGGCATACGTAACCTTTTCTTTTGCCATCGCAGGTGATGTTAGTGCCAGGGCGAGTGTCATCGGCGCTAACGTGCGGACAATAGACTGAAACAGAGATGGTGATTTCATAATTTCCTCCGTGGTGGGTGTTATGGTGCCGGCTCCAGTTCGAGCGTACGAAACAAGGCGACCAACTCGTCGCGTTGTGCGTTCAGAAATTCAGAGTTTGCAAACTGGCGCGGGCGTGGCTCGTGCACCTCAATTGTGCGCAATGCCGTGGTCGGTTTATTCGAGAGCAAAAGAATTCGGTCTGCCAGTATCAGGGCTTCATCAATATCGTGGGTCACAAACACAATTGTCTTACCAGTTTGTTCCCAGATGCGCTCAATCTCAGCGCGCATCCGATGACGGGTGTTTAAATCCAGGGCCGAAAACGGCTCATCCATCAGAATAATTTTTGGGTCAACCGACAACGCCCGGGCAATCGATACCCGCTGGCGCTCACCACCAGAGAGCATCGACGGAAACTTATGCTGATCTGCCGCCAGCCCCACCATGGCCAGCAGTTCAGTGGCGCGTTCGCGCATTTCTTTTTTTGGCATGTGCCCAAAACGCAGCTCCATTCCCAGCATCACATTATCGAGGGCTGATCGCCACGGCGCGAGACGCGGTGACTGAAACACATAGGCCAATTGATCCCAGCCGCGTTCCGGTGGCAGGCCCTGAATCGACACCTCACCCGAATCGGCGCTCAGCAAGTTACCCATCAGGCGCAGCGAGGTCGATTTACCGCAGCCACTGGGCCCGAGAATGCAAAGAAACTCGCCTGGGGTAACCGAAAACGTCAAACCGTCATAAATGGTTTCGCCGGCAAAACGCACCACAACATCGCGGAACGACAACGCATCGGTAGATTCGCTGGCATGAACAGGATCGATCGCGGCGGCAGTCATAAACACCCGGAAAGAGTCGACGAAGTGAATTGATGAAATGAGTCAGTACACTGAGTTAGTGACCTAACAGAGCGATACTGCCATAGGTCTGCATGAGAATACATCAGCGATTCTCATGTGAGTCGAGGCAGGCTTCAGAAGCGATGACGTTTACGATGTTTCGTTATTTCTCAATTTCCTGAGTCAGCGCCACAACCGCAGCCGGGTCGTGATCAGTGCCGGCCGCACGCAACTGACTGCGAATACGTGCCAGAACCAGTGCAGCATCTTTCTTCTTACGACGGTGCGCCAGCAAACGTGCTTCAGCATAGTCGAGCAACAGAAAAATTCCGGCGCTGTCCGTGGCGGTCGCGTCAGCACGCAACTGCCTCGCCAGGGCTCGCGCTTTACCGGCCGCAAACGGCGCCTGGGTGAACACAAACCAGGGGTTGGCAGCCAGATGACCTGGCCCGGGCATGATGTCGAATCGTGCAACCGTTGTGTACACATTCACCAGCAAAGCGCTGGCCAACGTGCTGGTTGCCCGCATACCAGCCTGAGACGCCTGTTCGATCAAGCCGAGGAAGTCTCGCAGTCCGTTGGACAAATCGCCTTGCGCCAAAGCGGCTGCAGACGCCGGAAACTGCAGATGTCGACCCGTCCACTGGTTGCCGTTGTCGCGCGTATACGCCAGGTGGTCTGCGCACAATTGCGCCGCCGGCGCTGGCTCGAGCTTCATCATGTGCCCGATTGCCTCATTGTTGACGTTCATCGACGAAAACAACGGGTCACGCGCGCATTCCTGTCCACCCTGACTATGGACAATCGCGCCATCAAAGTCCAGCGTCATCCAGGCACGAATACCCATGAAGTTTCGCGCCAGTGACTCGGCGCGCGCATTGCCATTGGTCCGCCCCGATGTGGCGAGCTCTTCAATAATGGCATCTCCCCGGGCGAACTGGCCTTTCATATACAAACCAAAAACCCGGGCAGCCTGTGCCTTGGCGTAGTAATAACTCGGTTGCACACGGTGTTCGTCGCTAAAATTTGTCTGATCAACAAGGCCGGTCGCCTCGTCATACCGGGTTGCTTCAACCAACGCAAAAGCCCGCCATCCGCAAATAATCGCAAGGTCATCGTGCGCACTGGCATTGGTGCCCAGCGCATAGGCTTCATCCAAAACCGTCAGGCCCGAGTTGAAATCGCCCACAAAGCAACGCACATTACCCAGCCAGCCGAGGTAACGCACCAGCAGAGAGCCATCACCACACTGCCTGGCATCACCCAGGTGTTTTTCCAGCAGAGCGTGCCAGGTGTTGATCGTGCCCTCGTAGTAATGCACCTGCGACCAGGCGATTAACAAGTCGGTTAAGACTTGTTGCTGGGTTTGCGTCAAGTTGCCGGACGGCAACAAATCGTATGCCTCCTGATAATGGCGCGACGCTTCAGTCAGTGCGTAACGGTCGACACATTTACGGCCGGCCGCTACCAGGTACGGAATCGCTTTATCCGGCACCCCGCCGCGCTGATAATGAAATGCCAGGGTTTCGACAACTTCCGGCAGACGTTCGGCGAACACTTCCTCTATTGCCTGTGCGCAACGCGCATGCAGTTGCTGGCGATCACTTTTGAGCAAACCTTCATAAGCGACGTCCTGGGTCAGCGCATGCTTAAACATGTAGGCCAGGTCAGGTTCGGCATGACGCAGTCGGATTAAATCCGCCGCCTGCAAATGCGCCATACCCGGGGTCAGATCGACAACGCTGGCACCGATCAGACCAACCACTTTAACCAGAAACTCGCGACCTACTACCGCTGCATGACGCAACAATTGCCGGCGCGACGTTTCGAGCCGATCAATACGGGCCGCGATAACCCCGCGTATCGTAGCCGGCACAGTCGATTCCGTCAGCGGGCCAACCAGCGTCCATGAAGTGGTTGCCGGCTCCGTCGGCGTCGATGAGCGATCACCCGCAATCTGACCACCCGCCTTGACTAAAACGCCCGTCTCCACCAAGGCATTGACAACCTCTTCTACATAAAACGGGTTGCCATCACAACGCTCGCTAACAAAATCAGTCAACAATTCTGGCGGCTCTGCCCCCAACAAAGACGTGAGCAACTCACCACTCTGGCGCGATGACAGTTCTGCTAAACGGATCTCGTTCATGCCCGGCGCAGGCGTGAACTCGGGGCGGTAATTGCCAAGAATCAGTACACCGACCAGTGGGTTGGCACTTAGGGTGACCAACATGCGCACCGACGACGGGTCGGCCCAGTGTAAGTCCTGAAAACATGCAATCAGCGGGCCTCGGGTGGCAAGTTTTGACAACATGCGCCGGGTAGCCGCTAACAACTGGTCGCGAAAAGCTTCACGCTCAACCACAACGCCAACATCCTGGTTCAGACCGTACAAATGCAGGTACAAGGCCTGGGCATCATCGTCTTTACCCAACACCGCTTGCATACCGGCAATGACTTTGGCCCGAACCCGGGCGGGCGGATCAGAGACTTCAATCTGCCAGGCGCGATTCAGCAGATCCAGGAACAAACCATAAGGCGTATCAGTGGCGAACGGATACGCCCGACCTTCGATCCATTGAACGTTCGATGCCAGTTTGCGCCGAAACTCTGCGATCAAGCGCGTCTTGCCGGCGCCCGCGTCACCGCAGACAGACAGAATCTGACCCTCGCCATCCTGAATGCGTTCTGAGGCATCAAGCAAAGCGCCAAGCTCCGTATGCCGACCAACAAATTCGGCGCGCATCTTGCGAGCGACTGCGTCCTGCGTCACCTCGCGGACAGCAATTACCCGGGACACCGAGATTGCACTGGCCTTGCCTTTGAAGTCCATCTTGCCAAGGTCTTCGAGATCGAAACTATTAGCCACCAAATGAATTGTTTCCGGGCCCACCCAGATCTCACCACTGGCGGCACCGTTCATCAACCGTGCCGCTGTATTGATGGTGTCCCCCAGCGGGCCCGCCGTGCCGTGCTCAAACTGCAATTCGCCGGTGACCACCACCCCGGTGTTCACCCCACTGTGCATACTGAGACACACCCCCGTGCGGGCTTCGATCCCGGGGCTCATGGCATCAACCGCGTCGTGTAATTCAAGCGCCGCACGAATCGCACGCTGCGGGTCATCTTCGTGAGCCAGCGGTACACCAAAGATTGCCATGATCGCGTCACCGACAAACTTTTCGATACGCCCTTCGTAACGACCGACAATATCGGATGCCATTTCGAAGACCCGGCCAATAATCTGGCGGGTTTCTTCCGGGTCGAGCTTTTCGGTCAGCGCGGTAAAACCGGTCAGATCAGAAAACAGCACCGAAACTTGTTTGCGCTCTGCCAGTTGCCCAGCCTCGGGCGCGGCGCGCTGGCCATCATCGAGCGGTTGGCCGCAGCCGTTACAGAACCGGGACCCCACCGAATTACCGGTGCCACATTGTTTACAACGCTGGTGCGCTGGCGAATCGCCTTGCGAATTGCTTTGCATATATCCCCAGGGGAAAGCCTGTCTCAGGGCCAAGTGGACCGACAGCTCGTCGCCTTCCAATTGCCGTACGGGGAAATCCGGTGAAAACATCACCGCGTTGCTGCGCTATCGAGTTGATCCGTGGATGCACTGATGTGCTGTGACCATTCGTGAACTTGCTTCACGATCTGACGACCCCGCCGTATCTTACTACGGTGTCCGCCAGGACTTGCCTAAGCCAAGCCGCCTTGTGCACCTGAAAACATCTTCAATGACTGTTCGTCATAGGCCCAGGTAAGCGCGTCGCACCTGAGGGTCCTCCAATAACTGTGCCCCACTACCCTGCAGGCCGATACGCCCGTTTTCAACAAGGTACGCATAGTCTGCCATTTGCAGGGTTCGCCGAACATCTTGTTCAGCGACCAGGACAGTCACGCCGCCCGCCACCAGTCGCGGCACGATCTGGAAAATCTCCCGGGCAATGCCCGGTGCCAGGCCAAGCGTCGGCTCGTCAAGCAACAACAAGCGCGGCTGGGCCATGAGGCCACGCCCCAGTGCCAGCATCTGCTGTTCACCCCCGGACAAGGTGCCACCCAATTGATGCAATCGCTGGGCCAAGCGCGGAAACAGTTCGAGTACGCGGGTCATCGTATTGTTGCGTGCCGAGCGCGCACGCGGATTAATGGCACCAACCCGCAGGTTCTCTTGTACGGTCATCTCGGGAAAGATCAACCGCCCTTCAGGAACCAGGGTGAGACCGTCAGCCACCCGAATATGCGAATCAGCCCTGGTGCAATCAGTTGAATCGAACCATATTTTTCCGCCGTTCGCTGACAACAAACCGGCAACGGTTTTCAACAGCGTCGTTTTCCCGGCCCCGTTAGAACCAATGACCGCCACGATCTGGCCCGGCCTCACCTCCAGACTCACCCCGTGCAATACCGGCACCTCACCATAGCCGGCATCGAGCGCTTCCAGCCGTAACAGTGCATTCATGTCGCCTCTTCACCAAAGTACACCGCCTGGACAACCGCATCATCAGCAATTTCTTTAGGCGACCCCTGGGCAATACGCTCCCCATGGTGCAATACCGTGATGGTGTCGGACAAGTCTGACAATGCTGAAACCACGTGCTCAATAATCAGAATAGTCAGACCGTTGGCGTGCCTGACTTGCTGAATCGTCTCGGTCATTTTTCGAACTTCAGATGCCGTCAGCCCCGCCATAATTTCATCAAGCAGCAATAAACGCGGACCACTGCCCAGTGCCCGCGCCAGTTCGAGGCGCTTGCGACCGGACAAGGTCAGCACACGTGCCGGCTTGTCTGCCAGATCAGCCAGTTCGGTGGCTTCGAGAATGCTGTCGGTACGCTCAGCAGGCGCAATTGGCTTGCTACTGTTTTCAGCCCCGTTGTCAACACCGCTGTTAACACCTTTATCAACACTAAAGCGGCCGAACTGAACCGCGGTTTCGACATTTTCCCGTACCGTCATGTTTGGGAAGGGTCGGACAATCTGAAAGCTCCGTGCAATGCCGCGCCGACAAACCTGATCCGGTCTGAGCCCTTGAATTTCTTTCCCGTCAAAAACAATGCGGCCCGTATCTGGTCGCTGATGTCCGGCAATAATCGAAAACAGCGTCGTTTTGCCGGCCCCGTTGGCACCCATCACGCCGTGAATTTCATTGACCGCAACGTCCAGGCTCACGTTGTTCAGCGCACGCAAGCCGCCAAACTGCTTATTAACCGACTGAACTGACAGCATTAGCGATTGCCCCGCCAAAAACGCAGGCGACGTAACAATCCCGTCATGCCATCTGGTGCAAACAACACAAAGGCAATTAGAGACAAGCCCAGCAGGATTTGATACAGCTGCGGTGCCGAACTCCAGAGCCATTCGGACAATGCGACGATAAATAGTGCGCCGAGTATCGGACCACGCGCATCACCGCTACCGCCAACAATCGCCATGGTCACAATCGTGAACGAAATAACCGGGTTAAATACCTGCAACACTTCAAAGTAGGTCGAACGCAGTGCCATTAGTCCGCCCACCATACCCGGAATCACTGCTGAGGCCGCAAAGGCCAACGCCTTGTAGGTGGCGACCGGCACCCCAACCGTTTCTGCCGTGGTTTCATCTTCTCGAATCGCGACCAGCCCACGCCCGAAACGCGACCGTCCAACGATGTAATGAATCATGGTCGCAACAACGGCCAATACGGTCATCCAGATCAAAATGGTTTCCGGCGCGGGTGCACCAAACATCAACCGGCTCGACTTGCCGAAAGTCGATTCAAGATACAACACGATGAACTTCACCAGTTCTGCCAGACCAAAAGTCAGAATCACAAAGTACGGCCCCCTGACCCGCAATACAGGTATCGCCACGATGAGTGCAAAACAGCCTGCGGCCAGCCCGCTCATCGGTACTGCCAGCCATAACGGGATTGTCTTGAAGCTAACCGCCACCAGGCAGGCACCAATGCCGTAGGCGACCACGTGACCAAGGGAGATATAACCGGTCAGCCCGCTAAACAGGCTCCAGCTTTGGGTCAGTGCAATCCACATCGCCAGGTTAAGCGCCGCCACCGTCCAGTAACTGCCTAAGCTCAGCCCGGCCCACACCAATACGACGCCACCAATCGTGCTCACAACAGCACAGACAATGCCGGCAGAAAGAAATTGACGATTCATGCCTGGCGCGCTTTGCCCAGGATTCCCTGGGGACGCAATACGAGCACTAAAACGAAAACACCATACAGCAGGATTGAGCGGACGTTGGCCGAGGTCAGCGCCACTGCGTAGATTTCAACAAATGCCAGCAAAAACCCGGCGACAACACCCCCCAGTGCATTACCCAGGCCACCCATGATAATGACAACAAAGGCTGCGATCGTAAACGGGAAGCCCATAAACGGCGAGATCTGCTCGGTCATGCTGATCAGCCCCCCGGCAACACCGGCCAGGCCAAAGCCCAACGCAATACTCACTCGCTGCACAAAATCGACATTGATCCCGACAACCCGCGCCGCATCGCGATGCTGGATCAGCGCTTTGATTGACAGGCCAAACAACGAGTAACGCAGAAAGAACGCGACAGCAGCGACACAACCGGCCGCCACCAACAAGGTGGCAATTCGATTGCCGGTCATGGCAACCGTGCCCAGATGGTAGACATCATCCAGGTGACGATAGGCGCGCGGTGAGCTGGTAAAGAACCAGGCCACCGTATTCTGGATAACCACTGACACGCCAAAAAACAGCAATAGTGACCGCGCCTCGATCTGGGCCGCTGCTACATCACCGACCAGTTGATTGCGAAACAACAACTTGTATAACAACAAACCAATAGCGGCCGTCAATAGCGCAATCAGCGGCAATGCCACCACGGTTGAAACACCGGTTAAGGTGAAAAACCAGAACGCAGCATAAGCGCCCACCATCACAAAATCACCGTGGGCGATATTGAGCAGGCGCATCGTGCCGTAGACCAGGTTCAGGCCCAATGAGATCAACGCATACAGAGAACCGATCACCAGTGCGGCGAACAGCAGTTGCCCTGAAAACAGAATATCCAATCGATTAACGCGCCAACACTACGGGTAAGACACTACGCGGCGATCACATCACGCCGCGATCACCGGAAAGGTTTATCGTTTCTGCAGACCCGCCGTGGCGATTTCCTTGGGCCAGACCAAATGCATCTTGCCTTTCTGAATCTGAAGAAAAGCGGTTGGCGTCACCAGGTTGGACACGCCCTCGAACTTCACCGGCCCGTTAATGGTGTCAAAACTTCCCGAAGCAATCGCCTCACGCAGTTTGTTGCGATCCAGACCGGCTTTGGCAACAGCCTGGGTCAGAATTTCGGCGGACATATAGGCCAATGCGGTGTCCAGGTAGTCCGGCTCTTCTTTGAACTTTTTTACGTAGGCATCAAAGAAAGGCCTGGCTCGCGGCCACTTCGCCTGCTGCTCTGACCAGTGACCCAGGGTGATAATGCCGTCGGCAACCGGCCCGAAAGCCCCTTTGTATGCTGCGATGGTCGGGCCAATCAGCAAAAACTGGTAGGGCGCATTAATGCCCAGCTCTTTAGCCTGACCGGTGTACAGGAATGCATCAGACGGGTAAGTCAGCGCAATGACCGCATCCGGGTTGGCCGCCTTCATCTGGGTGAGCAGTGGGGTCATGTCTTTAATATCGGGTGGATAGCTCTCGTTCAGTTTGATTTCGATGCCGGCCTTTTTTAACGCTGGCACAAGAAAGTCGAGATTCTCTTTACTAAAGGGCAACACGTTGGCAATGATAGCCACCGACTTGACCCCGGCCTCGCTCAGCATTCTGGGTAATTCAGCGCCGATGCGGTCTGGCACCGCCGACGTCGGAAACCAGATGTTGCCAGGCTTCAGCTCGCGAATAGCAACCGAGGAAGCCGTGTTACCCACCATCGGGAAGCCGTGACGCTCGAGCACACCGGCGACGTTCAGGTGGTGCGGTGTACCCCAGGGTGCCAGCAACAAATCAACCTTGTCGTCACCAATCAGTTTCTCGTAGATCTGCGCTGATTTTGCCGGGTTGGATTCATCGTCATACCAGACCAGTTCAATGGGTCGGCGGGTACCGGCAACATCCAGGCCGCCGGCCGCATTCATTTGTTCAGCCCACAATTCATAGGCGTTTATTTGCGACGGCGCCGCTTTCGAGAACAACCCGGTTTTGGCGATTGAGTAACCAATCTTCACCGGATCAGCCGCATGGGCCCAGGTGGTAACCGTGACGGCCGCCACGAGGCTTAAGCCGGTGAATAAACTCTTTATGGTTTTGCGTTTCAACATGGTGACTCTCCCTGTGTTGTTGGCGCCGGCGACAACCCGAGCCGGTGCGTTAGTGCTCGTTCATTAATGCTTGTTCATGAATTTGTCTGCTGCCTCGATCCAGGCGCCGTCAACATCGCCAGCGGCAAAGCCGGCGCCCAGGTGATCACATTGCGCGAGCACAATGGTCTCGACTGCATTTCCCAAGGCACTGCTATCGTGCGCAAACCGCTCACTTTGCCGAACCAGGTGCGGGAAATCTTTTTCGCCCCAGGCCACCATGAACGGTGGTGCCTCTGCGCGCAAATGATTCATTGGCGAAGCCAGCGCCTCATTACCCAGGGCTTCATCACCCAGGAAGCGCGGCCGCATCGAAAAACCGGACTCCGGGCCGAACAAGAAGGTGCCAGATATCGGCAACGCGCCGCGAATCACGTTCGCCGGCAAGGAACGCGGCGCCTGCCAGTCGGTCAGCAACGCCAGCATGGCGGCAAAGTGACCGCCAGCCGAGTGCCCCGAAATAAAAATTCGATTCGGGTCGCCGCCGTAGTCGGCGATATTGCGATACACCCAGGCCACGGCATCCATACAATCGTTCATGCCGGCCGGGTGAATATGCCGTGGCGCCAGGCGATAGCCAATGCTCACCATCGTGATGCCCCGGCTCGTAACCGCCGGTGCCATGTAGGCCATCCACTCTTTATAACCATTGGTCCAGCCACCACCATGCATGACGCACAAGACGTTGCCACGCGGCTGATTCGCACGGTACACCGCCACTGACTGATACGGGTCGCTACCAACCATGACGTCGGTTGCCGCAATGCCGTCAACCAGGGCCATCACCTTTGCATGCTGACGAGCACCCATTTCTGAAAACGGCTCTTGCGCCGGATAATCTTCAGGTTTCATCACTCGCCTCAATTATTTTTGTCAGGACTTTCTCGGGCGTCAGCGGCAAAGACATCAGCCGGGCGCCAATGGCCGCCGTAATGCCATTGGCAATTGCCGCCGGCACCGGCACCAGGCCAATCTCGCCAACACCTTTGGCGCCGAATGGCCCGTCGGGTTCTTGCGCTTCAACAATTATCGAATGCATTCGATACGGCGTATCGAGGGTGGTCGGCACTTTGTAGTCCAGCAATGTCGGGTTGGCCAGGCGGGCACCATCCCAGACCATTTCTTCCGACAAGGCAAAACCCATGCCCTGGACAAAACCCCCTTCGATCTGGCCGACGACAGCACCCGGGTTTATTGCCCGGCCCACGTCAATCGCTGACCAGCATTCATCCACTTCAACTTTTCCGGTTGCTTCATCAACCAATACATCGACAATTACGCAGCCAAAACTGAAAACGCCAACCTGCGGAAACGGCACCCCTTTGGCAACCGCGCGTTTCGGGTCGACCGTCGGCCCATCATAAACCCAGGTATGGTGGCCCACAATGGGCCCGCCCGCAGCCCAGTGTGCCCGCAAAGAGATCTCATTAAAACTCACCACTTTATCGGTACCGTCGATACCAACCTGGCCACCCGGGCGAAGAGACAGATCTTGAATATCACATTCGAGCATCGCCGCTGCCTGCTCTTTAAGCTGGGTTTCCACTTCGGCTGCTGCGCCAACCACGGCACGACCCGTTGTATAAGTAACCCGGCTGGCGGTAGTACCCCAGTTATAGGGTGAGCCATCCGTATCGGGGCTGGCCAGGCTGACCGACGACACCGGCACCTGCAAGGCTTCAGCGCACATCTGAACCAACACAGTGTCTGACCCCTGACCAATATCAACCGCGCCGGTATTCAGAATGACAGATCCGTCCTCAAGCACACGGACAATTGCACCAGTGGCCAGTAAGCCCGAGATATGAGCACCCAGAGCAACCCCGGTACCGCGCCGCTTGCCGGCAACCGGTGGTCGGTTCTTGCGCCCGGCCCAGTCGGCCGCCGCCGCGGCCTTGTCGATACACTCGGCAAGCCCGTTGGATTTCACGGCACCACCGGCAAACCACGGACTACCCGGTTTCAATAAGTTCTTGCGGCGCAATTCGAGTGGGTCCATACCCAGCCTGGCGGCGATCTGGTCTAGTTGTGATTCACCCGCAAACGACACCTGCGGATTGCCAAACCCGCGAAACGCGCCAAAGCGCAGTTTATTCGTGTAGACCAAACGCCCGTGACACCTGGCATTGGGAATATCGTATGGGCCACGCGCCATCAGCAGGCTGTAGCCCAATACGCCCGGACTGTCGTCGCCAAAGGCACCGCAGTCGAGCAACACTTCAACTTCGCGCGCCACCAGGGTGCCATCATTCATGGCACCGGTTTTGCAACGCACTTGAAACGGATGCCGGGCCCGGACACATTCGAAATCTTCTTCGCGGTTCAATATCAATTTGACCGGGCGGCCGGTCACCTGCGTCAGGCGAACCACCAGCGGTTGAATATGCGGTTCCATCTTGTTGCCAAAACCGCCGCCAACCCGCGGCGTCATGCACCGCAACTGACTCATCGGCATCTTCAGGCATTCGCAAACATTGGCCTGCACCCGAAACACCGACTGATTAGCCGACCATAAAGTCACCCGCCCCTGGGCATCGATCTGCGCCAGCGCGCCACACGGTTCAATCGCCAGGTGTGCCTGGGCCGCCGTGGTGTAGGTGTCCTCAACCACGATGTCAGCCCGGGCAAAGCCGGCATCACAATCGCCTTCACTGAAGTCAGTATAAGAAGCGACATTGCCATCAGTGATAGCGGGAAACACCTTGATGTAGGAATCGAGTTCTTCATGAACGATGGCAGCGCCGGGTTCAATGCCAGCTTGTGGCGTCAATACAGCTGGCAGCTCCTCGTAATCAACCCGCACAAGGCGGGCCGCATCCCTGGCAATTTCTTCGCTTTGTGCTGCAACCACGGCAACCGGCTCGCCGAGATAACGTACCTTACCCTTGGCAATCGCATGCTCATCTTTAATAAATGCGCCCATGCGGCCGTCCGGAAAGTCGTCGCCGGTTAACACGGCAACAACACCCGGCAGCTTCAGTGCGTCAGACACGTCGTAACCGGTGATGCGTGCATGGGCGACCGAACTTTGCACAATGGCGGCATGCAACATGCCCGGCAAACTCATATCGGCAATATACTGGGCGGCGCCAGTCACTTTTTCGCGCACTTCAAGACGCGGCAAATCGGCACCAACCGCGCCTGCAGATTCGACTGACGATTGTTCTGACTTCGCAGCAATATCAGACGTGTCAGAAATAACAGACATTACGCCCCCTCCGAAGTGACGGAACGCGCCACCGCATCAATGATCTTGCGATAGCCCGAACAGCGACACAGGTTGCCGGACAGAGCCGTGCGAATCTCATCAATCGACGGAGACGGGTGCTCCTTTAAAAAAGCATGGGCGGTTAACACCATGCCCGAAGTACAAAAGCCGCATTGGACCGCGTTCTCGTCGATCAATGCCTGCTGAATTGCCACCAGCTTCCCATTGACCGCCAGACCTTCGACAGTGTCGATGCGGCGGGTCGCGCAGTTGGCGGCCAGGCTCAGACAGGATCGCATCGGTTCACCGTCAACTAATACTGTGCATGCGCCGCAGACACCTTGATTACAACCGCGCTTGGTACCGGTTAGTCCGAGCTGGTCTCGCAACACGGTCAGCAATGTTTCAAAACTACCGCCACTCACCAATTTCTCGTGGCCGTTGACAACAAGTGATACCTTATCAGGGACGGCGTTTTTGTCGCCCGGACTATTCGATTGATTCTGGTTCTGATTCATCAGCTGGCCCCGGCAACTTGCGTGCTGCGATCTACAATGCGATCCAGGGCGCGACGCAACAAGCGCGGCACCACCTGAATTCGATATTGAGCGCTGGCGCGCACATCATCCACCGGGTCAAGCGCCGCTTGCAGCAACTCACCTGCCCGCTTAACCGAGGCGTCATCCAGCTGGCCTGCGACCAGCACGTTCTCGGCTTCTTCGACACGAACCGGCGCGCCGCCACATCCACCAACCGCAACACGCACCGCGCTCAAAGCTCCATCGTCGGCTTTTGTCATCACCACCGCAATCGCAGCCAAAGCAAAGTCGCCGCTGACCCGACATAATTTTTCGTAATGACCTACCGACCCGGGCTGCGGCGCCGGCAACAACACAGCAGTAATAATTTCGCCCGGTTCGAGCGCCGTTTCATACCAACCCAGCAAATAGTCGGCAATCGGTAAGCGGCGTCGGCCGGCGGGGCCGGCTAACTCCAGCTCGGCATTGGCAGCAACCAACGCGGTCGGATAGTCGGCTGCCGGATCGGCAAAACCCAGTGACCCGCCAATCGTGCCCATGTTGCGCACCGGCGGATTGGCGATTTGGGCAGCGGCCTTCGAGACAACTTGATGCCCAGCCTGCAAATCACTTTCGAAGGCAGTTTGCCGATGGCGACGCATTGCGCCGATACGTACCGAACCATCAGCCGCCCGGCTCAGTTCGCGCAGTTCATCGATTGCCTGCAAGCTGACCAGGCATCGCGGTGTTACCAGGCGAGCATTCATCAACGCAACCAGGGTAGCCCCGCCAGCCAGCACCCGGCCTTCTTCACCGGCCTCGGCCAGCAAAGCAACGGCATCTTCAACCGTTGTCGGCTGATACATTGCCCGGGAGGTTTTCATGAATTCGATTCAGCCATTGGATTTCCCTGATTCGTCAGCGTCAGTGGCCGCAGTCGCTTCAGCCAACGCGCAAAACGCGGTTTGAAACTGCGTGCCAAGACGATTGGCCAGTTTTTGCATCATGCCCGACCCGTACCGACCAAGCCGGCCGCTGATGTCAACCGTCGATACATAGGTAACCCGGGTGTGATTGTCATCCACCGGGGCCAAACGCACGTCGTTAACCGACTGGATCAGGCTGGCACGCCCGCCTTCGTCACCTCGCATTTGCGTTTTGACATGCGACGGTGGCGATTCTTCAACAATATTGACGGCCAGAGAAAAGCGCGCCTTGATCGGGCCAACGGCGACCGCTATCACCGCCTGGTACTGATCTGGCCCGGTTGCTTCAATCGACTCGCACCCGGGAATGCAAGTAACCATCTGTGCCGGGTCGCGCATCAAGGCCCAGACACGGTTCTGATCGGCAGCAACTTCGAAGGTCTGTTCGATTTGCACGCCAATTACTCAGGTGATTCGCACACGGTCAACGCGCATCGCCGGATCAATAATTTTTCCGTCGTCGATGATCGTCGTACCGTCGAGCGTTATTGTGCAATCGCGCATCGGCACATCATAGTGCCCGCGGGTAGTCCGTTTGCCACCGCCCTGAGTATTGGGCCCGGTAGAGAACAAAAAGTTACCGGGAAAGGTCCGCGCCGCAGCGCGGCTGCGCTCCGGTGCATCACCGTTCAAGGCGATGTTGTACCAAAGCGCCTGCGGGTTCAGGCCCCAACCCAGGTGAGACAGCGCGTATGGGTCCATGTCATCATCATTCTCGCGGTTGTCACCGAGCCAGTCGCGCATCAGCTTGGCGTCAAGCCCACCTTCAATAGAACGAATAAATCCATCACGGACTTCCAGGTGAACCGCATCCTGGATATAACGGCAAAACGGCAGGATCACGATATCACCAGGCTGGAACACAACCGTGCCGTTAGCCGAACCCTCGTTTGGAAACGTGTGGATATGGCCTGCACCCCAATGGTCAAAATGGCCCGGCTCGTCAGCAATTCCCCATTGCGTCATGACCGGATATTCGCCACGGCTAAAGCGCAAATCGGTACCGGCGGCTGATGTCACGTGTACATCGCGAGTGGCCGAATACAACTTGTCTGCATATTGACAGGCCTCTTTGAGGCCAGGCGGTGACTGAAGCTGCTCGAGATCGTCGGGTGCATCGATAATCATTAGCACCCGGACACCCGCGTCCATGACTTGTTTCAGCCATTTGGTAAACAGCGGGACATGGAAGATGACAATGACATCGGCTTTCAGTACAGCCTCAAGCGTCCCTTTACATTGGCCAATGGTCGGCACACCGACCTTGGTCCAACCCGGAATCGAGTTAACACACATCTCGTAGACGTCAGCGCCCAGTTCGTCAGCTGCGGCGAACGATGCCTGAATGTATTCACGACGAGTCGACAGATCGCTGATGCAACAAATCGTTTCGCCAGCCTTGACGCGGGACATTTCAAACTGCCGCTTGTACAACATGCCCAGCTTTGCCGGGTTCATCTCCTGCGGACGTATGGCCGAATGAATCATCGGAACCCCCCTTTGTTGTCGCGGACCGTTGACTGGCCACTGGCTTGCGTCGGGCTGACGCCGACCTAAACCGATTATTGTTCGTTATTGAACAGCATGTCAATGTAGCGCAGTGCTGACCAAGGGGACTGCGGGGTTACTGCGGGGTTGCTACCGGATTACAGTTGACTTACCCCGCCATCATCCTGAAAACCGCCAAGCATCATGAGCATCGTATCCAGTGTTTGTTCGGCCTTGGCGGCATCGCCGTCAAGATGCTGATTGAGCGCAAATCCGTCGAAGGCCATCAACAAAATATGCGCAAGCCCGTCATCGCGCACCAGAAAGCGGCGGTTTGACGGCAGTGCCCCGGCGATCAGTGCGGTTATTTTTCGCTTCGTCCAGCTTAACAGTTCGCGCGAATACGGGTCGGCCGGGGTGACGCTGGACAAGGCTTGCATCAGGTTGTTCGCAAAACCATTTTCTTCCGACGGGATATCGACCCACAGCGTCTTCAGAATAAATCGCAACTGAGTCTGACCTGGTTCAACCCGTTGCAATTCGTCTTCTAGACGCAAAAGCCGGGCCCGCAACCACGGGTCGTAAATGGCGAACAAGACTTCCAGTTTAGAACCAAAATACACGTATATATTGGCCGCAGAAACACCGGCATCAGCCGCTATTTGTGCCATCGACGCGCCGTGGTAACCCCGGGTATTAAATAGTTGTCGGGCCGATTTTAAAATCGCATCGCGCACTTCTGCTTTTTTCGTCTGCACCATAAGCACAGAATATAGCCGACCTCTGATCGCCATGCAGCGACCGCTCTTGTTGTACCCAATATTCTATTCGCCACGCAATTGATAGCGAATAGGTTTGCAAAGTCAGCTAACTAAGCCTTACCCCTCTGAGCCCAACCCTTCTAAGCCCAACCCAGTTGCTTTAACGAATGCCCGTCATTCCAGATCTTCGTCATGTGAGTAATTTTTTCACCTTCGAACTGCATCGCATAAACGTAGTCTGCGGCAACAGTTTTGTTGGTTGCAGGTACCGGCCCGTCAACCGTGTGCGTGCCGTGAAAAACAGCAAACGCCGTCACTATCTGTCTTTTGTCATCCAGCGACATAGCCTTAAGTTCGTAATGCCCATCGGGCACCGGGCCAAGCAAGCCTTTCATCCACTCCGCGTATTGTTCGACGGTTGACACTTCGGCCAACGCGTCGGCCTGCGCACTGAAAGTTGCACCGGGGTGGCACCAGGCTTTGCAAGCCGCCCAGCCTTTACCGGTTTCACATGCGTCGAAAAACTGATTAGCGTTTTCTAATATGGTCATGATGGGGCTCCCTGAATAGTGAGAGCCCATCACACCAGATACGCTGGGGGCGGTCAATCCCCCCGATCGACTACGCAGCAGGCCTAATGCGATCAATCCAAAACTACTGCAAGGGCGCGATACCAACCACAAACAACACCGCAAAGTCCTGCTTCTGGCAACCCGGCACCGGCGGCATCTCAGCGCCCGGGTCAACCCGGAATTCTTCGACCGGCGCCTGTGCTGGCGAACAAGTCGAGCCTGCGGCAGTTAACGGCGTATAGCGCGCCGAACGGCAGCCCAGGTGGGTCACGTCGTGAAGTTTCGCACCGCTGTGGAGCGTCCAGCGCGTCGGACCACTGGTATCTGCTTTGCCTGTTCCTTTAGTTTTTTCTATCGTGAGCACTGCCGTCGTCTCGCGATCACCGGTCACCAGGTAATTGCCCGGCGGCAACGGGACGCTTGGTCTTTCCATGACCAACCCGTTCTCTTCCAACCACCATTCGTTGGGGTCGAACTGCCAGCCCGCCGGGGTAACGCGGTTCTTTTCTGTCAACCTGTGCAGGTAATGCAAAGAAACGCCGCGTGGGCCCGGGTCTTCGCGCCAGATACCCCATAGCTGAGCATTGTCCCCACTAGTGGCACCCGGGTCACCCAGGGCCGCAATGAACTGCACCGGAATACGCTGAAACTTAATATCGGGGGCTTGCTGCGCAACGCCAGGTTGCGGCAGGCAAAGCGCCAGAAGAAGGGCCGTCAATCTCACGAAGTGGCCAACCGGATTTTTCCATCCAGGTTGAGAAAAAACTGTCATGACCATCGGATTGCACTCCAAGATTACGGGCAATATACCGATAATGGCATCAGTTGACGCCGGCCCGTCGATACCCACTCCATTGAGCCCCCCCCCGCCCCCCCGAACCCAACCGCCGCACCGGCGCAGGTCGCTTAGCGAAGACGGGAGACACGGGCTGCACGCGGACAGCAAAAATGCGCTGATTGTGAATTTCCCCCAGTCCTTAAAACCAAAAACAACCGTACAAAAACGCCCGGAAAAACACGCCCCAAAAAAAACACGCCGCATTCCAGGCTGGGCGCATCAGTTACTCGAAGGTTCGTGCCCTTACCCGGGTTGCCACGCCACAAAACGAACGCGATTTACTCGAGGTCGCTTTCGGCGGCACCGCCAGCCATGTCGAAAGAGTCGTTCGCCACTATCGGCAGGTGCAAGCCACGCTCAACCCGGCACAAGTGTTCCATAGTCGAGAGCTGTCTTGCTACTTTGATGACGACGGCATGCTGGTGATACGTGGCCGACTAACCGCCGACCAAGGTGCCGTGTTTATGCAGGCACTGGACCCCCTGCGCGAACCACCCGACAACAATGAAATTGACGATACCTTCCGGACAACCGCGGCCGATGCCCTGGCCAAAATGGCCGAACTATCGTTAAACACGCATGCCGGCGACGCCCGCACCGCCGACCGCTACCAGGTTCGGGTGAGCGTTCCCGCTGAAACGCTTTTGCGTCAGAGCTTAATCAGGAAGCGAGGTGATCAAAGCCCGGATCACGGCGTAGATCTGAACCCCTACCACCGCTGATTGCCACTGGGAGGGCAAGCCCGCGAACTGGGATCACATTATGTTTGTGCTTTGCCAGAAGATGAAACCACCAACAGACGATTATTCAAACCAAAGCAACTGACGCTGGATAACATCCGTCACAATCACGGTGTATAAAGTACGATAGGTACGGACGCTACTATGCACGACGCGCAATGAAATTTCTCGAACTAA
>JBAUID010000202.1:0-1925 GCA_049680625.1 Burkholderiaceae bacterium | reverse complement strand
GGGTCGTGGTGATCAGTAGTACTGAATCGTTGTTACCAAAATATCGGATGGCCAGCGCTGTTACAAATGTGGTTAACGCGGCATTGACAACGTTGTTGCCGATCAGAATTGTGCCCAGGAGCTTTTCTGTGTTGTCGAGCAGACCGGTGACCCGCTGCGCACGCTTGGACCCTTTTCGTACGAGATTCTTCAGGCGATAGCGGTTAATCGCCATCATGCTGATCTCGGAAATTGAGAAAAAGCCTGAGGCGATAAGCAGTACAAAAAGGATCAGCAGTTGGGCCCAGCCGGGCAGGGCATCCACAGAGGGTCGACGCGGTTGCTAGTAACAATGCAACGATAACCGATTCGGCGGAATATTGCAGCTTTTGCTGACTATCAGCGGTCGATTTTCCGGGTTGATCAGTCGCAAATGTCGCGGATGGCTGACGGCTTTCGCTTACACTTGCAGGCTTAATGATTCGTCGGCCTGCAACATCAGCCGGGTGCTTAATCAGTAGTCAGCTCGGTAATCAGCTCAGTAGTCAGCTGATCGCTGGTTGATCAATGAATCATCAATGGCTATTTGGCCCAGGGAAATCCAGGAGAAAACCGATGGCAGGCAAAAAACTGCGCTCTCAGCAATGGTTCGACAATCCAGAAAACACTGACATGACTGCCCTTTATGTCGAGCGTTACCTGAATTTTGGTATTACCCGTGAAGAATTGCAATCCGGAAAACCAATTATCGGCATTGCCCAGACTGGCTCGGACCTGGCCCCTTGTAATCGGCACCACATCGAACTGGCCAAGCGGGTCAGGGATGGTATTACCGCGGCTGGCGGGGTGGCAATGGAGTTTCCGGTTCATCCGATTCAGGAAACCACTAAGCGTCCGACGGCGTCTCTGGATCGCAATCTTTCCTACCTGGGCCTGGTCGAGGTTTTGTATGGTTACCCACTGGATGGGGTGGTCCTGACCACTGGCTGCGACAAGACCACGCCGGCAATGCTGATGGGGGCTGCCACGGTTAATATCCCCGCCATTGCGCTGCCCGGTGGGCCAATGTTGAATGGTTGGCATGAGGGCAAACGCACGGGGTCAGGCACGATCGTCTGGAAAGCCCGCGAACTGCTGGCAACCAACGAAATTGATTACGACGGTTTTGTCGACCTTGTGTCATCGTCCGCGGCCTCAATTGGGCACTGCAACACCATGGGGACAGCGTCCACGATGAATGCGCTGGCGGAGGCTCTTGGTATGACTCTGCCTGGTGCGGCGGCCATTCCGGGCCCGTATCGCGAGCGTGGTCAGTGTGCTTATGTCACGGGCAAGCGCATTGTCGAAATGGTTCGTGAAGACTTAAAGCCATCTGACATCATGACCCGCGAGGCATTTGAGAATGTCATTGTGGCGTGTTCAGCGATTGGGGGGTCGACCAACGCACCGATTCATATCAATGCAATTGCGCGCCATATCGGTGTCGACCTTGACATTGGTGAATGGGAAGCGATTGGCCATCACGTGCCCTTGCTCGTCAATATGCAGCCAGCCGGTGAGTACCTTGGTGAAGAGTATTACCGTGCCGGCGGTTTGCCGGCGGTCATCAATGAATTGATGAAACATAAACTCATCCGAACCAATACGATGACCGTTACCGGAAAATCCCTCACCGAGAACTGCGCGGGCAAGACTATTGGTGACACCGATGTGATTCGCGAATTCAGCAACCCCATGGTGGCGGATGCCGGCTTTCTGGTAATGACGGGAAACCTGTTTGAATCAGCCATCATGAAAACGAGCGTTATTTCTGCCGAATTTCGTCAACGCTACCTGAGTAATCCTGACGACCCGGAGGCTTTTGTGGGAAAGGCCATCGTCTTTGACGGGCCAGAGGACTATCACAAACGAATTGACGATCCGGCGCTGGCGCCGGACGAGTATTC
>JBAUID010000201.1:0-2172 GCA_049680625.1 Burkholderiaceae bacterium | reverse complement strand
CACGGCGCCGGGTCGAACTGGCCCCAACCCCACATTCAGACAGTGATTTATTCCGTTCGGCTATTGTCGTGATCACGACCAAAGACGGGCGCAGCCTGCGCGCCGAATACAACGTCGCCATTCCGGCTAGCGATGTTGATGCTCAATGGGAGCGACTGTGCGAGAAAACCCGCGCAATTGTGAGCCCGGTAATTGGCAAGACGCGCTGCGAAGCATTGATTACGGCGGTAGCCGAGTTGGAGTCGGCTAAAGACTTGTCGGCTCTGTTGAAGGCGGCCGCTTAAGTCTGCAACGTATGTGGGGTCGCCCGCTTCGCAATGCCGGAACGCGACAGGGCGCGCTTAAACGCACGCTGGAGTAACTGATCATGAAGGTGGTGGCGACGTACTTCGCCAGTGCGCGGGTCAACCGATTCATGGTCTTGCGGAAACACCCAGAACCATGCCCATGAGGCTGCCGCTCTTGGGTACTTGCGCTGCACTGCAGTTGGCATCTGAACCCCCGCCCGGCCCGCATCGATGTCAGCGCGCCAAAGCTGACTGGCGTAGTTGAGCTGTGCCTGCAACGGCGAGACCAGGCTCGATGGCAGCATCAAAGCGCGGTCTTTTCCGCCCTTAGCCTGGCGGACAACAATGGTTGCGTTTGAGAAATCAATATCTTTGACGCGCAACTGAAGCGCCTCAGAAATTCGCATGCCGGTGCCGTAGAGCAGTCGCGCCAGCAAAAGGCGGTCCCCCGCCAAATAGGCAAATATCTGACCGATCTGGGCTTGCGACAACACCACCGGCAAGCGCTGCCGGACTTGGGGGCGGCCAATTTCTTTGAGCCAGGGCAATTCAATACCCAGGACACGCTCGTACATAAATAGCAAGGCGGCCAGCGCCTGCCGATGCGTTGCCGGGGCCACCTGACGTTGCACTGCAAGATGCTGAAGAAAAGCTTCAACCTCAACCCTGCCCATTTCGCTGGGATGGCGCATTTCATGAAAATACAGGAACTGCCTCACCCAATATAGGTAGACGGTTTCTGTTTTATAGCTGTAATGTCGATACCGAATATGCTCCCTAAGCTGGCCAAGCAACTTGGTAGACTTAACCGCCGGTTGCCCGGTGCCACCACGGATGGAACTACCCGCCATAAGATCAATTTGTTAACCGGCAAAAGCGCCTCTTTGAAAATTGAGCGTACGCGATTTTTTCCCAAAAAAACATAGTACTTACGACCGAGGTCCGATAATGTTATCCATCAGTTTTAATGTTAACCGGCAGAAAAGCCGTTTTTACATTTGTCTGCAGAAAACACGTTAGAACGCAAGGCGAATTCTTCGAGAAATGTTCATCCTAAAAGCGATCCTGGCGTCCGTGGCGGTTACGGTTTCGACGATGGTTGCTGCTTATACCGCTAGGGTATTCGTTCCGATTCTCTTCGGCATGGACAAATTTCTGGTTCTTCTCTTCGCAACGGCACTGGTGGCGGTTATGGTGGTCGGCGCAACCGTTCTGACCTCATTTGCTCTGCGTGTTCTGAATTGGTCTTGGCTTGTGCGCCATATCACGCAGTGTGCGGCTCTGTATTTAGTAGTTGGTGCTGGAGCATGCGTCGCCGTAAACGAACTTCTAGGACCACTGCCGCTTTTTGAGGATATGCCGGTTTACTTGTTCTGGTGGTCGATTGGTGCGACGATGGGAATCATGGGAAATCTGTTGGGCCAAGGAATGATTGAAGTGTGGACGGAATCGCGTTCTAACACGGCATTGAACTCGACATTTGCCAGCGGCCGAGAACCTGGGCTCCGCCCAGAACCATCGGCCGCCAGCAAATGCGAGTTAACTTAGGCGTTGTACTGCACCATGATTATCTGGAGATGTGCGAATGAACATCAGTGACGCGGTTGATATTCTTTGGGAAAGTAGCCAGCGCGGAATACATGATCCCGATGAACTGAGAGGCCAATTGTCGATGGACGACGCGTATGCGGTTCAGCTTGGACTACTTGCGCGCCTCGAAGAATCGGGAGATCGACTAGTTGGATGGAAGGTTGGACTTACAGCTAAGGCGATTCAGGCCCAACTCGGGTTTCACGAACCGGTGCTTGGTTTCTTGACTGAACGTGCTCGCTACGTATCTGGTTCAAATCTAGATTTCGACAATTTGATTGCGCCGGGATTCGAA
>JBAUID010000200.1:0-7406 GCA_049680625.1 Burkholderiaceae bacterium | reverse complement strand
CGATCTCGCCACTGAGGCTGTCCGGTTCAAACATGGCTTCGTAAATAACCCGGAGCTGATCACCACGGCGGATATCCCGCTCAAAGTTCACGTCGCCCCCAAAAATATCAGCAACCTGGCTGGCAATCGTGTCTGGTATGCCAGCTTTTCCGGTTGCGGCAAACAAACTGTTTTCGATTGTTGCCGAAGCGATGCGACTCGTGCGGACCAGTTCAATCGGTTCGATTTCAGAACTAAGCTCACCGTCGACTCGTCGCACATGAACCCGGGTGACTTTGCCGGTCAGGTGGCTGTCATCATCAAGACCCGGTGTATAGCGCACCTGGTGCAGGCGTCCGATCGTGTCAAATTCGGCCATGACGAGGCGGCCGGGGGTGAGTTCATGAAGTACGCGGGCGTTTTTGTCAGTCCTGAGGAAGTTGAAGAACTCCTGGTCCATGGCACCGGTGGACCGCAATAGCCCTTCCAGGGTATCGCCTTCCCGAACCTCGAGAATGACTGGCAGGCGACGGACTCCGGAGCCGTGGGCAGCGGGGATCAGTAACTTGTCGATGACAATTTGATCTGCAGGGGTGCCGCGTCCATGGGTTGGTACGGAAACACCAAAGGCGGTAACAGCTGCCCCCATGGCTAATACGGCGGCAAGTCCTGTTCGTGCTGTGTTAGTGGGCATTCAAATGCTCTTACTATCCGTTTTATCCATCCGATGGCATTAGAATCCCGACTGCGCGTCGCCCCGTTGGGTGATAAATGGGCAACAGATTGCTGATAGCCGGGAAAGCCGTTGCTATGCGGGTGGCTAATTTATCAGTCTTGTACGTCAAGTCTTGTAGTTCAATTCTTATTCAACAATTCTTATTCAACACTATCGTGGTACGAGCCTGAAACTACCAAGAAAACTCCTTGCAAATCGCTTCATGCACTTAGTTTCAGGCAACGCACCCGACATTTTGACCCAGAAGCCTCCTTTTTGGATGGGTTCTGGTGTTCAATTGTCAATTCATTGCTTTTGATTATACGAAATTCGCCAGCAGTCACACCCGGGGACCAAAATGAACGGCACAAATGAGCACATAAACGACACCGTCCGTCTGGCGATGCAGACGTCGTTGCGTGGATGTGACGAATTGCTTGTTGAATCTGAATGGCTGGACAAGCTGGTAGCCAGCGAGAAAAGTGGCAAACCCTTGCGGATAAAACTGGGGTTGGACCCAACCGCTCCTGACCTGCACCTGGGTCACACGGTTGTGCTGAACAAAATGCGTCAGTTCCAGGACATGGGCCATACGGTCATTTTTCTGATCGGTGATTTCACCGCAATGATTGGTGATCCATCAGGCCGCAATGCAACCAGGCCGGCGCTTACCCGGGAAGCAATCGAAGCCAATGCGCAGACGTATTTTAAGCAGGCAAGCCTGGTGCTGGACGCTGACAAAACCGAGATCCGTTATAACTCCGAATGGGGTGACAAGCTGGGCGCACGTGGCATGATTCAACTGGCCGCCCGTTATACGGTTGCGCGAATGATGGAGCGCGACGATTTTACCAAGCGTTATAAGTCCGGGTTGCCAATTTCAGTGCACGAGTTCTTGTATCCGCTGATGCAGGGTTATGACTCCGTTGCGCTTGAGTCGGATCTCGAATTGGGTGGCACGGATCAGAAATTCAATCTACTGGTTGGCCGGGAATTGCAGAAAGAATACGGCCAGAAGCCCCAATGCATTCTGACCACGCCTTTGCTTGAAGGTTTGGACGGCGTTGAGAAGATGTCCAAATCCAAGGGCAACTACATCGCAATTACTGATCAACCGGGTGAGATGTTTGGCAAGATCATGTCAATATCCGATGTGTTGATGTGGCGCTATTTTGAATTGCTGTCCACCCTGCCAATGACGCAAATCAATAAGCTTAAATCCCAGTGCGACGCGGGCAAAAACCCGCGCGATGCCAAAGTACTACTGGCGCGCGAGATTGTCGGCCGCTTTCATGGTGATGCCAGCGCGTCCAATGCGCTGGACGAATTTGAAGCCCGCTTTCGTCATGGAAAGATGCCGGAAAATATGCCGGAGCTCACCATCCAGGGTCTGCCTATTGCGATGCCGGCTTTGATCAAACAAGCCGGGCTGGCGCCGTCGACCAGCGAAGCCATTCGAAATATCAAGCAAGGTGGTGTCCGGGTCGATGGCGAAAAAGTGACCGATCGTGATACCCAGCTTGAAGCCGGCACCTACGTGCTGCAGGTTGGAAAGCGCAAATTTGCCCGGGTTACTCTGCAAACATGATTGCCTTGCTGCAGCGTGTGCGCGAGGCATCGGTCACGATTGACGACGAAATAGTGGCGCAAATTGATAACGGTCTGATGGTTCTGGTGTGCGCCGAGCGGGAAGACAACCCGGATTGTGTTGAGCGGCTGGCCGACAAATTATTGCGCTACCGCGTGTTTAGTGACGGTGCGGGTCGCATGAACCGGTCTTTGCTCGACCTGGCAGATGATGCCGGCGGCTATGAGGCCTCTGATCTTTGGTCAGGCCCTGGCCTGCTGCTAGTGCCCCAATTTACCCTGGCTGCTGACACAAGAAGCGGATTGCGGCCCAGTTTCACGCCGGCGGCCCCGCCCGCCCTGGGTGAGCAGTTGTTTAATCATTTCGTACAGTCCTGTCAGTCTCATCACAAGCACGTCCAATGCGGGCGTTTTGGGGCTGATATGCAGGTTGGGCTCATCAACGATGGCCCGGTCACCTTCTGGTTGCAGGTCGAACCGAAGCCTGTTGCATAATTTGTCTTTTCCAGGGGCCAAACATGCACATTTTGTCGAGTACAAAAGCTGACCCGCCGACGGACTCAGATGCTTTGTCAACGCCGGCAAAGTCGGTTGTTATTACCCTGGTGCGTCACGGGCAGACCGAATTTAACGCCCAACAGCGGGTGCAGGGGAGCCTTGACACCGTATTGGCCGAAAACGGCTTGCAGCAGGCTGAACAATTGGCGCAGGCCTTACGCGAACAGCAGTTTGACGGTTTGTATTGCAGCGATCTGACGCGGACCCGGCAGACGATCGCGCCGTATGCTCGCCTGGCAGGGAATCAGACGGTTTATTTTCGCCCCGATCTGCGCGAACGTCGCTTTGGCTGGTTTGAGGGCAAAACCCTGGAAGAAGTCAGAAAAACCCATCCGGATCGCGCAGAGCGGTTGTTGTCGCGCGATCCGAGTTATGACGTTCACGGCGGCGAATCACTCATTAGCTTTTATCAGCGTGCTGTCGGTGCCTTGCGGTCGATTTCTCAGAATCACCAGGCCGGTGAGCACTTGCTGGTTGTGACCCACGGTGGGGTACTCGACTGTGTCCAGCGTTGGGCTCGCGGCCTGGCCCTTGATACCCGGCGGGATTTCGAGATTTTGAACACTTCGTTGAACCGTATCTCTATCCAGGGCGAGCACTGTCGTATCGACGCTTGGGCGCAGATTGGGCATTTGCGCTAGCAGCAACTTGGCGCTCGCACAAGGGCGAGTTAAAATATTGTCTCGATCCACAACTGGCGATCAGGTAGAGCACTACCATGGAGTGGATTGAATGTCCGGACGGCTTGCCACCGGACAGCCCGGAGGGTTAGTGATGTTGCGCATTGATTTTGTGCAAGTGTCTTTGCATCAAGAGTTTTGCCACCGGGGTCTCTCGACTGTCTGCCGAACGCCTGGGCAGACCTGCCTATTTGTGAATGCCCATTGGTCAACAGTCAACGGTCAACGGTGAATGACGAATGTTGGCTGCCGCGCATGCGTGTTTGACTCGCAACTCATGATTCACGACTCACGATTCACGATTCACTGTACCGCGGCTAACTGGCGCATCGTGACTCTCTAATAAAGTGCAGGAAGAAAATGTTTGATACCGATTTAACTTTATCCCAGGCCGATCCCGAATTGTTTAAGGCAATTGCTGACGAACACCAGCGCCAGGAAGCCCATATTGAATTGATTGCATCTGAGAATTACACCAGCCCGGCTGTGATGGCGGCCCAGGGTTCCCAGTTGACGAATAAGTACGCTGAAGGCTACCCCGGTCGACGATACTATGGCGGCTGTGAGCATGTAGACGTCGCTGAGCAACTGGCCATCGACCGGGTGAAAAAATTGTTTGGCGCCCAGGCGGCTAATGTTCAACCCAGCTCTGGGTCGCAGGCGAACCAGGCGGTCTTTCTCGCGTTTCTGAATCCGGGTGACAAGATCATGGGCATGAGCCTGGCTGAAGGTGGGCATCTGACCCACGGCATGCCGCTGAATATGTCGGGCAAGTGGTTTGACGTGGTTTCGTATGGATTGAACAAAGATGAGGCTATCGACTATGACGCGATGGCGCAGGCGGCTGAACGTGAACAGCCAAAACTGATCATCGCCGGGGCGTCAGCCTATAGTCTGCGCATAGATTTTGAACGCTTTGCGAAGGTGGCTCGTGATGTCGGCGCGTTGCTAATGGTTGATATGGCGCACTATGCCGGCTTGATCGCGGCCGGTTTGTACCCGAACCCGGTGCCGCACGCTGATGTGGTTACCTCAACAACCCATAAGAGTCTGCGTGGGCCGCGAGGCGGCATTGTCCTGATGAAAGAAGAGCATGAAAAAAAAATCAACTCGGCGGTTTTTCCTGGTCTGCAAGGTGGCCCGTTGATGCATGTAATTGCTGGCAAAGCGGTGGCTTTTGGCGAAGCCTTGCAGCCGTCATTTAAGCAGTACCAGCAGCAAGTGCTCACCAATGCCCGGGTGTTGGCTGAAACGCTGACTGAACGGGGCCTGCGCATTGTTTCCGGTCGTACTGAATCACACCTGATGCTGGTTGATCTGCAGCCTAAAGGTATTACAGGCAAGGAAGCCGAATCAGTACTTGGTCAGGCGCATATCACGTGCAACAAGAATTCGATTCCAAATGACCCGGCAAAACCCATGGTCACCAGTGGGGTGCGTCTTGGTTCACCGGCAATGACCACACGGGGCTTTGGGGAATCTGAATCTGCCCGGGTCGGTCACTTAATTGCGGACGTTCTGGATGCGCCGCAGGATGCGGCGAATATCGATACCGTTCGCCGCCAGGTGGCCGAGCTAACTGCACAGTTTCCCGTTTACGGCAGCGGCCGCGCACAAAAAAAGGCGGCCTGATTTTAAGTTGAATTCTGAGTTGAATCCAGTCGACGCACCGGCGGTTATCAGATGATTTGTCCGAGATGATTTGTCCGTTTTGTCAGCAAGACGAAACCCAGGTTATTGAAACGCGTGCGTCCGATGACGGTGAAGCTATTCGCCGCCGTCGTCGCTGCCAGTCTTGTGGCAAGCGTTTCACAACTTATGAGCGCATTGAAATTGTGATGCCCACCGTAGTGAAAAAAGATGGCTCCCGTGTTGATTTCGAGTTGTCCAAGCTCGAGGCTTCGATTTCGCTGGCCCTGCGAAAGCGACCGGTGAGTGCGGACGCGGTAGCTGAATCAATTAGCCGGATCGTCGACCGGGTGCGCAGCTTAGGCGTCAGGGAAATTGCCAGCGAGCGCATTGGCGAAATGGTGATGGATGAACTAAAGAACCTGGACAACGTTGGGTTTGTTCGCTTTGCGTCGGTCTACCGAAGTTTTGAAGACCTCGAGTCATTTGCGGCGGCTATTGCCGAAGTTCGTCCGGCCCGCCGCCGCAGAAAGAAATCAGCCGGCTAAGCGGAACCGCGGATTTCATCCATGGTTTTGCCCGGGGTAATAATTTGCTGGTCAACCTTGATTTCGATCATCGCAAACTGTCCGCCAGCCATTGCCTTCAGAGCATTGTCCAGGGCCGGTGCAAATTGGTCATCAGACTCGACGCAGGCGCCAAAGCCGCCAAAGGCCTCGGCCAGCGAAGCAAAATCAGGATTGGTGAGTTCGGTACCAACAATATTGTTTGGATAGTCGCGTTCCTGGTGCATTCGAATGGTTCCGTACATGCTGTTGTTGAACACGATCACCAGCGGGGTGCCGCCGTATTGTCTGGCAGTCGCCAGTTCCTGGACTGTCATCATCAGGTCTCCATCACCGGCAATGCACAACACGGTTCGGTCTGGCGCGCAAATGCTGGCAGCAACCGCAGCCGGCACGCCGTAACCCATTGCCCCTGAGGTTGGCGCCAACTGTGATCGCATTGGCCCATAGCGCCAGAATCTGTGCGCCCAGGTTGCAAAATTACCAGCCCCGTTGGCAACTATCGTGTCGTTTGGCAACTTGCTTTGCAAGGTCTGCATCACTGCCCACAGATCCACCCCAGATTTACCTTGCTTGCTTAAGGCGTCAAAAACCGGCGGACGGGACTGCCATTGTTCGTATTCGGCGCGGCCGGTTGTCAGATGTTCTGTCCACTGCTTACTGGCAGTTGATTTCATCCCAGCCAGGGCTGAGGCAATTTCAGGCATACCGGAATTGATCATGATCTCGGCTTGATACACCCGGCCAAGCTCTTCCGCGCCTGGGTGAACGTGAATCATCTTCATTTGTGGCACGGGAATGTCGAGCAGGGTATAGCCGGAACTGGGCATCTCGCCCATTTTGGCGCCCAGCACAATCAGCAGATCGGCGTTACGTATGCGATCGGCGAGTTTGGGATTGATGCCGATACCAACATCCCCGATGTAATTCGGTAGGTTGTTGTCGAACAAATCCTGGCGGCGCAGTGAACAGGCCACGGGGATATGGTTGTTGACTGCAAAATTTGCTATGTCCTGGCAGGCCTGGGTTGTCCAGCCGCTGCCGCCGAGAATCATCAGTGGACGCTTTGCCTTGTCCAGGGCATGACTAATCGCCTGCACCTGGCCTGCGCCCGGCGAAGCCTGGGCGGGTGCAAATGCGTTGGTGTCACGGACGCTGGCAAGATGGGTCAGCACATCTTCCGGCAGCGCCAGGGCTACCGGCCCCATGCGTCCACTGGTGGCTACCTGCAGGCCGCGTGCAATGTATTCCGGTATACGTTCGACTTGTTCGACCTGGGCGGTCCATTTTGTGATTGGCCCGTACATTATTCGGTAGTCAATTTCCTGGAACGCTTCGCGATCCATCATCTGGGTGCCAACCTGTCCGATAAGGACCAGCATCGGTGTCGAGTCTTGATAGGCCGTGTGTACCCCGATGGATGCATTGGTGGCCCCTGGCCCCCGGGTCACCATTAACACGCCGGGTTTGCCTGTCAGCTTGGCGTATGCGTCAGCCATATTGGCTGCACCACCTTCCTGTCGGCAGATGATGAACCGGCTGTCCTCTCGTCGCTGGTGCATGCCTTCGAGAACGGCCAGATAGCTTTCGCCAGGGACTCCAAAAACGGTGTCAACCCCATGGGCGCACAAGGCGTCGGCCACCAGTTGACCACCGTGGCGTTCATGCATTCCGGGTAATTTGCTACTCATT
>JBAUID010000199.1:0-4008 GCA_049680625.1 Burkholderiaceae bacterium | reverse complement strand
GCGTGCAGCTCCTCGTTCGTTCGATCCTGAATCGGATGTGGCACGAACACGTAGGCGGGGTCGGTGCCCAGCGACTTTGCCTGGGCCTCGGCCGCCTGAATGAACTCGGTCGTGGCCAAGAATTTTCCTAAGTCGGGACGGATTTTTCGCTGACTCCAGGCAGAGTTCGACATCTTGGCTTCCTAAATTTTGCCCGTCGGCACGCACCCCAGCCGTTGTTAATGATTAATTCGTTCGGGTCAACCCCAATCGAACAAAGGCTTCATCGGGTGCTTCATTGCGTGTCATGATCGAACGCATATTGGCCAGCAAGCGCGATTCGATAATATCGTCTCGAAACGGTCGGTTTTGTTCGTAGTCTGTTTTCAAGTCGTACAACACGGTGCTTGTGTCTTCATAGCCACCACCCTGGCCGGTGTGTCCAACAGGCTGGCCTTTGATATTGCGCCGTGCAGGCACTTTGAGTAACGGGACGCCCTGGGTAAAGGAAAAGTCATTGACTAAGGTTGCCTGCCTCAGTTCGGGCAACGGGAAAAGCGACTTCTGGTGCATTGGCATGATCGTGTATTCGTACAGATCTTGCTCTGCCATGTTTCCCGGGTATCGGAAATAGGTGTAACGGCCATCGGTAATATTGGTGCCTGCACCGAACATCCCGTATAGCGCCGCCTCGCGAACCGGTTTGTCTTGCTGCAACATCGGCAGCAACGAATGACCCTCTACTGCGGGAGGTGGGGCCAGCCCATACAGGTCGAGTATAGTCGGCATCAAGTCGATGGTTTGGGTAAGTGAATCCCGGCGTTGCCCGCCAAACTGCGCGGTTTCCGGTGTATACATCAGCAGCGGGATATGACTGAGCTCATTAAAGAACGGCATACGATTCTTGCCCCACCAGTCGTGCTCGCTGAGTAAAAAGCCGTGATCAGTTCCCAGCACCACCGCCGTGTCATGCCACATATTGTGTTGATCCATGTAGTCAAGCAAACGGCCAAAGTACTCATCGCACATGCTCATCAGGGCCGCATAGTTGGCGCGCAGTTCGGCAACCTCGGCGGCATCCTCTTCATTGCGCTTATAACGGGGCCAGTCCAGGATCGGGCCGTTGTAGCCAGTGGGGTACTTTTCACGAAACCGCGCCGGTGCGTGAAATGGCTCATGCGGGTCGAAACATTCCAGGTGCAGCAGCCAGTTATCTGCATCGCGGTTTTCATCGAGAAATTGAAAGCCTGCCTCATAGGTGCGCGGACAACAAAAGTCGGCTTCCTCTTTCATTGTCGTGCGATTGATCATCGTCTGGAGGCGACCGTCACCATTCGAGCCGTGTTGCAACGGGTGGTACATTTGCTTGAAGCGTTCCAATGGCGGTTGTACCATCGCCTTCCATTTATCCCATTCCTGACCGCGGATGAATTCCCATGACGAATAGCGATTGTGATAGGTGGCCCCACCATCTTCCCAATAGTGATAATGGTCGGAAACCAGATGGGTATAAACGCCAGTGTCGCGAAGAATTTCAGAGAAAGACTGATCAAACGGTTCAAGCGCCCCCCAGCTGCGATGCAGAAAATTCAATCGTCCGGTGTGCATTTCCCGGCGCGCCGGCATGCACGGCAAACTACCGACGAAGTGACGATCAAAGGTCACGGCACGTTCGGCGAAACGATTAAAGTTGGGAGTCTCAATATGTTTGCCCCCATAGCATTGCATGGCGCCGCGAACGAGTGAGTCGTAGAGTACAAAAATTACGCGCATTTTACCTTTAGGGTTATCAGCGATCCAGCAACACCAGCGACAGCTCGGGCACAAATGCCAAAAGCAATGCAACCGCCAGCATCGAAAAAACAAAGGGCGCTGCATAGCGCGCCACTTTCAGAATGGGCTCACCCGTCACGCCTGAAATTACAAACAGATTCAATCCGATTGGCGGCGTTATGAAGCCAATGCCAAGGCATGTGACCATCATGATGCAAAAGTGAATGTCGTCCATGCCGATTTCACGAGCAAGCGGTAGCAGCACCGGTGCAATTAGAACAATGTTTGGCACGGCTTCCATCACGCAGCCGGCCACAATGAGAACCGCCACCATCATTAAGATGATGATGGTTGTGTTTGATGTCAGTGCCAGTGCCTGCTCTATCAGGTATTGGGGGACGGACAGTGCGCCAAGTGCTTCAGCCAACGGCAGCGAAAGCGCGACAGTTGGCAGGATCACACCGTTCACTTTCGCTGAGCTAAGTAACATGTCGGGAAAGTCGGCGACGCTCAATGTTTGTTGCAGCAACCCGATCGCGATTGTGGTGACCACGGCGACGGCGGCGGCTTCCGTTGGGGTGAAAACGCCTGAGTAGATTCCACCAAGAATAATTACCGGCACCAGTAGTGCATACCGACCCTGCCAAACCGTCTTTGCCCAGTGGTTAAGCGAGAATGATTTTGCCGAGTTTTCATAGCCGGCCATCCTGTTGACAACGATATTGGTCGCCATGATGGCAAGCAAGACCAGGACACCGGGAATGATCGCGGCCACAAACAGGGTCGATGCTGAGATCCCCAGAATCAGGCCAATCACGATATAGGCAATCGATGGTGGAATCAGAATGCCAGTGCAAGAACCCGACGCTACCAACGCGGCAGCATACGGGCGCGGATAGCCACTCGCTACCAGTCGATCGATTGTCATGCGGCCAAGCGCAGCACACCCCGCGGCGTCGGAACCCGATATGCAAGAAAAAAATCCGCAGCCCAGCACGGTGGCGGATCCGAACCCGGATCGAAGGCCGCCGGTCGTGGCGTCCGCGATGTCGAGCAAACGTTTGGACAAGCCGGTTCGTACGAGGACATCTCCGGTCAGAATGAACAGCGGCACCGCGATTAATGCGAATGCGTCGATACCCTCAAACAATGATTCGCCAAGCAAGGCTACCGGCAGGACTTCGGTGATCAGTAACAGAACGATCACACCAATGCCCATGGATACCCACATCGGCAAGCCGAGAACTAGTAGAACCACGATTAGGAGTAGGGGGCCACCGATGTCCCAGCCAAGTTCCGTGGCTGCGCCGGGCTGTTGATACAGTGCAGTGTTCATCGGCTACTCAAATAGTTTGCCACTGGTACGGACATCGCGACCGAGCCGAATGTCGGTGAAGTCGCGTTTGATCGACTGTATGAGCCGGATAAGAATCAAAAGAAATCCGAGTGGCACGGCGGACGCAAACCAGGCCTGGTTTACCCGCAATCCGTGAGTGAGTGCTTCAAACCTGATTGAGGTAAGCACTGATTCCAGGGACAGCCACAAGGCAACGCAAGCAAACGCCAGCGTAAGCACATCGCCAATCAGATAAATCCACGCGCCGACCCGCTTTGGTACAAGATCGAATATGACGTCAATCCGTAAGTGGGCACGGTCTTTGATTGCGGCGGCCGCGCCAATCCACACAAGGTAAATAAACATGTAGCGTGCGGTTTCTTCGCCCCAGATTGACGAATACTGCAAGACGAAGCGGCGCAATACCTCGACAAACACGACCACCACCACGAAGCTGTAGAAAACCAGGAGCAACCAACGCTCGCCATTGTCATCGAGTTGTTTGAACAGTTTTTTCATCGGAAAATCAGTGCAATCCTGCGCCTATGGCTGGATGTTAAAGTCTGCGCGCGAACCGCCGCGCGCAGACCCCGAGCTACACGTTGTGCACGAAATAGTTTCCCTTCGTGTTGGCCGCCTCGAGCATCTTGTCGAACGCGCCCATTGAACCGGCGAGCTTGACCTTCCATTCGGTCCATTCCTGACGCTTATGGCCGCACTTGGCTTCAAACGCGGCAAGTTGATCCGGCGACAGCGTGTGAATCTGCACACCGGCGGCCTTCATTTGCGAGCTGGCATATGCGAATGCGGCCGGGACCTTGGCCAGGTTCTGGCGGAACGTCGTTTCACTGGCAAATTCGATGCCGTCCTGGACGTCTTTTGGCAGGCTGTTGAACCATTCAAGGTTGCAGCTATATACC
>JBAUID010000198.1:0-3491 GCA_049680625.1 Burkholderiaceae bacterium | reverse complement strand
CATTGTCACCACCGCTGGCATTGTCACCACCGCTGGCATTGTCACCACCGCCGGCATTGTCACCACCGCTGGCATTGTCACCACCGCCGGCATTGTCACCAGCACCGGCATTGTCACCAGCACCGGCATTGTCACCGCCACCAGCATTGTCACCAGACCCAAGATTTGTTTCGTCGTTGGCAACTGCAGAGTCGTCGCTACCCAATGAAGAAGCAGCACCGGCAATCAGGAGCCCTCCACCAATAAGGGCAACACCTGATACGCCTTCGTCGGATGTTGTGGATATGGCCGCAGCGGCCTTGTCATCGTTTCCACTGTTGCTGTTGTTGGTCGCACTAGTCGCGGCCATCAGAACTTCGGGTTGTGCAGTGGCGGCGATTACTTCGTTGTGCGACCCGACCAGTGTGCATCCCTCTTTGTCTTTGCCCTCTTCATAAAAGCCACACAGCTCAACTTTTATCAGCTGGTCTTCGCTTTGTATCGCCAGGTTGTCACCGAAACGCGCAGTGTGTACCACTTGCGGGTTTCCGGACTGTGGGTCGATAATTCGGTATTGATTGCCAGAGTTGGCCGCAATCGAATTTTGACCGGGTTCAAGCCGGGTAAAGACGACACTACCGTCTTCTTTGATGGTCTCCAGATACAGTGCCATTTGAGTTTCCGTTGTAGTCATTCAGTAAAAGGGGGCGTGTGCATTTCGTCACAACAGGTGCCGCAGCGTGGACAAAATCGTCCCAGGTGCAACTCAAGGTGCAAGCGTCGTGCCAGGTTTTACTGGGAAAATATTCCGACGGAATTGCTGTTCAGATTCAACAGCTTATAAAGGGGAAAGAATTCGAGTTTTTCCGAGCGGCATTGCAGAAAGGCCGAAGGCACGGCAGATGGCTTGTTAAGCACTAATTGGTTAAGTTTTCCGAGGTGATATTTGTCACGCTAAGAAATCGGTCGAAGCGATGCAGAAAGTTGCGTCGGAAAGACGCGTCCGTAGGACGCGTTAGTAAGAAGTATTTGTAATGTGCCCCGCAGGGGCCGATCACAGAGAAGCCGGGCAGAGCCAGCATCCCCTCGACGCAGCCGTCAGAAACGGCAGATCAGGTTAAAACGTGATGCGGATATTCTGCCGAATCGACTTCCCGCTGGTTTTTTGCGTTATAGCGCGGGCCAGACACCGTATGTTCGTTTATCAGCTGGTCCAGTGCTGACATAAGCTGTGGGCTTAACGGCTTAGAATCGGCGCCTGCGTTCTCTTCAAGGTGATCGATATTTGTAGTGCCGGGAATGGCCACGATGTCTTTGCCTTTTGACAGCACCCAAGCGAGCGCCAGTTGCGCCATGGACAGCCCGGCCTCATCAGCAATTGACTGATAATCGGTCAACAGCTTCAAGTTGTTTTGGTAAGTGTCCGGATCGAAGCGCGGCATGTTACGTCTGAGGTCTGTCTCATGCAGGGTGTTGGCGTCACGCAAAACGCCGGTGAGGAACTGACGCGCCAGCGGCGAAAAAGCAACCAGGGTGCAATTCAGCTCGCGGCAGGCCTGCAGGATTTCTATTTCCGGATTGCGCGTCCAAAGGGAGTATTCACTTTGGACCGCGGTTATCGGATGAACGGCATGGGCTTTACGCAAGGTCTGGGCCGAGACTTCCGACAAACCGATTGTCTGAATTTTGCCCGCTTGAACTGCCCGCGACAATTCTCCAATGCTTTCTTCAATCGGCACCGCTTTGTCCCAGCGGTGCAGATAGTACAAATCGATTCTG
The DNA here is from genome assembly GCA_049680625.1 of Burkholderiaceae bacterium. Lineage (GTDB taxonomy): Bacteria > Pseudomonadota > Gammaproteobacteria > Burkholderiales > Burkholderiaceae_E > JAUIAI01. The sequence goes on along the minus strand of JBAUID010000198.1, from coordinate 1,733 downwards.
TCGGTTTTCAGGCGGCGCAGGCTGTCTTCGATGGTTGCGCGCAGTACTTCGGGGCGACCGTTAATTTCTCGAACGCCGTCAGCATTTTTGTAGATGCCACATTTGCTGCTGAGGATGTATTCATTCCGCCGATGGCCAATTGCATTGCCGAGCAGTGTTTCGCTGGCACCCATGCCGTAAAGAGCTGCATTGTCGAAGTGGGTGTAGCCAATATCCAGTGCACGGTTCAACAAGGCTTCGGCCTGCGCTGTTGGTGGCGGTGGGCCGTAACCGTGAGTCAGGCTCATACAACCGACTCCGATTGCTGAGACACTAAATTTTCCGAGTTTGCGCTTTTCCATGCGGTGATTCTAACCCGGTCGGGCACCTGGTAAGGCCCGATTGAAAGGGCCCCGATTAGTAAGGTTTCGATTTTCATGGTTGAATGACTGGCTTCAAAGATCCTGACGGTCTTGCCGGGCCACCCAGCCCAACCAGGGGATGACAAATGAGTTTGTCGCTGACAAACGATCCATTGTTGCTTGTCGCAATAACCGCCTTCGTATTTTTCCTGGCGGGTTGTATGAAAGGCATTATCGGTATGGGGCTCCCGACCCTGGCGATTGCCTTGCTTGGGCTGGTGATGACGACGTATGAGGCGGCTGCATTACTGGTCTTACCGGCGTTCATGACCAATATCTGGCAGTTTTTCAGAGGGCCGACCGGCATGGCCTGGGAATCCGCCTATCGCCTTGTCACAAAGCTTTGGCCAATGCTGCTTGGGCAGGCCGTAGGTGTAATCGTTGCCTGGCAGTATTTCAAAGATGCAGACGCCGCCGTATTGGCAGTGGCACTGGGGCTTGTCCTGGTTGCGTACTGTGCGATTGGTTTTGGCGGATTGCAGTTTCAACTGGCACCAGCCAGGCAACAGATTGGCGCGCCACTGGCCGGTACGCTGTCCGGTTTAATTACCGGGGTTTCCGGCACCATGGTGATCCCCGCCGTGATGTACTTGCAAACACTTGGACTAAAAAAAGATCAGTTGGTACAGGCCATGGGTCTGTCCTTCAGTACTTCCAGCCTGGTACTTGGTGGGTTGCTGGTCAGTGCAGGGCGGCTCGACGGTAATACGTCGTGGCTCGGTTTGCTGGCATTGACCGCAGCCTGTGCGGGTATGCCACTGGGTCAGTGGTTGCGACAACGATTGTCGGAACAAATATTCCGCCGCTGCTTCTTTGGCATGATTGGTTTGATCGGGGTCAGCCTGATCGTGCGTAATATCTAAGAGAGCACGATTTAAGGTGTGGCAATTGAGATCTGTCTTGATCGGGAATGGCAGATCTGTTCTGGCCTCGTTGTCGGAAGCAGCCGCTCGAATGATGGTTCGATTGATACTTGGACGGGTGACAATCGGCCTGGCGAAGAGCCAAAACCCTCCCGTAGTAAAAAAACGCAATTTGTCTCAAAGGCAGTGACGGGGAACACTGGGCGGAATCGACTGAGTCTTAAAATGAAGTCGAGATATTTTCTGCCGACGGCGTGATTACCATCATTAAGAAGAGGTCGGGGCGGCGCACGGCTTGCTTAAACACATCCGCGCCAACAAGAAGGTCAGTGATGATGAGTCGTTGTGTAGCCGATAGCGTTGATTTCATAGTCGCTAATACGGGATTAACTCCCACGGTCTTGCGGGCTCTCAGTATCCACTGGATACGGCAATATCAAACTGTTTCGCCAACACCAGAAAACAAGGG